>NZ_MOMC01000167.1 GCF_001983105.1 Pseudofrankia asymbiotica | reverse complement strand
GGCTCTTCGAGGTTAGGCGGGGTTGAGGCATCCGCGGGCTCGGCGGGTGGTTGCGCAGCGTGTGCGTAGGCGCTGGTTGGTGGGGTTGCGGTATCCGTAGGCGTTGCGGGCGTCGAGTTTGACGACCCGGTTGTAGCCTTCACTGGCCGCGTTGGTGATCTTTGTGTGGAGGAACGCCTCGATGCATGGYCACCAGGTGCTGATCGTGGTGGCGAGGCGTTCGAGCTCGGGGATGCCGGCGCTGGCGCACCAGGTGTAGAACTTCGTGAGCCGGTGGGCGATCACGGTGCGGTCGGGGTGGGTACCGGCGAGCGCGAACAGCGCGCGGAGTTCTTCCTTCGCGATCCAGGCGGCCAGGATCGTCAGGCCGGGTTCGCCGAGGTCGGTCAGGGTGTTCCACAGTTTCGCGAGTTGGCGGTCGGTGAGGTTCTCCCGGTTGCGCCGCAGCAGGTTGCGGATCTTCCATTCGGGGTCGCTGTCGCGTCCGCGCCGGCCGCGGGTGGTGGTGGTGATCCGGCGGCGGACCTCCGCGACGACGCCGTTGGCGAGGTGCACCAGATGGAAGTGGTCGACGACGAGGGTGGCGTGGGGCAGGTAGCGGCGGACCGCGGCGACGAACACGGTGCACATGTCGATCGCGACGTGGGTGACCCGGTCGCGCCAGGCCGCGGGCTGGCTGGCCAGCCAGTACGCGACGTCGTCGGCGGTGCGGCCCTCGACCTGGCCGAGCATGCCCTGCCCACCGGCCAGGTCGGTGAACCCGACGTGCCACCGGTCGGCCAGCACCCGGGCCTTCGCCGGCTCGCCACCGGCGGGCTCGCCGGCCGTGGGCTCCCGGGCCGGCGCGGGGCTGTCGACGGGCCGCCAGCGCGGCCGGCCCCGGCGCACCTCGTCGATCCCGAGGACCTCGACCGGCGGCGCCGGGGCAGCGGCCAGCGACGCCGCCGCCTCACGCACCGCGTCCATGGTCGTCGGCCAGGACAGGCGAAGCGACCGGGCGCAGGCCGTGACCGTCGCGCAGGCCCCGTCGACCACCCGCCGGCCGGCCTCCGCGCGCAGCCGGGCCGTCAGCCGCGCCCTGGCCGGCACCGCCGGCAGCGACTCGGTGAACGATCCCTGCGCGCAGCCCGGCTCGTCGCAGTACCAGCGGCGCTTGACCCACTCCAGCCACAGGTCGGAGGAACCGCCGGGCAGGTCACGCGGCCGGGTGCGCACCACACCCTTGACCCGCGTCGCGAACACCCCGCACGACGGGCACGCCCGCGCGGCCTCGTCCGCCGTCTCCAGCCGCACCAACCGCGAGCCGTCCGCCTGCCGCTCGACGTGCCGCACCACCAGACCGTCCAGCTCCAACAACAACGTCGCGACACTCGTATGATCGCTCAAGCCCGTAACCCCGTGGCGTCTTGATTGCGTAGGAACAACCAAGATCGCCGGGGTTGCGGGCCCTTTTCAGGTCACGACGCGCCAGCGTCCCACGCCCGGCACACAAAGCCACACCAGGCCAACATCACGCACAGTCACCAAACCGAATGCGGGACCCACGCCCACCCCGGTTAACTTCGAAGACCCGG
>NZ_MOMC01000166.1 GCF_001983105.1 Pseudofrankia asymbiotica | reverse complement strand
CCGGTTCCGAGGACTTCGGCGGGGAAGCATGGCAAGAGGGCCTCGAGCGACTGGTGGACGCGCTGCGCGGCGACGCGGATCTCAACGGCATCGGTGCCGCCTTCGCTGGCCGCGAGCTCAAGCAGCAGCTCGTCAACCGCCTGAAGATCGTCGCGTACAGCAAGGCCAACCCGGCGGTCACGAAGGCCGACGTCGTACCGCCGGTTGTGATCGTCGGGCATGGCCGCACGGGCACAACGATCCTGCATGACCTGATGGCGCAGGATCCCGCCACACGCGTGCCGCTGACCTGGGAGGTCGAGCGACCATACCCGCCACCTGAAACCGCGACCTATGACACCGACCCCCGTATCGACGCGGTCGACATGAGGCTTGCGGCCATCGGTCAGGTGATGCCGGAGCTGCAGGGCATGCATCCGATGGGCGCCCGGCTCGCCCAGGAATGCGTCTGTATCACGAACGCTGATTTCCGGAGCACGCTGTTCGGCACGGAGTATCGGGTTCCCAGCTACATGACCTGGCTGCTGGACACTGCCGACATGGCGCCGGCGTACCGGTGGCATCGGCAGTTCCTCCAGCATCTGCAGGCGCGTCACCCGGCGCACCGCTGGGTGCTGAAATCCCCGGGCCACATCTGGAGCCTCGGCGAGTTACTCGCGGAGTACCCGGAAGCATTGCTGATACAGACACACCGCGACCCCAGGGCTCCGGCGAGGTAGCGCAGCGTCATGATTGATAGCCGATGGTAGTCGGCCCGGTGATCATTCCTCGGCGTCCGACGGGCGATTGATTATCGCCACAGCTCGTCGCGGATTCCTGCCGTAGAAACTCGTTCTGGCGCTGGCCGTGATTCGACGGCGCGTTCCGCGCCAGGCGGCAGGCAATTGACCCGGAAATGCTTGACGGGATGCAGGCTCCCCGTTGAGAGAGAAGTGGCCTTCCACTTGGGACAATGTAAGTACCACCAAACAAAACCCAAGACAGAAGGCCACCACGTGCCATCATGCCAGCTTGACCCCTGCATGTCCACCGAGCCCGTAGATTGCGAGCGGCTCGACATCTCCAGCCTGCTCGCGATGCTCGGCGAGATTCCCGACCCACGCAAGGCAAAGGGAGCGATCTACAGCCTGCGGTACATCCTGTCGACATCGCTTGTTTCGACGATGACCGGCGCTCAGCGCCTCAGCGAGATCGGCCGCTGGGCCGTGAGAATCCCCCAGCCCCTGCTGGCCCGGYTGGGCGCGCCCTACGACCACTTTCTCGGACGGTACCGAGTACCCAGCGAGAAGGCGATCCGCGCAGTTCTCCAGGTCATCGACATAGCGGCTCTGGACGCCCGCATCGGTTGCTGGCTGTTCACGCAGACCGCCCGGGAGCACGGGGAGCAGATCGCCATCGCGGTCGATGGCAAGGTCATGCGTGGCGCATGGGTAGATGAGAAGACACAGGTCAAGCTACTTGCCGCGATGATCCACGGCAGAGGCCTCGTCGTCGGACAGATCCGCGTCCCCGACGACACCAACGAGATCACCCAGGTCGAGAATCTACTCGACCAGCTTCCGGAAATGCCAGGCCGTC
>NZ_MOMC01000165.1 GCF_001983105.1 Pseudofrankia asymbiotica | reverse complement strand
GTCCGCCCGTCCGTGGACACGCCGGTCGACTACGCGGCGCAGTTCAGCGCGCTCTGGCAGGTCGGCTGACGGCGTATCGGACCGGACCGGCAGGAGTGCATCCCATGACGACGCCRTCGCTACATCACGCGGACCTCGATTTACCCGCGTCACATGACGCGTGCGAGGCGCCTGCGCTGTCGGTACGGAGCCTCTCCAAGAGCTTCGGCACCAATGTGGCGCTCAATTCCTTCGATATCGACATCGCTGCCGGTGAGATTCACGCACTGATCGGCGAGAACGGATCGGGCAAGTCGACGTTCATCAAGATCCTTGCCGGTTACCACCAGCCGGACCCGGGCGGCGAGGTTCGCGTCGGGGGCGAGCCGATCGCAGTCGGATCAAGCGCGGCCGCGTACGCCGCCGGGTGCCGGTTCGTCCACCAAGACTTGGGTCTGATCGGGGAACTGCCAGTTCTTGACAACCTCTGTCTCGGAGCCGGCTTCCCGACCAGGCTCGGCACAATTCGGCGGCGGGTCGCGAGGAAGAACGCGTTGCGCAGTCTCGAACTTGTAGGTGGCAACATCGACCCTGAATCCCTGGTGAATGCGCTGACGCCGGCCCAGCGAACAGCGGTTGCGCTAGCCCGTTCGATCACCGTGGACAAATCTGCTCCCGTCAAGCTGGTCATCTTCGACGAACCGACCGCCACACTGCCTGACAACGAGGTCGAGAATCTCCTCGCACTCGTTCGTCGCGTCGCCTCGAACGGCGTCGCCGTGCTGTACGTGACACATCGGTTGGACGAAATATTCCAAGTGGCTTCGAATGTCACGGTGCTTCGCGACGGTTCGAAGGTCGCAGCCGTTCCCGTCCAGGGGCTCTCTCGCCGCGATGTCGTCCATCTCCTGGTCGGTGACGAGCTCGACGAGGCCGAAGTGAATAGCAGGAAATTGGCAGCGGACGAGTATCCGGTCCGGTTGCGAGTCGACCAGGTGGAATCTGCCACCCTGGCCAGCTTGACCTTCGACGCCCGTGCACACGAGATCGTCGGACTCGCCGGGATCACGGGTTCCGGCCGTGAGACCGCGCTGCGAACCGTGTTCGGCGACCTTGAACGTGTGAGCGGCCGCGTCGAGCTCGACGGCCGGCCGCTGCAACCGCACCGCATCCACCGCACCGTCACCGCAGGGGTGGCATACGTCCCGCCCGATCGGAAGACGCTCGGTGCCGTCGTCAATCTTTCGGCAGGGGAGAACCTTCTTATGGCCGACGTTCGGCGGACGTGGAGGTTCCCGCGGATGCGGCGCGAGTCGGAGCGACGAGAAGTAGAGGAGTGGTGCGAACGTTTCGATGTGCGGCCGCGGGGCGAGATGGAGAAACCGCTCGCATCATTCAGTGGAGGAAATCAACAGAAAGTTATCTTGGCAAAATGGTTTCGCCTCAAGCCGGCGGTCATTCTTCTCGACGAACCCACGCAGGGCGTCGACGTCGGCGCCAAGGCCGTCATCTACCGGCAACTGGTCGAGGCTGCCGAGTCCGGATGTGCGGTCGTCGTGAGCTCATCGGACGTCGATGAGCTCGCCGCGCTGTGTCATCGAGTTCTGATCATGCGGGATGGCTCGGTGGTCCAAGAGCTGCATCACTCTGACGTGACGG
>NZ_MOMC01000164.1 GCF_001983105.1 Pseudofrankia asymbiotica | reverse complement strand
CGTCGGAGTTGATGGCGGTGCCGGTGATGAGGGCGTGGATGGGGTGGTTGTTTTTTTGGGCGTCGGTGAGGCGTTCGAGGAGGAGGAGGGCGCAGCCTTCGGACCAGCCGGTGCCGTCGGCGTTGGCGGCGAAGGATTTGCAGCGTCCGTCGGGTGCGAGGCCGTTCAACCGCGAGAAGTCGACGAACCCGCCCGGGCTGGCCGTCACCGTGACGCCGCCGGCGAGGGCGAGGGTGGATTCGCCGGATCGTAGGGATTGGGCGGCGAGGTGGATGGCGACGAGGGAGGAGGAGCAGGCCGTGTCGACGGAGATGGCCGGGCCCTGGARCCCGAACGTGTACGCCACCCGCCCCGAGGCGACGCTGCTCAGCCTGCTGGTCATGAGATAGCCCTCGAACTCCGCGGGGCCGTCCAGCTCCAGATAGCTCTGCTCGACGACTCCGGTGAAGACGCCGGTGCGGCTGCCGCGCAGGGTGGCCGGGTCGATGCCCGCGTCCTCGAACGTCTCCCAGGTCGTTTCCAGGAGGAGCCGCTGCTGGGGGTCCATTGCGGTGGCCTCGCGCGGGGAGATGCCGAAGAAGGCCGCGTCGAACTGGTCGGCGTCGTGCAGGAAACCGCCGTGACGGGTGTATGAGGTTCCTGGGCCGCGGGAGTCCGGGTCGAAGAGCTGTTCCAGGTCCCAGCCGCGGTTCGTCGGGAACTCGCTGATCGCGTCGACGCCCTCGGAGACCAGCCGCCACAGGTCCTCCGGCGACGCCACCCCACCCGGAAACCTGCATCCCATACCCACGACGGCGATGGGGTCGTCCGCGCTGGCTTCCAGCTCGGAGATTCGCTGGCGGGCCTTCTTGAGATCCGCCGTGACCCAGCGGAGGTACTCGACCAGCTTCTCTTCGTCCGGCATCCGGGATCCCTCTCCCCTCGAGACTCGTGTGTCGCCGTGCTGTCAGCCGGACGAGCGGCCGAGCTGCCCGTCGATGTAGCCGAAGATGTCCTCGGCTGAGGCGCTACCGAGATCGACGTCCGGGTGGTCGAGAGACGGGTCCGTGCCGTGTGCCGGGAGTTCCTCCGTCGCGGCCGCGGCCGCGGTCGCGGAGTGCCCGAACAGGTCGGTCAGGCGTCGCGTGAGTGCCGCCTGCGCCGCCGCGGTATCCGGACTGGACTCCACGAAGTCCTCGATCGCGTCCAGCTCGCGGTGGACGGGGGCCAGCGGATCGTTCATCCGGTCTTCCACCCGCTCCACGAGATGCTCGGCGAGCGCTTCGGGGTTGGGCTGGTCATAGACGAGGGTCGCCGGCAGGCGAAGCCCGAGCGCCTCACTCAGTCGACCGCGCAGTTCAACCGCCATGACGGAATCAAAGCCGAAATCCTGGAAAGGACGGTCCACGGCCACCGAGTCGGCGGACGGATGGCGAAGAACCTCGGAGATCGCCTGCTGCACCAGATCCACCAGGCGCTGCCTACGCATCGGCGCGTCCATGGCGGCGAGCAGCTCGGTCAGATCCACGTTCGTGTCGGATTCATCGCCGGCCGGAATTATTTCCCGTGCCGGCTGGTCCTCGTCTCGGCGCTCCGCCTCGCTCTGTCGTCGCCGTGCCTTCTCCGGATCGCTTTCGAGCCAGTATGTCTGGTGTTGGAAGGGGTAGGTGGGGAGGGGTGTGTGGGGGGTTTGGGGGTGGTTCCAGGTGATGGGTGTTCCGTGTGTGTGGAG
>NZ_MOMC01000163.1 GCF_001983105.1 Pseudofrankia asymbiotica | reverse complement strand
GGACAACGTCAAGCCGACGCTGGAGGTGCGCAGCCGCCGGGTCGGTGGCGCCACTTACCAGGTGCCGATCGAGGTCCGCGCCGGCCGCAGCACCACGCTGGCGCTTCGCTGGCTGGTCGCCTACTCGCGCGGCCGCCGTGAGAAGACGATGACCGAGCGGCTCATGAACGAGCTGATCGACGCGAGCAACGGTCTCGGCGCGAGCGTGAAGCGCCGGGAGGACACCCACAAGATGGCGGAGTCCAACAAGGCCTTCGCCCACTACCGCTGGTGACCTGTTATGGCTGACGTACGTGCCACTCTGGCCACGACCCGCAACATCGGGATCATGGCCCACATCGACGCGGGCAAGACCACCACCACCGAGCGCATCCTCTACTACACCGGTGTGAACTACAAGATCGGTGAAGTGCACGACGGCGGCGCCACGATGGACTGGATGGAGCAGGAGCAGGAGCGGGGAATCACCATCACCTCCGCCGCCACCACCTGCATCTGGCGTGACCACACCATCAACATCATCGACACCCCTGGCCACGTCGACTTCRCCGTCGAGGTGGAGCGGTCGCTGCGGGTGCTCGACGGTGCCGTCGCGGTGTTCGACGCGGTCGCCGGTGTGGAGCCGCAGAGCGAGACGGTGTGGCGCCAGGCCGACCGGTACAACGTGCCGCGGATCGCGTTCGTCAACAAGATGGACCGGGTCGGCGCGGAGTTCCACCGCTGCGTGGAGATGATGATCGACCGGCTCGACGCGACGCCGGCCGTCATCCAGCTCCCGTGGGGCGTCGAGTCCGACTTCAAGGGTGTCATCGACCTGGTCCGGATGAAGGGCCTGATCTGGCACTCCGAGGACAAGGGCGCCTCCTACGACGTCGTCGACATCCCGCGCGACCACGAGGAAGCCGCGCAGGAATGGCGCGACAAGCTCCTCGAGACCGTCGCCGAGAACGACGACGACCTCATGGAGAAGTACCTCGAGGGCACGGAGCCCACCCTCGACGAGCTGATCGCGGCGATCCGACGGGCCACCCTGACCGGTTCGATCAACCCGGTCATGTGCGGCACGGCGTTCAAGAACAAGGGCGTGCAGCCCATGCTCGACGCCGTCGTCGACTTCCTGCCCAGCCCGACCGACGTCGGCAGGACCGTCGGTCACAAGGTGGGCAACGAAGAGGTCGAGATCGCCCGCGAGGCCAGCGAGGACGAGCCGTTCTCCGCGCTCGCCTTCAAGATCATGTCTGACCCGTACGTCGGCAAGCTGACCTACATCCGGGTGTACTCCGGCAAGCTCTCGTCCGGTTCCGCGGTGCTCAACTCCACCAAGGACCGCAAGGAGCGGATCGGCCGCATCCTGCAGATGCACGCCAACCACCGGGAGGATCGGGACGGCGTCGGCGCCGGCCAGATCGTCGCGGTGGTCGGGCTGAAGAACACGACCACCGGTGACACCCTCTGCGACCCGAACGCGCCGGTCGTGCTGGAGTCGATGACATTCCCGGCTCCGGTCATCCACGTCGCGATCGAGCCGAAGACGAAGGCCGACCAGCAGAAGCTGGGCACCGCGATCCAGCGGCTGGCCGAGGAGGACCCGACCTTCCAGGTCCGCACCGACGAGGAGACCGGTCAGACGGTCATCTCGGGCATGGGCGAACTGCACCTCGAGGTGCTGGTCGACCGGATGAAGCGCGAGTACAGCGTCGACGCCAACGTCGGCCGCCCGCAGGTCGCGTACCGGGAGACCGTCCGCCGGAAGGTCGAGAAGGTCGACTACACCCACAAGAAGCAGACCGGTGGTTCAGGTCAGTACGCGCGGGTGATCATCAGCCTGGAGCCTTCCGGTGGTGACGGCGGTGGCTATGAGTTCCAGAACAAGGTCACCGGCGGCCGCATCCCGAAGGAGTACATCC
>NZ_MOMC01000162.1 GCF_001983105.1 Pseudofrankia asymbiotica | reverse complement strand
CGGGGCGACGGCCGCGCCCGGCTGGACTCTGGCCGCCGCGGCGGCGACCTGGCTGCAACCCGCGCTCGTCGCCACCGGCGGACCCCTCCACCTCACCGACCTGCCCAGCTCCCCCCTCACCCGCCGCCGCGGCGCCGCCGAACTGCTCGCCGACCTCGCCGGACGCTCCCCTTCGTCGCCGGCAGTCGCGTCACGGCGCTCTGACGCGGTGACGCCGCCGGGCCGCGGCGACGCGATCTCCGGTCAGGCCGCGGGCGACGCCGGGGTGGGCGGGAACGAGGCCGGTGAGGACGGAGCCGGCGGGCGGTTGGCGCGGTGGTGGGTCGCGCCGCCGAAGGCGTTCACGCCCGAGGCCGGGGCGCGGGCCGACGAGCTGCGCGCGGCCTACCGGGCCGAGTTCGCGGGTGGGGTGGAGCACTTCCTGGAGCCGGCGCGCTCCACCTGCCCCTGGTGCGGCGCCGCGCAGCTGCGCAAGGTCATCACCGGGTTCGACGCCACCCAGGCCAAGCCAGGCCGGTTCCGCTACGACCGCTGCGCCGAGTGCCGCCACGTCTTCCAGAACCCGCGGCTGACCCCGGAGGGGCTGGACTACTACTACCGCGACTTCTACGACGGCCTGGGCGGCSMGSYSRYSGARYKGSTGSYCGGSKYCGGTCCSGGYSCMYACCYGGCSCGSGCSCGSKCCGTSCSSWCGSCYCCGCGMMRCTGGCTGGACGTCGGCGCGGGCCTCGGGCACTTCTGCCTCATCGCGCGGGACATCTGGCCCGACACGGTCTTCGACGGCCTCGACATGGGCGACGGCCTCGACGAAGCCGCCCGCCGCGGCTGGATCGACACCGCACACCGCGGCCAGTTCCCCGACCTCGCCGCGAGCCTGGCCGGCCACTACGACGTCATCAGCATGTTCCACTACCTCGAACACACCCGCGACCCCCGCGCCGAACTCGACGCCGCCGCCACCGCCCTCACCCCCGGCGGCCACCTCCTCATCGAGGTCCCCAACCCCGACAGCCCGGCGCTTCGCGCCTACGGGCCCCTCTCGCCGAGCTGGATGGTCCCGCAGCACCAGCACCTGCTGCCCGCGGACAACCTCGCGGCCGCTCTCACCGAACGCGGCTTCCAGGTCGAGAACATCGAGTACGGCGAGACGCACCTGGCCGGCGACGGGATGTACGCCTGGTGGGGGCTGGTCCAACGGTTCGCGCCGTCGCCCGGCCTTCCGTGGCGTGACGACCCGTCGCCCGGCGCCAGCAGGGCCAAACGGGCGGCGGTCCTCGCGGCGCTCGCTCCGCTGTTCCCCGCCCTCGTCGCCGCCGACGCCGCGAGCCGCCCCTACCTGACCCGCGGCACCCGCGCCAACGCCTACCGGATCCTGGCCCGCCTGCCCTGAGTGGGCCGGGCCGGCCCCGAGCCCACTGGACCACCAGCCCGCGGGTCAGTCCGGACAGCCGACCCACGCGCGGCATCACCTGAGCAGACACCAACCAGAAAGGGACGCCGTGAGCCGCCGGTACTGGCTGCCCGTCACCGTGCTCGCCGCCGTCGGCCTCAACACGGCGAGGCTGCGCCGACGCCTGTCCGCGCTACCGGTCGCCGAACCCTCCAACGACCCCATCCACCACAACCACGTCTTCCTGCTCGCCGAAGGCGTCCACCTCGACGACGCCCAACAACGCGCCGCCAGCACCCACGCCACCCACCACAACCTCGACGTCCTCGACCTCATCCCCGACAACCTCACCGCCGACCGACTCCTCGACCTCGCCCGCATGCTCGACACCACCACCTACCAGAACAACCGGCTCGCCCCCGGGCGGGGTGCCTACCAGGCACTTCTCGTCGATCGCGACGTCCTCACGCGCGCCGGCCTGGACCTGAAGGACCTCACCGAGACCGCCCTCGTCGCGGTCACCGAGACGCTCAAACGGCACGCGCCCGTCACCAC
>NZ_MOMC01000161.1 GCF_001983105.1 Pseudofrankia asymbiotica | reverse complement strand
AGGTGGCGGGCGCCGTGCCGGGTGACGAGGTGGCGGGCGACGAGTCCGCCGAGGGTGCCGGTGCCGCCGGTGATGAGGACCGTGCCGTCCGGGTCCAGCGCCGGCTGGTCGGTGGTGTCGGTGTCGGTGCCGGGGCTGTGGGCGGTGAGCCGGGCGGCGAGCCGCGCGCCGTGGCGAAGCGCGAGCTGGGGTTCGGCGGTGCGGCCGAGCGCCGAGGGCAGCGCCGCGAGGCTGAGCGGGTCGTCGTCCAGGTCGACGAGGCCGAACCGGTGGGGATGCTCGGCCTGGGCGGTGCGTACCAGTCCCCAGACGGGAGCGGCGGTGAGCGCCGGGACCGGGTCGCCGTCGTCCGTCGCGACCGTCCCCTGGCTCACCAGGACCAGCCGGGCGCCGTCGAGGCGCGGCTCGGCGAGCCAGTCCCGCAGCAGCGCCAGCACCCGCGCGGTCATTGCGTGTGCGGCGGCCGGCGCGTCGGCGTCGTCCCCCGCCTCGGCGTCACTGCCCGGCAGGGCGGAGCCCGTCGGGGACAGGTCGGCGACCACCAGCTCCGGTGCCGCCGTCCCGTCCTCGACGGTCGCGAGCAGCGCCGGCAGGTCCGGTCGCACGTCGCTCGCCCAGCCGGCGGATGCCAGCGCCTCGACCACCCGCGACCGCGCCGACCCGAGCACGACGACCGTCGCCCGCTCCGGCTCCGCCGCGCGGTCCGCCGGCGTGACCTGCCAGGTCAGCTCGTACAGCGGGGCCTGGGGCGCGGCCGCCTCGGCGAGCTGCCGCCGGCTCGCTGCGCGCACGACGAGCTCGTCGGCGGTCAGGACCGGCGCGCCCGCCGCGTCGGTCAGCGCCAGCGCGTAGCTCTCGGCGCCGGTGCGGGTGAGCTGGGCCCGCGCCGCGGCCGCGCCCGTGGCGTGCAGGGTGACGCCGGACCAGGCGAACGGCAGCCGCAGCCGGTCGGGGTCGCGCTCGGCGCCCGCGCCGTCCTGGTCCAGGTGGACGAGGTGCAGGGCGGCGTCGAGCAGCGCAGGGTGGATGCCGAAGCCGACCGTGCCGACGGTGCCGTCCGTCCCGTCCGGGCCCAGCCGTACCTCGCCGCCCAGGATGCCGCCCAGGTCGCCGTCCGGGGCGGTGCCGGCGCGGCCGTCGAGGGCGGCCCCGTGGCGACGCGCGCTGCCGAGGCCCTGGAAGGCCGGCCCGTAGCGGTAACCCTGCTCGGCCAGCCGGTCGTAGAAGCCGGACAGGTCGACCGCGTCTCCACCGGGCGGCGCCGCGGCCGGCGCGGCCGAAGGGGACGCCGGCTCGTGCGTGAGCAGGCCGCTGACGTGTCTCGTCCAGGCCGCGTCCGTGTCCGCGTCCCCGCCGGTCGCGGCCGGCCGCGAGTGGATCTCGAGCGTCCTCCGCCCGTCCGCTCCGGGGGCTCCGACGGCGAGCTGGAGGTGGACCGCGCCGCTGTCCGCGAGGACCAGCGGGGCCTCGACGGTGAGGGTGTCGAGGCGGGTCGCCTGGGTCCGGTGGGCGGCGTGCAGGGCGAGGTCGAGGAAGGCGGCGGCGGGCAGCAGGGTGGTCGCGTCGAGGGCGTGGTCGGCGAGCCAGGGCTGCTCGGCGAGGGACACCCGGCCGGTGAGGACGACCGCGCCGTCGGGCCGGACGAGCGACGTGCTCAGGAACGGGTGCCCGGCGGCCGTCAGCCCCACGGCGGTGAGGTCGCCGGGCGACGCCGGGGCGTCGAGCCAGTAGCGCCTGTTCTGGAAGGGGTAGGCGGGCAGTTCGGCGTCGGTACGCCGGCGCGCGCCGGACCGGGGGGCGGCGTCGCCCGTGGGAGTGCCGCGGTGCCCGTGGGCCCACAGGGTGGCGAGCGCGGCGGCGAGGCCGCGTGACTCGGGGTGGTGCGGGCTGGTGAGCGGGGTGACGTGGAATCCGGGGTGTCTGGCCGCGCGGTCGGTGGCCTCGTCGGCGTCACGCAGGGTGTGGAGGGTTTCGAGGGTGGGTGGGGTGAGGGTGGGGTGGGGGGTGAGTTCGAGGTAGTGGGTGGTGTGGTGGGTGTGGAGGGTGTGG
>NZ_MOMC01000160.1 GCF_001983105.1 Pseudofrankia asymbiotica | reverse complement strand
AGGTGGCGGGCGCCGTGCCGGGTGACGAGGTGGCGGGCGACGAGTCCGCCGAGGGTGCCGGTGCCGCCGGTGATGAGGACCGTGCCGTCCGGGTCGAGCACCGGCTCGGGCGAGCCGTCGGCGCCGCCGCGGGTCCGGCCGTCGTCGGACGTCGCCGGCAGGTAGGCGAGCCGAGGGGCGAGCAGCGCGCCGGCGCGCAGCGCGAGCTGGGGTTCGGTGGCGGCCTGGGCGAAGGCCGCCGGCAGGGCGGCGAGGCTGCCGGGCTGGTCGTCGAGGTCCAGGAGGGCGAACCGGCCGGGGTGCTCGGCCTGCGCGGTGCGCACCATGCCCCAGACCGGAGCGAGCGGGAGCGCCGGGACCGGGTCGTCGTCGTCCGTGCCGACGGCGCCGTGGGTGACCAGGACGAGGCGGGTCGCGCCGAGGCGCGGTTCGGCGAGCCAGTTCCGCAGCAGGCCGAGGACCCGCTCGGCGCCGGCGCGGGCCGCCGCCGGTGCCTCGTCCGGCCCGTCGTCGGCGAACGTGCCGACCGTCTCGCGGGCGGGGTCTCCCGGCGGTCCGGCGAGGGCCGCGAGGTCGGCGACGACCAGCTCCGGTACCGCCTCGTCGTCCAGCGCCGCGATCAGGGCGGGCAGATCCTCGTGCACCGCCCGCGGCCGTAGCGCGTCGGCCAGCGGGCCGCCCTGCCTGGTCAGGAGCAAGGCCGGCGTCGCGGCCGGGCCGAGCCGGGCGCCGGGCGCCGCGGTCCACTCCAGGCGCAGCAGTGATGAGGCGTCGGTGGCCGCCGGCCGGGGCAGCGCCGCGCGTGCCGACGAGCGGATCACCAGCTCGTCGACGGTGAGGACGGGCGCGCCGTCGGCGTCCGCGAGGGTCAGCGCGTAGGCGTCGGCCCCGGTGGCGGCCAGGCGCACCCGGGCGACGGCCGTGCCGGTCGCGTGCAGGGTGACGCCGGACCAGGCGAACGGCAGCCGGATGTGGGAGGGGTCCGCGCCGGCCTGGCCGGCGTCGGCACGGCCGTGGCTGTCCAGGTGGACGAGGTGCAGGGCGGCGTCGAGCAGCGCCGGATGGATGCCGAAGCCGGCCGGCTCCGCCGCGTCGCCCGCGCCGAGCCCGACCTCGCCGGCCAGGTCCTCGCCGTGGCGCCAGGCCGAGGCCAGGCCGCGGAACGCCGGCCCGTAGTGGTAGCCCTCGTCGGCCAGCCGCTCGTACAGAGCGGTCACGTCGATCTCGGCGCCGTCCGCCGGCGGCCAGTCCGCGAGGTCGGCGACCTGGGCGCGGCCAGCCCCGGAGGCCGTCGTCACGACGCCGGAGGCGTGCCGGGTCCACGACGCCGCCGGCCGCCCCGGCGGCGTCTCCGGCCGGGCATGGATCGCGACCGTGCGCCGCGGGCCGTCGGGCGGCCCGAGGACCACCTGGACCTGCACGGCGTCGCGGCGGCCGAGCGCCAGCGGGGCCTCCAGGGCGAGGGACTCCAGGCCGGGCGGCTCGTCGCGGTCGTCGCCGGCGTCCACCGCGTGCCGGGCGGCGTGCAGGGCGAGGTCGAGGAAGGCGGCGGCGGGCAGCAGGGTGGTCCCGTCGATCGCGTGGTCGGCGAGCCAGGGCTGCTCGGCGACGGAGATCCGCCCCGTGAGCACGAGCCCGCCGTCGCCGGCCAGGGGCACCGCGGCGCCGAGCAGGGCGTGTGCGCTGCTCCCCAGGCCGAGGCGCCCTGGGTCGCCCGTCTCGCGGGCGGGCCGCGCGTGCAGCCAGTAGCGCTTGTGCTGGAACGGGTAGGTGGGCAGTCGCGCGCTCAGGTCCGCGCCGGTGCCCGCGCCGGCGGCGGCCGGTCCGGGGCCGGGGACGCGTCCGTGCGTCCAGAGAGTGGCCAGGACCGTGGCGACGGTGTGGGCCGCGGGCTGGTGCGGGCTGGCCAGCGGCAGGACGTGCTGGCCGGTGCCGTCGGTGTCGTCGGCCGCGTGCAGGGTGTGGAGGGTTTCGAGGGTGGGTGGGGTGAGGGTGGGGTGGGGGGTGAGTTCGAGGTAGTGGGTGGTGTGGTGGGTGTGGAGGGTGTGG
>NZ_MOMC01000159.1 GCF_001983105.1 Pseudofrankia asymbiotica | reverse complement strand
CCGTCGAGGTGGAGCGGTCGCTGCGGGTGCTCGACGGTGCCGTCGCGGTGTTCGACGCGGTCGCCGGTGTGGAGCCGCAGAGCGAGACGGTGTGGCGCCAGGCCGACCGGTACAACGTGCCGCGGATCGCGTTCGTCAACAAGATGGACCGGGTCGGCGCGGAGTTCCACCGCTGCGTGGAGATGATGATCGACCGGCTCGACGCGACGCCGGCCGTCATCCAGCTCCCGTGGGGCGTCGAGTCCGACTTCAAGGGTGTCATCGACCTGGTCCGGATGAAGGGCCTGATCTGGCACTCCGAGGACAAGGGCGCCTCCTACGACGTCGTCGACATCCCGCGCGACCACGAGGAAGCCGCGCAGGAATGGCGCGACAAGCTCCTCGAGACCGTCGCCGAGAACGACGACGACCTCATGGAGAAGTACCTCGAGGGCACGGAGCCCACCCTCGACGAGCTGATCGCGGCGATCCGACGGGCCACCCTGACCGGTTCGATCAACCCGGTCATGTGCGGCACGGCGTTCAAGAACAAGGGCGTGCAGCCCATGCTCGACGCCGTCGTCGACTTCCTGCCCAGCCCGACCGACGTCGGCAGGACCGTCGGTCACAAGGTGGGCAACGAAGAGGTCGAGATCGCCCGCGAGGCCAGCGAGGACGAGCCGTTCTCCGCGCTCGCCTTCAAGATCATGTCTGACCCGTACGTCGGCAAGCTGACCTACATCCGGGTGTACTCCGGCAAGCTCTCGTCCGGTTCCGCGGTGCTCAACTCCACCAAGGACCGCAAGGAGCGGATCGGCCGCATCCTGCAGATGCACGCCAACCACCGGGAGGATCGGGACGGCGTCGGCGCCGGCCAGATCGTCGCGGTGGTCGGGCTGAAGAACACGACCACCGGTGACACCCTCTGCGACCCGAACGCGCCGGTCGTGCTGGAGTCGATGACATTCCCGGCTCCGGTCATCCACGTCGCGATCGAGCCGAAGACGAAGGCCGACCAGCAGAAGCTGGGCACCGCGATCCAGCGGCTGGCCGAGGAGGACCCGACCTTCCAGGTCCGCACCGACGAGGAGACCGGTCAGACGGTCATCTCGGGCATGGGCGAACTGCACCTCGAGGTGCTGGTCGACCGGATGAAGCGCGAGTACAGCGTCGACGCCAACGTCGGCCGCCCGCAGGTCGCGTACCGGGAGACCGTCCGCCGGAAGGTCGAGAAGGTCGACTACACCCACAAGAAGCAGACCGGTGGTTCAGGTCAGTACGCGCGGGTGATCATCAGCCTGGAGCCTTCCGGTGGTGACGGCGGTGGCTATGAGTTCCAGAACAAGGTCACCGGCGGCCGCATCCCGAAGGAGTACATCCCGAGCGTCGACGCGGGCTGCCAGGAGGCCATGGAGTTCGGTGTACTCGCCGGCTACCCCCTGGTCGACGTGAAGGTCACCCTGCTGGACGGCCAGTACCACGAGGTCGACTCCTCCGAGCTAGCCTTCAAGATCGCCGGTTCGATGGCGTTCAAGGATGCGGCGCGGAAGGCCGACCCGGTCCTGCTCGAGCCGATGATGTCCGTCGAGGTCACCTCTCCCGAGGACTACATGGGTGAGGTCATCGGCGACCTGAACTCGCGGCGCGGGCAGATCCAGGCGATGGACGAGCGCGGCGGCTCCCGGATCATCCGGGCGCTGGTGCCACTGTCGGAGATGTTCGGCTACGTCGGCGACCTGCGGTCGAAGACCTCGGGCCGGGCGAACTACTCCATGCAGTTCGACTCCTACGCCGAAGTCCCCAACAACGTCGCGAAGGACATCATCGCGAAGGCCCGCGGGGAGTAACGCCCGCCCGGGGTGAAGCGGTCCCCGGATCTCCGCGCCAGCGGATGTCCGGGGCACGGTCCCCCTGGGCCCCAAACGAGACGATCTACAGCAAGACACCACCCGTCCTTGGAGGGACACCCGTGGCGAAGCAGAAGTTCGAGCGGACCAAACCGCACGTCAACATTGGCACCATCGGTCACATTGACCATGGCAAGACCACGCTGACGGCGGCCATCACCAAGGTCCTGCACGACGCCCACCCGGACCTGAACCCGTTCACCCCGTTCGACCAGATCGACAAGGCGCCCGAGGAGAAGGCCCGCGGCATCACCATCTCCATCGCGCACGTCGAGTACCAGACGGACGCCCGGCACTACGCGCACGTCGACTGCCCGGGTCACGCCGACTACATCAAGAACATGATCACCGGTGCCGCCCAGATGGACGGGGCGATCCTGGTCGTGTCGGCGACCGACGGCCCGATGCCGCAGACGAAGGAGCACGTGCTGCTCGCTCGTCAGGTTGGCGTGCCGTACATCGTCGTCGCCCTGAACAAG
>NZ_MOMC01000158.1 GCF_001983105.1 Pseudofrankia asymbiotica | reverse complement strand
GTACTGACGTTGGACGCCGGCGGATCGGCGGCCCTTCTTCAGGAAACCGGTCTCATCGAGCGCGAGCACGCCGTCCGGTTCGGCGAGGTGCTCGAGAGCGTAGGACCGGATCACGTCCCTAACCCCGTTCTCATTCCACGAGTACTCGTTGAGAAGACGCTGCGTCTTCTGTGGACCGGCGTCGTGGATGTACTCGGCGAGCGTCCACCCGTTCTTCCGTTCCTTCGACGACAGAAGACCACGCGCGTACGCCTCGGCCTGCCTGCGCGGTTGTTCGCCACCAAGGCTGGCAGCGACACGGGCCAGCAACTCGTCCAACGCGACCTCCCACACCCCGACGTCCACCGTCGCTATGCTCACGGAAGCGGTCGCTGCGAATTCTTCGATTCTCTTCACAAAGTACGGAGAACACGCAGCGGCCGCGTCGCGCATCGCACCACGCCGACCGATTGGGTAGAGACCACAGAGCGATCACTGTTGCTGCCGTACTAGGCGCCTGCTGGTGATTGYCGGGCTCCACGGCCACAAATACGCCATCGACGCCGTCGTCGCAGTGCTCGCGCGGCGGCAGACAGGTGACGTCACCGTCTTCACGACGGACAGGGACGATCTCGAACGACTCCTCCCAGACCGCATCGTGATCCAGAAGGTCTAGCTCGGGTCGTTCATGAGGCTCACGACGATCAAAATCACCATTCCCGAGGACCTACCGCGGGAGGTCCGCGCCGCAGCCGGCGAACGTGGCGTCTCCGCCTATCTCATCGAAGTGTTGCGCCACCGGCAGGCCCAGGACCGGCTACGCGAACTGGTGGACTGGCTAGAGGAGGAGTACGGCCCGATCACAGAAGAAGAACGCGCCGCTGCCCAAAACGAAATGAAAAAGCTCCAAGTGGAACACAAGCGCCGACGCGCTGAACTCCATCGCGACCGGAACGCTTGACCTCAACGCTGTCGTTCCGCGGGCGCCAGTCAGGCGGGTGGGGCGGGGCTGGTGGTCGGCTGGCCGTGCACGAAGGCGTCGGACAGCAGGTGGAGCCATCTCGTGACCATCTCGTCGGCGTCGACGGTGGCCGGGTCGACGCCGGCGGTGGCGAGGCCGATCGGGCGGAACAGTCGCCAGCCGAGGGCCACCACCTGCAGGAAGGCCGCGAAGACGCGCGCCTCGTCGTCCGGCACCTCGCGGTCATGCTGGTGGGCCTCGCGGGAAATGATGCCGGCCACCTGGTCCTGCGCGGGCGAATGGCCGAAGACATCGGCGGAATAGCCGCCCTCCAGCGCGGCCCAGCCCATGATCCGACCGATGCTGCCGTCCGAGGTCGTCAGAAAGATATCGATGACGTCGGCGAGCGCCTCGATGTGCTCCAAACGGGCCGCCGACCGGGCGGCGACCCGCTGGTAGACCTCGCGGAGCAGGTCCTCCCTGGTACCGAGGTACTGGTAGACGAGGCCGAAGTTCACCCCCGCGACGTCCGCGATCTCGCGTAGCCGCACGTTGGCTGGCCCCTGCTCGGCGATCAGCCGCTGTGCCGCCTCCAGCAACGCCTCGCGCACCTCCTGGCGGCCACGGGGCCGCCGCGCGCGGGCACCGGCCTCGGATGCCTCCGGCACAGCCGGATCCACGGGCTCTGAGGTGTTGCCGCCAACTCCCACGGGTGGATCGTAAGCCGCCTCTCCGTGCCGCGACGGCCGCCCACGGCGACCCCTTGCGTGGTTCTAGTCACATGGCTATAGTCATCCGACTAGAGGCGACGATGACCCGTCGGCGACCCTGGAAAAAGCCTTGTTCGGTGCGCCTCCAAACGCGCTCCAGGAATGTGTGCCGACGTGCCGTCGACTCGTCGTGCCAATTTCTCCGCGCGTCGGCGTCTATCTCGACGACGAGATGAAGGTCGCCGCGCCGGCGGGCGGTGYGACACCGGCGCGGCCGTCGCCGCCTCCACCGACTTCTGCCCGTCGGGGGCGCTCAGACGAAGGGAGACGCCATGACGGACAACGTCACGGAAGCGGACGCGGGCCAGGGCTCCGGCAAAGTTGTCGGTTAGCAAGCGACTTTCATGATCGTCTCTAGTGGTCGTTCAGGACGCCGGGCGTTGTGGCGGATTGCCTGAGYGATGTTCGTGACGCCGGTCAGGCGCAGGATCGTGATCGCGAGGTTGCGCAGGCTAGCCATGACCTGGGGTGCGTTGCGGGTCCGGGCCTGGCTGAGGTCCTCACCGAAGGTCACGTCGCGGACCCAGTGCAGCCGGTTCTCCACTGACCAGTGCTCGCGGGCGAATGCGGTGAGCAGGGTCGGGCTGGCCTGATGTGTTGGCAGGCTGGTGACCAGGTAGACGACCTCGGTCTGTGCGGGGCCGCCGGCGAGTGGCTGGCGGCGGCGGGTGACCTGTACTGCCTGCACGGAGTGCGGGAAGAGC
>NZ_MOMC01000016.1 GCF_001983105.1 Pseudofrankia asymbiotica | reverse complement strand
CCCCGGTTCGTCGTGACCTACACCCCGAAGCACGCCAGCTGGCTGAACATGGTCGAGATCTTCTTCTCCACCCTCACCCGCCAGCTCCTGCGCCGCGGCGACTTCACCTCCCGCGACAACCTCGCCAACAAGATCCTCCACTTCATCGAAGTCCACGACCGCACTGCCAAGCCATACCGCTGGACCTACACCGGCGARCCCCTGAAAGCCGCCTGATGACAACCCCAGCAAGACTTACGCGGAGCTGCACTAGGAGTGCTTTACGTCCTCGTGTGCGRCGGGCAGCCGGCGCACGAGGTCGAGCCGTTCGTCGAGCGGACGCTCGCCGCGGGTTGGGACGTGTGCGTGGTCGCGACGCCGGCCGGGATGAAGTTCCTGGACGCGGCGCGTCTGGCCGAGCTGACCGGGCACCCGGTGCGCTCCGAGTACAAGCGCCCCGAGGAGCCGGACGTCCTTCCGCCGGCGGACGCGTTCGCCGTCGCGCCGGCGACGTTCAACACGGTGAACAAGCTCGCCGCCGGCATCTCCGACACCCTCGTGCTCGGCCTGGTCAACGAGGGCCTCGGCGCCGGGAAACCAATCCTGCTCGCGCCGTTTCCCAACCGGGAGCTCGCCCGGCACCCCGCCTTCGGCGCGAGCCTCATGGCGTTGCGTTCCTGGGGTGTGCGTGTCCTTTTCGACGAGGAGGACTTCGCCCCGGCCCAGCGGGACGCGGCACCGGCCGACGGCCCACGGTTTCCCTGGGAGGCGCTCACCGGACAGCTTTCCCACCTCGCCACCGAGCTCCGCGCCCGGCCCGCCGGCTGACGCCCGGCGCGCGGCACGCGGCGCGCCGCGCCCGGCGCGCGGGTCCCCCGGCTGACGCGGGGGACGGCGTAGGGGCGGGCGGACGCGTGTGGGGCCCGGGTGCCACGGTCGACGTTTGACTTGGAGCGCGCTCGAAGTTCTAGCGTTGAGGCATGGTCGATGGTCGCACCGCCCAGATGCTGCCCGAGCCCCGCGCCGCCGCAGGCGACGGCATCCTGAGCGACGCGGACCATCGGGACGCTGGCGACCCGTCATGCGCCCCGACCGAGGCGGAGGCCGGTCACGGGCTGAGCATCACCCAGGCGGCCAGGGTCAGCGGAGTCACCGCGCACACGCTGCGCTACTACGAACGGGCCGGTCTGATGYGCGACCGGGTGGCCCGGGCGTCGTCGAGTCACCGGCGCTACTCAGCCGAGGACCTGCGCTGGATCAGCACGTTGACGGCGCTGCGGCGTACCGGCATGCCGATCCGCCAGATCGCCGAGTACGCGGCACTGGTGCGGGCAGGGGGCGGCAACGAGGCCCGCCGGCTGGAACTGCTCGCCGGGCATCGCCGCCGGGTCGCCGAGCGGCTGGCCGAGGTCAGCCGCCACCTCGATGCCATCGACACCAAGATCGAGATGTACGCGAGCAAGAGCGAGCTCAACACGGAGAGGACGCTCATCTGATGTCATCGACACCGCCCTCCACGCCGTCCACGTCGACCTCGTCCACGTCGACCTCGTCGGCGCTGGCCCAGGTCCCGCTGGGCGGCCAGGGGCTGGTCGTCTCGGCCCAGGGCCTCGGCTGCATGGGAATGTCCGACTTCTACAGCGGACGCGACGACGACGAGTCCCTCGCCACCATCCACCGCGCCCTCGACCTGGGCGTGACGTTCCTCGACACGGCCGACCGGTACGGCCCGTTCACGAACGAGGAGCTCGTGGGCCGGGCGATCGCCGGCCGCCGTGCCGAGGTGGTCGTCGCGACGAAGTTCGGCATCGTCTACGACCCGGTGAACCTGGCGGCGCGCCCCGTCAACGGCCGCCCGGAGTACGTCAGGTCGGCCTGCGACGCGTCGCTGCGCCGCCTGGGGATCGATCACATCGACCTTTACTACCAGCACCGCGTCGACCCGGACGTGCCGATCGAGGAGACCGTCGGCGCGATGGCCGAGCTGGTCGCCGCCGGCAAGGTCCGCTACCTGGGGCTGTCCGAGGCGGCACCGGCGACGATCCGGCGGGCGCACGCCGTGCACCCGATCACCGCGCTGCAGACGGAGTACTCGATCTGGTCCCGCGAGCCGGAGGCGGAGATCCTGCCGACGACCCGTGAGCTCGGGATCGGCTTCGTGCCCTACAGCCCGCTCGGCCGCGGCTTCCTGACGGGCACCTTCCGGAAGGCGGCCGACATCGCGGCCGACGACTTCCGCGCCAACATGCCCCGGCTGACCGGCGACAACCTCGACGCGAACCTCGCCGTGGTCGCGAAGGTCGAGCGGATCGCCGCGACGCACGGGGCCACGCCCGCCCAGGTCGCGCTCGCCTGGGTGCTCGCTCAGGGCGCCGACATGGTTCCCATTCCGGGCACGAAGCGGCGCCGTTATCTGGAGGAGAACGTGGCGGCGGCCGCCGTCGAGCTCACCCCGGAGGACCTGGCCGAGCTCGCCGCCGCCGGCGACGCCGTCCGCGGCGACCGCTACGCCGACATGTCGACGGTCAACCGGTAGCCGCGCCGCGGTCCGCGGCGGCCCGCCGCCGGCCCTCGGCGGCCACCCGCCGCGCCGCCATGGGCACGGGCCGCCGCCCCGCGGTTGCGCTCCGGGGCGACCGCGCGGGAGAATTATGTTCCGATGACGGAGAACATAGTTCCCTTAGCCGGCGAGACCGACACGGCGGCCCGCGCGCCCGTGGTGCGCTACGAGGTGGCGGACCGCGTCGCGACCGTGACGCTGAACCGCCCCCAGGCGCGCAACGCGCTCAGCCGCGCGGTCACCTACGCGCTCTGGGACGCCATCAACGCCGCCGAGGACGACCCCGACGTCGACGCGGTCATCGTCACCGGGGCCGATCCGGCCTTCTGCGCCGGCGTCGACCTCAAGGAGGTCTCGGGCGAGACCGCGCCCTCGGCCGACAAGCGGCCCGAGGGCACAGGTCCCGAGCGCGGCGCGGACGGCCTCTTCCGGTTCCTGCCCGTCATCTCGAAACCCGTGATCGGCGCCATCAACGGCGTCGCGGTCACCGGCGGCCTCGAGATCGCCCTGCAGTGCACCCTCCTGGTGGCGTCGGAACGCGCCCGTTTCGCCGACACCCACGCCCGGATCGGGATCATGCCCGGCGGTGGCCTCACCGTGCTGCTCGCCCAGTCCATCGGCCTGCGCCGGGCGATCGAGATGTCGCTGACCGGCAACTTCGTCACGGCGGAGGAGGCCATGCGCCTCGGCCTCGTCAACCACGTCGTGCCGCACGAGGACCTGCTGCCGTTCGCCCGCCGGCTGGCCGCCGACATCGTCAGCAACGACCAGCGCGGCGTGCGGCGGCTGCTGCGGCACTACCGCCAGCTGGCCGACACGGCGACCCTCACCGAGGCGCATCTGCTCGAGGGCGTCCTCGCCGAGACGTGGGAGCCGGGAACGCGCGACGTCGCGTCCAGGCGGGCCGCGGTCGCCGCACGCGGCCGCGCCCAGTCCGGCCCGTGAACCGCGCCGTTCGCCCCGCCCGGGCCAGACCCGCCACCGCGACCGGGCACGGCCGTGGCCGTGGCCGTGGCGGTCACAACGCGTCGACGACGTCGCGGCGGCCGAACGGAGCGCCGTCGCCCCAGGTCACGGCGGTGCGGGGTCAGCGGTCCCGCACGGTCCTCCCGCGGCCGGAGGCTGGGATTGTGCCGCATGGCAGGCACTTCTCCGCCGCCGGGTCTCCCGTCAGGCCGTGCGGCGATCAACCGGGACGGGCCCACGCGGTTTCATGAATGGACGTTCAGTAACAGCGGCGCGCGGCGCCCGCTCGGTCTAGCCTGACGTGACCGGCGCTGATCGAGGACGGAGGCGACGGTGGTGGGCAGACGGGCAATCATGCGGGTCGACCGGGATGGGATCGGCGTCTACGCCGACCTCGCGGGGCCCGCCGACGGCCGACCGGTCGTGTTCCTGCACGGCGCGGCCTCGAGCGGCACGGTGTGGGACTGGCTGCCTCCGGCGGTCACGGCCGACCGGCGGATCGTCAAGGTCGACTTCCGGGGACATGGCCGCTCCGACCGCGCGCCCGACGCCTACCTGCTTCCCGACTTCGCCGACGACATCGCCGTGGTGCTGCGCGACATCGTCGGCGGCCCGGCGACGTTGGTCGGGCATTCGCTCGGCGGGGCCGTCGCCTGGGCCGTGGCCCAGCGCCATCCCGACCTCGTCACCGCTCTCCTCCTCGGCGATCCACCGCTGTTCCGCGGTTCCCGCGCCGACGACGCCAGCTCCCCCGCCGGGACCGTCTTCGCGCGGATCCGGTCCGCCGCCGACCAGTGGCAGCGGGAGGGCGTGTCCATCGACGAGATCTCGAAACGACTGGCCAGGACGTCGTTCGACCCCGGGTCCGCGCCGACGATGGGGGTCGCCTACACCGGCGACGCGGTCGAGGCGACCGCGTTCAGCCTCAAGCACGTCGACGTGCGGGTGATCGACGCGGTCCTCGACGGCTCGATGCTGGCCGCTCTCGACACGTCCGCGCCGGTGCCCGTGCCGGTCCTCCTCCTCGCCGCCGACGAGGCGCTCGGCGCCGTGTTCACCACCGCCCACGCCAAGCAGCTGGCCGAGGACCACCCGTCAGCCGAGGTCGTCCACCTGACCGGCGCCGGCCACTGGATCCATCTGGAACGCCGGACCCGGCCCGTCTTCACCCGCCATCTCGTCGACTTCCTCGCCCGCCACTCCTGATCATGAGGACGGCGCCGGGCACGGCCGACGAGGGCCGGCCCAGTCCGCACGCGGGCCCGCCGGGCGACAGGCTTCCCGCCGGGCCCGCGGGGCGGACGCGCGCCTGCGCCCGTCTGCCCGACCGGGAAGGACGCTTCCCGCGGAGACCTCACCGAGGGTGCATCTCGGTCGCACGGACGGTCCGTACCGCCGCCTTTACCGGTCGTTTAATCCCGGTCTCGGTAGGCTTGACAAGGGCTGGACTCCAGCGGTGCGGGGGACGGGAATGACGGTCGACTCATCGGCGGACACCGGGTCCGCCCGCGACCTCCCACCCAACTTCCGCCAGCTGGCGCCCGTCGGGTCCGGGTCGGCCGGCCAGGTGTACCGGGCGTACGACGAGGCGCTGAGCCGCACCGTCGCGCTGAAGCTGTTCACCGGGCCGCTCACGGACAACCCGGCGGCACTCGCCGCGTTCCGCCTCGAGTGCGCGACGCTGGGCCGGCTCTCCGCCCACCCGGGTGTCGTCTCCGTCCACAGCGCCGGGGTCACCCCCAGCGGCCGCCCCTGGCTGTGCATGCAGTTCGTCCCGGGTGGCACCCTGTCCAGGGCGCTGCGCCGCGACGGGCCGCTCACCCAGGCCGAGGCCCTGCGCACCGGCGCCCTCGTCGCCGACACGCTCGCCTGGGCGCACGGCCTGACCCCGCCGGTCCTGCACTGCGACGTGAAGCCGGGGAACATCCTGCTGACCGGCGACGGGCATCCGCTGCTCAGCGACTTCGGCGTCTCGGTCTGGGTGGCGTCGGGCCGCTCGTCCGTCACCGTCAAGGGCTTCACCCAGGCCTATGCCGCGCCGGAGGTGCTCTTCCACGGCCGGTTCTCGCCGCGGTCGGAGGTGTGGAGCCTCGCGGCGACGCTGTTCGAGATGCTCACGGGCACGCCGCCGTTCGAGCAGCTGCCCGGGGAGGGCACGGGCGCCTTCATCGAGCGGGTCGGCTACGGCCTGCCCCGCGACGCCGGCATAGGCCTGTCCGGGCCGCTGCGCGCGCTGCTGCGGCGGGGCCTCGCCGTCAACCGGGAGGACCGGTGGCCGTCCGCGGCCGCGTTCGCCGCGGCGATCCGGAGCGCCCAGGCGGAGCTCGGCCTGCCCGTCACGCCCGCCATCCCGGCCCCGGCGCCGCCCCCGGCCCACGACGTCCTCGTCGCCGACGCGCCCGCCATCCACGCCACGCCCCAGCCGTCCCTGCCCAGCCCCGCCGGTCCGCCGTCGCTGTCCAACGGGACCCCGGCCGGGATCCACGGCCCCCGGCCGGATGGCCGGCCGGTGCACCCGAGCCAGGAGCCCGCGAGGCCCGACGGCCTGGCGGGCGGCGCGGGAGCGCCGGGCAGCGCCGCGAAGCAGCCGGGCACCGGCCCGCGCCGCACGGTGCCGCACTGGTGGATACCCGCCGCGTTCAGCCTCGCCGTGGTCGTCGCCCTCACCCTGATACTGGTACCGCGCAGCCGTGGGCCAAGCTCGCTGAGCGAGCCGCCGCTCGGCGCCAGCCTCAGCGCCGGCCCGCCCAGCAGCGCGGCGCCGACGTCCTCGCTCCTGACCGAAACGGTGCCGTCCCTGCCGCCGCCCTCGACACAGCCAGCACAGCCACCGCCTGGCCCGGTGGACTCCGCGCCGCCACCGCCGCCGACAACGGGCGGCTCCCACTCGCAGATCCCGTCCTCGTCCCCAGGCCTGCCCGGCCCCGCCCAGGCCGTCCTCCAACCCGGCCAGCGGATGGGACAGGGCCAGAAGCTGGTATCGGGCAACGGCCGGTTCGTGGCGGCCATGCAGTTCGACGGGAACCTCGTCGTGTACTCCGAAGGCCCCGGCGCGGTCACCCCTGCCTGGGAGTCCGGTACCGGCGGGACCGCGGCGTCCTACGCCGTGATGCGCGACGACGGCGATCTCGTGCTCTACGGCAACGACGGGACGACCGTGTACTGGAGCTCGGATACCCACGGGTCCGACATGTACCTCTGGATGCGTGACAACGGCGAGCTCGTCATCTGCCTCGAGGACGGCACCGTGCTGTGGGCCCGCAGGACCGGAAGCGGCTAGCCCAGGATCGTGGGGATCGCCGGTGGAAACCGCCCGGCTCCTGCCCTGGACGCGATTGATGGTCGATGATGGCAGCATGCTCACCAGCGCCTGGCCGGTTCGGGTCGTCCTCGCCGTCGTGACACTCACGGCCGCGGTGGCGTTGGCCGGCTGTGGTGGCGGAGACAAGGCCGCGAGCTCCGCGCCCGAGGACGCCAAGGCCGCCTGCGAGGCGCTCGCGCGGACCAAGCCGACCCTGACCCACCCGACGGACGTCGACTGGCGGCGGCTGCGGGCCGCCGGTGACCTGGGCGTCGCCGCCGCCACCGCCGACAAGAAGAAGTACGGCGACCTCTCCCAGCCGTTCGCCGTGGTCTACCGCGACGCGCTGAACTCCGAGACGACCTCCATCTACACCGACGCCCGCGCCGCCCTCTCCGTCTGCGCCGACAAGAACCTCCCCCACTAGGGCCACGGTTGCCCCGCTAGGCGACGGTGGCGGCGTTGGCGCGTTCGAGCAGGTAGGTGCCGGCGACGATCGGCGCGTAGGCCGTCCCGGCGACGAGTGGCTCGACGACCGTGTCGACGTCGGCCTCGAGGAAGACGATGAGCGAGATCAGCTCCTCGTCGGGGGCCTCGGCCGGCGGTGGGAGCACCCGGTGGCGGGTGGACCGCCAGCGATCGCCGGTCCAGCGGGCCAGCAGGTCGCCGACGTTGACCGTGAACGCGTCCGGCTCGTAGGGGGCGTTCATCCAGCGGCCGGCGCGGTCCTGGACCTGGAGGCCGCCGTAGCCGGGCTGACGGTCGAGGATCGTGAGAACGCCCCAGTCGGTGTGCGGGGCGACCCGGAACTGGCCGTCGAGCGGAGTTCCGGTCTCGGAGTGCGGCGGGTAGCGGTTGATGTTGAGGGTGTGCGGGCTGGAGCACACCCGCTCGGCGAACCAGGGCTCCGGCAGGCCGAACGCGACGGCGCAGGCCCGCAGCAGGTCGGCGTAGAGGCCACGGACCTCATCCGTGTAGCGCTCGCAGAGCGCCGCGAGCTCGGGGCACTGCGCCGGCCACACGTTGGGGGCGAACCACGTCCGGTCGATGTCCTCGTCGCCGGTGGCGAAGGTGCGCCCGATGGTCAGGCTCTCCTTGAGGTCGGCGCGGGCCGCGTCGGCGGCCTCGCCGTAGTAGGCGTTGGCCTCGCTGCCGGGCGCGATCCAGCCGCGCCCGCCGACCGGCGTCGCGTACGCCGCCTTCGTCCCGGCCGGCAGGGCGAAGAACCGCGCGGCGGCCGCGCGGATGGCCGCCCGCAGCCCGGCGCTGATCCCGTGCCCCCCGACCAGCAGGAACCCGGACTGCCGCAGGGCCACGTCCAGCTCACGGGCGAACCGGTAACGCTGGTCACCGGTGCCGTCGCGCCAGCGGCCGAGGTCGAGCAGCGGGAAGTCCGGTGTCGTCGTCACGTAGGTCCCTCGCCTCCGCGGCCCATGGTCAGGGCCGTCCAGTCGTCGGCCGGAGCATCGGCGCGGCCCGTACGCACCCGGCCCGCGCCGCGCGGCGAGTCACCGTCTCGCGGGGGGCGGGCGTGGCGAGGCCACGCGTCACCGGCGGGCAGCGGCGCCGCGCGGTGGTACCCGTCTACCTGCTATTACGGCCCATCGACGTTTCGCCAGGCGGCCCCGTGGGTTACGAGACCGTGGCCATCGCCGATCCGGGTATTACGGGCTGGCCGCGGTCCGACAGCCGTGTCGGAGGTGGGTCGGAAACGTCAGAATCGGCCCATCGACGGCCGGCGGACGACGACCTCAACCCTCGCGGTCGCGACGGACCTGTTTGCAGGTGCAGCCCTGCGGCCGACGGCCAGGCGGCCAGGTCAGCACGACCTGACGGTCAAGCCCGCGCATGCGCGCCCGCTGGAAGTCCCGGCACGCCTCACAGGGCAGGTAGATCTGCGGCCCGGTCGCCTCTCGATTTCCGTACGTGTCCCCCATGCTTCGGAGAGTAGCGCGATCGGCGGGCGTTCCGGAGATGCGATGCTCGGCGTGCCTGGTTTCCGACCGTCCGAGACAGCACGCGGCGCGAGGCGGCGGCCAGCGCGGCGGCGCCAGCGCGGCCGCGCCAGCGCGGCCGCGCGCGGCCAGCCGTCACGTCTCCTGGCGATCCTCCCGCGCCGTCCAGCGGCCTGGCCGGCTGGCGCGTGGGACACGTCACCGGCGCGAGCGGCCTGCCACCGGGATCGAACGGCTCGACGCCGGACCGACGACCGGGCTCGACGACCGGGCTCGGCGACCGGGCTCGGCGACCGGGCTTGGCGACCGGGCTCGGTCAGCGGAAGGCGGTCCCGCGGCGTGGAGTCATTTCTCCTGGCCACGACGGCCCACAAGGGCCGCCCGAAAAGGGCCGAAGCGCGCTTACCATCAGGTACACCGGCGGGCCGTTGTCACGAAATCGACAATTCCCTGGCCGAGGCCCGCACTGGGAGCGTGGCTGGCCTAAACAGCGTCCGTACCCGGTACAAACGGCGCGGGCTTACCGCTGCTCGTGGGCCCGGTACGGTTCAGGCGCTCTTGCGCGAGGGGGCGGCGGCCGGATCATCGGCGGCCGCGGGAGTGGCCCCGACGATGGTCCAGCGGCGGTCATGCGAGGCCGCGACGCCGAGATCCTGCATACGACGCAGTTCGACGGTCACCTCGGCGGCGGAGAGACCGAGGTCATAGGCGAGGGAACGGGCCCGAAGCGGGCGGTCGGCGCTGGAGAGAGCCGCGTGCAAACGGACAGCCACCCAGCTGGGGCGGCCAGGCGTGCCCGCGGCCGTCGGCTGGTGAAGCCGCCTCGCCTGGCTCGGAACGGAGGGGGCCTCAGCTACTAACCGGGGCTTCCGACGAGCAGAAGAAGTGTTGCCGCTCACAGCATGCATCAGGTTCACCCATCCCAAATCCGGTTTCTCCCAACAATGCTTCACGGCCGCGCCTCAGTCACGGTGAGGTTCATCGCGCAACAGCCGGTAACCGTGCGAATACGTAATATTCATGACATCTGAGCGTGCGCCCGCGTGACGTCGGATCACGCTCAGCCTCCTTCGATCCGGCGCGAGCGGCACCCTCCTCAGGCGGCGCGCGGCGAGATTCACCGCCGCCTCCAGCCMGCTCGCGACATCTCTCCGCGGTCAGTGCGTGACTCTATACGGTAACCGTCCGAACGCAAGGCGTAGCGACACCGGCAATCACCCCAGCCAGGCCCGGCGACGGCGGAGCGGCCCGCCCCGCGAACCCACACCTGGGACACCCGGACACCCGGACACCCGACCCCGGCCAGCTCGCCGAGAGGCCAGGGGCGCGATCGCGGACGTCGCCACATGACATCGACGAACACTTAGGCTAGCCTAACTTTAGGAAACGCGAAATGCACCKATATGGTCACCGTAAGCCACCGACCTGACCGCCCGACGTTCCCGTCCCGCCGCCGCCAGCGCGCGGGCGACACGGCGCCGTCGCCCCGCACCGCCGCGCCAACCGCCGCTCG
This sequence comes from Pseudofrankia asymbiotica, assembly GCF_001983105.1. Classification (GTDB taxonomy): domain Bacteria; phylum Actinomycetota; class Actinomycetes; order Frankiales; family Frankiaceae; genus Pseudofrankia; species Pseudofrankia asymbiotica. The sequence goes on along the minus strand of NZ_MOMC01000016.1, from coordinate 231,365 downwards.
CGGCACCGTTCGACCCACGCCCGGGCGGCACCGTCGCACCCGCCGCCCGGCGGCCTGACCAGCAGCCCGACGCCTCATCCAGGGAGTATGTCTCCGTGTACCGGTCCTTGCTTACAAGCAAGATCCATCGTGCCGTCGTCACCGAGGCCGACCCGCACCAGGTCAGCCTGATCACGACCGACCGGGACCGGAGGCACCCGTGGTAGGGCGACCGCATCCCGCGGCACCGCCGTCCACGCAGACGACGGCGTCGGAGCTCTACGACGTCATCGGCGTCGGGTTCGGTCCGGCGAACCTGGCCCTGGCGATCGCGCTCGAGGAGCACAACGCGCGCGCCGACGAGCGGGATCAGCGGCGCGCCGTCTTCCTGGAGACCCAGGAGCGGTTCGGCTGGCACCGCGGGATGCTCATCGAGGGCGCCACGATGCAGGTCTCCTACCTCAAGGACCTGGTGACGCTGCGCAACCCGACCAGCGGCTTCAGTTTCCTGGCCTACCTGCACGGCCTCGGGCGGCTGGTCGACTTCATCAACCACAAGACGATGTTCCCGCTGCGCCACGAGTTCCACGACTACCTGGAGTGGGCGGCCGGCCGGCTCGACCACCTGGTCGAGTACGGCCAGACAGTGACGACTCTGCGCCCGGTCGTCCAGGACAGCGAGATCACCCACGTCGACGTCGTGAGCCAGGACAGCGACGGGCACACCGTCGTCCGCCGTGCCCGTGACGTCGTCGTCGCGCTCGGGYTGGAGCCGCGGCTGCCGGCCGGCGTCGCGCTGGACGACCGGGTGTGGCACAACCGCGACCTGCTCGACCGGCTCGGCGACCTGCCGCCGCTGCGGCACGGCCGTTTCATGGTCATCGGTGCCGGCCAGAGCGGCGCGGAGGTCACCGACCACCTGCACCGGACGTTCCCCACCGCCGAGGTCCACGCCGTCTTCGCCCGCTACGGCTACAGCCCGGCCGACAACAGCCCGTTCGCCAACCAGATCTTCGACCCGGACGCCGTCGACGACTTCTTCGACGCGTCGCCGGACATCCGCCGGATGCTCACCGACTACCACCGCTCGACCAACTACTCCGTCGTCGACATGGATCTCATCGAGGACCTGTACCGGCGGGTCTATCAGGAGAAGGTGCGCGGCCCGCGCCGCCTGCACCTGCTGCGTGCCTCCCGGCTCGCGCGGCTGGAGCGGCTGGACGACGGCGTGCGCGCGACGGTCGAGTTCCTGCCGACCGGCGAGCGGCGCGACCTCGACGTCGACGTCGTCGTGTTCGCCACCGGCTACCAGCCGCGGGAGCCACGCGCGCTGCTCGGCGAGGCCGCCGAGGCGTTCCGGTTCGACGACGCGGGCCGCCCGCTGTTCACCCGCGACTACCGCCTGGTCGCCGCCGGTCCCGCCACGGCCGCCGTCTACGTCACGGGAGCGACCGAGCACACCCACGGCATCTCGTCGACCCTGCTGTCCAACGTCGCCGTCCGCGCCGGCGAGATCTCCGCCTCCATCCTCACCCGCGCCGGCTCCCCCGGCAGCCCCACGGCGCGGGACGACTCCCTCACCGGTGACCATCGCCTCGTCTCCGCGCCGCGCTGACACCGGGAGCTACGCGGGGTGGTGGCCGCCGAGGAGGAGGTGGCGGTAGCCGGGAAGGTCGGGGTACCCGGTGGCCTGGTAGAGCGCGTCAGCGACGGCGCGGGCGAAGGTGTCCGCGGCGGCGGCGAGCAGCTCGTTGAGGTTGCCCGCCGGGCGTGCGCCAGTGGCCAGGGCGAAKACGGAGTCGCCGTCGACCATCGTGTGCACCGGGCGGATCGCCCGCGCCATCCCGTCGTGCGCGCTCGCGGCGAGCCGCCAGCACTGCGCCTTCGTCAGCGTGGCGTCGGTCGCGACGACACCGATCGTGGTGTTCATGAGCAGGCCAGAGACCCGCGGGTCCGGAGGCGCCGAGCCGCCCCGCGGGCCGGACTCGCGGGCCGTCGTGGCGAAGTCCGGCGGAAACGGCCTCGGCGCCCGGTCCGAGGCCAGCCAGGCCGCGAGCAGCTCGGGGTCCGGCGACGGGAGCTCGGCGTCCAGGTCGCCGTAGAGACGGCCGGTGCGCGGGTCGACAGCGGAGCCCGCCGAGTTGACCACGGCCAGCGCCGCCACGATCGTCCCGTCGCCGAGCGCGGTCGACGCCCCGCCGACCCCGCCCGCGAGGGCATCGCTGACCGCGCCCGTCCCGGCGCCGACGGTGCCGCGCGCCACGGGCCCGGCGGTCGCGTTGTCGTACGCGAGCGCGCCCAGCTCGGGCCCTGGCACCGCGTGTGACGCCGGCGAGGCACCACCACGGCCCAGATCGAAGATCACCGCGCCGGGAACGATCGGGACCACCCCCGCCGGCCCGACCGGAAAGCCGATGCCCGCGTCCGCGAGCCGGCGCATCACCCCGTCCGCGGCCGCCAGCCCGAAGGCGCTCCCGCCGGTCAGCACCACCGCGTGTACCAGCTCGACGGCGTTGCGCGGGTCGAGCAGATCGGTCTCCCGGGTCCCGGGCGCCCCGCCGGCGACGTCCACGCCGCCGGCCGCTCCGCCCGGCGGCGCGAGCACGACGGTCACCCCGGTCCGCCACCCGTCGTCGACCCGCCGCGCATGCCCGACGGCGATCCCCGGCACGTCCGTCAGCGACCCGCCGAGCCCCGAGGCCGTCCGCCCGCTGGCCGCGCCCGGAGGCGCGCCCGGGTCCGCGGCCTCCGCTGGTCGGCTCGACAGCTTCATCACCCGCATCCTGCCGGCCCTCGGCCTCCCGCGCGACCGGTGCCGCGCGCCGCCAGCACCAGCCGCGTCCCGCGGGACAGCACCCGGCCTGTTTTCCCCGTCAGCCCGGTTTGGGCACTGTCCGGCTGACCCCCGTGACAGCTCAGCGCTCGGCGCTCGGCGCTCAGCGCTGCCCGGGCCACGCGGTCAGCCGATCGAGGATCGCCTCCGTGAGCGCCGCGACCGTGGGCAGCTCCAGCACCAGAGCCGCGGGCAACCGCAGCCCGGTCGTGACGGAGAGCCGGTTGCTCAGCTCCAGTGACGTCAGGGAGTCCATGCCCAGCGACCACAGGTCCTCGTCGGGGGTGACCGCCGTCCGCACGGCCCGCGTGTCCGGCTTGTCGGCCGTCAGACCGAGCACGGCGGCGACCTCCCGCAGGATGAGTCCCTCGACCTCACCGCGACGAGCCCGTGCGGGCATCTCCGCGACGCGGCGCGCCCACCTGCCCGCGTCCGCGCCGGCCGGCCTACCACGATCCGGCCCACGGGGCCTGACAGCGCCGTCAAGGCCACCAACGCGTCCCTGGGACCGCGCCAGGTCCGCGAGGATCGCGGGCACGGCGGGATCCGCGGCGTCCAGTGCCTTCGCGTCGAGCGCCACCGGCGCGAGCACGGGCTCCTCGCGGGCAAGGCAGGCGTCAAGCGCGAGCAGCGCCTGATCCTCGGGCATCGGGGCGAGGCCGGACCGCGCGAGCCGCGCCGTTTCGACATCGGAGAGCCGACCGGCCATGCCGCCCGGATGGCCCCACGGTCCCCAGGCCAGCGAGACGGCGGGCGCGCCGCCGTGACGACGCCGCCGGGCGAGCGCGTCAAGGAATCCGTTCGCCGCCGCGTAGGCCGCCTGGCCCGCGTTGCCGGTCAGCCCGATGACGGACGAGAACAGCACGAAATGCGTGAGCGGTGTCCGCTCCGTCAGCAGGTGCAGGTTCCACGCCGCGTCCACCTTGGGGCGCAGGACACGGTCCAGCCGGCGGGGACTGAGGTCCCCGACCAGGCCGTCGTCGAGCGCGCCGGCGAGGTGGACGACGGCGGTGAGTGGTCGTGACCGCCCGGCACGCTCGACGACCCGCGCGAGCACGGCCCGCTCCGAGGCGTCGCCCGCCTCCACGATGACCTCGGCCCCGAGGCCGGACAGTTCGGCGACCAGCTCCGGTGTCCCCGGCGCGGCCATCCCTCGCCGGCTGAGCAACACCAGATGGCGCGCACCGTGCCGACGGACGAGGTGCCGCGCGACGGCGCCGCCGAGGGCACCCGTGCCGCCGGTCAGCAGCAGGTTGCCGCCGGGATCCAGGGGACGGGCCGCCGGTCGCGGGCCATCATCGCCGACGGGCACCAGACGGGGACGGAGCAGTTCGCCGCCGAGGAGGGCGAGCTGGGGCTCGCCCAGCTCGACGCCGGCGGCCAACGCCCGGTCACGCGAAGCCCGGCCAGGCCCAGGTCCCGCGGCCGCCGCGTCGGCCAGGTCCAGCAGCCAGAACCGGCCGGGATGCTCCGTCTGCGCCGCGCGCACGATGCCCCACACCGCGGCGCCCACCGGGTCCTGGGGCCCCGTGGCATCCCCGGCGCCGACGGCCCCCGCCGTGACGAACAGCAGCGCGCCGCCGTCGAGCCGGTGGTCGGCGAGCCATTCCTGGATCAGCAGCACGGCCCGCGCGGTCGCGGACCGGACCGCCCGGGGAAGGTCGTCCCCGGCGTCCGCGCCTGCCACGGAATCCGCCCCAGCCACACCACCCGCGCCAGCGACGTCGTCTGCGCCGGCCGCACGCCGACCGGTAGCGCACACCGCGACGAGGCCGGGGCGCCAGCCCCCGCGCAGTCGCGCGTCGAGCGCGTTCAGGGTCGGACAGACGGCCGGCTCGGCCAGCCTGGCACCGATCCGCGCGGTCGCCAGCGCGAGCGGGTCGGAGCCGAGCACGGCCCAGTCCGGGCCGGCGGCGGCCGGTCCCCCCGTCCCGGGAAAACCGCGAACCGCGGCCGGGAGCGGGACCCAGACCGGCCGCAGCACCGTTCCGGCGCTCGCCGCGGCGAGGGCACGCAGCCGCGCGGGCTCGACCGCCCGGACCGTGACCTCGTCGACGGTGACGACCGTTCGTCCATGCCGATTCGTGCCGAGCAGGGACACGGTGCCCGCCGCCCGCCGCCGGACCAGAAACCGTACGTGCCCGGCATTCTCGGCGTGCAGCCGGATCCCGCGCCAGGTGAACGGCAGGAGCAGCCCGTCGCGCCGGTCGAGCATCGGTATTAGGGCAGCCTGCAGCGCCGCGTCGAGCAGGGCGGGGTGCAGCCCGTGGCGGCGAGCGGGCCCGGCCACGCTGCCAGACTCGTCAGCAGCGTCAGCGACGTCAGCGGCGCCAGCCGGCAGGTGATCCGCGTCCTCACCCCCCGTGTCCGTGCCACCGACGCCTRCACGGTCGGTCTCCGCGTCCCCGACATCCCAGCCGTCGATGTCCGCGCCGGCGTCGGCCAGCAGGCCGTGCTCGCCCCGCCGAAGCCGCCTCAGCCGCCGGAACGCCGGTCCGTAGTGGTAGCCGCGCTGATCCAGCGTGGCATACACGTCCGCGACGTCAACGTCCTTGCCGACCGCCTCAAGCTCGTCGCGGATCGCGTCAGGTTCGTCGGACCCGTTCTCGCCGGCGCCGGCGCCGGACGACCCGGCGCCGGCGGCCGGTCCGAGGCCCATGGCCGGTTCGGCACCGTCGCCCGGCGCGAGCACGGCGGCGGCGTGCTCGGTCCAACCGGGTCCAGCGAAGGCGCCTGTCCCGCGCGAGTGCAGGCGCAGCGACCGCCGACCGGCGTCATCCGGACCGTCGACCGAGATCCGCACGGACACCGGGTCACGGCGAGTCAGCACGAGCGGCGTGACCATGGTCAGATCCTCGACCACGCCGCATCCGGTCAACGCCGCCGCGTGCAACGCCCAGTCGACCACGGCCGCCGCCGGAAGAAGCACCACGTCGGCCACGACGTGGTCGGCCAGCCAGGGAACATCGGCCAGGTCGAGGCTCCCCGTGAGCATCAGCCCGCCGGCGGGCAGCTCGACGATGGCGCCCAGCAGCGGATGCGACGAGGGGGTGAGCCCGGCCGCGGCGAGCGCGCGCCGCGGCGAACGGGACGGCGGGCCGGCCGGGGACCGCGCCGGCAGCCAGTACCGGGCAGGGCGCACCCGCGGGTGAGCGGGCGGCCTGGTCGGGTCCACCGCTGCCACCGCCGCGCCGTCGAGGAGACCCGCGTCGTCCGACGGCTCTTCCAGAACGACGTGGGCGTTGGTGCCACTGATGCCGAAGGCGGACACTCCGGCGCGTCGCGGACGGTCCGAGCTCGGCCACGCGCGCTCGCGGGTGAGCAGCTCCACGCCACCGCGCGACCAGTCGACCTCGGAGGAGGGAGGATCGGCGTGCAGGGTGCGCGGAAGCCGGCCGTGGCGCATCGCCATCACTATCTTGATCACACCGCCGACGCCCGCGGCCGCCTGGGCATGCCCGATGTTCGACTTCAGCGACCCCAGCCAGAGCGGCGCACCCGGCGGCCGGCGCTGCCCGTACACCGCCAGCAACGCGTGCGCCTCGACGGGATCTCCCAGCCGGGTGCCGGTGCCGTGCGCCTCGACCGCGTCCACCTGCTCCGGCACCAGCCCGGCATCGGCGAGCGCGGCCCACAGCACCTGCCGCTGCGCCGAGCCGTTCGGCGCCGTCAGGCCGTTGCTCGCCCCGTCGGCGTTGACGGCGCTGCCCCGCAGCACCGCGAGCTCCCGCAGGCCACGCCGGCGGGCCCGCGACCGTGTGGCGAGGACCAGCACGCCGACGCCCTCCGCCCAGGCGGTGCCGTCCGCCGCCGCGGCGAACGGACGTGCCCGGCCGTCCGGCGCGAGCGCCCGCTGCGAGCTGAACTCCAGGAACATCTCGGGGTCGGCCATCACGGCCACCCCACCGGCCAGCGCCAGGTCGGCCTCGCCGCCGCGCAGCGCCCGTCCGGCCATGTGCAGCGCCACCAGCGACGACGAGCAGGCGGTGTCGACCGTGAGCGCCGGCCCGCGCAGGCCGAGGACGTAGGCGATCCTCCCGGACAGCAGGCTGAGCGTCGATCCGGTGAGGCCATATCCGCGCGACCGGTCCGGCAGCTCGCCACCGCGGGCGTAGCCGCTCGCGGTGGCGCCGACGTAGACGCCGGTACGGCTTTCGCGCAGCCCGGCCGGATCGACTCCCGCGCCGGCGAGCGCCTCCCACGCGACCTCCAGCAGCAGCCGCTGCTGAGGGTCCATCGCCAGCGCCTCCCGCGGGCTGATGCCGAAGAACTCCGCGTCGAACTGGTCCGCGTCGCGCAGGAAGCCGCCGCGCCGGACGTACGTCCGCCCGGGGCGCCCGGGTTCCGGATCGTACATGCGTTCCAGGTCCCACCCGCGGTCCGTCGGGAACGACGACGTCGCGTCGACGCCGTCGTCCACCACCCGCCAGAGGTCGTACGGGGTGCTCACGCCGCCCGGGAACCGGCAGGCCATTCCGACGATCACTACCGGGTCCGCTCCGGCGCCGTCGACGGAGGCGCCGTGAGCAGCGGTGGCGTGAGCAGCGGTGGCGTGAGCGGCGGTGCCGCCAGCGCCCGGCCGTGGCCGGGCGGGCACCCGGGCGATGCCGGATCCCGGCCTGGAACCAGGGCCGTCGCCATGGGCGGCCGTGGTGCTCGCGGCCTGCTCGGTGAGGAACCGGATGAGCGTGCCCGGCGTCGGATGGTCGAACACCGTCGACGTCGGCACACGCAGACCGGTCGTCTCCTCGAGCCGGCGGCACAGGTCGGTCGTACCGAGCGAGTCGAAGCCGTGGTCCCGAAACGGCCGGTCGTCCTCGATGGCCGCGGGCGCGCCGTGGCCGAGCACGGCGGCGATGGCCGCGCGCACGGTCGCCGCCAGCGCGTCACCGCCGGCCGGCCGGCCCGCCTGGAGCCCGGCGGCCTTCTCGGCGCGCTCGGCGCGCTCGGGTCCAACCGCGCGCTTGGGCTCACCGGCGGTCTCGGGCACGGCGCCGCTCTGCGGCGGTGGGGCCTCGCCGGGTGCATGGGAGCCGGCGAGCGGCGGAATGTCGGCGGATGCCGCTTCGGCCCAGTAGCGGGTGCGGGCGAACGCGTACCGGGGCAGCTCGACCCGGCGAGCGGCGCCGGGGAACGCGCGCCGCCAGTCCACGGGCGCGCCGAGAACGTGCGCACGGGCGAGGGCGGCCAGCGCGCGCGTCCGCGCGTCCGCATCCAGAGCACGGTCCGCGGCGTCGTCCCCACCGACGGCCACGTCCTCGCGCGGGTCGAGGTGCCCGTCGGGGAGGTGCCAGCTGACGCCCCGGTCCCGCGGGACCCGCCTGCGGCCGGCGACGGCGACGCCGCCGTCCGGCAGGTCGAGGACGTCCACCGCGTCGTCCCCGCGATCCCCACCCGGACCGGGGCGATCCCTGTCGGCGTCATCGCCGTGGGCCTGATGGTTGTCGGCGTCACGGTCGGCAGGGCCGGGCCGAACGGTCCGGTCGGCTATGGCGCGCAGTCCGGCGAGCAGGTCGGCACGGCTACGGGCGATGACGACGGCACGGTTCTCCAGCGCTGCCCGGCTGGTCGCCAGCGTGTGGCCGACGTCGCGCGGGGACTGGTCGGGCCGCGCGGTGAGATGCGCGTGCAGCCGGTCGGCCTGCCGGCGTAGCGCGGCGTCGCCGCGCCCGGAGACCACGAACGGCACAACAGCGGGCGGGACAGGCGCGACCGGCGCGGTCCGGCCGGCCGGCGGGGCCGCGAGCACGACATGGCAGTTGGTGCCGCCGATGCCGAACGAGCTGACGCCGGCCACGCGCGCGCGGCTGGCGTCCTCGCCGTCCCCGGACACGCTCGCCGTCGGCCACGGGGTCGGCTCGTCGACCACGGCGACACCGAGCCGGGCGAGGTCCGGGTGGCCGGAGCCGGGACCGTCACCGCGGGCCCGCGGCGCGATGGTCCCGTGCCGCAGGGACAACGCCGCCTTGAGCATCCCGGCGACGCCGGCGGCGCCTTCGAGGTGGCCGATGTTCGTCTTCACCGAACCGACGGGCAGCGGCCGGTCGGGCCGCCGGCCGGCACCCAGCACCGTGCCGAGAGCGCCGGCCTCGGAGCGGTCGCCCGCCCTGGTCCCCGCGCCGTGGGCCTCGACGTAGTCCACGTCGCCCGGTTCCACACCGGCGCGGCGGCAGGCCTCGCTCAGCAGCTCCTCCTGCGCGGCCCGGCTCGGCACCCAGGGCTGCTCGCCGAGGCCGTCGTTGTTCGTCGCGCTGCCGAGGATGACGCAGTACACGTCGTCGCCGGCGGCGAGCGCCGCGGACAGCGGCCTGAGCAGCAGGACGACGCCGCCCTCGCCGCGTACGAAGCCGTCGGCGCGTGGGTCGAAGGCGTGGCAGCGCCCGGTCGGGGACAGCACCCCGAACCGGGCGGCATGCTCGGCGCTGGCGCGGACGAGATTGAGGTGCACCCCGCCGACCAGGGCCGCGTCGCACTCGCCGGACCGGATGCTCGCGCAGGCCAGGTGCGCGGCGACGAGCGACGAGGACTGCCCGGTGTTCACCACCAGGCTCGGTCCGCGCAGGTCGAGGACGCGGGAGATCCTGCCGGCCAGCAGCGCGTCCTGCGTACCGGTGAACGCGTACCGCGCCACCCCCGCGGCTTCGTGGCCGCGCGGGCGCGGGTCGTGCGGGCGCAGGTCGTGCAGGCGCAGCGCGTGGTCATGAGCGCAGGCCCCGACGAACACGCCTGTCCGCCGGCCGTCGAGCCGCGCGGGCGGGGTCCCGGCGTCCTCCAGCGCCTCCCAGGCCAGTTCGAGCAACAAGCGCTGCTGCGGATCCATGGCGGTCGCCTCGTGCGGTGACACGCCGAAGAACTCGGCGTCGAACCCGGTCACGTCGGCCAGGAAGCCCCCGACGTCGATGCCCTGGCCGTCGATGCCCTGGCCGTCGATGCCCTGGCCGTCCGCGCGCCGCGCGGGTGGCCAACGGCCAGGTGGCACCGGGCCGATCGCGTCGGCGCCGGAGACGAGCATGCTCCAGAGCTGGTCCGGATCGTCGGCTCCCGGAAGCCGGCAGGCGGCGCCGACGACCGCCACCGGCTCACCCGCCGGCGCCGGCGACGTGCGTGGGGACATCAGTTCACCCGGCGGTCCCGGCCCGCCCAGAACGGTTCCCGCAGCGTCCGCCGGAGGACCTTGCCGCTCGGGTTGCGTGGAAGCCCGCCGGCGAAGTCGAACGCGGTCGGAATCTTGAACGGGGCAAGCTCGCCACGCAGGAACATCATCAGCTCCCTGGCCGTCGCCCGGTGGCCCGGGCGCAGCACCACCACCGCGTGCACGGCCTCGCCCCACAGATCGTGCGGCACGCCGATGACCGCCGACTCCAGGACCRCCGGGTGCCGCGCCAGCGCGTTCTCCACCTCGACCGGGTAGACGTTCTCGCCCGCGACGATCACGGCGTCCTTGATCCGGTCGCGGATGAACAGGTAGCCGGCGTCGTCGACGTAGCCCGCGTCACCGGTGTGGATCCAACCGTCGACCAGTGTCCGCCGGGTGGCCTCGGGCAGCCCCCAGTACCCGAGCATGTGGGCGGGCGTGCGGAGGCGGACCTCGCCGATCTCGCCGGATCCCAGGGCGCGGCCGTCGTCATCGGCGATCATGACCTCGACGCCCGGGTAGGGGCGGCCGGCCGCGCCGCGCCGCGGACCGCCGGGGACATGGTCGGCCGGCGGAAGGCAGATGGCGGTGTTCCCGGTCTCGGTCAGCCCGTAGATCTGGGCGAACTCGCAGTCGAGGATCGCCGCGCACTCGTCGAGCAACGACGGCGAGATCGGCGCGCCGCCATAGACGACCTTCCGGACGGAGACGAAGTCCGCCTGGCTCACCCCGTCCTCGGAGATCATCATCTGCAGCATGGCCGGCACGACGCAGGCCGTCGTCACGCCCAGGCCCCGGATCGCGTCGACGGCGCCGCGAGGCGTGAACACCCGCATCACGACCAGGGTCACGCCCTCGGCGAAGCCCTGCGTGGCCCACCACAGACCGCCCACGTGGAAACCGGGGATGCCGACGAGACTCACGTCGTCCGCGCGCCAGTCGATCCAGGTCAGCCCCGCGGCCGCCATGGCCGCCCGGACGCGGAAGAAGCTGCGGTGAGCGAGCACCACCCCCTTCGGCAGGCCGGTGGTACCGCTGGTGTAGAGCTGGGCGACCGGATCGTCCGGCCCGGTCGCCGGGCCGGGCTCATGGGCGTCGGCCGGCGGGAGCTCCCCGGGACCTTCACCGAAGGCGTCGGGAAGGTCGCGTCCCGCGTCCACGGCGACCACCCGCGGTCGCGGGTCCAGACAGCCGGCCGCGTCGCTGACCTGGTGGCGGAAGTCCAGCTCGGCGAAGACGACCCGGGCCTGCGCGTCTCCGACGATGTGCCGGACCTCCGGCGCGGTCAGCCTCCAGTTGATCGGGACGAACACCGCGCCGACGCGGGCGCAGGCGAGAAACACCGCGTAGTAGTGCTCGGACTCCTGGCCGAGGTAGGCGACCCGGTCTCCGCGCCGCAGGCCGGCCGTGAGCAGGGCCCGCGCCAGTCGGCCGCTGTCCCGGTGCAGCTGGGCGTAGGTGACGACTCGGTCCTCGCACCGGATCGCGGCGTGGTCCGGGCGGCGCGCGGCCTGCCGGGCCACGGCCTCGTGCACGGTGCCGTCGAGGCACCGGACGACGGACGCGGACGCGGGCTGGCTGTCAGGGGCTGGGCTGTCAGGCATGGTCGGCGGCCTCCGGTTCCGGTGCGCGCAGTCGCTGGTCCAGGAACTCGGCCAGCCGGGACACGGACGGGTAGTCCAGGACGACGGCCGCGGGCAGGGGCAGCCGCAGCGTGGCCTCCAGGGCGTTCTTGAGCTCCACCGCCACCAGGGAGTCGAGCCCCAACTCGCCGAAGGGCACGTCGGGCGGCACGTCCTGAGCGCTGTCGAAGGCGAGCGCGGCGGCGATCCGGCCGCTCAGGAACCCCTCGATCGTCTCGAGGCGTTCGGCGCGGGGCTGGGCGAGCAGCGCCGGCACGTCGATCCGCTCGTCCGCGGCCTCGTCGCGCGCCGCCAGCAGCCGGTACACCGCGTTGGCCGCCGGCCGGGTCGCCACCAGCCGTTCCCAGTCGAACCGCCCGACCAGCAGGTGCGGCGCCGCGGTCGACATCGCCACGCTCAGTGCGGAGCTCGCCTCTGACGGCGAGAGGAAACGGATTCCCTGGTTGACAAGACTGGTGGCGCGCTGCTCCTGAAGAGCGGCGCTCATGCCCACCTCCGACCACGGTCCCCAGCTGATGCTCAGCGCTGGCAGGCCCCGCGCGGCCCGCCAGCGCATCAGGGTGTCCAGGAACGCGTTCGCGGCGGCGTAGTTCGCCTGGGCAGCCGAGCCGATCATCGAGGCGACGGACGAGAAGACCACGAAGAACCGCGGCTGTCCGACGGAGGCGAGCGCCTCGTGCAGCAGCCAGGCGCCCCGCACCTTGGGCCGCGCGACGGCCTCGACCTCGGCCCATCCGAGAGCGTCGACGGGGCGGTCCGTGAGCACGCCCGCCGCGTGCACGACGCCGCCGAGCGGGCGGGCCGAGCGCCGCAGTTCGTCGGCGATCCGCCGCACGTCCTCGGCGACGGCGACGTCACCCGAGCACACCGTCACCGCTAGCGGGACGGCGCCGTCATCACCGGCCTGGCCGCCCGGCGTGGCCCCGCCCGAGGCGTGCGCGGCGAGGCTGTCGGCGAGGGCCGCGGCCCGCTCGGCGGAGACCTCGCGTCGGCTCACCAACGTCAGGTGCCGTGCCCCTCGCCGGACCAGCTCCTCCGCTGTCGCCAGGCCAAGCCCGCCCAGGCCACCGGTGACCAGGTAGTTCTCGTCGGGTGAGAGCGCCAGCGGCGGCGGGGACGCCGCGGCCACGGCGACGGCGACGGCGGGCGCCTGCCCACCAGGGCGGTGCCCGCCGGGCGTGCGCTCGCCTGAGAGCTGGTCGGGAATGGTGAAGACCAGCTTGCCGATACTGCTGCCCCGGCCAAGGACCGTGAACGCGTCCTCGATCTCGTCGAGCCCGTAGCTCGTCGTGGAGACAGAGCGCAGCGAGCCGGCAGCCAGGAGGCCGGTGACCATTCCCATGGCCTCCTGGTTGAGCGCCAGCACCTCCTGTTCGGGGAACTCGCTGAGGTCGAAGCGGTGGTAGTCGACGTCGGCCCGGACGGCACGCACCTGCTCGGGCGTCCAGACGCCGATGCGCCCGAGTTCCAGGAAGCGGCCGTTCTTCGCCAGGCAGCGCAGCCCCGCCGGGATGAACTCCCCGTTGAGGCTGTTCAGGACGATGTCCACGCCCGCGCCGCCGGTGATCCGCTCGATCTCGTCGGCGAAGTCCAGCGTGCGGGAGTTCATGAGGTGCTCGATGCCGCCCACCTCGCGCAGGAAGGCGTGCTTGGGCGTGCTGGCCGTGGCGAACACCCGGGCGCCGGCAAGCCGTGCGAGACCGAGCGCCGCCTGCCCCACGCCGCCCGCGGCCGCGTGGATCAGGACCGTGTCGCCGGCCTTCATCCCGGCCAGGGTGTGCAGCGCGTAGTAGGCGCTGATGTAGGCCGTCGGCAGCCCGGCCGCCTCGGTGAAGCCCACCTCGGCCGGCTTGCGCACCGCCGCGCCCGCGGGGACGTTCACCAGCCGCCGCATCGAGCCGATATGGCTGACGATCACGTCGTCACCCACCTGGAAGCCGGTGTCCGGCCCCGCGTCGACCACCGTCCCGGCGCCCTCGAGGCCAAGCGGCTGCTCGGTGTAGGGGACGCCTCGTTCCTCGGCGTCCGCCCGCAGCAGACCCAGGACGTTCAGCGCGTCCTTGAAGTTGAGACCCGCGGCGCGCATCCGCACCTGGATCTCGCCGGGACCGGGGACGGGCGGCGCCGGCACCGCGACCGGCCGGACATCCCGGAACTCGCCGTAGCCGCCGACGGCCAACTCGAAGTTCCCGGCCACGGGGCGCGCGTCCCCGGAGGCCGGCGGCGCGTCCGCCGCCGGCGCGTCCACCCCACCGGTCGGCGGGGRCACGTCCCCGGCCGCGGGCAGCGCGCCGGCCGGGCTGAGGACGTCGGCCAGGACCGGGTCAGCCGGCACGATGCGCCGCACGTGCCGGACGCCGGGGCCCCGGTACGCGATCTGGAACTCCTCCGGTTCGCCCTGTGCCCACTCGTCCAACAGCGCCCAGCGCCCCCGGCCGCCGCTCGGCAGGTCCACCAGGGTCACCCGCCAGGTCGGGCGTTCGGTCCACAGCGACAGGCCGAACCCCCACAGCAGGGAGGCGGCGAGGTCCACGCCAGTGCGCAGGCCGTCGCCGGGTTCGTCGCCTGGCAGGACCTGTGCGCTCTCGGTGACCAGCCACAGACGCTGGTCCCGGCCGAACCCGGCGCTGTCGAGTGCCGCGACCAGCTCGAGGAAGCCACGGCTGTGGCGCTCCGCCTCGTCGCCGAGCCACTCGACGTCGCCGAGCCGGTCGAGGCTGTCCGGGAGATCGACAAGGCCGCGTTCGTCGACGCCGCCGGGCCGGCTGACGCCGGAGCGTTCTCCTTCCGCGGCGGCGAGCGAGCCGGCGGGAATGGTCGCGCGCCGCCAGAACCAGCAGACGTCCGCCGGCCGCGCCCGCAGCATGTCGACGGCCGCGCCGGCGTCGGCGGCGAACCGGAGCGACACGCCGGCCGCGGCCGCCTCCGCCGTGAGGCCCGCCCGGACGGGCGCGTCCGCCCCCACGACCACCACATGCGCGGACCGGCGTTCCATGTGCTGAGGCAGGGCGCGCTTCACCCAGCGGGACTCGTGGAACATGCGGCTGTCGTCGCCCGCGGCACGCCGCTCGGTTCGAGCGGGCCGGGACGTTCGCCGCACGGTCAGCCCCTCCACCAGGCAGACCGGCCGCTCCCCCTCGAGCAGCACCAGATCCAGCCGCACGTCCCGGCCGGCCCCGACCGCCGCGTCCGGGTGGTCCGGGCCGTCGGGCCCGCCAGGGCCAGGCGGCATGACCAGCCGCATCAGGCAACGCAGCGCGGCGCCTCTGGGGCGGCGCAGGTGCCGGACGCGGTCGAACGCGATGGGCAGATGCGGTTCGTCCAGGAGCGCGACGAGGGCCTGCATCGCGCAGTCCAGCAGGAACGGCGGGAGCTGGTCCAGCGGGCCGGCGTCACCCCCGCGGATGTCCGCCGAGACGACGCCGGCGCCGTGCCGGACGGCGCCGCGCACCCGTCGGAAGGCCGGGCCGTAGTCGAGCCCACGGGCGACGAGCTCCGCGTACACCCCGTCCCGCGGCATGACCGCGTCAGCGGGGGCCGGGCCGGCGCAGGCCGCGCGCAGCTCCTCCACGACCTTCTGGACATCGCCGCTCGGGACATCGACGCCTGGAACGTCGCCGGCGAGCACCGCCGTCACGTGCCGCCGTTCGAGCGCGTCRCCGGCACCCGCCACCACGCTGCTGATCTCCATCTCGGCGCCGCCGTCCGGACGGGGCCGAACCCGGGTCCRCAGCTCGGTCGCCTCCTCGCCAGCGAGCATGAGCGGTTCGAGGATGCGCAGGTCCTCGATGGCGCGCCCGGTCTCCCCGAACACCGCGTCCTGCGCGGCCAGAAGGATCTCCACGAAGGCGGCGGCGGGGAAGACCACCTTCCCCAGCACCCGGTGGTCACCCAGGTAGGCGGGCCGGTCCGCGGCCACGTGCGCGGCGAACACACGCTCCACGGCGGCGCCGCCCGCCTCGTCGACGACCGGCACACCTCCCGGCGTCATCTCCCTGTCCGCGCGTGCGGTCGGAGTGGTCTCGGCGCCGAGCAGCTGATGATGGACCCGCGACGTGTCCGTGGCCACGCCCCGCGCCCGGCCGGCCGCGCCCACCCACCAGTGCCTGCGCCGCTCGAAGGGGTAGGGCGGCAGCGGGGCGCGGCGAGCCGCCGGGCCGCCGCGCACCGCCGGCCAGTCGAGGTCGGCCCCCGCCTGGTAGGCCTCCGCGACGGAGCCGAGGATGACCTCGTCGGCGGCGGCGCCCGGGCGCAGGCTCGGCAGCCACAGGTGCTCCCGGGGCCGCGCGACGCAGCGGCGGCCCAGCCCCAGCAGGGTCGGTGCCGGCCCCAGCTCGACCAGCACGCCGTCGCCGCGGCGTTCCACCGCGCGCATCCCCGCCTCGAAGTTCACCGGGGCGCCGATGTGGCCCACCCAGTAATCCGGATCACTCATCTCGCCGGCGCGGGCGACCTCGCCGGTGACGTTGGAGACCACGGCGATCTCCGGCTCATGGAAACGAATGCCGGCCAGCTCCGCCCGGAACGCGCCGAACACCTCGTGCATCAGCGGCGAGTGGAAGGCGTGCGAGACCGCGAGCGCCCGGACGCGCGCGCCGGCGGCCTCCAGTCGCGGGGCGACCTCGGCCAACGCGTCCCGGCCGCCCGCGACGACGCACTGGCCCGGCGCGTTGAAGGCCGCGAACGACAGGTCCGGATACTCGTCGACGAACGGGGCGACCTGATCCGCGGGCATACTCACCGCGATCATGCCGCCTGGCGCCTGGACCGACTGCATCAGCCGCCCCCGCGCGGCGACCAGCCGGACGGCGTCCTCGGTCGAGAACACCCCGGCGACGGCCGCCGCCACGACCTCGCCGATGCTGTGGCCGATGAGCGTGCTCGGCGTGACGCCGAACGAGTGCCACAGCCGGGCCGCCGCGTACTCCAGCGTGAACAGGGCCGGTTGGGTGTAAGCGGTCTGGTGCACCGCGTGGGAACGGGACTCCTCGTCGCCAGCGGGCTCCAGCAGCAGCGATCGAACGGAACGCCCGACCAGCGGCGCGAACAGCGCGTCACACTCGTCCACGCATGCCCGGAACACCTCGAACCGGCGGTACAGGCCGCGTCCCATCCCCGGGTACTGCGAGCCCTGCCCGGTGAAGAGGAAGGCGACCCGGCGCCCCAGCCGGGCCGCCGTTCCAGCGCGGGCCGAGCCCGCGGACGCCGAGCCCCCGGAAGGTGAGTCCCCGGACGTGTCCGGGTCCAGCCGATCGCCAAGCCGCGAGAGCAGCGCGTCGAGCCCGGCGCGGTCGCGCACGACGCCCGCGACCCGCTCGGCGAAGTGGGCGCGACCGGTCGTGCTCGTCGCGCAGATCTCCGCCAGGGGCAGGTCCGGGCGGTCGGCGAGGAGCCGCCGATGGTCGCGTACCCGCGCGCGCAGCGCGTCGGCGGTGCGCGCCGACAGCGCGAACACCCGCGGCACGTCCCGCCCCGCCTCGTCGTCGCCCTCGCCGACGCCCGCCCCGGTCGTGTGCTCCGCGACGGCGAGGACGGCGCCGGCCGGCGCCTCCTCCAGCACCGCGGAGGCGATCGTGCCGGCGAAGCCGAACGAGTTCACGATCGCGCGGCGGGGCCCCGCGTCCCAGCCGCGGGCCTCGGTCGGCACCTCGACCGGCAGGGTGTCCCACGGGATGTGTCGCGACGGGTTCACCAGGTGCAGGTGCGGATAGATCTCCCGGTGGTGCAGCTGCAGCACCGCCTTGATCACGCCGCCGATGCCCGCCGCGGACTCCATGTGCCCGAGGTTGGTCTTCAGCGAGCCAACCGTGACCCGTCGCTCCATGCTGTGTGAGGCCGCGAAGACCCCCCGGATGGCGCCCATCTCGATCGGGTCGCCCAGCGCCGTGCCGGTCCCGTGCGCCTCGACGTAGGAGATGTCCGCCGCCTCCAGCGGAGAGCTCGCGATCGCCGCTCGCATGACGGCCTCCTGCGCCGTGCCGCTGGGTACGGTCAGCCCGGCGCTGCGGCCGTCCTGCCGGACCGCGGACCCGCGGACCAGGGCGAGCACCGGATCGCCGTCGCGCAGCGCGTCGGACAGGCGTCGAAGCACCACCGTGCCGCAGCCCTCGCTTCGGGCGTAGCCGTCGGCCGCGTCGTCGAACGTCTTGCACCGCCCGTCGCGGGACAGCATGTTCGCCTGCGAGAAGATGATGTGGTTGCGCGGATGGTGGATGAGGTTGACCCCGATGGCGAGCGCGACGTCGCAGATCCGGCGGCGCAGGTCCTCCGCGGCCAGGTGCAGCGCCACCAGCGAGGACGAGCAGGCCGTGTCGACCGCGATACTCGGGCCGCGCCAGCCGAGGAAGTACGACAGCCGGCCGGGAACCGCGCTGTGGGCGGTTCCCGTGCCGATGTAGGCGTCGAGCTCGGTGTCGGGCAGCTCGGTCATCTCCACCGCGTAGTCCGCCGAGGTCACGCCGACGTACACGCCGCCGCTTGACCAGCGGCGGTCGAACGGGTCGATTCCGGCGTCCTCCAGCGCGTGCCAGGAGGTCTCCAGCACGAGCCGCTGCTGCGGGTCGATGTACCGGGCCTCCTTCGGCGAGATGTTGAAGAAGCGCGCGTCGAACTGGTCGATGCCGTCGACGAACCCGCCCCCGGCCGACCGGATGCGGCCGGGCGTGTCCCCGTCCGTCAGATAGGCGTGCGCGTCCCAGCGGTCGGGGGGCACCGGCGTGGTGCACGACCGCCCGCGGCGCAGCGTCTCCAGGAGATCCGCCCGGCTGTTGTTACCGCCGGGGAAACGCAGCCCCACGCCGACGACGGCGATGGGCTCGTACTTCTCCAGCAGCAGCTCGTCGAGAAGCTCACGGTCATCGTCGGCGAGTGCCGGTCCGGCCTGGGCGGGATTGGTCTGTGGCAACGACATCGTCTCGTCTCCTGCTCGCACCGCCGGCTCGCCGCCGGTCAGGTCGTCCGACCGTGCACGGGAACTCAGCCGCCGACGCCGAATCTGCCGATGAGCTCCTCCACCCGGCTGCGCCGCGACGGCGGGCCGTCAGGCTGGACGTCGATGGACATCCGGGCGTCTCCAGCGGCCTGGTCGGGCTCGCCGCTGTCGCGGCCGCCGGGGGCGCCGGGGGCGAGCTGGCTCGCGAGTCCGTGCAACGTCGGATGGTCGAAGAAGACCGCGGTCTCGATCCCGCGGCCGAGCCGGTGTGCCAGCGTCAGCCGCAGCTCGGAGACCCTTAGGGACGTGAGACCCAGCTCGAACAGGTTCGCGTCGGGTGGCAGGTCGTCGTCCCGCGACATGAGCAGCGCCTCCCGCAGCTCCGCGACGAGCACGCGCACCAGCTCGTCGCGGCGCAGGGCCGGTGGCATCTCACGCAGCCGCGCCGCCAGCTCCCCGGCGGGCACGCCTGACACGTCCGCCGCCGCCGGGGCGGGCGCCCCCGAAGCCGCGGCGGCCGGCACCAGCTCTCCGGGCGGGGGGTCGGTGATGGCCACCGTGACTGTTCCGCGGCATTCCCCGCCCGCGTCGTCGGAATAGCCGCACGCGGTACGCAGGACAACCAGCGCCGGGCGCAGGTCGCTGCCCTCCCATTCGGCCGTTCCGGTGATGTTGAGATATCCCACGAAACGGCGTCCACTCATCTGCCGGCGGAACTCGCTCCGGAAGTCCGTGATCAGGATGTCGGACAGCTGCCGGCGCCAGAAGTCGTCCATCATCCAGCTCGAGAATGGTGGGGCGAGTTTCTCCTGGACGGTCTTCGCGATCGTGTAGTAGATCATCTGGTTGTAGCAGATGTTGAATTCGACCGAGTTGAAGTGGCCGGTGTCGTCGATGTAGCAGGAATATGGGATCTCGAACGCGCACTCGGCGCGGACGCGATACTCGCCGGTCGAGTCTGGAACGGCCCGGACGACGGCCGAGCGCAGGTACTTGCAGTGCTGCCGGTATGGCCGCAGGACCTGGTCGAGCAGGACCGGGTCAGTGGGGAACTCGGCCGCCACGATGCCGGGTGGCTCTCCGGGCGCCGTGATGCCGGGCCGCGTGGCGGTCCGGGCCTCAGTCACGCCCGGCCGCCACGCGGGCGGCCGCGACGGGTGCCCGGTCGGTCGCCGGGGCGAGGGTGTCCGCGGCGTAGAAGGGATGGTCGTCGTGGACGGTGACGCGGTGGGAGACKGCCGGCTCCGGTGTCGAGGTGTGCACGGCACGGTGCACCAGGCTGCGGTTGTCCCACATGATCAGGTCATCGTCGTCGTAGGTCTGCCAGTGGATGCCCTCGTGCTCGAACGTGTGGTCCAGCTGGCCGGACTCCGCGAGCAGCGCGCGCAGCAGGTCCTCGTCGAGCGCCGCGCCCGAGCCGTCCTCTATCCCGATGGTGAAGCCCTCGCTGAGGTAGAGCACGGTCTCCCCGGTCACCGGGTGGATGAAGGTGGTGGGGTGGCGGACCACCGGCGTCCGCTCGTCGATCTCCCGTAGCACCTCGATGACCGGCCGGTAGACGTCGCTCGGGCGGATCTTGAAGTAGTTGCGCACGGTGTGCAGGCAGCGAGTGCCCACGACGGCGCGCCGCAGCTCGGCGGGGAGCCGGCCATGGGCCTGGCCCATGTCGATGAAGTAGGTCCCGCGGTTGTGCCTCGGCAGGATGCGCGGGTGGATCAGGGTGATGCCGAAGGGCCTCGGCATGAACTGGTAGTCGGCGTGCCAGAACTGGCCCGTCTTCGGCACGCCGACCGGGCCCGACGACGCCGCGACGTTCCCGGAGACGAAGATCTCGTTCTCCTCTGGGTGGCGGTACATCGGTTCGTAGTACGCCTCCGGGGTGCCGAGCCTCCGCCCGAGCGCGACGAAGTCGCGCGGCGACAGCCGCTGCCCCTTCAGGATCACCAGCTTATCGACGTAGATGGATTCCCGCAGGGCCCGCAGGGCCCCGTCGGAGATGGATTGCGGGTCGAATCCGTGAACCTCGACCCCGAGCTTCACACCACTGGGCCGGACAGTTTCCACTGAAGCCTCCATCGCACGGTTCTCGCCGGTCCGATATAGCGGCGAGCGAGCCCCCGAGACCTTCAATAGGATCCTAACCGCCGCTCGGCTACAACGGGGAAACATTTCCCGGACACCACCCCGAACATCCGGCCAAGAACCAGCCACGAATCTCCGAAATCAAGGCGTGAAAAACCGCTCCATGCTGCG
Organism: Pseudofrankia asymbiotica; assembly: GCF_001983105.1. GTDB lineage: Bacteria > Actinomycetota > Actinomycetes > Frankiales > Frankiaceae > Pseudofrankia > Pseudofrankia asymbiotica. The sequence continues at coordinate 210,591 of NZ_MOMC01000016.1, read as the reverse complement.
CCTATTGCCACCCGAGATGGATCGATGGACGCACCTTCTCATTGTTGCCGACAATGAGCCGATAGCCGTTTCGGTGACGTCGGGTCGAGGGCCATTCACCTCGCGCGGTCACCGATCACCCGGTCGTGTCGTGGGTGTGCCCGCCCGTCGCGGCGTCCCGAACGAGGAACGTCGAGACGGACGGCGACCTCCCGCGGCGGCATCCGAGATCCGCCACGTGGGCTAGTTCAGGCGGCGGAGGCCGGCGAGGCGACGGAGGTCGAGGAGGCGCAGCCGCTCGGCGACGCGCTCCAGCAGGGCTGGATCGTCCATGAACGTCACGGGCCCCTTCGCGGGCGGCACCGGTCGGCGCACCCGCCGCGGCAGCGGCGCGGCGTCTTCTAGTCCTGTGCTCGGGCGCACCCGGCTCCTCCGTCGCCAACCCTGGCCAAAGTCCCGACAACCCCCCCACCCTGTCATTCTGGCCGCCCCCGCACCACCAGAAACCCCGACTCTGCCATGGCCAGGCACTTCGTGTGGATGCGGGGGCTCGTCGGCGGGACTCGAGAGCCCGGCGGCGTGGACGCGGGGCCCCGCCGGTCCCTCCGCGTTACCGCGTCACCGGGCCTGGCTGCCCGGACCGGGTGGGGCGGACTGACGGAGGGCATCGGCGAGCGACGTGTCGTGGGTGGCCGAGCGGAACCGGGAGTCGTCGAGCACCTGGCGCAGGAACGGCACCGTCGTCGAGACGCCGGGGCCGGCGAGCCGCAGCTCCTCGAGCGCGGCGCGCATCCGGCGCAGCGCGCCGTCACGGTCCGGCGCCCAGACGACGAGCTTGGCCAGCAGCGAGTCGTACATCGCCGGGATCCGGTAGCCGGGGAAGGCGTGGCTGTCGACCCGCACGAACGGCCCACCGGGCAGGTGGCACTCCTCGAGTACGCCCGGCGTCGGCGCGAAGGCGCGGGCCGGGTCCTCGGCGTTGATCCGGCACTCCAGCGCGGCGCCGCGAGGCTGGACCGCGTCCTGGGTGAGGTCGAGCTTCTCCCCGGCCGCGACCCGGAACTGCTCGGCGACGATGTCGATGCCGGTGACCATCTCGGTCACGGGGTGCTCGACCTGCAGGCGGCAGTTGACCTCCATGAAGTAGTAGTCGCCGTCCGGGTCGACGAGGAACTCGACGGTGCCGGCGCCGACGAATCCGGCCGCGCCGGTGCCGCGCAGCGCGTCGCGGCCCATCCGCTCCACCAGCTCGGCGGGCAGGCCGGGGGCCGGGGTCTCCTCGACCAGCTTCTGGTGGCGGCGCTGCACCGAGCAGTCGCGGGCGCCGAGGTGCACGCCGTTGCCGTACTGGTCGAAGAGCACCTGGATCTCGACGTGCCGGGCCGACGGCAGGTAGCGCTCGACGTACACCCGGCCGTCACCGAAGACGGCCTGCGCGCTGGCGCGGGTCTCGGTATAGGCGCGCAGGAACTCCTCCGGCTGCACCACGATCCGCATGCCCCGGCCACCGCCGCCCGCGGCCGCCTTGATGATGACCGGGTAGCCGATGGAGTCCGCGAACGCCCGCGCCTCGTCGGCGTGGTCGAGGGCGGTGTGGCTGCCGGGCAGCAGCGGCAGGCCGGCAGCCACCATCATCGCCCGGGCGACGGCCTTGTCACCGAGGCGTTCCAGCACCCCCGACGGCGGCCCGACGAACGTCAACCCCTCCGCCTCGCAGACCTCGGCGAGGTCCGGGTTCTCCGAGAGGAACCCGTAGCCGGGGTGGATGGCGTCCGCGCCGCCGAGCCGGGCCGCCTCGATGATCGCGGGAATGCTGAGGTAGCTGCGCCCGGAGGGCGCCGGACCGATGTGGATGGCGCGGTCGGCCTGGCGGACCACGGCCGAGTCCCGGTCGGCGGTCGAGTAGACGGCGACGGTGCGCAGGCCGAGCTCGCGGCAGGTCCGCACGACCCGCAGCGCGATCTCGCCCCGGTTGGCGATCAGAACCGTGGTGACCATCAGGCCGCGGCCACCGGGGCGAGCAGGAACAGCCGGTCGCCGAACTCGACGCCGCCGCCGTCCGGCCGGCACACCTCGACGATCCGCCCGGGCCCGCCGGCCTCGATCGGGATCATCAGCTTCATCACCTCGAGGATGGCGAGCTGCTGGCCCGCCTTGACCGTGTCGCCGACCCGGACGAACGGGCGCGCCCCCGGCTCGGGCGCGTGGTAGAAGACCCCTACGCTCGGCGAGGTCACCTCGACCTGGCCCGCGGCCGGTGGGCCGCCGGCCTCCCGGCCCGCCTGGCGGTCGTCGGCGGCGGCAGCGCCCGTGGCCGTGGCGGTGCCCGACGCGGCGCCTCTGCCCGTGGCGGCGCCCGCCGGCGCCAGGTCCCGCCGGGGCGCCGGTACACCGTGACGCGACCAGCCGTTCGAGGCGGCCGCCTCGGCGCCGTTCGCGGTCGGCTCGTCCCAGCCATGCCCCGCCGTGCCGGCGGAGCCGGCGTCCGACCAGGAGACCTCGACGGTCAGCGGCCCGGCGGTGACGCGCAGGCGTGTCGGGGGCCGGCCGGCCTCCTCGCACAGCGCGACGGCGTTGTGCCGGACGGCGGTGAGGACGAGGTCCAGGTCGGCGACGCCAAGGCCGGTCAGAGCCGGGCCGGGGTGGTCGGCGACGCCGGGTGGCGTACGGCCGTCGCCGGCCAGGTCGGCGCCGGATGGAGGGGTGTCGGGACGGCGGGCGGTGCTGACGATGCTCATGCGGGGGCTCCCTGCTCTGCGGCGGTCGGGTCTGCCTGCTCGGCGCCGTCGTCGGCCGCGGGCCCCCCGGTTCCGTCGGCCTGCCCGTGCGGCGCGTCGGCGCCGGCCGCCGGGAACGCGGTGGGCGCCGCCTGCGCGGGTGAGGTCGGCGGCGTGGGCTCGGCAGGCGGCGTGAACGCGGTGGACGGCGGCTCCGGTGACGGGGCGGGCGCGCCGAAGCGGCGAAAGCGTGCGTGCCGGCCGGCGACGAGCTCGGCCGGCCCCTGCCCGACGAGCTCGCCGAGAACGTCGCGCAGCGCCGCCTCGACGAGGGCGGCGGCCTGCACGGGGTCGGCCCCCGAGCCGCCGTCGGGCTCGGGCACGACGGCGTCGATGACGCCGAGGCCGAGCAGCTGGCGGGCGTCGACCCGCAGGGCCTCGGCGGCCCGCGGCGCCGCCGCCGGGTCCTTCCACAGGATCGCGGCGCACCCCTCGGGACTGATCACCGAGTAGACGGCGTTCGCGCACATGAGGACCCGGTCGGCGACGGCGAGCGCGAGCGCTCCCCCGCTGCCGCCCTCGCCGGTGACGAGCGCGACGACGGGCACCGGGAGCGCGCCCATGAGCCGCAGGTTCTCGGCGATCGCGACCGACTGGCCGCGCTCCTCGGCCTCGATCCCGGGATGGGCGCCGGCGGTGTCGATGAAGGTGACGACGGGCAGGCCGAGCTTCGCGGCCAGCCGCAGCACCCGGGCCGCCTTGCGGTAGCCGGCGGGGCTCGGCATGCCGAAGTTGCGCGCCGTCAGCTCCTCGACGGTGTGCCCCTTCTGGGTGCCCATCACGGCGACGCCGAGGTTGCCGAGCCGGCCGAGGCCCGCGACCAGGGCCGGGCAGTCGGCGCCCGCCCTGTCTCCGTGCAGCTCGTTGAAGTCGTCCAGCATGAGCGAGACCAGGTCCAGCGTGGTCGGGCGGGTGAGCCCGCGCGCCAGCCGGACGACGTCCCACGGGTGCCTGGGCGGCAGCCGAGCCGGGTCGGTGATCATGCTGCCCGACGGCGCGGGACCAGCCGGCACCGACTCAGCCGGCGCGGGACCAGCCGGCGCCGGACCACCCGGCGCCGGCTGGCTGGCGGCCGCCTGGGCCGCGGCGGGCGCGCGACGGCCCGAGGCCGCGACCGTCAGCAGGCGCGACAGCATCGCGCGCAGGTCGCCGCGCGGCACGATCTGGTCGACGATGCCGTGCTCCAGCAGGAACTCGGCCGTCTGGAATCCCGGCGGCAGGCTCTGGCGGATCGTCTGCTCGATCACCCGAGGCCCGGCGAAGCCGAGCCGGGCACCGGGCTCGGCCACGATCACGTCGCACAACGTCGCGAACGAGGCGGCCACGCCGCCGAACGTCGGGTCGGTGACCAGCGCGATGGTGAGCACACCGGCCTCGTCCAGCCGGCCGAGCATCTGACTGGTCTTGGCCATCTGCATGAGGGAGAGCACGCCCTCCTGCATGCGGGCTCCCCCGGACGACGTGACCAGCACCAGCGGCACCCGGTCGGCGAGCGCCAGCTCCCCGGCGCGGGTGATGGCCTCCCCGACCGCCGAGCCGAGGCTGCCACCGAGGAACCGGAAGTCCATGGCGGCGACGACGACCGGCGTCCCGTCGAGCTGGCCGCGCACGCACAGCACCGCCTCGTCGAGGCCGGTCGCCGTCCTCGCCTTCGCCAGCCGCTCGGCGTACGGCCGGGTGTCGGTGAACCGCAGCGGGTCGGGGTCCGCCGGCTCGGGCGTCGGCAGCTCGGACCAGCCCGGGTCGAGCAGCAGCGCGATCCGTTCCGGCGCGGTCAGCGGGGCGTGCCAGCCGCAGTCGGGGCAGACCCGGGCGGTCGCGAGGAACCGCTTGCCGTAGAGCAGTGCGCGGCAGCGCCCGCACAGGTGCCATGCCGACCGGTCCGCGACGTCCCGGTCCGCGCCAGCTCCCACGGCGGGCCGCGCGGTGGCGGGCACTGCCGGCGCTCCGGCGGCACTCATGCCGCGCCTCGGTACGCGACGGGGCCACCGGCGACGAGGGTGGCGGCGACGGAGCCGGCGGGCGGGTCGGCGGGGGGCCGGTAGCCGGCCGCGGCGGCCGGCAGGTACCCGCCGGCGAAGCGCAGCGCGGCCGCCCGGGCGGCGTAGGCCGCGCCGAGCATCAGCTCGTCGGCGACGTCGACCACGCTGCGGCTGGTCACGTCGGCGAGGTAGCTGCCCGCGGCCCACTCGTTGAACGCGCCGAGCGCAGGTCCGCACCAGATCTGGTAGTCGGTGACCCGGTCCGCGGCCGCGGAGATCGCCCAGCTCGACGACAGGCCGAGGTACCAGCGGAAGACCAGGGCCATCCGCCGCTTCGGGCTGCCCTCGGCGCGGGCGATCTGCTCGGGGTCGCGGCGGTTGAAGTAGGCGACGGTGTCCGCCCAGACGTCGGCGACCGGGCGGCGCAGCACCGAGCGCTCCAGCCACTCGACGTCGGCGGCGGGCAGCGCCTCGAGCCCGTCGTGCGCCCGGTACATCTCCAGCAGCCGCCGGGCGCGGCCGGCGAACATCGTGCCGGAGCGCAGCACCTGGACCTCGGCGCCGATCTCGAACATGTCCGAGGCCGGCGCGAGGTCGACGTCGGTCGGGCCGGCGCGGCCCAGCAGCGCCTTCGCCGGTTCCGACTGGCCCGACTCGACGCACGACTGGTTGACCGAGCCGGTGACCACGTAGGCGGCGCCCATCGCGAACGCGGCCAGCACGGCCGCGGGCGTGCCGATGCCCCCCGCGGCGCCGACCCGAGGCGGGCGGCGGTAGCCGAGCTCGGCGGCGACGGCGTCCCGCAGCCGGATGATCTCCGGGAGGAGTACCGCGAGCGGGCGGCGATCGGTGTGGCCGCCGGAGTCGGCCTCGACGGTGACGTCGTCGGCCATCGGCATCGCCCTGGCCAGCTCGGCCTGCTCGGCGGTGACGGTCCCCGCCGCCACGAGCGCCCGCACGATCGGCTCGGGCGCGGGACGCAGGAAGTGCTCCGCGACCTCCTGGCGGGACAGCTTCGCGATCACCCGGTTGCTCGCGACGGGCCGGCCGGACCGGTCACGGCGCAGGCCCGAGACGCGGTAGGCGACGATCTGCGGGGTGAGCGCCACGAACGCCGACGCCTCGACGCAGCGGACCTGGTGACGCAGGCAGGCGGCCAGGGTCGCCCGTTCCAGTTCCAGCTCGTTCGGACTGTGGATGAGGTTGCAGACGAACGGCGCCGCGCCGACGCCGCGGCGGATCTCGGCGAGCGCCGCGTCCAGCCGGTCGGGTAGCACACCCGCGGCCCCGTACGACGCGAGCAGGCCGGCCCGGGCCAGCGCGACGACCATCCGCGGCGAGGCGATGCCGTTGGCCATCGCGCCGGTCATGTAGGACAGGCGGACGCCGTGGTCGGCGCGGAACCCGGCCGCGCCGAGCTGCTCGGGCAGCGTGGGCGGGGCGACGGCGAGCACCGCCGCGCCGGCGGCGTGGGCGGCCGCCGGGTCGGCGGTCACCGCGAGCCGGCCCGCCGGGTCGCGGACCAGCAGGCAGGGGTTGCCCACCCGGGCGAGCGCCGCGTAGATCTCGCGCCCCGTGCGGCCGAGACCGTCGGCGCCGAGGATGGCGGGCCCGTCGGCGCCTCGGCCGGCCGCGCGCGGACCATCCGCCACGGGTCGGACCGCCCGGGGTGGGGCCGCCCGGGCCGGGACGGATGCCATGGGCGGGACCGGTCGTGCGAGGACTGGGGGTGGTGTCGTCACGATGCTCAGGCTCCTTCGCCGCGCTCGCCGCGCTCGCCGCGCCCGTCGGTCGGGACGAGGTCGCCCACGCCCTGGCCGCGCGCGTCGGCGGCGCGGATCTCCGCCGCTATGTCGGTGAGTCCGTAGATGCGCAGTCCCGGCTTCCAGACGCTGGCGTCGGCGACGACCCGGACCCGTCCCGGGCCGCGCAGCATCTCGCGGATGTGCGCCTCGATGGTCATCTCGCCGTCGTCGGCGAGGATCTGGCCCCGGTACCGCCAGCTCATCGGCAGGCCGGTCGGCAGGACGAACACCGGCTCGTCGAGCCCGTCGGCCAGGCCGGTGTCGACCATCCACTCCTGGATCGCCTGGATGACGGCCTCGATGCCCAGCGAGCCGGGCATCACCGGGTCCAGCCAGAAGTGMCGGGAGAAGAACCAGTCGTCGGCGCGCACCTGCCGGGTCGCGTGCAGGTAGCCGCGCCCGTGGTCGCCGCCGCCGTCGACGACGGTGACCTCGTCGAGCAGCGCCATCGCACCGGTCGCGCACAGCGGCGCGCCGGTCGCGCGGCGGGCGGCCACGTCGATGGTGCGCGCCGCCGCGGCGGGCGGCCGGGTCCGCTCCAGCCAGGTCGGCACGAAGTCGCCGCCGTCGAGGCCGTTCTGGTTGGCCAGGGTGGTGTCGTTGAAGAAGCCGAACAGCGACTCGCCGGCGTAGAACGGCTCGCCGTCGACGGCCAGCTCGTAGGAGAAGTTCTGCAGGACCGCGCCGGTGAGCACGGTGGTGGACAGCAGGGTCGAGGTCTGTCGGATCGTGCGGCCGGCGAGGTCGACGTCACGCAGCAGGGTCGCGGTGCCGTCGAGGTTGCGCAGGCAGTACTGCTCGTCCGGGTCGGTCAGGGTGGCGCCGAGGTAGTAGCCGAGCATGAGGGCCGACTGCAGCGACGTCTCCATGTGGATGACGTTGGGCATCGTCGGCGTCGCGCTGTCGGTGTAGTACCAGGCGTCGGCCGGCGAGTCGTACTCGGTGACGGCGGTCGCGCCGCCGCCGAGCTCACCCCGGCGCCCCTGGACGGACATGAACCGGTCGACGAGGCGCAGGCCACCGCCCGGCAGCCGGCAGGCGCGCCGGCCCATCGAGGAGGCGAACTCGGGCCCCAGCGCGATGGCGAGGTCGCCGCGGGCGCCGTGCGCCATGTGCAGCTCGCCGAGCAGCGCCCTCGTCCCGTCGGGGCCGCGCCGCCCGAGGAAGCCGGGCACCTCACCGCCGGCAAGCGGGGCGATGGGCACGCCGGGGGCCTCGCGAACGGCGACGGCCATCCCCCGCACGGTCGCGACCGGCCGCCCGCCGACGAGCAGCGCGACGTCGCCGCGCAGCCAGGGCCGCGGCACCAGGTCGACGTCGGTGACGGTCAGTTCCAGCTCCACCGCCGGCCCGGCGGCCCCGAGGCCCGCGGCGTCGTGGATCTCGACGTCCGTGACGCCGATCCCTTCGGGCAGCACGAGGCGCGGGTCGGGCAGCGCGACGTCCAGGTGGCTGTCGGCCATCACCAGGTGCAGGCCCAGGTAGAGCGCGAAGACCGAGACGGCCTGCCAGGCGGCGTCCAGCGCCCACAGCGCCGTGTCCGCGCCCGGTACGCCGGCCGGCGGCGCCGGCGACGCCGCCGCGCGCAGCAGGCCACGGCCGAGCTGACCGCCGCGCGGTTCGAGCTCGGTGACGGCGGCGAGCGGCCACGGTCCACCAAGGCGGATCGCGGGGTTGGCGCCCTCCTGGTCGTAGGCGGCGCCCAGGACACCCGCGACGTCGCCCCGCGCGAGCCGTCCCAGCGCCGCCGCGTCGAGCGTGGTCACGGCCGCGCGGGCGAGCGGCTTGAACGCCGGCTCCGTCCAGCGCGGCGTCCACGCGTACGGCCCCGGCTCCCGGCTGGCGTGCCGGGCAGCCGCACCGTCCGCGCCGTCCGCGCCGCCGCGCGCCGCTGGGCGGTCGACGCCCGCGGTGGCCGGCGACAGCAGGCAGTCGGTCACCTGGACGATCGGCCCGGACGGCCCGTCGATCCGCATCTCGACGGCGAGGCCGGCGCCGGCTCCGCCCATGCCGGTCGCGGCGGCGAGGCCGCCGGCGGCCCGGGTCGTCGCGCGCAGCCACAGCCGCTCACCGGCAGCGGGCAGCGGGCCCAGGGCCCGCACGGTCGCACGGGTCAGTTCGACGCCGCCCGGCGGGAGGCTGGCGAGGTGTGCCGACCGGGCGGCGAGCCGCGCCCAGCCGGCGCGCAGCAGCGCGGGCAGCGTGAGCCAGCCGCCGGTCTCCCCCGGCACGGCCGGGGCGAGCTCCGTCGCCACGGTGATCTCAGCTGGCGGGCTGATCGCCCTGGCAGCCGTCGACGGGAGGGCCGCGGCGACCTGCCGGGCCGCGGGCACTCCCGCCGGCGCGGTGCCGGTGGCGGGCACGGAGGCCGCCTCACGCAGCAGCGCCAGCGCCTGGTCGGCGAACGCCGCCTGGACACGCAGCGCCGAGGCGTGCGCGGCGACGAGCCCGCCGCGCAGCTGACCCACCAGCTCGGTCGCCAGGTCACCTCGCTCACCCGGTACGGGGTCCCCACCGGCGATGTCCCCGCTCGCCATGTCGGCGGGCGCGCCCACGGTGCCGTCCCGGCTGGGAGCGGGGCCGGTGACGCTGGTCCAGACGTCCGGGTCGGCCGGGTCGCCGTCGAAGGCGAGCTCGTCCAGGGCGTCCAGTGCGCCGGTGGCGCCGAGGACGTCTCCGCCGCCGGCTGCGCGCGCGGCGCTCGTGATGGTCGGGCTGGTCACCGTCAGGCCTCCGTCCGGGCGTCGCGTCGGCGAGCCGCCGCGCGGATGTGCTCGGCCATGTCCGGCGTCGGCACGAGCGAGACCTCCGAGAGCCGCTGCAGCACAAGCCCATCCGGGCGGTATGCCGTCACCGTCACCGTCACGCCCGACGAGCGGGGCCGCAGGTCGTCGACGACGGTGACGAACGGCTCATCGTCGGGCAGCGGCGCGAACAGCTCGGCCCGGCCGATGCCCAGGGGCAGGCAGCCCATGTCGTCGAGATACCAGCGGCCGAGCAGCGACGCGGCGGCTACCAGGACGTCGGCGAGGCCTGGGCTGTGCAGCGCGCCGGTGAACGCGCCGGCCGCGAGTGGCGTCTCGGCGAGCTGGCACTCGACGACCAGCCGGGTCCGCTCGCGGACGAGGATCCGGCGGATGCCGGCGAGCCGTGGGCCGTGGGAGAGGACGCCCTCGGCGTAGACCCAGGACGCGTCCGTCGCGTCAGCGGGCGGCCAGGGCAGGACCGGCGGCCAGGCACCGGCCGCGGGTGCCGGCGCGGGCGGCGGCGCGGGTGCGAGGAGCAGCGTCGCGGCGTAGTGCGAGGGGGGCAGCGCCGTGCCGCCGTCACCACGGACCACCGCGCGCACCCGCGCGGGCGAGCCGGGGCGGGCGTCGTCGCCGTCGGTGCCGGGCCGGCCCGGCTGGACGTCCAGCCAGTAGTCGCGCCGGTGCGAGCCGTCGAACACGACGCCCTTGTGCACCTCGTAGTCCTCCGCGCCGACCACCCGCAGGTCCGGCACCGCCCGCTCGACGCCGTTGATCAGCCAGCCGAGGCCGGCGGTCGCCGGCAGCACCGGCGACGGGCCGATCTGGTGGTCGTCGATCACGGGGTCCGTCTCCAGCCCGGCCAGCGACCTGTGGGCGATGAACGGCACCGAAGCGGCGAGCCGGCGTTCCCAGGCCGTCGCGGCCGTCGAGTCACCAGCCGGCCCCACGGGGACGTCGGCCGGCCCGGTCAGCGGCGAGGCCGCGCCGACGACCACGGCGGCCTGCCGGCCGGTGCCCTCGAGGAGCTCCGCGACGAAGCGCGCGGCCGCGTCGGCCGGTTCGAGCAGGGTGACGCCCCTGGCCAGGAACAGCTCCCGCAGGTCGGCACCGACCATGCCCGCGTCCCACGCGCCCCAGTTCACGGCGACCACCCGGCCGTCCAACCGGCGGCGGGCGGTGGCGGCGAGGCGGGTGAGGGCCTCGTTCGCCGCCGCGTAGTCGGCCTGGCCCGGGTTGCCGAACGCGCCCGCCACCGAGCCGAAGAGGACCAGGTGGCGCAGCGGGGCGTCGCGCAGCGCGGTGAGCACCGACGACAGCCCGGCGAGCTTCGGGGTGAGCACGGCGCGGACCGCCGCGGGCGACTTGTCGGCCAGCAGCGCGTCGGCGAGCGCCCCCGCGCCGTGGACGACCCCGGTCGCCCGCTCCCGCCATGGCGCCAGCGCCTGAGCGGTGGCGGCGGGGTCGGCGATGTCGACGGCCAGGTAGTGGGCGTTCGCGCCCGCCGAGGCCAGGGCCGCGAGCGTGGCGCGCACCTCGCGGGACGCGGCGACCCGACGGGCGGCCGCGTCCACCGCCGGCAGGTCGAGCGCGCCGCCGGCGGCGCGGGTCGCGGCGACGAGTGCCGCCTTGAGCTGGTCGTCGGGTACGCCATGGGCCCAGTCCGGGTCGTCCTCCTGCTCCGTCCGGCCGAGCAGGACGAGCTCCGCCGGGCAGGCCACGGCCAGCGCCTCTACGCAGCGGGCGGTCACGCCGCGCGCGCCGCCGGTGACGACGAGCACGTCGGACCCGTCGACCGGAGGCCGGTCGTCGCCGTCGACGACATCCGGCCGCGTCTGGCCCCGCGAGCCGTCACCCGCGGACAGGTAACCGGGGGCCCAGCGCAGCCCGTCCTCGTCGACTCCGACCTCGACGACGTCCCTGGCGACGTCGGTGACCTCGCGCAGGACCGCGCCGGTGAACGCCGCGGCGTCGAGGGCGGGATGGACGTCCACCGCCCGGCAGAAGATCTCGGGTGCCTCCTGGACGAGGGTCTTCACCAGGCCCGCGACGCCGCCCGTCATGGCGGCCGCCGCCGGGGCGTCGCCCCGGTGGCCGAGCGCGCCGTCGAGCCGGGTCACGGCCACGAACGCCGCGCGCCGGCCGGCCGCCGCGGTCGTGCGCAGCGCGCCGACCAGCCTGCCCGCGATGAGCACGGCGTCGGCGAGCCTCCGGGTGGCGCGCGCGGCGCCCGGCTGGTCGACGAGAGCGCCCTCGGCGGGGTGGCCAAGGCCCGTCGGCTCGACGAGGAGCAGGCAGAGGTCGAGGCGCGTGAGGTCGTCGACGGCGGCGAACGCGGCCTCCGCGTCCCCGCCGTCCCAGCCGGCGAGCCCGGTGCCGGCGTGACCGGTGTTCGCGTCCAGCGGCAGGTTGGCCGCGCCGACGGTGACGACGTCGACGCGCAGCCCCTCGGCCTCGAGGCGACGGGCGAGCCTGGCGGCGGGACTGTCACCGGCGTCGTCCGTCTCGGCCGCGGCGGCGGCCCCGCCACCGAGGTTGATGATGAGCGCGCGCGCTCCGGTGCCGAACGGAATGTCGAGAGGGTCGGCGGCGGGTATCCGCCGCAGTGCCAACGGCATCCGTTCGACCACGGCCGGCGCCGCGTCGCCGCCGCCGTCGCGGGGCTGGCCGGCGTCGCCGGGTTCCGGCGAGGCCGGGAGTGGCCGCGAGGAGGGGACGACCGCGGGTGGCGCGGCGGCGGGTGGCGCCGTCGGTGTCCCGGCCGTGAGCCCGAGGCCATCGGTCAGGAAGCCGGCGACGTCGGCGAGGGTGCGCAGCTCGGCGAGGCGTTCCGGACCGACCGCGGGCACACCCGGGAACCGATCCTGAAGCGCGCCCAGGATCTGCACACGCTTGATCGAGTCGACCCCCAGGTCCGACTCCAACGCCATCGACGGATCCAGCACATCCACCGGATAGCCCGTCTTCCCCGCCACCACCTCGGCCACCGCGGCCGACACCGTCGCCGGATCCACGGCCTGGGCCGGGGCCGCGGCGGCGGCAGCCGCGGCGGTCGCCGCCGCGGCGGGCCCGCCCGCCGACGCCAGCCCGTCGGTCAGGAAGCCGGCCACGTCGGCGAGGGTGCGCAGCTCGGCCAGACGCTCCGGACCCACCGCGGGCACACCCGGGAACCGATCCTGAAGCGCGCCCAGGATCTGCACACGCTTGATCGAGTCGACCCCCAGGTCCGACTCCAACGCCATCGACGGATCCAGCACATCCACCGGATAGCCCGTCTTCCCCGCCACCACCTCGGCCACCGCGGCCGACACCGTCGCCGGATCGACAGCCGGAGCCGAGGCGGCCGGCACGATCGCCGGCGCGGGGCGGTCGAGCAGGTCGGTCGCTCCCGCCGGCAGCCAACTTTCCAGGGCCGGCGCCGGGGGCGCCGTCACGTCGAGGTCCGGACCGGTGGCCGGGTGCGTGCTCGGCGCGTGCCCGTTGGACGAGCCATTCAGGTGCCCGGCGGCCGACGGGCCGGGCTGGGCCGGGATCGCGTGAGTGAGGCTGGACGGCGCCAGCGGATAGCCGGCTCCGCCGGGCAGGTCGCCGCGCGAGCCGTCACCGCCGGGCAGGCCGTTTCCGGATCGGCCGGCGGGCTGGCTGCCCACCGCCGCGCCTCCGGCGGCCAGCCCGGTCGTGGCCGCGCCGCCCGGCGCGAGGGTGGCGAGCGACGCGAGGATCTCGTTGACGCGAACGTGGGCGTCGCCGGTCGCGAGGCTCTGGTGGGCCACGGCCTGCGCGGCGAGCCCGATCCCCTGGCCGGCCGCGCCGCCGCCAGGGGCCCGGCGTAGCACGTCGACGAGTCCTTCCGCGACCCGCAGCTGGCCCTCGATGAACTGGCCGTGCAGGGCGAGGTGGTCCCGTGCGAGCGTGCTCAGTTCCGCCGCCGCGGCGGCGGCACCCACCGGCCCCGCGGCACCGGCGCCGGCAGCGGCGAACGCGGCGACGGGGGCCGGCTCAGGCGTGCCCGCGGCGGCCGCGGGCACCATCGTTCCCGGCACGGGCGCCCACCCGGGCACGAACTCCGGCTCCGGCCGCGCGGGCGGGGTCGCCACGGGCGCCGCCTTCACCGGGGTCACCGCGGCCGCGGCGGCCGGCGTCTCCGCGGCGGGCGGCGGCGCCGGGATCGCGGCGAGCTGGCGGCTGGCCGCGATCGGCGCGAGCGCGGTGACCGCGTCGCGGTAGGCCTGGCGGCGCGCCTCGGAGACGTGGTTGGCACCGGTCAGGGTGACCGTCAGGCCGGTCGGCTCCGGCCGCGCGGCGAGCGGGGCCGCGTACCGGTTCAGGCCGGTCAGCTCGACCCCGAGCACGACCAGGCGGACGGCGGCGGCCAGCAGGCTCGCCGCGCCGTCGCCACCACGCCCGGCGTCGACCGCTACCGCGACGACGTCGTCGCCGAGGGCACGGCGGACCAGGCCGGTCAGGACCTGGCCGGGGCCGACCTCGACGAACACGTCGACGCCGKCCGCGCGCAGCGCGGTGAGGCCGGCGGCGAACTCCACCGGGTTGCGCAGCTGCTCCGCGAGCACCTGGCGGTTGGCGACGGGGTCGGAGCCGTAGTCCGCGCCGGCCGTGTTGGCGTACACCGGGACGGCCGGCCGCGCGATGGTGACCTCGGCGAGGTCGGCCGCGAACCGGTCGACGGCGTGCTCGACGAGGCGGGTGTGGAAGGCGGCGGCGACCGGCAGCCGGCGGGCGTCCAGCCCGTGCGTGCCGGTGGCGGCGACGAAGGCCTCGACCGCGGCGGTCGGGCCGCCGACGACCACCTGGTCCGGGGCGTTGTGGTTGCAGACGACCACGTCCGGGTGCTCGGCGAGCGCGGCGGTGACCTCGTCGCGGGAGGCCCGGACGGCGGCCATCGTGCCCGGGTCGAACCCGGGGTCGCCGTCGGCGCCCTCACCGCCGCCGGCCGCGGGCGGCGCCATCGCCTGGCCGCGGGCCCTGGCGAGCCGGAAGAAGTCGTCGGCACTGATCGCGTCGGCGGCCCACAGGGCGGTCAGCTCGCCGAAGCTGTGACCGAGCAGCCCTGACGGGCGCAGGCCGAGCTCGCGCAGGAACCGGAAATGTCCGGCGGACAGTGCTCCGATCGCCGGCTGGGCGTACTCGGTCCTGGTCAGCGTCGCCTCGGCGGCACGCGCCCGCGCCTCGTCGAAGGTAGGCGGGGGGAACACGGCGCGGGCCAGTGTCGGCTCCGCCCCGGCGAAGTGGGCGTTCGCCGCGTCGAACGCGGCCAGCACCGGCGGCACGTCGACGGCCGCCGCGGCGCCCATCCCGACGTACTGGCTGCCCTGGCCGGCGAACAGCACGCCGACCGTGGGGTTCGCGAGCGCCGCCCGCCGGTAGTGGACGCCGCGCGGGTGCGACCAGGCGTCGGCGTCCGGCCGGCTGGCCAGCTGCTCGCCGGCGAGCGCCCGCAGCGCGTCGGCCTCATCGAGGGTGCGGGCGACGAAGCCGACGCGGGCGGCGGACGCCGGGACGGTGTCGTCCCCGTTCGGCTCGCTCCCGGACCGGAGCAGCTCGCCGAGCGCGGCGGGCGTCGGCGCGTGCCACAGGTAGGCGCGGGCGGCACCGTGCAGGGCGGGCGCGACCAGCGTCGCGGCCGCCGCGTCGCCGGCACCGGTGCCGGTGCCGGCCGTGGCGGTGGCCGTGGCGGTGGCCGTGGCGGTGGCGGCGTACTCCTCGAGGACGACGTGGAAGTTGGTGCCGCCGAAGCCCATCGCGGAGGCGGCGGCGCGGCGGCGGCCGAGCGTCGGGTCGAGCACCCAGGGCCGGGTGCTGGTGTTCGCGTACAGCGGCGAGTCCTCGGCTGCGAGCACCTTGTTCGGCGTCGACACGTTGATCGTCGGCGGCAGCAGCCGGTGGCGCAGCGCGAGCGACAGCTTGATCAGGCTCGCTGCGCCCGCCGCCCCCTTGGTGTGCCCGATCTGCGACTTCACGCTGCCGACCGCCGCCGACCGGGGCCGCGCGCCCGCCTCGGTCAGCACGGTCGAGAGCGCGGTCAGCTCGGTCTGGTCGCCGACGGCGGTGCCGGTCGCGTGGGCCTCGAACAGCTCGACCGTGGCGGGGCTGACCCCGGCGTCGGCGTAGGCGCGGCGCAGCGCCCGCAGCTGGCCCTCGGCGCGCGGCGCGTAGATGCTGGTGAACCGGCCGTCGCTGGACGACCCGAGGCCGCGGATCACCGCGTAGACGCGGTCGCCGTCGCGCTCGGCGTCGGCCAGCCGCTTGAGCGCGAGGATCCCGATGCCCTCGCCGACGAGGGTGCCGTCGGCGCCGGCGTCGAACGGGCTGATCTTGTCGGTCCGCGACAGCGCCTGTGTCTTGCTGAAGCACATGTAGCTGAAGATCGTGTTCTCGGTGTCGCAGCCGCCTGTGAGCATGAGATCGGCGCGGTGGTCGAGCAGCTCGCCGATCGCGGCGCGCACGGYGGTCAGCGCGCTCGCGCACGCCGAGTCGACGGTGTAGTTCGTGCCGCCGAGGTCGAGGCGGTTGGCGATCCGGCCGGCGATGACGTTGCCGAGCAGGCCTGGGAAGGTGTTCTCCTCCCACGGCGGGAAGGCCTCGGCGAACGCGGTGGCGACGGAGGCGGCCTCGTCGTCGTTCAGCCCGGCTGCCCGGGCCACCTCGCGGACGACCGGGCTCTCCAGTCGGGCGGCGAGCGGGTGGGCGAGCGACGTCGGCCCGGTCACCCCGAGGACGACGCCGGTGCGCTCGGAGTCGTACCAGCGAGCGCCGGGCGCCCCGGCGTCGGCGAGCGCGTCGCGGGCGACGAGCAGGCTCAGCAGCTGGACGACGCCGGTCACGTCGAGCTGGTTCGGCGGGACGCCGAACTCCATCGGGGAGAACGGCGTCGGCGGCAGGAAGCCGCCGCGCAGGGCGTAGGTGTGGTCCGGCACCCTGGGGTCCGGCGCGTAGTAGTCGTCCGGCCGCCAGTGGGTCGCCGGCACCTCGGTCACGCAGTCGACGGCGTCGACGACGTTGCTCCAGAACTCCCGGACGTCGCGCGCCAGGGGAAACAGCCCGGCAAGCCCGACAATGGCGATCGGATTGTTCGCGAGCCGTCGGTCCTCGGGTCGGTCGGCCTCGTGCACGAGCTTCCCTCTTTCGCTTGCCGCGAGCGGCGGCTGACGGTCCAACTCGGTCTGATAGAGGTTTTCGTGGCTTGCGGCGGGCGTCGGCACGCTCGTCGCGCCGGGATTCCAGGCAAATTCTCAGGGGCAGACAAGGCGGCCATCAATACCGGCGGCCCGAACACTCGATCGGGGCTGCCTATCGCGCGTGCTGAACGCCTTCGAAAGGCCCGCTCACGGATTCTGTAATTCGCGCCACATCACGGGCCGAACGCCATGGCTTCGCTATTTCCCCGGGCCGGCGCGCCCTCGCCRCCACCGGCGCGCAGAAGGGTGACGAAGCCCTCGGCCACGGCCTCGTAGCCGCGCGGGCTCGGGTGGATGCCGTCGGGGTTCCACAGCGACGGGTCGTCGGTGCCGTCCGCGTGCGCCAGGTCGAAGCACGGCATGCCGAGCCGGGCAGCGAGCGGGCGGATGTAGGCGTTGGCGGCGTCGAACCGTTCGCGCAGCAGGTCGCGGAGGCCGGGCGGGATGGGCAGCCGGCCGGGGATGTCGGGGAAGGTGATCGTGAACGCGACGGTGCCGGGCACCGCGAGCGCCTCGAAGATCGCCGCCAGGTTGTCCTCGAACCGAGGCCGGGAGTAGTCGCTGACCAGGTCGTTGCCGCCGACGGTGATGCCGACGAGGCGTGAGCGGGCAGCGGTGGCGAGCGCGAGCTGGCGGTCGACGACGGTCTGCGTGGTGGCGCCGTGCTCGCCGAGGTTGCGCACCCGGCTCGGCGGGATCCCCAGCGCCGCGGCCACCCGCGGCACCCAGCCGAGGTAGCCACCGCCCGGCGCCGGGTCCCCGCGGCCCTGCGCGAAGCTGTCGCCGAGCACCGTGAACATCGGCGCGGGCATGGTCGTCGCTCCTCCTCGTGCGGGCCGGCGGGCGGCCGGATGGCGGCGGTGGTGGATGGTGGCCGTGGTGGATCGCGGCGGGCGACGGCGGGCCGCACCCGCGTGCGGACGCCGGCCGCGTCGGGGCGGGTCAGGCCGCCGAGAGCATGGCCTCGAGGTTCTCCGGCGCGAAGAACACCGACGCGGGGACCACGCCGGCGAGCAGCCCGAAGAACAGCTTCCGCGCGTTGTCGTTCGCGGCCACACCCGTCAGGACGGCGACCAGCTCCGGCGGGAAGTCGAGCTCCGCGACCGTGGTGGTCAGATCGAACACGGTCGACGACTCCTCGTCGCGCAGGCGCTGGTAGTCGGCGAGCGTCTCGTCCAGCGGGCGCGCGCCGCCCAGGCCCTCGTCCACCGCCTCGGCGAGCAGCTCGGCGGCGTGGAACGCGTCGGCGATCCCCTGCCCGGTGACCGGGTCCTTGTGATACCCGGCGTCGCCGATCAGCGCCCAGCCGGGACCGTGCGATGTCCGGTAGTAGTTGTCGGGGTAGCGGATGCCGTAGTAGCGGTCGGCCTGCTCGGCTCCCTCGAGGTCGGCCGCGAGCTGGGGGTCGATGTTGCGGAAGACCTCGCGGATGCTGCCGTCGATGTCGGCGCGGAACGGCTCGAACGCGTCGAGGCGGCGCATCGCGGTGACGAGTGTCAGCCCGTCGTGCGTGGGCCAGCCGGCGCACTGCTCCCGCACCCCGAAACGGCTGTGGAACTGCCAGTCGAGCCCGCTGAAGTACGAGTAGTAGATGAAGCAGGCGGCCGGTACGACCTTGTAGAACTCGGCGCCGACGAGGCCCGCGACGACGGAGTTGCGCCCGTCGGCCCCGATGACCACCCGCGCCCGCTCGGTCACCTCGGCGCCGCCCGCGTCGCGGCCGCGGATACCCGTCACCCGGCCGTCGTCGTCGAACACCAGCTCGCGGACGGAGAAGTTCTCGCGTACCTCGACCCCAGCCTCGGCGGCGCCGTCGAGGAGGATCTTGTCGAGCACGGTGCGCCGCGGCGCGAGCGAGAAGTCGAGGCCGTCGATCGGGTCGGCGAAACCGCTGATCATCAGGTCCCGGTAGGACATCGTCATGTGCCGGATCGGGGTGGGCCCGGTGGCCATCAGTGGGTCGAGCAGGCCCCAGTCGCGCAGCCGCAGCAGGCCGGCCTGCTGGAGGTAGTGCGTGGACAGCGTGTCGCTCGGGAAGCTGCCCCGGTCGACGAGCAGGACCCGGTAGCCACGGCGCGCGAGCAGCATCGCCACCGGCGAGCCGGCGCAGCGCGCGCCGACGACAGCCACGTCGTACATCGGTCAGTCCCCTATCGGTCGTCCGTTCACGTCGTCCGATGCCAGTGCGCCCGGCGCCGTCTCGGCCGGCGCGATCTCGTCCGGCGTTGTGCCGCTGAGCGCCGAAAACGTCGCCCGGCGCCCCGGAGCGCCGCCCAGTCGGGGCGTCGCATATTTTCCTACCGTGCCCGACGGTTTCCAGTCGGACGCTCTGACGCCTTCCAATCGGACTATTGACGGGGGCAATCAAAGACACGTCGAATACTCACGATGCCCGCCTGCGTTTGCTGGCCATTCACCGGCGGTAAATCTTCGCGGGTGAGGCTGGAGGGTATGTCCGCACAGTCTGACATTCCTTCCGCCCTGGCCGAGGCCCGCGCGTCACACCTGCGTTCCCACGGGGACACGGCACCCGACCTCGAACAGCTGCGCCAGGTCATCGACGCGATGGTGCCCTTCTGCGACCTCGTCGGGGTGCGTGTCATCGAGCTGCGCCCGGACGGTGGCGTCGCCGAGCTGCCCGACCGGCCGGATCTGCGCAACCACATGGGCACCGTGCACGCCGGCGCGATCTTCCTCGTGGCCGAGGTGTCCGGCGCCGCGGCCTTCTCCGGGGCGATGGCTGCGCGGATCCTCGGCGTCCAGGCCTTCGTGCTGCGCGACTGCCGGGTGTCCTACCTGAAGCCGGCGCGGGGCCGGCTGCGGGCGCACGGCACGATCGACACCGCCGTCACGCGCGACGTGCTCACCCGCACCGGCACCGAGCGGTTCGACCTGACCGGCCGGTCGCTGGTCTACGACGACGCCGGTGTGCTGGTCGCGAAGGTCGACTTCGACTACGTCGCCACCGTCGCCTGAGGCTGGCGTATCGGCGCGAGCGGCTGGGACATGACGGCCGTCAGCCGTCAGCCGATGGCGGCTGACGGCTGACGGCGCCGCTCTTCAGGTCCTGTGACGGGAACGCGTCACCGGGCTTCCGCCCGGGCGAGGCCGGTCACCGCGTTGGGACGGCACGGGACGAGACGTCCGCGCGGCGGTGTCGGCATCGAAGGTCCGTGGTACTCGTCCGGGCAGGAAGACGCTCGTGGCTTCACTACTGCCCCGGCCGCCCCCACTGCCCCCACTGCCGGCATCGACGGCGGCCGGGCCGGTCCGGGCCGCGGTTCTCGTCAGGCTGAAGCTGCCCTGCTCCGAAAGAACATCCAGAGCCATGATGATCACAAAAGCGAGAACGGTGAACGTCACGAGACACACGGCCAGGCTCATGACGATGGGATCCGCGCCGGCCGTTGGCATACTGGCGTCCGCGCGTTCGACCTGGACGGCTGTCATCGCGGTGTAGTGCATCCCGCATACCGCGACCGTCATGACCGCCGAGGCGAGCACGACGTGGGTCCTGCTGCGAACACGGAAAGCGATGACGAGCGCGGCGAGCGCGGCGCCGATGGCGATGGCGATCGACAGGGCCACTCTCGTCGGATCGTAGGCAATCCTGGATCCGGTCCGCATCGCCGCCATCCCGGTGTAATGCATCGCGGCGACTCCGAGACCGGCCACGGTTCCGCCGACGGCGATGYGGCCGAGACCGCGCGGGTTGTTTCCCACGATGCCGATCCCCAGCGCCGACGCCGCGATCGCGATGACGAGTGACAGGGCGGTCAGGGGAACGTTGTAGGTAATTCCCATGGTGCCGAGGTGATATGCGGCCATTCCCATGAAGTGCATCGACCAGATCGCCCCACCGCCGAGGCTGACCGAGGCCGCCGCTGTCCACCGGAGCCTGCGCCGGCCGGAACTGAACGGAATCCTGACCGCACTGACGAGCGCGGCAAAACATCCAAGGAATGACAACGCGACCGAGATGCCCACGGATAACATGTCGTAACTTGCGTGCTGGTGCGTCATCCGCCCTTCCCACTGAGCCTTTCCGTCTCACCCGCGTCGGCGGGTGTCCACGCTGGTCCGACGCGACGATGAGCAAGGATCACTGTCCGACCGCGGCCCCGGGCCCGGTGAAGGTGACGTGTCGCCGGTCGCCGGATCCCTTGGGAACGGGGTACCGTCGCCCTCCACCGGGTCTGGGTCGCGGCCCCGCAAGACCGCGCGTGACCGCGGCTAGTTCCCGTGACCGCCGGCCAGCTGCCCGAGGAAGCCGCTGTTGTCGTAATAGTTGTGCACCTCGACAAGGCGGAGATCATCAGAAACGCGCGCCACGGTGACCCCGAACATCTCGATCCGTTCGCCGGTCGGGGACATACCCTTGTACGGCCCACTGAACGCGCCCCAGTGGCGCCATTTGAACGTTATCGTGGGCGGCGGCGAGTAGACCTCGAGGACCTCCCAGAAGAACCCGCCCGGGAACGCCTCATGGAAGATCTCGTGAGAGGACTCGAACGTCTCGCCGCTGGCGGAGTAATAAGGGTTCTCGMCGATGAGGACGTTATAGCTTCCGCGCTCGGCCAGCTCCGCGCTGCCGACAGCCGGGCCTCCGTTCACGCTCATCCGAAGCTGGTCGGTGACCGTGCTCACCCACTGCGCCGGATCTTTCTTGTGGGAAAGTTCCATCTCGAACACCTGCACGACTCGCTCCACGATGTCGGCGAGCGAGCCGGCGGGATGATGGACGGTCCTTTCGACCGGCATCGTCTGATGAGACAGGTGATAGTCCGGCGGGGCACCGTCACGCCAGACCACACCCTCCGATTCCGCGACTACCGCGCCTCTCCCACGCATGTGCGGCGGCTCACCCTTGAGTCCGTCCTGACTCACCTGGTTGTTCTCCTCGGCTGTTGATGAAGGAAATCCGGGCCACAAACGGTGGCCCGGATCAAGCTGCACCCCGATCCACTCGGAGCGACCGCTCCATCACGATAGGAGAAGATCACCAATTTATATACCCTAATTCGGGGGTATTGACCACACTTTCGATCCGACCCGCTGCTCTCAGCAACCATGACCACTCGCGGATTGTGATCGTCAAACGGTTCGATCGGACGGCCGCCGTCAGGACGGCCCTCGTCCGTCACCCGCCTGTCGCCGGCCGCCGTCGCTCAGCGCGGCCGCGCGGCGTACATCTCCTCGATCAGCGCGGCGTTCTCCTCGGCCACCACGGCCCGGCGGATCTTCAGCGACGGGGTGATCTGGCCGCCCTCGACCGTCAGGTCCGCCGGCAGCACGCGGAACTCGCGGATCGACTCGGCCCGGGACACCAGCGCGTTCGCCGCGTCCACCGCGGCGCGGACCTCGGCCAGCACGGCCGGGTCCGTGCGGGCGGCCACCGGGTCGTCCGGGCCACCGGTGCGGGCCGCCCAGGCGCGCAGCGCCGCCCGGTCGAGCGTGACCAGCGCCGTCACGAACGACCGACCCTCGCCGAGCACGATCGCGTGGCTGACCAGCGGATGCAGCCGGATCCGGTCCTCGAGCGGAGCCGGCGCGACGTTCTTGCCGCCGGAGGTGATGATCAGCTCCTTGGCCCGGCCGGTGATGTACAGGTAGCCATCCTCGTCGAGGCGGCCCAGGTCGCCGGTACGCAGCCAGGGCTCGTGCGGCGCCGGCCCGTCGCCCGGCCAGTAGCCCGGGGACACCTGCGGTCCGGCGACGAGGATCTCGCCGACGGCTCCGGTCTCACCCTCGCCGATGGCGACGGCCGTGCCCGGCAGCGGCCGGCCGGCGCTCCCGGGCCGGTCGGCGCCGGGCGCGTTGATGCTCACCGCCGTCGCGGACTCCGTGAGCCCGTACGCCCCGAGGATCCGCACGCCGGCGCCGGTGAGGAACTCGGCGGTCGACGGGTCGAGGGTGGCTCCCCCGCAGACGACGTGCCCGAGCCGGCCGCCGAGCGCCACCCGCAGTCGCCGGTACACCAGCCGCTCGAACACCGCTCCGCGCAGTCCCCGGCCGGCGGGGCCGGGCGCCCCGACCGCGTCGACCACCCCGCCGGCACGGGCGTCCGCTCGGGCATCTCGCTCGCCGCGCGCGGCTCGCGTGCCTTCCGTGGCCGCGGCCGGCTCGGGCCGGCCGCGGGCGGCCCGGCCACGCTCGACGGCGTGCCGCTCGGCGGCGGCGAACACCCGCCCGGACAGCCCGCCGCCGGCCCGCGCCCGCGCGCCCTTGCGCAGCTTCTCCAGCGCGGCGGGCACGGCGACGAGGAAGGTCGGCCGGAACGAGGCCAGCGCCGCTGGCAGGTCCCCCGGGCTCGCCACCAGCGCGGTGTGCACCCCCGACCACAGGCAGCCCACCAAGGTCACCCGACCGAACACGTGAGAAAGCGGCAGGAAAAGCGCGGTGGACGGCGCGCCGCCGGCGGCCTGGACGACCGGGTCGAGCATGTCGACGACGTTCACAGCCGCATAAAAGATGTTGGCATGCGTCAGCATGCAGCCTTTCGGTTCACCGGTGGTTCCGCTGGTGTAGACGATGGTGGCCAGGTCCGCCGCCTGAACCGCGTCCAGGCGCGCCGCGAACCGCGATGGGTCGACGCCGCCGCCGACCGCCGCGAGTTCGTCGACCGCGTTGTCGAGCGTCCACAGACGATCGTCGGGAACGCCCGCGGCCCGCAGCAGCCGGGCGTGTTCCGGGGTCTGTGCGAACGCGGCGACGGCGCCGCTGTCACGCAGGATGTGCGCGGTCTGGTGAGCGGACGACGTCGGGTAGACGGGGACGGTGACCGCCCCGACGGACCACAGCGCGAAGTCGACGACCACCCATCCGTAGCCGGTCGCGCCCATGATGGCGACGCGGTCGCCCTGGCCTATCCCGACGGCGACCAGCCCGCGCGCGACGGCGCGGACGTCGGCGCACAGCTCGGTGCCGGTGACGTCGCGCCAGCCGTCGCCCTGGGGGCTCGCCAGCACGGGCCGGCCGCCGGCCGCCTCGACCAGGCCCAGGACCGCGCCGGCCAGGCCCTGCTCGGCGGGTAGCCGCGTCCCGGGCCCGTCACCTCGGTCGCCGGCCGGCGGGTGCCGCTCGGCGAGCGGCTCGCCCGCACGCTGTCCGTCGGGGTGGTGTCCGAGATTCGGGGCGGGCTGGAGGTGCTGCACGGGTTCTCCTCGCGGCGGCAACAACGACGGCGACGGCGGCGGGTGGAGACGGTGACGTGGAGCTGATCTCGGAGCCGTCGGTGGCCCGCCCGCGGGCGCCGGCGACGGGTCCGTCCCGCCCGGGCGCGGTTCACAGCGGCTGCGGCGGTCTGGCCGGCGCCGTCGGCACGGGCACGAGCACGCGGAAACACTCGGCGACTTTTTCCGCACGGCTTCACGAACAAATATCGTCGATATGACCGACGAGGCGCGCCAGAAGACACCCACCGTCACGCGGGTTGTTTGTCGATGATTTTCTTCAGGTGCCTGACGAAAGGTTCACCGAACCTGGATAGTCCGGCCTTCCGGAACTATGCTAACCGCCGGAGGCACCGCGGCGAAGGCCCCGGGCTCACTCGCGGGGCCGTCAACGATTCGCGTTTCACGACCGGCCGATTGTGTGCGTCAATAGCCCTCCTGGCGCACCGGGCAGGATTTCACGGAAGGAGCCCACGGTGACCACGCACCCCGCGAGCGCCGCCGAGGCCGCCACGCGGCCCGAGGTCGAGGAGGTCGAGGTTCGGGTCGGCCCGAACCTCGACACCCGTTTCGTCGTGCGTGTCCGGCCGCGGCCGGACGAATCCGCGCCGGCCCTGGTCTTTCTTCCAGCCATGGGTGTCCGCGCCGGCTACTACGACAGGTTCGTCGACGCGCTGTACGAGGCGGGCTACTCGGTGGTGGTCACCGACCTGCGCGGCCAGGGCGACAGCACGGCGCCGCGGGGACGGCGCGGCGGTGGCTACCACGACCGCATCGAGCTGGACCTCCCCGCGGTCACGGCCGTGGCCCGCGAGCGGTTCCCGAAGGCGCCGCTCTTCGTCGTCGGGCACAGCCTCGGCGGACAGCTGTCCCTCCTTCGGGCCGCCTGCCACGGCGACGAGGACGGCCTTGCCGGGATCGCCGTCATCGCCACCGGCACCGCCCACTGGCGCGCCTTCGGCCGCCGCGTCCCCTACGTGCTCGTCGGCTCCTGGATCATCCCCGCGGTGACCCGGACGCTCGGGCGCTGGCCGGGCCACTGGTTCGGTTTCGGCGGCCGCCAGCCCGCGGCGCTCATGCTGGACTGGAGCCGTCACTCCAGGACGGGCCGCTACCAGCCCACCGGCTACGACCGGGACCTGGCCGAGCTGCTCGCCGGCGTGTCCCTGCCGGTACTCGCGCTGTCCCTGGAGGCCGACCCCCTCGCGCCCCGCCGCGCCGTCGACGCGATGATCGACCGGCTCACCGGGACCACCGTGACCAAGGTGCACCTGACGAGGGCGGACGGCCTCAGCCGCGTCGGGCACTTCGCCTGGGCCCGCGATCCCGCGGTGGTGGCGGACCATGTCGCCTCCTGGGTCCGCGACCAGGCGGCGAGGCCCGACTAGCCCGGCCCGACACCAGCGACACGCACCGGCACGGCACCGGCATCGCTTGTCGGGGCAGGTCACATGGGGGCCAGGAGCTCTGCCTTAGCCCCGATCTCACCTGCCCGACAAGCGGCGGCGGGACGGCGGGACGGGTTGAGGATCAGGGCTGGGTCCGCGGGGCGGGTTGGCGCCGAGCGGGGGAGTCCCTGGGTGCTCAGGGTCGGTCGAGGCGGCCGGTGAGCCAGGCGTCGAGCTGGGCGATGGTGGCGTCGGCGGACACATGGTGGATCGCCGACCAGCCGCGCCCGGCGGCGACGACGCAGTTCTCCTCGGTGTCGTCGATCAGCAGGCAGTCGGCGCCGGCTCGCCCGAGCGCCCGCTCGGCCAGCTCGTAGATCGCCGCGTCTGGCTTGCGGACGCCGGCCTCGAACGAGTTGATCGTGCTCTCGAACACCTGGGACACCCCGGGCAGCAGCGCCTCCCGGTGCGGCTCCCATTCGCGGATGCTGTTGGTCAACAGCCCGAGCCGCACCCCGCGCTCCGACAGCTCGACGAGCCGGGCGAGCAGCGCGTTCTCGGCGCGGTGGGCCGCGTACCAGTGCTCGCCCATCCGGCCCAGGTCGACCGCTGGTGTCCACTCCGGCGCCAGGGCCGCCGCCATCTGGTCTCCCCAGTCGCGTTCGCTGAGCAGGCCGAGCTCCAGCGGGCCGAGCCCGGTAAGGCCGTGGGCCGCGGCGACGTCCTCCATCGCCGCGAGCAGGACGGCGGCCGGGACACCGGCGGCGGCGACCACCCGCCCCAGCGCGTTGGCGACCGGCGAGGTGAGCACCCCGCCGAAGTCGCACCACACCACCGGTCCGCCAGCCGGCCCACCGGCGGGCGCGTCGCCCGCCTCGGCCACGCGGTTCTGGACCGGTTGCCGCGGCTCAGTCACTGTTGGCCTCACTGTCAGGGCCACCCGCCGCGCCGGCAGGCGCCGGGGTGGTGGCTTCCGCGGGGGCCGGCAGACGCCGGCCGCTGTCGGCGTCGAACAGGTGCAGGCGCCGGACCGGCACCCGGACCCGCAGCCACGTGCCGACCACCGGCGGGGCCGACCGGGACGGCACGGTCACCGTCCAGTCGCCGGCGAGCGAGACGCAGTGCGCCACCGCGGCGTCACCCGTGAACTCGACGATGTCGACCCTGCCGAGCAGGGTCAGGCCGTCGCCGTCGCCGTCGCCGTCGCCGTCCGCTCCGTCGCGGGCGACCGTTCCCTCTCCGACGCCCGCTCCTTCCCCGACGCCCGCTCCCCCGCCGGCGCCCAGGCTGGTCTGGCCGTGCTGGGTGAGGTGGTGGTCGGCGGGGCCGAACTCGGGGAGATCGGATTCGGCGAGACCATCGCCGGACGGCACMGTCTCGGCGATGCCGTCGCCCGGGCGCCAGCCCAGCAGGACCCGCGGCGTCGCCCCGGCCTCGCCGCCGTCGACCCGCCACGGCAGCCCGGCGCGCAGGCCAGGCGCGGCCAGCAGCGTCGCCCCGCCGGCCCGCGCCTCGACGTCGACCGGGTGCAGGTTCATCGGCGGGCTGCCGAGGAACGTCGCCACGAAGGTGTCCGCCGGCTGGTGGTAGACCAGCGCGGGCGGGCCGGCCTGCGCCACCCGGCCGGCGTTCATGACCACCAGGTAGGTGCCCATCGAGAGGGCCTCCAGCTGGTCATGGGTGACCAGCACGACCGTGTTCGCGAGCTCGCGGTGCAGCCGGACCAGCTCGGCCCTGGCGTGCTGGCGCAGCTGGGCGTCGAGCGCGGACAGCGGCTCGTCGAGCAGCAGCACGGCGGGGCGGCGCACGATCGCCCTGGCGAGCCCCACCCGCTGGCGCTCACCGCCCGACAGCTGCCCGGGCCGCCGACTGCGCAGCTCGCCGAGGCGGAGCAGGTCCACGGCCTCGGTGACCCGCTGGGCGATCTCCGCCCGCCCTGGTCCAGCGTGATGGCGGCGCCCGGTCCAGCGGCGGCGCCGGGACTCGAGCGTCAGGCCGAAGCCGATGTTGCGCTCGACGGTCAGGTGCGGGTACAGCGCGAAGTCCTGGAACACCATCGACACGCCACGCTCGCCCGGGGGCAGGTGGGTGACGTCGACGCCGTCGACGACGACGCGGCCGGCCTCGGGTGTCTCCAGCCCGGCGACCAGGCGCAGCCCGGTCGACTTGCCGCACCCGGACGGCCCGACGAGCACCGTGAAGCTCCGCGGCGGCAGCTCGAGGCGCCCCACGTCGAACGCCAGCCGGCCGCCGTAGCTCTTGGCGACACCGTCGAACAGGATCCCCGCCGCGGTGTCGCCCGCCGCGACGGCGCTGTCCGCCGCCACGGCGTTGTCCACCGCCACTGTGTCGTCCGCGGTCGCCGCCACCGCGCCGGTCGCCGCCACGGCGGGCGCGCGGACAGCGCCGTCGCCGTCGCCGTCGACGGGGACGGGGACGGGGACGGGGACGGAAGCGGGCACGGCCCGCGCGGGCATGGTCTGGTGGGTCATGGCGCTCACCGCAGTCCGGAGTGGAGGAAGGCGTCGGTGATGCGACGCGATGCCAGGGCGTAGATCAGCGCGATCGGGATGGTGGCGAGCATCGCGCCGGCGAGCAGCGGGCCGTACTCGGGGCCTTCCTGGTTCTGGAAGAGCTGCAGGCCCATCTGCACGGTGGTGTGCTCCGGGCTCGGCGCCACCAGCGCCGGCCACAGGAACTCGTTCCAGGTGGTGATGAACACGACGATCGCGACGGCGCCGAGCGCGGGGCGCAGCAGCGGCAGGACGACGTGGCGCAGGATCTCCCCGTCGGTCGCGCCGTCCAGGGTCGCCGCCCCCAGCAGGGTGGCCGGAACCGTGAGGATGTGCTGGCGCAGCAGCAGCACCGCGAGCGAGCAGGTCGACAGCTGCGGCACGATCAGGCCGACGAACGTGTCACGCCAGCCCAGCCGGGCYACCAGCAGGAAGTCCGGAATGATCAGCGCCTGCGGCGGCACCACCAGCGCGACCAGCACCAGGGCCGACACGAAGCGCTGCCCCCGGCGGGCGTACCGGACGAACGACCAGCCGGCGAGCACCCCGGCCAACAGGTGCAGCACGGTCACCCCGGCGGCGGTCACGAACGAGTTGAGCAGCAGCCGCCAGATCGGGAACGCGTCGATGGCCGCCCGGTAGTTGGCCAGCGTCGCCGGGATCGGCAGCGGGCTCGAGTCGTAGACGTCGGCCGTCGGCTTGAACGAGGTGTTCAGCGCCCACAGCGTCGGGAACAGCATCGCGAGGACGACGGCGACGAGCACCCCGTGGCGCCCCGCCGCCCGCGCCGCGCGCCACGGCCGGCGGCCGCGCCGCGCGACCGGTCCCCGAGCCGCCGCGGCGCCGCCCGTGGGGTTCTCGGTCGCCGGGCGCCTGGGAATGGGCTGCCGTCTCAAGGGAGTCGCGGTGGCGAGCGCGGCGGAGCTCGCTCCGTCGGCGGCGGTGACCGCGGGTGCGGTCCGGTCAGCCGGTGGCACGGCGCCTCCGTGGCAGGCTCACGACGGCGAACGCCAGCGCCAGGCCCCCGACGATCATCATCGCGGCGGCGGCGCCGGTGCCGGCGTCGAAGAAGGTGAACGCGTACTGGTACAGGCGGAAGTAGACGTTGTCGGTGGTGTCGTCCGGGCCGCCATCGGTGAGCACGACGATGTTCGTGAACGTCCACTGGCCGGCGAACACCGCGCACAGGAACGCGAGCAGCGCCGTCGTCCTCACCAGTTGCGGCACGACGAGATGGCGGGTGATCTCCCACTCGGTGGCGCCGTCGACCCTGGCGGCGTCGAGCGAGCGCCGGTCAACGCCGGCGAGCGCCGCGCCGTAGAGCAGCAGGTGCATCGCGACGAACTTCGCCGCCGTGATGAGGGTGATGGCCGGCAGGGCGAAGCTCGGGTCGCCCAGCCAGTCCCGCTGGGGCAGCCCGAGGCCGCCGAAGACCTCGTTGACGATCCCGCCGAGCGGGTCCAGCACGAACCGCCAGGACAGGGCGTTCGCGACCGGCGCGAGCATGACCGGCACGAACAGCAGCGACCGGTAGATGCCGCTCGCCCGCCCCGGCCGCTTCCACAGCATGATCGCCAACGCCATCGGCACCACCGTCGCGAACGGCAGCAGCGCGAGCACGTACAGCCCGGTGCGCAGCACGGCGTTGCCGAACTCGGGGTTCTCGACGAGCTGGCGGTAGTTCGTCAGGCCCACGAACTTCGGGTGCGGCGAGATCAGGTCCCAGTCGAGCAGGCTGAGCACCCCGGTGAAGACCAGCGGGCCGTAGACCCACACCGCCAGCGACACCAGCACCGGCGCCTGGAACAGCCATGGCGTGGCGGCGCCGCGCCAGGCGCCAGCCCGCCGCGCCGCCGACGCCGACGCCCGCGGTCCGGACGCTGGCGGCTCGTCCGTGCGCCTGCCCGCCAGAGCATGCCCACGAGGGGCGGGCCTGTCGGCCCGCCCCCTGGGGAGCGCCGGCTGGGCGCCGGCCTCGCTGGTCGTCATCATCAGCCGACCAGTTTCCTGATCTTGTCGGCGACCGAGGACAGGGTCCCGGCCGGGTCGGCGCCGCGCAGCACGATCGGCTCGACGGCGTCGTCCTGCAGGGTCACGACCGCCTCGTTCGCGTGGTCGCTGGGGAAGGAGGTGTAGGGGGTGACGGTCGCCAGCTGGTCCAGCGCCGGCTTGAGCAGCTTCACGGTCGGGGTGTCGGCGAGCTTGGTCTCGATCGTCTTCCGCAGCGGCAGGTAGCCGATCTGCGAGGTGATGATCTCGAAGCCGGCGTCGCTGGTGAGGAACTTGATGAACTCCCAGGCGGCGCGCTGCTTGTCCGGGTCCTTGGCGAGGATCGCGAGGCCCGCGCCCGAGTAGGTGGGCCGCGCCGGCGTGCCGGCCTTGACCTGCGGGAACGCCGCGGTGGTGAGGGTGAAGTGCCCCGCGGCCGCCTGCTGAGCGCTGACGAGCAGGGCGGTGCTGCCGACGAGCATCCCCATCTCGCCCTTGGTGAACGAGGCGACGGCGGCGGTGGTGTCGACCTTGGGCATGGCGCCGGACGAGGTCAGCCCGGCGACCGCGGTCAGCGCGTCGACGGCCGGCTTCTGGTCGAGGGTCACCGACCCGTCGGACCCGACCAGCGAGCCGCCGGCCGAGGCGATGACGGACTGGGTCAGGTAGTCCGACTTGCCGCTGTCGACGACCGCGACGTAGGCGCCTTCCTTGCCGGTCGCCTTCTTGATCGCCAGGCCGGCGGCGCGGACGTCGTCGAGGGTCTTCGGCGGGTTGGCCGGGTCGAGGCCGGCCGCCTTGAACAGGTCCGCGTTGATGTACATCACCGGGATGGACATCGTGTAGGGCATCGCCGCGACGACGCCGTCCTGGGTGACGGCCTTCATGATCGACGGCGACAGCCCGGCGACGTGCGCGGACCACTCGTCGGCGGGCGCGGCCTTCTGCACGGGGACGACCGGCAGCGTGCGGACGGCCTCGGCCATCTTGCTCCAGCCGATCTGGGCCACGTCCGGCGGCGAGCCGGCGGCCGTGTCGGTCCGCAGCCGGGTCAGCACGTCCGCGACCTTGACGCCCTGGGGCTTGACCGTGATGTTCGGGTGCGCCTTGTGGAAGGCGTCGAGCAGCGACTGGGTGCCCTTGCCGCCGATGCCGGGCGTGCCGTAGTTGTACGACAGGAAGCTGATCGTCACCGGCTTGTCGGCGGTCGGCGTCGCCGCCCCCGTCGCGGCGACCGGCTTCGCGTCATCGGTGGTACCGCCGCAGGCGGCCGCGGCGAGCAGCCCGGCCACGGCCAGCAGTGCGGGAACCAGCCGTGTACCCCACCGCGTTCGCTGTCTCATATGGTCCTGCCCTTTCACGTGGCTTTGTCATGGGAGATCGAGCTGGCTCTCCGGCGGGCGCCGCGGAGCTCTGGCGCTGAGGAACCCCGCGGACGTGATCTGGCCCGCGGACGGTTCAGCCCGCGCGGACGGCGAACTGGCGGCCGGGGTTGGCGAGGTGGACGGGTCCGCCGAACCGGCTGGCGGCCTCCGCGCGCCGGGCCGCGAGCCAGCCGGGGTCGTCGGTGACGAAGTGGGTGAGAACCAGCTGGCCGACGCCGGCGCTCATGGCCGCGTCCCCGGCGTCCAGGGCGCACAGGTGGCCGTGGCCGCTGGGGTCGGGCAGCTCGAGGGTGGCCTCGGCCAGCAGGAGGTCGACGCCGTGCGCGAGATCGAAGAGCGCGTCGGTCACGCCGGTGTCACCGGTGTAGGCGAGTGAGCCCTCGGCCGACTCGACCCGGGTGCCGCAGTTGAGGACCGAGTGCCGCAGCCCGTGCATGCCGATCTTGAGGTCACCGATCGTGAACGTGTCCCCCGGCCGGTACTCGCGCACCTCGAAGGCGACCGAGAAGGCCTTGTCGAGCATCGGGATGGTGGCCACCGGGAAAAGCGAGGCCAACGCCTCGAAGATGGAGCGCCCGCCTTCCGGGACGTAGAGCGGAACGGGCGGGGCAGGTTCCGGGTGCATCTTCTCCGGCAGCGTCGGAAATCGCATCGGATAGCGCACGTGCGCGGCCAGCAGCATCTTTCCCAGAGGCAGCAGGTCATAGCAGTGATCGAGATGCAGGTGACTGATGACGATGCCGTCGAGCTGGTTGGGATGGCCGATCGCGCTCAGCGCCGTCGCCGCGCCCGGCCCGCAGTCCAGCAGAATTTTCGTCGAGGACGTGGAAACCAGGTAGCTAGAGCTGCACCGCCCCCCGGACGGCATTCCGGAGCGGCAGCCGATGACGGTCAGCCACATGTTTCTCGTCCGTTCTTCCGGCGTTTTCAGGCGGGCCAGGAGCACGGCGTGCCCCGGCCTCGGCGGAACACGCCGTTCCGCGACGCAGATGCTCTCGCCCCGGAGTGAACGGTCGCAACCTGAATGTTCCGAACGTGTGATTGGCCAGCGCAATCGCCGGTCACGGCGTCACCCGGCACGGCACCGGCACCGGCGCCGGCACCGGCGCCGGCACGGCCGACCCGCACTCCCCTCAGCCGGAGAAAAATGTTCATTATTAATTCCATGGCAGGACGACGAAAGACCCCGGATTATTCACTGGGCGGCGCCGCGCCTGCCGCCTCCCTGGCGCGGCGATGGGCACCGCGGGCCCCGGTGAGATTCTCGGCATCTCGCCCACCCGGGGACACCAAAGATCACCGGCCGGGTATGAGAAGCGAACTCTCATGCCCGGCCGATGATCCTGGCCAGAGGAAGGAGGCCTAACGGCCCGCGGCGGTGGTCGGGCGGACCGGGGCCTGCCGGCTCGCCGGTATCTGGGGCAGGGTGACGTTCGACGGCGCGGCCGGGCCGGACCGCGCTGACCGCGGCACCGCCGACGCTGGGCCGGCCGGCGGTGGTGAGGCGGCCGGCGGCACTGTCAGGGCCGCCGGATCCGTCGGCGAGGGGGTGGGCATCAGGGCCGGTTCGCTGAACGGGCCCGCGGCCTCCAGGCTGGTCAGGAAGGCGCCGACGGCCGGCTGGGGGTCAGGTCGCCAGACCGCGTACACCCCCACCGTCGGCACCGGGTCCACCAGCCGCACCGCTGACAGGCCCTTGGTCGGCACGACGTGCGCGCCGCGGGCCGCGGAGGCGAACCCGACGACGTCCCTGGTCGTGACCACGATGCCGGTCGCGCCCGAGTCGTCGATCTCGTCGTCGATGGTCAGCCGGATGCCGCTGCGGTCGGCGGCGGCGAGGATGGCGTCGTGCATCGCCGGGCTCTGGTCCCGGTGGAACAGCACGCACCGCTGCTGGGCCAGCTCGCGGAAGGCGACCTGCCGCCGCTGCGCCCACGGGTGCTGGCTGCCGACGATGGCCACGAGCGGCACCGTCAGCACCCGCTGTGAGCGCAGCTGCGCCGCGAGCGGCCCGGCGAAGACGAGGGCGATGTCGAGCCTGCCCTCCACCAGTGCCGCCAGCTGCGGACCGCTGCGGGCCTCCCAGAGCTGGGTGGACACGTGCGGGTAGTCGGCGTTGAAGCGGCGCAGCGTCGGTTGCAGGACCCGCTGCCCCGCGGGGAAGTTGAATCCGATCGAGATCGACCCGGTGCGCCCGGACGCGGCCTCTCTCGCCGCGCGCACGGCGCGTGCCGCCTGGTCGAGAACCCGGCGGGCCTCCACCTCGAAGGCCCGCCCGGCAGGAGTGAGCTTCACCTCGTGCGACGTTCGGTTCACCAGCTCCACGCCAATGTCGCGTTCCAGGCGCTGGAGCTGCTGGCTGAGAGACGGCTGAGCCAGATGCAGCCGGGCCGCGGCCCGGCCGAAGTGCAGCTCTTCCGCGATCGCCAGGAAGGAGACGATGTATCGGAACTCCATCTTGCTCTCCATGGCACCCTCCGGCGAACACGCTACCGGCACCGGCTAACTCACGGTGAATCAGGCATGTGAAACGTCGGAAGGCGTGGTGTAAAGCGCCGACTCGCGCCGGTGTGGCGTGCACCACCATCCGGGGAAAGCGCTTGACCGGGCCGGTCATTTCGTATCGGCATCCGAGTCCGCCTCATCGAGGTCCCGCCGTTACCGGCCGCGGATCCCGGCCCTGCCCGGCGGTGGGCACCGTGGCGAGAGAGTGCGGGATGGCCCTCGCGACAATGTATGTGTCACCGGGAGGCGACCGGTCCGCTCCGACCCGCGCCGAGGTATTCGGTCATTGGAGCGCGTCGCGCTTTCCAGCCGGTGAACAGCCGGAGTACCGTTCGGTGAATTCGTTCGCGGCGGACGCCTATGGAGCGGCCGGTCATTGGCCGAGCGGATCGGCCAATTGACGAAGACCCCCAGGCATTGACGGCCGTCAGCATTGCGACAAGCCTTCCCTGATGGCTGGCGTCATCGCCGGCCGGCCCACGCCGGGTTCCTGCCGGCCCGCCTCGGAAACACCTCGCCCGTCCGCGCCCTCGCCGTCGCGGCGGACGGTCGCGGCGGACGAGAGCCGCACGGACAGCCCGCCCCTCGTTATCCCTCCCGCCACTCCCTCCTTTCGCTCCCTCCCTTCGCTCAGCGCCCGGCGGCCCGGCCGTCGCCCCGCCCGCGGTACCACGCGCCGAACACCAGGCGACGCCGGTCACGGCCGCGGGGCCCGGCCCCGGGCAGGTCTCCGGTCAGGCCTGTGGCCGGCCGACGACACGACGCCATGACACGACGTCCGGAAGACAGGAGCGCCGCCCATGCCCGCCACCCGCAGCCAGCCGGCCGCGACGCGGCCGCCCTTGCCTGGCCAGCGCCCAGCCCCGCCCACCGTGGGCCACCAGCCGGCGCCCGACGAGCAGCCGCACGCGACGACGGCCGCGACGCTGCACACCGCCCTCGACCTCGCGGCGGCCCGCGCGCCGGACGCCACGGTCGACTTCCCGAACGAGCGCGAGACCGTGTCGCTGCGCGAGCTCGCCGACCGGTCCAGGACGATGGCGGGCGCGCTCCTCACCGACGGGGTCGCCCACGGCGAGCGGGTGGGCATCCTGGCCACCAACTCGGCGGACTTCCTCACCGCCCTGTTCGCGGTGAGCCGCGCGGGGGCGGCCGCGAGCCCGCTCGCGCTGCCGACGGCCGCCGGCGACCTGGGCGGCTACGCCAGCCGGCTGACGCGCACGTCCGCCGCCGCCGGCATGCGCCGCGTCATCACCGGCCGGCGCCTGTCCGGCGTGCTCGCCCGCCTCGGCGCCGGCCTCGGCGGCCTGCGCCTCCTGCCCGCGAACGAGCTCGCCGCCGCCGGGCTCGCCACGGACGCACCGGGCGGCGGGCGGCTGCCGGAGGTCGGCGCGGACGACGTCGCGATCGTGCAGTTCACCTCGGGCAGCACCGCGCTGCCCAAGGGCGTGGTCCTCACCCACCGCAACGTGCTCGCCGGCATCCGGGCGATCATCACCGGGATCCGGCTCGGCCAGGGCGACCACGGCGGCAGCTGGCTGCCGATGTACCACGACATGGGCCTGTTCGCGACGCTCAGCGCCGTCATGACGGGCATCGACATGACGGTGTGGTCGCCGGCCGCGTTCATCCGCGACCCGGCGCGCTGGCTGCGGGAGTTCCTCGACCGCGGCGGCACCATCTCCCCCGCGCCGAACTTCGCCTACGACCAGCTGGTCGCGGCGGTGGAGCCCGACGAGGTCGCGGGCCTGGACATGCGCGGCTGGCGGGTGGCGCTCAATGGCGCGGAGCCGATCTCGCCGCTCAGCCTCGAGCGCTTCCTCGCGCACTTCGCGCCGGCGGGCTTCGCCCCGGAGCAGATGTTCCCCGTCTACGGGATGGCGGAGGCGACGCTCGCGGTCACCTTCCCGCCGCTGGGGCGAGCGCCGGTGGTGCTGTGGGTGGACCGCGACCGGCTCACGGCCGACGGCGCGGTCGTGCCGGTGGAGCGGGACCATCCGCGAGCCCGCGGGCTGGTCGGCGTCGGCCGGCCCGTCCTCGGCGTGCGCGTCCGTGTCCGCGCCGCGGACGGCGACGGGGCGCCGGGCGGGCAGGGCGTGCTTCCGGCCGCGGCGGCCACCGGCGACGGGGAACGGGTCGGCGAGATCGAGATCAGCGGCACTCCGGTCACCGCCGGCTACGTGACCGCCGGCGGCACGCCGAACGCCACGGCCGCCGAGGACGGCTGGCTGCGCACCGGCGACCTCGGGCTCCTGCGCGACGGCGAGCTGTACGTCACCGGTCGAGCCAAGGAAATGATCATCATTCGAGGCGTCAACTACTATCCGGAGGACGCGGAGCAGGCCGTCCGCGACCTGCCGGGCCTGCACCGCCGCCGCGCGGTCGCCGTCGGCGGGCCGGACGGCCGCCCCGCCGACGGCGGCCCGACGAGCGAAACGGGCGCGGCGGGCGTGGTCATGACGCTGGTGGGTGAGACGTCGCTGACCGAGCCGGCCGCACGGGACCGGCTGGCGGCCGAACTGGCGGCGACCGCCGCCGCCGCGCTTGGGCTTGGGCGCGCGGAGGTGGCGGCCCGGCTCGTCGATCCGGGGACGCTGCCCCGGACGTCGAGCGGCAAGTTCCAGCGCCTCGCCGTGCGCGGCCTGCTCGACCGGGGTGAGCTGTGACCGGCTCCCCCGGCGAGCCGGCCGAGCCGGCCGAGCCGGCGTACCTGCGGGTGCCGTGGTCGGTGCTGGACGACTACCACTGCTTCGGCTGCTCGCCGCACAACCCCCGCGGCCTCGCCCTGCGCTTCACCGCCCGCGACGCGGGCATCGCGACGACGTTCCGGCTCGACCGCGGCCACGAGTCCTACCCCGGCGTCGTCCACGGCGGGATCGTCAGCGTGATCTGCGACGAGACCATGGGCAACCTGATCGTGCTGCGGCTCGGCCGCACCGCGTTCACCACCGGCATGCGGCTGCGTTACCTGGAGCCGCTGCGCGTCGGCGTCGAGTACACCTGCGTCGCCCGGCTGCGCCCCACCGGCGGGCGTGGCCAGGCCGCGCCGCCCGACGGCGCCGCCGGCGGCGCCGAGGGCGGCGTCCTCCAGGCCGAGGCCGAGATCCTCGACGCGGCCGGCGCGCTGCTCGCGACCGCGACCGCGAGCTACCTGCCGACGCCGATCGAGGTCGCGCGCGAGCGCTTCGCGCTGCGCCCGGACGAGGCCGACCGGGTCGTCGCCGCCCTCGACGCCATCGCGTCCGAGGCCGCCGCCCCGGCCGTCTCCCAGGCGGACGCCGCCCCTCGGGTCGTCGCCCACCGGACCGTCGCCCACCAGGACGTCCCTCACCAGCCCGTTCCCCAGCCGGCCGCCGCGCCGGCGGCCGTCACCGACCACCTCAGGGAGCACTGATGTCCACCGCCCAGGCGACCACCACCCATGACGAGATCGTCGCGACCGTGACCGGGATCGTCGCCCAGGAGCTCGGCGTCCCCGCCGAGAGCCTCGCCCCCGACGCCGACCTGCGCTCGGTCGAGGGCGCCGACTCGGTCAAGGTGCTCCGCATGATCGCCAAGGTCGAGCGGGAGTACGACGTCGAGCTCGAGGACGAGCAGGTCTTCGCGGTGAACTCCATCGACGGCGTCGCCACGGTGGTCCTCGACACCCTCGCCCAGGACGCCGCGTGACCACCACGACGACCGCCCCGCCCGGCACGGCGGCGCCCGCCGCCGGCGTGGAGCTCAGCGACACCAACCAGCACTACGACCTGCCCGCCGAGGTCTTCGGCCTGTTCCTCGACCCGCTGCGCAAGTACAGCTCCGGGCTGTACCTCAGCAAGGGCGACACGCTGGAGCAGGCCCAGCTCAACAAGCTGCGCTTCGTCGCCGGCCGGCTCCAGCTCGGCGGCGGCCAGCGGGTGCTCGACGTCGGCTGCGGCTGGGGGTCGCTCACCCTGTTCGTCGCCGACGAGCTCGGCTGCGAGGTGGTCGGGGTCTCGCCGGCCGGCAACCAGCACGCCTACATAGCCGGGCGGGCCGCCGAGCTGGGGCTCGCCGACAGGGTCTCGACCGTGCGGGGCCACTTCGAGACCGTGGACCTGGGCGAGCGCGCGACCGGTGGCTTCGACGCGGTCACCATGCTCGGCTCGATCGTGCACATGCCCGACCTGGACGTCGTCTTCCGCCGCGCCCGCGCGCTGCTGCGCCGTGGCGGGCGGCTCTACGTGTCGGAGAGCTGCTTTCGCAACGCGGCGGCCCGCGCGGCCTTCGACGCGCGGGAGGGCACCCAGTTCGTCCGCTCGGCGATCTTCGGCTGGGGCGACATGCGGCCGCTGTCCGACCTGGTGCGCGCCGCGGAGGACGCCGGCTTCTCCATCGCCAGCGTCGACGACCTCACCGACGACTACCGCCGGACGATCGACGACTGGCTGGTGAACGTCGACGCCGCCACCGACGAGCTCGACGCGATCCGCCCCGGCACGGCGGCCACGCTGCGCCGCTACCTCGAGGTCGCCAACGCCGGCTGGGGCTACACGACCAAGCACTACGCCCTCGTCTGCCGCCGCGCCCGCTGACCCCCGGCACTTCCGCGCCGACTCCTCCGAGGGGTCCCCGCCGATTGGCTCCCGAGCCGGTATCAGTGCCAACCCATCGATACCGGCTGTGCGCCCCACCTGGCCAATCGGTGGGGAAGGTGCCRCCACCGCCCCCGACCGACGCTTACGGAGAACCTCATGCCTGTTCCCGGACCCGCGGCCGGCCCGCTGACGACCGGCCGGCCCACCACCGATCCGACCGCCCCCGACACCGCGCCCGCCAGGCTGTCGGCTCCCGGCCGGTCAGCCCAGGACGGGCCAGTACGGCCGGCGCTCGCGCCGCTGCTGCCGGCGGCGGACATCGCCGACGCGACCGAGGCGTTCCACCGGGCCGCGCCGTCCGCCCGGCGCTGGGACGTGGAGTCCTCGATCGCCTGGGAGGTGGCCGACGCGGGCCGGCTGACCGACGGGCAGGCCTCGGCGGTCCAGTTCATCACGCTGATCGAGGACCACCTGCCCGGCTACATCGGCGTCTACGAGCGGGCCTTCCCGCTCAACGAGGACGTCGACCTCGACACGTTCCTCCACAACCGGGAGCTGTACCACTTCACGATCCGGTGGGGGTTCGAGGAGGACACGCACGCGCGGGCGCTGTTCCGCTACCAGGTCGCGTCCGGTCTCGCCGACCCGGTGAGCCTGCGCCGGGAGCTCGCGATGGAGGGGCGCAAGCCCTTCGAGCTGCCGCACGACCACGCCGTCTCGCTGCTCGCCTACGCGCTGGTGCAGGAGAAGGCGACCCAGATCTACTACCAGCAGCTGCGCGCGGTCGTCGGCGACCCGGTGCTCGCCGACGTGCTCGGCTACCTCGCCAGGGACGAGGCGCGGCACTTCGCGTTCCTCGCCGACGTGGTGGAGCGGTACCTGCGGGTGTACGGCGACGCGGTGGTCGAGCCGATCCGCGAGGTCGTCGCCAACTTCCGGATGCCGCTGGCCGACACGATCCGCGGCTACTGGCGCTGGGCGCTGCGGATCGCCGACACCGCCCGCTACGACCACACCGACGCCTACGGGCACCTGATCCGGATCGTCAACCACGCGGTCGACGCCCGCACCGACCGGGTCGACGAGCTGGTCCGCTTCGTCGACGCCTGCCGCTCCACCACCGCCGGAGCCGCGTCGTGACCGGCGGACTCGCCGACCAGGTCACGGACGCGCCCGCCGCCCCCAGCCCGGCGGGCGACATCGCGCCAGCGGGCGGCGCGGTGCCGCGGCCAGCGGTACCGGAGTTCGACGCGTTCAACCCGGAGCACCGGGCCGACCCGTACCCGCGGTACGCGGTCGCGCGGGAGGCGACGCCGCTCGTGCCCAGCGCGCTCGGCCCGTACCTCGTCACCCGGTACGCCGACTGCGCGGCCGCGTTGTCCGAGCCG
Source organism: Pseudofrankia asymbiotica (assembly GCF_001983105.1). Classification (GTDB taxonomy): domain Bacteria; phylum Actinomycetota; class Actinomycetes; order Frankiales; family Frankiaceae; genus Pseudofrankia; species Pseudofrankia asymbiotica. Next base: position 171,206 of record NZ_MOMC01000016.1, on the reverse strand, counting down.
GCCTGGAGCCACGCGGACGAGGCGGAGATCTTCCACCCGGACGTCGAGCACACCGAGCTGCCCGCGTCGTTCCTCTGGATGGACCCGCCGGACCACACCCGGCTGCGCGGCCTGGTCAGCAAGGCGTTCACCKCGCGTCGGGTGCTGGACCTGCGACCCCGGATCGCCGAGATCGTCGACGGGCTGCTCGACACGGTGCTCGGCCAGGGCGAGGTGGACGCCGTCGAGACGCTGGCCTACCCGCTGCCGCTGACGGTCATCTGCGAGCTGCTCGGCGTCCCGCCAGCCGACCAGCACCGCATCCACTGGTGCGCGCCGGCGCTGGCCCGCGGCTTCGATCCCGACCTGCTGCTCAGCGAGACCGAGGCGAAGGCCCGGTCGGACGCGGCGCTGGAGCTGCTGGACTACTTCGCCCACCTGATCGCGCTGCGGCGCGCCGAGCCGGCGAACGACCTGGTCAGCGGCCTCGGCGCCGTGCACGAGCGAGGTGACGTGCTCACCGAGCACGAGATGCTGGCGACCTGCGTGACGCTGGTCGTCGCCGGCCACGAGACGACGGTCAACCTCGTCGGCAACGGCCTGCTCGGCCTGCTGCGCCACCCCGACCAGCTGGAGCTGCTGCGCCAGCGCCCCGAGCTGGCGGCACCGGCGGTGGAGGAGCTGCTGCGCCACGACTCCCCGGTGCACCTGACGACCCGGATGGCCCGCCGCGAGCTGTCCCTCGGCGGGCGCGTCTTCGAGCCGGGCGAGGCGATCGTGCTGCTGTTCGGGTCCGGCAACCGGGACCCGCGGGCGTTCGACCGGCCCGACGAGCTGGACCTGGCCCGGTACGCGGCCGGCTCGGCCGCGCCCAAGCACCTGACCTTCAGCATGGGCATCCACTACTGCCTCGGGGCGCCGCTGGCGCGCCTCGAGATGGAGATCCTGCTGGACGCGCTCACCCGCCGGGTACGCCGCTTCGAGGCTGGCGCTGACGCGCCCACCTACAAGCCGAATCTGGTGCTACGCGGCCTCGCCCGCCTTCCGGTCCGCCTCTCCTGAGCGGCCCCGGCACGCGACCCGGACGGCACGACCGACCATCGAAGGAGTGGCTGGGATGACGAGCGCCCCGGCGGCCGAGAACCCGTTCGCGGCCTTCGCGCCGGAGCACCGGGCCGACCCCTACCCGGTCTACCGCCGGATCCACGCGGGCGGCGCGCTGCAGCCGCTCGCCCCGTCGGTGTGKCTCGCGCCGCGCTACGACGAGTGCGCCGCGGTGCTGCACGAGCCGGCGTGGGGACACGGCTACGACGCCGGCATCAACCCGTTCCGGCCCGGCGTCCCCGCGTCCGACGTCCCCGGTTCGTTCCTCGTGCTCGACCCGCCGGACCACACCCGGCTGCGGGCGATCGTCGGCCGGGGATACACGCCGCGGGCGGTGGAGCGGCTGCGCGCCGGCGTGCGGGCCACCGCCGAGCGCCTGGTGGCCGACATGGTCGCGGCCGGCGAGGCGGACGTGATGGCCGCGCTCGCCGACCCGCTGCCGCTGTACACGATCGGGACGATGCTCGGCATCTCCCCCCGGCTCGCCGAGGAGCTTCGCGGCCCGCTGCGCGCGATGTCGCGCGGGGTGGACCCCGACGTGTTCCTCTCCCCCGCCGACGTCGCGGCCCGCGAGACGAGCGAGCGGACGCTGGAGGAGGCCTTCCGCGCCCTTCTCGACGAGCGCCGGCGGGAGCCGACCGACGACCTGCTCGGCGCGATCGCCGCCGCGGCCGCACCGGACGAGCCCGTGAGCCACGAACTGCTCGCGCTCGCCGCCCTGATGATCATCGGCGGCTACGGCACGTCGGAGAGCATGCTCGGCAACGCCGTGCTCGCGCTGGCGCGCCACCCCGATCAGCTCGACCTCCTGCGCCGCCGCCCGGAGCTGGCCTCCTGCGCCGTCGAGGAGCTCATCCGGTTCGACCCGCCGGTCCAGTTCACCCACCGGGTCGCGCTGCGGGACCTGACGGTCGGCGAGCAGTCGTTCGGACGCGGCAGCGGCATCGTCGTCGTCCTCGCCTCGGCCAACCGCGACCCGGCGGTCTTCCCCGACCCGGACCGGCTCGACCTCACCCGCTACCACGGCCCGGCCCCGGCCCGCCGTCACCTCGCCTTCAGCCTCGGCGTCCATTTCTGCATCGGCGCGCTCGTCGGCCGCGCGCAGATCGAGGCCGCCCTCACCGCCCTGGCCGCCGCCACCCGTTCCGTGGAGCTGGCCGAGCCGCCCGCATACCGCCCCAACGTGGCGATCCGCACCCTGGACACGCTGCGCGTCCGCCTCAAGCCCCGCTGACGCCGGTCGGCACCACGAAGGAGCAGGACCCATGACCTCAGCCCAGATCGAGAACGTCGTGCCCGACGCGGTCGACCTGTTCACCGCCGCCCACCGCCTCGACCCCTATCCCGGCTACCGCCGGCTGCGAGAAGCCTCCGGCCCGACCGCCATCCGCCTTGGCGACACCGAGGTCACCGTCCTGTCCCGGTTCGCCGACTGCGCCGCCGCGCTGCAGAGCGGCACCTGGGGGCACGGCAACGTCGACAAGCTCAGCCCGTTCTGGGACCAGGAGGCGAGCCTGCCCGGCTCCTTCATCCGGATGGACCCGCCGGACCACCGGCGGCTGCGAGGCCTGGTCAACAAGGCCTTCAGCGCCCGCATGGTCGCCGACCTCGCCCCCATGATCACCCAGCTGGTCGACCGCCTCGTCGACCGGGCCGTCAAGGACGGCGGCCTCGACATCGTCCAGGGCCTCTCCGCGCCGATCGCGCTGGCGATGGTGGGCCGGCGGCTGCTCGGCGTACCCGAACAGGACGCGGACCTGCTGCGCTCCTGGGAGCTGGCGATCGCCCGCGGCACCGACCCGGAGCCGCTGCTGTCCGCCGAGGAGATCAAGCGCCGCGACGAGGCCGGGGCGGCTGTCGTCGCCTACATGATGGAGCTCATCGGCCGCCGCAAGGCGCACCCGGAGGACGACCTGCTCAGCCGGCTCGTCGCCGTCGAAGAGGCCGGAGACGCGCTCAGCGTGCCAGAGGTCATCGGCATCTGCGTGCTGCTGCTCGTCGCCGGCATGGAGACCAGCATCAACCTCGTCGGCAACGGCATCCTCGCGCTGCTCGCCCACCCCGACCAGCTGGAGCTGCTGCGCCAGCGCCCCGAACTCGCCGGCCCGGCCGTCGAGGAGATCCTCCGCTACGACACGCCAACCCAGTTCACCATGCGCGTCGCCCTCACCGACACGACCATCGGCGACCGCCAGTTCCACCGCGGCGACGGCGTCATCGTGCTCATGGGGTCAGCCGACCGCGACACCGAGGTGTTCACCGAACCCGACCGGATCGACGTGACCCGGTACGCGCCCCCCAGCCGTGCGTCCCGGCACCTCGGGTTCAGTCTTGGACTGCACTACTGCATGGGGGCCCCGCTGGCCCGCCTGGAGGCGTCGACCGCCATCAGGACCCTGATCGAGCGGGCGCCCGGGCTGCGGCTCGCGACCGACGAACCCCTCTCCTACCAGCCAAGCGTCATCCACCGAGGCCTGGTCTCCCTGCCCGTCGAGCTGGCCCCCACCGCGGCCTGACCCCTCGCCTCGCCCAGGCGACTCAGGGGCCGGAGACGTATACGTCTCCGGCCCCTGGTGTCTTCGGCACCTGCTCCCGCTGGCGGCTGTCGCGAGCTGTCAGCCCTCGTCCATCTGGACGCGCAGCTCGGCGATGCCTCGGACGATCATGTTGGGCCGGTAGGGCGGCGGGTCGACCAGCGGGGTCATCCGGGGTGCGYGCCGGGCCAGCGCCCGCAGCAGCAGGTCCATCTCGAGGCGCACCATCGGCGCGCCGATGCAGTAGTGGTGCCCACGCCCGAACCCGAGGTGGCGCGGCGTCCACTGGTCCCCCGCGTACCGGGCCAGGTCGAGCCGGTCGGGGTCGGCGTAGACCTCGGGGTCCCGGTTCCCGCTCGCGAGCAGGACGATCACGCCGTCGCCCTCGGCGAACCGCTCCCCGGAGACCTCGGTGTCGCGCACCGCCCGCCGGGTGGAGATGTGCGCCGGCGAGTGGAAGCGCATCAGCTCGTCCACCGCCGGTACGGCGAGGTCGGGGTTGGCGCGCAGCGCCGCGTACTGGTCGGGGTAGCGCGTCAGGGCGTCGAGCGTGCTGGCGATCAGGGCGACGGTGGTCTCGTGGCCGGCGACGAGCAGCACGACCAGGGTCGCGAGCATCTCGTCGTTACTGAGCCGGTCGCCCTCGGCCTCGGCGAGCGCCAGCGCGCTGACGAGGTCGCCCGTCGGCTCGGCCCGGCGGCGCGCGACGAGCTCGGTGAGGTAGTCCCTGATCTCCTTCGCCGACCGCTGCCGGTTGTCGACCTCCGCCGGCGTGAGCAGGACGTCGGGGTCCAGGCCGCGGGCAAGGCCGGAGGACCATGACCGCACGGCCGCGTGGTCGGCCTCGGGCACGCCCATCAGGTCGGCGATCATCGTCAGCGGCAGGGGATAGGCGATCGCCTCGACGAGGTCCACCTCGCCCGCCGCGACGGCCGCGTCGAGCAGCCCGTCCACGAGCGCGCTGGCCCGCGCCCTGGTCTCCTCGATGCGGCGGACGGTGAACGCCCGGCTGACCAGCTTGCGGATACGGGTGTGGTCCGGCGGCTCCATCCACAGGAACGAGGTCGGCAGGTCCGACCCGTCGCTGTCGGGATGCATCAGGTCGCCTTCCTCGGCGTGGCTCCACGCCGAGTCCTGCAGGATCGCGTCGATCTCCCGGTAGCGCGTGACCAGGCGCATGCCCAGCGGGCCGGGGACGAACGGTCCGGCCTCGCGCAGGACCTGGTAGTTCGGGAAGGTGTCATGGTTCCAGGCGGGGTCGAAGATGTTCACCGCCGCCTGCTCAGGCGTGATCACGGCCGGCCCGGCGGGCGATGGGGTTCCGAGAGCGGCGGTCACGCCATCGCCTCGGCGAGACGGCGGCGGACGCGGCCGTTGGTGCTCACGTCCAGGCCGGTCAGCGCGGCGAACGCGCGGCGGATGTTGTCCTGCAACCGGTCAAGCTCACCCTCGGTGGCGATCCCAGCCAGGAACAACTCGAACGCGGTGTCGATCGTCTCGTGGTTCGCGAGCTCCTCAAGCCCGCTCTTGAACACCCCGACCGGATGCTTGATCCGCGACTCGGACGTGTACACGTACAACGTCTCCAGAACCGACGGCAACTCCTCCGGACACACATCCAGGCGCCGACGGGCATAGTGCAGGAACTCCCGCGCGTGCCCCGCCTCGTCCCGGCTGGCCCGCGTCATCAGCCCACGCAGCACCGGCTCGTCGACCCACGCCGCCACCGACCGGTACACGTGGTTGACCGTCAACTCAGAGATGATGTTCGTCGCGAGGGTCGCACTCGGCGTGGTGCCCGGCGCGTACGGCGCGCGCATCGCCTGGACCGGCGCCGACGGCATCACCACACCGACCGCGTCCAACCAGGCCCGGAACGCGAAATGATGCTGAAGCTCCTCGTAACCCCACACCGCGACGAACGCCGAGAAATCATAGTCGTCGAACTCGTTGAGGAAACCATGCTGAGCCGCGATCGAGTTCGCCTCACCCATCACGGCACTCTTGACCATCGTCACGTACTCCGGCCGCACCAGACCCGGATCGATCTCGTCGAACGGAAGCTCATCGAGCGTCCAACGCTTGCGTTCGTAATGCCGGAAGACGTCGTAGCCATGCATCGGGCTCAACCTCCGTCGGGGTTGGTCACTCGTCCACCCGCCGGCGCGGCCAGCCGGCGCCCGGCCCATCGCCGTCCGCCGCCCCGCCTCTCCGGCACGCGGCCGCCACGGTGTCGAGCACGGGACGACGACGGCCCAGCCCACACGGCGCGGACGGCACCGGACGGCCGCGCCGCCGCACCCAACACTGACAATCCGGCATCGGCCGGTCAACGAAGAGCGCGTCTCTTCTATCGATCGATCGTGGACCACAATGAGCCGCCCCGGCCACCACCGTTTTTCTCCAGGAAATTGCCGGTGAACATCACCGAGTTCACCCGATATTACGGTCGATGGCACTGGCCGGTCGGGGCTGGTTCGGTCTCTGTTCGCCGTCGTTAGCAGTGCCGTGGCGTTCCACGATTACCGGCCCGAGGCACCGGTATTCTGTCGGCATTTGGCATATCGGCCGACCGGAAACCCGGACCAGACGCGGGCCTCGACAGGCCGCTGGCTGGCGGGGCGGCCGCCGTCGGGCGGGGCGGCCGAGTCGACTGGCGCACCGCACCGCACCGCACGGCACCGGGTCGCGAGCGGACGCGGCCGGCGTCCACCGTTCAGGAGGGCACACTCGTGGAGCAGATCGGCGCAACGGCCCATGACAGCCTGGTCGTCCACCAAACGGACGGGACCGCCCAGCGAGACGACGACGGAAGCGGCGATGGCGCCTTCTTCGTCCCCGACACCGCCGTCCCGCACGCCACCGGGCCGGTCACCGCGGCGGTCGGCGGCCCGTCGCTGCGCGCGACGTCGTCCAGCGAAGGCCCGTGGGCGCCCGGCCTACAGCACGGCGGCGTGGTCAGCGCGGTGCTCACCCGGTCACTCGAGCAGGCCGCCGAGGCCGCGGGCCTCACCCGCGGGCACCTCGCCAGGATCGCGGTCGAGTTCCTGCGCCCGGCGCCGGTCGGGCCGGTCTCGATCACGGCGGAGGTGGTCCGCCCCGGCCGCCAGGTCGCGTTGCTGCGCGCCGAGCTGCGCGCGGACCCGGACCCGGCGTCCCGGGTGCTCGCCATCGCGACGGCCTGGTGGCGGCGCCGATCGCCCGGCCTGGTCCCCGACGTCGCCCACACCGAGGCGCCCGCCCTGCCCGACCCTGACTCGCTGCCCACCGAGGTGCCCGACAGCGACCTCACCCGCTACCTGGACCGCGGCTACATCGCCGCGACCGAGTGGCGCTACGCCGGTGGCCGGATGGAGGAGCCCGGCTCGTCGACCGCGTGGGTCCGCCCCCGCATCCCGCTCGTGCAYGGTGAACGGATCAGTCCGACCCAGCTGCTGATGCTGGTCGCGGACGCCGCCAGCGGGGTGAGCGCGGTGCTCGACTTCCGCACCCACCTGTTCACCAACGTCGACCTCGTCGTCAGCGCGCTGCGGCCGGTCGAGGGCGACTGGGTGAGCCTGCACGCCACGACCGCGATCGACGGCGCCGGCGGCGGCACCACGACCACCATGCTCGGCGACCGGCGCGGCCCGGTCGCCTTCGCCCTGCACACCCTCTTCGTCGCGCCCCTCGCCGGCTGACGACGGCGGTCCCGTCGAGTCATGAGATCGGGGCATGCCTGATGGGGCGAACCAGACGCCTCGAAGCGCCACGAGCCAGGACAGGAGGCAGGTGCGCCGCCCGCCCCGGCACCGCGGTCAGCGGTCAGCGGTCAGCGGTCAGCGGTCAGCGGAGGATGCCGGCGGCGCGGGCGGCGGAGAGCCAGGTGGGGAACTCGGCGAGGAGCTGGTCGTAGAGCTCGCCGGCGGACAGGTCGCCCGGGGCGCGGCCGGTGGCGAGGAAGCCGGCGTTGTCGACCATCCGGCCTTCCATGGTGTCCAGGTCCCGCAGGAACTTGAGATGGCGGCCCTTGCCGAAGCCGACGAACTGCCAGAAGATCGGCAGGTCGCTGCTTTGCCGGATCAGGTCGCGTGCCCGGCGCTTGTCGAACGGCGCGCCGTCGGTCTGGAACACGACGAATGCCGGGTAGGCGCCGCCGGTCGCCCGGTGGTGGTCGATGACCGCCGTCATCGCCGGAACGTAGTTGGTACCGCCCCAGGGAAGCTTCGCCTGCAGCGCCTGGATCCTGCCGTGGTAGTTGTCCAGGCCGATCTCGTCGACAAGGCTGACCTTGTCGGAGAAGAACACCAGCGGCACGACGCCGTCGTCGTCGAGGTTGGCCGACAGGCCGAGCACCTGCTCCGCGAAGTGCTGCATGGTCCCGGTCCGGTAGTGGCCCATCATGCTGGCCGAGTGGTCCAGGACCAGGTAGACGGCGGCGCGCAGCCCGGCCGCGCCCTGCTTGCGCAGGCTGACCCCGGCCGCCTTGTACAGGTCGACCAGGCCCGGCGCGGTCCGCGAGACCTTCTCGAGGCTGATCGCGGCGGCACCCGCCGGCGCGGTCCCGCCGTGAGGACCGGCTGGCCCCGGCCGCGCTGGCTGCCATGGCTGCCCCGGCCGCGTGACCGGCGTTCCCGGCCAACCGCCTGGAGCCGGCGGTCCCCAGGCCGGTGACGGCTGCCCGGGTGCCGCGGGCGCTGGCCAGGCCGCCGGCGGCGACGTGACGGCTGGCGCGGGCGGCGCGGGCGGGTCGTCGATGACCACCCCGAAGTCGACCGCCAGCCCCGCGAGCCCGGTCGCGTATCCCTGCCCGACGGCCCGGACCTTCCAGCCGCCATCGCGCCGGTAGAACTCGGCCAGCAGTACCACGGTCTCGCCGTGCGTCAGCGGCGCCGGCGTGAACTGGTAGCGGCGCCCGCCGTCGTCGACCTCGACCCAGGGCGTGGTGGCGCCGTCGAACACCAGGCCGACCCGCGCCACGTCGACGCTCGCGGCGACCACCACCTTGGCGACGTCACCCGGGACCCGCCGAAGGTCGACCGTCACGCACGCCCCGGCCAGCGATACGCCGTCGTGCGCCGGATGGTTGAAGAAGACCAGGTCGTCGTCGCCGCGCACCTTGCCCGTGGCCGCCAGCAGAACCCCGGAGACGTCGATGGACCCGCCGGCGGCCGCGACCGTCGCCGTGACCAGACCGCCGGCCAGCGGCGCGTTCGCGCCAGGGGTCAGATGAGTCACGGCGTTCATGGCGTCTCCCCGACATTGGACGATGCGCGAGAGCCAAGCATGGGCGCCCGGCGGCGAGATCGTCCAGCGGTCGCCCCCCGCCATCCGCGGTCGGACTCAAGCCATCAGGCGGATGGTCAAGGCCGGCGGTTGACGGTCGGGGCGGCTGGTCGGTCAGTCAGCCGGTACGTCGGCTTCCGGCTCCGGGTACCCGGCGGCGAGGTCCGCGAGGAGGACGGGCAGGACGAGCTCCTCGTCGACGCGAATGCCGTGACGTTCCAGGGCGGGGCGAAGTGCCGGGTCCCAGGCGGCGTCCACGGGACGACCGGTGAGCGGGCCGCCGGTCACCGTCGCCAGAGCCGCGAGGTAGGCCTCAGCGTCGTAACGCCACGGGCGCCAGTCGACGCGCTCACGCAGGCCGCCCGCGATGCGCAGGCCGCCCCAGTCGAAGTCGCCGTGGTAGGCGAAGCTGGCGCCCTGGTCGGCGAGCAGCTCGAGCAGGCCGAGGACGGCGGCCGACGGCTGGCCGCCCGCGCAGACCAGCGGTGGGGTGTCCCGGCCGAGCTCGTCAGCGGCGCTGGCGAGCACGATCGGGTTCTCGCAGACGAAGACGAGGCCGGCGCCGACGCCCAGGTCGGCGCGTTCACCGCCGCGCCCGGTGACCTGGCGCAGCGTCAGCACGCACGGCTCGGCCGCCTCGTGGGCCGCGGCGAGCATCCGACCGGTCGGCGTGGCCGCCCCGCCGGGCAGCCCCAGGCACAGCACGGTCGACGACAGCTCGTCCAGATGCACCCCGACCGCGGCCCAGGCCGCCCGCCGCCCGGCCGCCGAGGCATCCCCCGTCGGCTCGGCCCCGGCGAGCACCCGCACGGCGGCGAGCGCCAGCGTCGCGAGTGGGCGGCCGTCGTCGAGCGCGTGCGCGTCACCCGCGCCCGTCGCCGCCAGCCGGCCCAGCGCCAGCCCACCGGACGGCAGCGCGTCGAGCACCGCCGCCAGCTGCTCGACGAGCCGGGCCGCCGTGTCCGGGTCCCCGGCGAGCCTGCGCAGCATCCCCGTCCCGTCCAGCCAGGCCAGCCATCCGGACAGCTCCGGCCGCCGCTCGGTGAGCGCGTACAGCGGCGCCCGCGCGGCCGCCCAGGCCGCGGCCTGGGCGGCGGCCACCGCGGCCTCGTCGACGATCGGCCCGGTCAGCAGCACCACCGCCGCCGCGAGACCCTCGGGGGCGACGCCGCTCGCCCGTAGGATCCGGTCGACCTCGTCCAGCGGTACCGACAACGAGTAGCCGCGCCCGGCGCGCCGCCCGAGCAGCCGTTCGGCGGCCCGGCGCTGCTCGTGGCTCGCCTTCGGCAACGTGACGACACCGGTCAGCGGTTGCCCCTGCGCCAGCCGCCGCCGCGCCCGGTCCACGAGCCACGCCAGCTGTTCCCCGCCCAGCAGCCGCCGCAGCCGCTCGACGTCCCCGTCGGCACGTCCGCCCACCGACCCTGCCCTGGCCGCCGTGGCGGCAGCCACCGGGGCGGCCCCGTCGGCCTCGTCGGGGCCCGTCACGGCGAGGCCCGCGCCCATCGCGCACCGACGCCGCCCGCGCGGATACCGCCGGGTAGCGCGTCGTCTGATGTCCCCTGTCGCCTCATCACCCTGCATGGTGGCACCCCCACGCGCGTAGTCCACACATGTGGGCCTCCCACCCGAAACCCGGCGGGCTTTGTCAGGAGAACGGCAGCGTGAGGTCGGCGGGGGCCTCCGTCGACGGAGCCTCCAGCGGGGCCGGCACGCGCGGGAGAGGACGGTCGAGGCGCTGGCGGTCGCGGCCGTCCCAGCGCCACGGGGTGACGAGCACCGCGTCCACCCCGTCCCGGCGGGACAACTGGGCGATCGCGAGGCCGGGCACCTGCGGGTAGCAGCCCCACTCACGCTCGCTGGTCATCACCACGTCCAGGTCGAAGACGGCGAGCAGGCCGAGGCACTTGGCCCGGGAGTCGTCATCCACGCCGGCGAACGCCTCGTCCAGCGCGATGAGCCGCGGCGCGCTGGAGTCGCCGGCCGAGTCGTAGAACGACGCGGCCGCGGCGAACAGCGGCACGGACGCCGCGAGCACCCGTTCGCCGCCTGAGGCAGGGCCGCTCGCCGGCCGCCACTGGCCGTCCTGCCAGCGCTGCACGACGAACTCGTGCCAGGCCCGGTAGTCCAGCGCCCGGGTGAGCTGCTCGGCCCAGCCGCCGGTCGTGTCGGCGCTGTGCTCACGGGCGATCTGTTCCTGCAGGAACGCGCCGACGGCGGCGCGGTCCGGCCCGCTCCACGCGTCGGCGGTCTGGCGCATGAGCCGGTCGCGCACCGGGCCGAGCCCGTCGGGCGCGCCGCGGGCGACCCGCCACTGCAGACGCAGGCGCATCCCGGTCGACGTGGGCCGCGCCTCCAGACTGTCGTTGATGCGCACGGCCTGTTCCTCGGCACCGCTGATCAGCTCCTGCAGGGCGCCGGCCACCTCGTTGACGAGGTGGTTCTCCAGGATCTCGCGTTCCTTGGCCGACAGCAGCAGCGCGCGCTGCTCGACCTCCTCGGCCAGCGCCGCCACCAGCGCCGCGACGTCGCGCCGACGGCCCTGGAAGATCACGTCGACCAGCATCACCCCGTCGGCGAGGGCCAGGCCGACCGAGTGGCCGTGCCGGGACAGCGCGTCGGTCAGCGTCTTGTGCTCCCGGGACACGTGCTGCTGCACCAGCTCCCAGCGCCGGTCGGCGTCGTCGACGCCGTCGAGCGCGGCGTTGACCGCCCTGGCGACGGCGATCGCCGGGGTCGGCGCCCACGGCTGTTCCGGGTCGGGCACATCCAGGCCGGGGACGGCGAGGGCGAGCAGCCCGGTCGCGGCGAACGCCCGCAGCCGCGCGATCGCCGTCTCCCGCTCGGCCGCGGCGGCCTCGATGTCGCCCCGCAGGGTCTCCCGGCGGCCGTCGGCCCGGCCGCGCGCGTCCCGTGCCTGGTCGGCGGCGGCCCTGGCCTCCCGCTCTGACCGGTCACCCGCGGTCAGCTCGGCCTCGACGGCGGCCAGCTTGCGGTACAGCTCGTCGACGGCGGCGCCGGCGGTCTCGGCCAGCGTGCGGTGTCGTTCGGCCGCCGCGTCCGCCTGGGTCCTGGCCTCGGCGAGGTCCGCCTCCGCCTGCTCGCGCTGCTCGGTCGCGGTGACGAGCTCCGCCTCCGCCTCGGCGGCGCCGGCCCGGGACCGGGCGAGCGCGCTCGCCGCGGGCCACAGCCGGGCCAGGGCCGTCCGGTAGGCGCCGAGCGCGTCACGCACGCGGGCGAGCTGCGCTGGGTCGACCGGCAGCCGCACATCGGAGGCGAACTCCCGCGCCGCCTCCCGCGCCGCCGCGGCGGCGGCACGCCGCTCGGCCTCGGCGGCCTCGGCCCGGGCGTACTCCTCGTCGGCCCGCGCCCGGGCGCGGTGCTCGGCGGCGAGCGCCGCGTGAGCGTCGCGCAGATCGGCGTCGGCGGGCAGCGCGGTGTGCTCGGCGGCGACCGCCTCCTGCGCCGCCGCGAGGCCGGCCAGCGCGGCGGCCAGCTCGTCCAGCCGGCCACCCAGCCGCGCCGCCTCCCCACGCAGCTGTTCGAGGCGCGCCCGCCTCGCCGCCTCCCGGGCACCCTGGCCAAGGTAGGTGGCCGCCGGCTTGTGCCAGGCGCCGGTCAGCACGCCGTTGCGGAACCGCCCGTCCACTCCCACCCAGGTGGCGGCGTCCGGGCCGGACTGGCCGGGCCGATCCGCCCGGCCGATGGTGGCGAGCAGCGCTGTCAGGGTGCCGTCGGCGACGGCGGCCGCCAGCGGGTCGGCCCGGTCGACCGCGGGGACCAGCAGCGCGGACAGCCCGCCGCCCGGCGCCGGCTCTCCGGCCGTGACCAGCACGTCCCCGGTGACCGGGTCCTCCAGGGCGCCGCGCGGACTCACCCAGGCGTCGAGGATGCCGGCCGCCTCCAGCGCCGCCTCGAGGCCGGCGCGGTGCTCGCCCGACACGCCGTCGGCGAAGTCGACGACCTTCCACAGCGGGGCACCCGGGCGGCCGGCGCGCGCCGCGGCGTCCCGGGTGTGCGGCGTGGGGGGCGCGTCGTGGCCACCGGCCTCGAGCCGGCCGATCTCGTCGGTCACCCCGGTGAGGTCGTCCCGCGCCGCCTGCCGTTCGGCCTCGGCCGCGGCCTGCCGGCGCCCCAGCGCGGCGGTCGCGGCCCGCGCCGCGTCGTCGACGGCCGCCACCAGGGGGTTGGCGCCGTCGAGCGTGTCGACCCAGCCGCCCAGCGCGGCGAGCGCGGCGTCCGGGTCGGCCAGCCGCAGGTGCGCACAGCCGGCCACATAGCCGGCAGCCGCGGCGACCAGCTCCTCACCGCGTGTGGTGACCAGCCGCTCGGCGGTGTCGATCCGCTCGGCCACCTCCTGGCGCTCGGCGGTGGCCCGGTCGAGGGCGGCCCGGGCGTCGGCCGCCCTCGACGCCACGGAAGCCGCCCTGGCCAGCCGTTCGTCGAGCTGGCCCACGGCGGTCTGCTGGTCGCGGGCCAGCGTCTCGCCCGCACGCCGCGCGGCGGGGTACGGCGGCTCGTCCCGGTCCAGCTCGGCGAGCACGACGGTGTGCCGCTCGGCGAGCAGGGCGTCGCCGGCCGCCTCGGCCGCGGCACCCGCCGCCTCGTCGAACTCGGACTGGTCGGCGCCGACCTCGCGGCGGGCCGCTTCCAGCCGGCGCCGCCAGCCGCCCACGGCCCGCGCCGCCTCCTCGACGACCGCGGCGCGCTGCGCGGCGAACCGGGCGAGCCGGTCCGCCTCCTCCCTGGCACTGGCCAACGAGCGGGCGTCACGCATCTCCGGGCTGTCGCGCAACGCCTGCTGGCGGGCACGCAGCGCCCGCGCCTGCTCGGCGAGCGCCTCGATCCGCGCGGTCGCGGCGCCCAGCGCCCGCTCGGCGGCGGCGTGGTCGGACTCGGCCTCCGCGAGGTCACGCCCGAGCTGCTCGTAGCGGCTGTGCGCCATCCGGGGCGGGGCGGCGTGGCGCCGGGCGGCGACCTGGGCGTAGCGGCGGTAGTGAGTGAGGAACGCGTCGGTCGCGGCGCGGGCCTCGGTGAACGCCCGCAGCGCCTCCCGTTCCTCGTCCAGGCCGCGGAACGCCTCGGCGACCGTGGTCACCAGCGCCGGGTCGAGCGGTGGCAACGCCTCGGTGAGCGCCCGCGACAGCAGCTTCTCGTCGGGCCGCTTCGACAGCTGCGGCTGACGCAGTTGGATCAGCAGGTTCACGAGCGCCTCGTAGCGCCGCGGCCCCAGGTTGAACAGCGCCTCGTCGACCACCCGGCGGTAGTCCGCCGCCCTGTCGTACACCGCGCCGTGGCCCTCGACGGCGTCCCTGAGCTTCTCCCTGGTCAGCGCCACCCTGGTCGGCCCGACGAGGAACAGGTCGACGCCGACCCGCTGGCGGGTGACGAAGAACCAGTGCCGGGTCAGGCCGCGCCCGGCGGCGGCCTTCAGCCCGGCGCCGATCGTGCGGTACTCGGCGACGCCGTCCGGGCGCAGCCGGCCGAACTCCAGCCAGGCGTAGCCGAGCCGCTCCGGGTGTGGATGTCGGCCACCGAGCAGCAGGTTCCACTCCATCCGCTTGTTGCGGTCGCCGTCGGGCTCGACACGGTGCGCCGCGAGCTCTCCGTCCAGCAGGAACGGCAGCGTCAGCGCGAGCACCTTGGACTTGCCGGTGCCGTTGTTGCCCCGCAGCAGCAGCCGGCCGTCGTGGAAGTGGAACTCCTCCAGGTCGTAGTAGAAGAGGTCCACCAGCCCGGCACGCAGCGGCTGCCACCGGTCGCGGCGCGCCTCGGGCGGCGGGGTGGCCCGCTCGCCGTCCGCCGCCCAGGGCGCGAAGTGCGCCGCCGTGCCGTTCTTGTCGTTCACCGCCGGATTCCCTTCCCCTTGCGCCGGTCGCCGCGATGGGCGTCGCGGTCCCGGATGGTCGGCGCGTCGATGGCGTAGCGCGCGATCGCCGGCCGGGCGACGACCGCCGGGGCCCCGCCCGGCTCGACCGGTACGTCGGCGACGAGACGCAGGGCACGCAGCTTGCCCAGCGCCGTGTCGAGCAGCTCCTGCTCGGCGCCTGGGTCGGTGACTCCCTTACGCCAGTAGGACACGTGCGCCGCCGCCTGCTCCCGCACGTGCTGGCGCAACCGGGACAGTGGCACCGGCCGCGGGATGGTCGGGTCGGCGGCGAGCCGCTCGGCCAGGTACTCGGCGACGAGCAGCGTCACATGACCGTCGGTGCGCTGCTCGGGCATCCGCACGTCGGTGAGCTCGTCCTCAGGGTCGACCATCGCGATCCCCTCGGCGCGTACCTCGGCGACCAGGCCGGTCGCGTCCTCGATCCGGCGCGTGATGAACGGCCGTTGGCTGGCCAGGTAGGCGCGTTCCTCGTCGGTCAGCTCGTCGTAGTAGACGACCGGCTCGTCCAGCAGCCGGCGGGTCAGCCGCTGGCGCAGCGCCCGGTTGCGCAGATCCTCGGTGTCCGGCACGGGCTCGGTGGTCAGGTCGGTGAGCCGCGTCTCGAAGTCGGCCGCCTCGACCGTCGACGGCCCGCGCGCGCCGGTCAGCATCGTCGCGAGYACCCGGCGGCGCACATCGTAGAGCACGTCCCCGTTCGCCGCGAGGTAGGCCTCCTCGTCGCCGGCGACCCGCCGGAGCACCCCGAGGGACAGCAGCAGCCGGACGACGGCGACCAGGTCCGACCGCTCGTCTCTCCGGCCCAGGGTGAACACGATCCCGGCGTCGGTCAACGCCGGGTCGCTCGCCGCGACGAGCACCCCCTCCGCCAGCCGGCCGAGGGTGATCTGCGCGTCCGCCGCCTCCAGCACCGACAACGCGAGACAGAGCAGCACATAGCGACGCCGGCCGAACGGCGCGCGGGAACGCGCGTCCCTGGCCGGGTAGGTGTCGTCGCCCGTGGCCGCGACGGCCTTGAACAGTCGGGCCGAGTCCGAGTCGACGATGAGCCGCCACCCGGTCTCCGCGGCCAGCCACGCGCGCAGCTCGGCGGCATGCCGGCGGATGAGCCGCAGCTCCTCGTCGTCCGCGCCCGCGGCGCGCAACGGCCGGGAGAGCAGCGCGCGCAGCGCCTTGCGCCGCGCGGACCTGGTCTCCTCGGCGAGGGCGTCCGCCGTCATCCGGCGACCCGTCCAGCCAACGCCGACGCGGCGGCCGCCGGCCCAGCGCCCTGCGTCCCAGCACCCTGCGTCCCAGCGCCCTGCGGCATGTCGACACCGGACGGCCCGTCGGGCTCCACGTCCGCGCCGCGCTGGCGCGGCGGGGCGTTGGATTCGGTCGGCGCGGCGCGCTCGGGCAGGTCGCCGCGGGCAGTGAGGTCGACGATCTCGACGACATGCTCCGGACCGTGCAACACGCCGTCCTCGGTCTCGATCGCGACGGTACCGCCGCCCGGCACAGCGGACAGCCGGATGAGGATCGTGCCGTCGCTCGACGTCGTCTCCACCTCACGCTGGCCCGGGAGCCGGGCCGCGAGCGCGTCCCCCAGCAGGCTGAGGAACAGCCGGAACGCGTGCGTGTCGAGCACCTCCAGGTCGCGCAGCAGAACCGGGCGGCCAGTGGCCAGACGCGCGCGGGCCGCCGCCGCCTGCTCGGCCTCCTGGGCCGCGAGCACGGCGAGCGCGCGACGCTGCTCGGCACGGTCGGCGACCCGGTTGGGCGCGCCGCGCCGCTCGTAGGAGCCGGTCCGGCGCAGCTGCGGGCTGATCCGCACCGGCGGGGCGGCCGCCCACGGGGTGCTCGGCGCCGGCTCCTCCTCCCGCCAGGCCGCGACCGTCTCCTCGCTGACCGTCAGATGGCGGGCGGAGGTAAGTCCGAACGCGGCCCGCCACAGCCGGTGCGCGGCCGCGTCGTCGGGCGCCTCGGCGAACCAGCGAGCGAGCGCCCGGAAGTCCGCCGACCGGTCCGAGCGGCCGGCGCGCCGCTCATTGAGCGCGGCGACCGTGTCGACCAGCTGGGTGATCGCCGTGATCGCCGCGCCGCGCAGCAGCCTGGCCTGCGAGGGATGGCGTGTGTCGGCCGAGACGAACCAGTCGTGCAGCCCCCGCCACCGGTTGCGCCAGTCGTCCAGCGCGGAGCGCACAGCCGCTTCCGCGTCGGCTCGCCCGCCCGCTGCCACGTCACCCGCGACGTCCTCGGCCGCACCTTCTTCGGCCGCGACCTGCGCGGCCTCGATTTCCGCCGATGCCCCCTCCGCGGACGCGACCAGCCTCGCCGACGCGCCGTGCTCGGATCCGACAGCCACGGCGGGGGCGGCCAGGTCGGGCCCGTCGGGCTCGTCGGGCGGTAGGTCGGGCAGGGCGTCGCTGGCCTCGCGGCGGGCGACGGCGACGAGGAGTCGGTCGACACCCACCGCGTCGATCCGCCCGAGCAGCGTCGCGATCTGGGCGCCGCGGTTCGCGAGGTCGGCGATGAAGCGGTTGATGTAGTCGATGAGCCGTTGCTTGTAGGCGACGAAGGCCTCGACGTCACCGTCGGCAAAGTCGATCACTCGACGCAGCGACGCCATGAACGCCTGGGCGTTGTCGGCGAGGCCGGTGAACCGCTCGGCGAGCCCGAGCATCAGCAGGTGGACCTTCGCCGGGTCCAGCTCGGCGGGCTGGGCCGAGGCCAGTTCCAGCAGCGCGCGCAGCTGGGAGGTGATGTCGTCGAGCGCGACCGACTGCAGCGCGCCACGCCGCCCGAGCGCCGCGTCATAGACGGCCAGCGCCTCCTCGGCCGCCTGCCCCGCCGGCGTCAGCTGGTAGAGGTACCGAGCCCGGTGGAAGTCCTCCACCGTCGTGACCCGGCCCGTGTCGGGGTCGGCTCTCAGGTTGCCCCACTGCGCCAGCTGATCGAGCAGCGCCACGACCGCGTCGGCGTCGCCCGGGCGGCCGAGGTCGCCGGCGACGTCCTCCGGGCGCAGGTGGACGATGAACCGGTCGCGCGCCCGGGCGAACGCGGTCAGCGTCTCCCGGTACAGCGCGGCGTTCGGCGCCTGCAGGTGCGCGAACGGCAGCGCCGAGCCAGCCTCGACCGACGACGGGCGAGCCTCACCGCCCCCAGCCGGGCCGGCCCCGTCTCTCGCGCCAATGACCACCCCGCCATTATCTTCACCGCCTACGACAACTCTCCGCGTACCCCCGCGCACAACACGCCACACCGTCGCCCGCCATGTCGAGGCGCTTGGCGGCAGGTCGAGGTCACGCCGTCTGCCGATGGTCGGGCAGGCATGGCCACCGTTGGGGTGTCGCGGCCGTCGAGCGTGTCGCGATCCCTTGCCCACAAGGCCGTGGTGGATCTTCGAGATTGCCGCTGATCCTGGGAGCGAAGCGCAGGCAACGTGACACGCGGGTCGCTCCCCCGAGCCGCCGTCACGATCAGCTACCAACTCCGGGTGGCCCGCCGGACCGGCCATGATCTGGTGGGATCCTCCGGCCCAGGCCACCGACGATCCCACCAGATCATGAGATCGAACCGGGACAGGCGCGGCTCCCCGAGCCGGCCGTGACGCCGGGTGATCTACGGGTAGGAATCCTCGGCGGGCGTCTACCAATCATCCAGCCAACGCCAACCGGACGTCCCGAGGGCGCTGTCGGCCTTGTTCAGGCTTCGACGAGTCCGACGAGGGTCGCGTTGGCGGTGCCGCCGCCCTCGCACATGGTCTGCAGCCCGTAGCACAGGCCGTTGTCGCGCAGGCCGTTGTCGCGCAGGTGGTTGTCGCGCAGGTGGTTGACCAGGCGCGTCATCAGGATCGCCCCGGACGCGCCGAGCGGGTGGCCGACGGCGATCGCGCCACCGAGCGGGTTCATCCGCTTCGGGTCATGGACCTCGAACGCGCCGGCATCACCTCATATCGGCGCCCATCGCCCCGCCCGCCCGCCTGGATCACCGCGACGCCCGGCGCAGCGAGAGCAGGCCGTCAGGGTCGAGAGCGAACCGGGCACCGAACCGGCGGCTGACCCGGTCGAGCGTCGCGTGCAGCCACGCGGTGTCCTCAGCGAGGGCACGGCCCAGCCGCATCCGCCGCGCCCGCAGCGGCACCACCCGCAGGCCGGCGAGCCGGCCGGTGTCTGCCTCGATCGAGACCAGGTAGGCGGGCCGCAGGTCGTCCCGATAGCTCTCGTGGCCGGGTATGCCCTCGTAGTCGTCGACGAAGTCCCCGCAGCCATAGAGGATCAGCCGATCCCGGTACACCTCGACCGGGCGCGGATGGTGCGACGAGTGCCCGTGCACGAGGTCGACGCCGCCGTCGACCAGCCGGTGCGCGAACCGGATCTGATCATCGTCGATGCTGTACCCCCAGTTGTCCCCCCAGTGGATCGACGCGACGGCCACGTCCCCTGGCTGCTTGCCCCGCCGCGCGCGGGAGGCGATCTCGTCGGCCGCCGCGTCCGACAGTTCCGGGACGACATCGACGCCCGGCCGGTCGTCAGCCGCGGCCCACGCCCACGGGATGCCGCTGGACGGGACACCGAACGCGAGAACCAGCAGACGCAGCCCGCCCTCAAGGGGGACGATTGCCGGCTGGCACGCCTCGTCCGCGCTCCGCCCGGCGCCCGCTGTCCGTAGCCCCGCGGCGGCCAGCGCGTCGAGCGTCTCGATGAGCCCGCGCCGCCCGAAGTCCAGCACATGGTTGTTCGCCAGCACGCACACGTCGGGCCGGGCCGCGGCCAGGCAGGGAAGGTTGTCCGGACTCATCCGGTAGTGCACTTCTTTCCCCGGAGCGAAGTCGTCGGACCGGGTAACGCTCGTCTCCAGATTCACCACCCGGACATCGGGCGCGGCGCTCTCCAACGCGTCCAGCGCGTCTCCCCAGGGCCAGGAGAAGCCAACCGGATACCCGATCCGCCCGTTCACCGCCTCGGCCAGGTCGACGTAGGCCAGAGCATCCCGGGCGAACCCCTCGCGCAACGCCGGGTCCCCCGGATGCGGCAGGATCTGGTCGACTCCTCGCCCCAGCATCACGTCGCCGCACAGGAACACCGTCACGACACCCGGCTCCATCGCGTGCATCACGTCCCCCAGCCCGCGCGTCGTTCTCCTCCGGGCCACCGTCACGATCAGCAACCAACCCCGAAGGCGCGGCGGCCCGCGACCGTGATCTGGTGGAATCCGCCGGCCCAGGGCGCGGAACATCCAGCCAGATCACGAAACTCCAGCCGGCACGACGCGGCGGCCCAGGCCGGCCGTGACGTCGAGTGGCTTTGAAGCCCCGCACGCCCTGGGCTATACGTGGCGCTCGTCCGCCACCACGCCCAACTCGCGACCAGTCCCGAGTCAGGGAGCGCACCGGCGCTCTGGCGCCCGCCGTCTCCCTTCCCGGCCTTCCCGGCGTGCTCTGCCCGAACACACCGGTGGCGATGCTCGCCGGCCGACTCGCTTCGGCCCTCGACAGCCGCCGATCTCCCAGCCCCGCCCGGTGCCGGAGCCGTGCCTCGCCTGGTCGTGCCCGACCGAGCTCGCCCTCGGCAGGGCCGTCGCCGGGCGCCGTCCGGGAACAGGCAGCGGTAGTCGGCGGTGTCGGGCCGATACCGAGAGCCAGACAGCGGCCTGAAAGCCCAACGGCCCCGGCGGCGCCTGCCGCCGGGGCCGTTGAGGACGTTAAAAACGTCGGGATGCCTTAACTGTCAGGCCTCGACGAGCTCGACGAGGGTTGCGTTGGCGGTGCCGCCGCCCTCGCACATGGTCTGCAGCCCGTAGCGCAGGCCGTTGTCGCGCAGGTGGTGGACGAGGCGCGTCATCAGGATCGCCCCGGACGCGCCGAGCGGGTGGCCGACGGCGATCGCGCCGCCGAGGGGATTCATCCGCTTCGGGTCGGCACCGGTCTCGGCGAGCCACGCGAGCGGTACGGACGCGAACGCCTCGTTGACCTCGAACGCGCTGATGTCGTCGATCGACAGGCCGGTTCTGGCCAGCAGCTTCTGGGTGGCCGGGATCGGCCCGGTCAGGACCATCACCGGGTCGGCGCCGACGACCGCGCCGGCGACATAACGGGCGATCGGGGTAAGCCCGAGCTCGCGGGCCTTCTCCGGAGTGGTGATCAGGATGGCGGCGGCGCCGTCGGAGATCTGGGACGAGCTGCCGGCGTGGTGCAGGCCGTCCTCACCCGCGACGGCCTTGAGCGCGGCCAGCGTGTCGGCGGTGGTGCCGCGGCGCAGGCCCTGGTCGACGCTCACCGGGCCGGCCTCGGTCGGCACGGGCACGAGCTGGCCGTCGAAGGCGCCCGCGTCGATCGCGGCGGCGGCCCGCTCGTGGCTCTGCGCGGAGAACTCGTCGAGCTGGCGGCGGCTGAGACCCCACCCGCGGGCGATCAGCTCGGCGCCGGTGAGCTGGTTGAAGTCCGAGCCGTCGTAGCGGTCGCGGGCCGTGGCGCCGTAGGGCTCGCCGCTCTGGCGGGAGGCGCCCAGCGGGATCCGGCTCATGCTCTCGATGCCGCCGGCGACGACGACCTCCTGCTGGCCGGACATCACGGCCATCGCGGCGTAGTCGACCGCCTGCTGGCTCGAGCCGCAGGCCCGGTTGATCGTGACGGCGGGCACCGACTCCGGCCAGCCGGCGGCGAGCACGGCGAACCGGCCGACGTTGCTGGACTGGTCGCCGAGCTGCCCGACGCAGCCCCAGTGGACGTCGTCGATGACCGCCGGGTCGATCCCCGTCCGGGTGGCCAGCTCCCGCAGGACGAGTGCCGACAGGTCCACCGGGTGCACCCCGGCCAGCGCCCCGTTCCGCTTGCCGATCGGCGTGCGCACCGCTTCGACGATCACCGCTTCCGGCACTGCCGTACCCCTTCCCGACGAACGACCCGGCTGGCGCCAACGACCCGAACGGGCCGTCGGGCGGCCGGGCCGAAATCCGCTTCTCGCGAGACGATAGGACGATTTCCGCTGCCATGCCGGTGCATGTGCCGCACCGAACGTCGTGTGCTGGCGCCTCTCGGGGCGACCGATGCCGCCCCGTGGTCCGCTTCCCGGCCAGTCGTGGAGGTCTGACCGACCCAGCGCGCGCCGCCGTCGACCGGATGGCGTCGGTCGGCCACCGCCTCCGCGGGGAGCCGCGCCACCGCGATGTGTTCGCCGCGCCACCACCCATGCCGCCATCGGACGGCGCGGACGGCGCGGACGGCGCGGACGGCGCGGACGGCGCGGACGGCGGCTGATGATCTGACACCGCCCGAAGGTGCCCGCGGTGGCCGCCTACTTCCCGCTCACGCAGGTTCATAGGAAAATCGATCCGACGCGCCGCGACTTCTGGTACCTGCCCATTTTCCCGCGGGCGCGCCATGATATCGCCAACGTCCATACTCGCCCGGCAAGGGGAGGCCACGGTGAGCAGAGCCGAGCCAACCATCACCGTCCCGTTCGATGCCCGGCTGCTGGACGACGGAGGTAAGTTCCCCGCCGAGCTGGCCTACCGGCCCGGCGACCCGTTCGCCGTCGTCATCAGCTTTGACGTCGGCAGCGGGGCCCTGGTGGAATGGGTTTTCGCCCGTGAGCTGCTCGAGGACGGCCTGCGCCGCCCCGCCGGCATCGCCGACGTGCGGATAGCTCCGATCACCCACGCCGGTGAGGCCGTCGTCGAGCTGTGGCTGACAAGTCCCGGGGGCCACGCCCGGATCGGCCTGCCGCGCTGGGCGGTTCGCACCTTCCTACGCCGCGTCGCCACCTCGGTGCCCTCAGGCACCGAATCGGGCCACATTGACTGGGACCTGGAACTCTCCCTCCTCTCCGAGGGAGGCCTCACCGGCGATGGTCCCAGCATGACCACCTGAGATGGGCGGGTGCCTTCCTCAGCATTGGTCGTGCTCGTTCGTGGTCGCCCGGCCGCGCGAAACCGGATTCGGTCGGCGATTCGGTCAGTGGACGAGGATCTTGGTGGCACTACGGCCCCCGGTGAAACACCCGGTGGCTGACCGCGTCATGCCGATCCGGGGCTTCCGGCTTCTCGCTCCCGGCTTCGATCGACCTATTCACACCTTTCCCGGTACCGGCCTTTCCCGATGGTCGGTTCAGGTGGCGGTCGGGTCGGTGACGCGGCCGAGGAAGAGCGGTGCCGAGGTCGCGCGGTCGTGGATGACGAACAGAAACGGACGATCCACGGTCAGCTCGATGACCTTCGTGGGCGCCGCCCCGGCCACCCCGGCGACGACGGCGGTCGCGGCGGTGGCCTCGGTGCCCTCCTCGTCGACGGCGATGAACGCCTCGTGTATGACCGCGCCGATGCGCAGCGGCGGATCCGTCGTCGCGATCCCGCGGAAGTCGGCGGCGTCGGTGAACGCGGTCGGCATGCCCAGCGCCGCCAGCAAAGCGTTGAGGTCGGTGTGCGTGCGCGTCGTCCAGCGCGGCAGGCCAAGCTGGACCATCGTCGGCTRCAGCCCGGTGAGCATGCCCCGCAGCGCCGCGCCGTCGAACGCGGCCTCGACCTCGGTGAACCGTCCGGAGTCGGGGACGACGACCGCCATCGCCAGCCCGTCGCCGGCATAAGGGACGTCGACCGCCTGCCAGCCTGGACCGGTCGTGTACCCGGCACTCCGGCCGAGAGCCGCGGTCATCATGTCCGCGTCGGCGATCGAACCGTCGAGACGAGTGAACGGCCCGGGCCGCGCGTCGTCGAACGGGGTCTCCCAGGGCGCCCGCAGGTACAGCGCGTTGACCAGGACCAGCCGGGTGAACATGTCCAGGTCACCAGGCCGGAGCAGCTCGTCGATGCGCCTGTGGGTCTGGTCGGAGACCCAGTGGTTGATCTCCCGGGTCGCCCCGGCCGCGTCGGACCGGTAGTCGACGGTCCGCATCCCGGTGCCGTAGTACTGGGCCAGGATCTCCAGGAACGGCGCCTCCCAGTGCACGTCTCGCTGCCCCCACAGTGAGTTCGCCACATCCAGGCTGACCCTGGCGTCCGAGCCGTCCGACCGGCGCTTCTTGCCGGCCAGGGTCTCGACGTGCAGCGCCAGCGCGTTCAGCCCGGCGTGCAGCGCCTCCGCGGCGGCCGAGCCAGAAGCGTCAGACGAGCCAGAAGCACCGGACGAGCCAGAAGCACCGGCCGCTGCCGCCGCGTGCAGTACAGCATCCATCTCCGTGGCGGTCGCGCCGCGGGCGCCGGCGCGGGTCATGCCCAGCGCCACCGCCACCGAGTACGGCGAGCAGACCAGATTGCCGGTACCGGCCGCCGCCGCCGCCCGCCGGTACAGGTCGGCGGTGAACGCCAGAACCGCCGAGGCGGCCCCGGCCAACGCCCCGTCGTCGGCACCCGCCCGGGCGACGTCCGCGGAGACCAGCGCGCCGGCCCCACCCCCACCGCCGCAGCCGGTGGCCATCGTGCCCACCCCGAGGCCGGCGGCCCCCAGGACCACGGTTCGCAAGAAGTCGCGTCTGCGCAGCATGCCGCCTTCGACGCACGCGGCCGCCGTCCGGTTTCGTCCTCGACGGACGACGTCGTCCTTGCCTGGCCCAGCTGATTCCCACCCCACCCCACCCCACCCGCCGCCGTGACCTGGGCGTTTCCCGTTGGAAACCGGCGGGGCGGCCCCGGCTCCTAGGGTGGGCGGGCGACCGAACGCGGGGCGGCCCCGCCTCGGCCGGGCCCGCCGGCAGGCGGACGGGGCGGACGGTGCGGCATTGACGGTGGTTGACGGTATGGGAGGCGAGCGCGCGATGGACTATCCCGAGTACCTGAGGTCGGTGCCGAAGGTCGAGCTGCACTGCCATTTCGAGGGCACGGTGCGGGCGGCGACGTTCGCCGACCTGGCCCGCAAGCACGATGTCGCGCTGCCCACGGACGAGGTGGAACGGCTCTACGACTACGACACCATCTACGAGTTCCTGAAGATCTTCGGAATGGTGTCCTCGACGCTGATCGACCGCGAGGACTTCGCCCGCTGCGCCTACGAGTCGCTCGACGACGGCGTGCGGCTCGGCAGCCTGCGCTACCGGGAGATGTTCTTCAACCCGACGCTGCACACCCGGCGCGGCGTGCCGATGGCCACCGTCATCGGCGGGCTGGTCGACGGCATCCGGGCGGCCGAGACCGACTTCGGGGTGCGCTGCCGGCTCATCGCGGACGTCTACCGGCAGGACCCGCCGGAGGTGGCCCGGCAGATGGTCGAGGAGGTGCTGGCGAACCGGGTGGACGAGCTGATCGGGCTGGGGATGGACGGCGCCGAGGCCCCCGACCCACCGGAGAAGTTCGCCGAGGCCTACCGGGCCGCGAAGGCCGGTGGCCTGCGCCTGACGAGCCATGCGAGCGAGGACGCGCCGCCCGTCAACATCACCACCTGCCTGGACGTGCTCGGGTGCGAGCGCATCGACCACGGCTACCACATCATGTCCGACGACGCGGTCGTGCGCCGGTGCCGGGACGAGGGCATCCACTTCACCTGCTGCCCGACGTCGACCGCCGTCGTCTACGGCTGGCCGGACCTGACCGCGCACCCGATCAGGGACATGGTGGCGGCCGGCCTGAACGTGATGCTCAACTCGGACGATCCGACGATGTTCCACACCGACCTCGGTAGCGAGTACATCGAGCTGTGCACCGCGCTCGGCTACGGCCCGGAGACCGTGCGCACCCTCGTCCTCAACGGCGTCGACGCCACCTGGCTCGACGACTCCGACAAGACCGCGATGCGCGACGCCTTCCACGTCGAGCTCGACGAGCTCGACCTCGCCCTCATGGGCGACTGACAGGCCCGTCGCGACTCAGGACGATCATCGTCRCCCACGTCGAGAAGAGGGCGATGATGGCTGGATGACGACGTCGTCGCCTGGTGGCTCTCCGGAGCACGTGATCGACCTCAACAGCGACCTCGGCGAGGGGTTCGGGGTGTGGCGCCTCGGCGACGACGACGCCCTGCTCGACATCGTGACCAGCGCGAACGTGGCATGCGGCTTCCACGCGGGCGACCCGGCGACGATGCGCCGGGTGTGCGAGCGGGCGGTGGCCCGGGGGGTGCGGATCGGCGCCCAGGTCAGCTACCGCGACCTCGCCGGATTCGGCCGCCGCCGGATCGACGCCGACCCCGACGACCTGCGTGACGACGTGACGTACCAGATCGGCGCCCTCGAGGCGTTCGCCCGCGCCGCCGGCGACCGGGTGCGCTACGTCAAGCCGCACGGCGCGCTCTACAACACCATCGTCACCGACCCCGAGCAGGCGGCGGCGGTCCTGGCGGCGGTGCGGCGGTATGACCCGACGATGCCCGTGCTGGGCCTGCCCGGGTCGGTCTGGCTGCGGCTGGCGGACGAGGCCGGGCTGCCAGCCGTGGCGGAGGGGTTCGCCGACCGGGCGTACACGGCGGCGGGCGGCCTGGTCCCGCGCGCGGTGCCTGGCGCGGTGGTTCACGACGTCGACACGGTCGTTGAACGCAGTGTCCAGATGGCGGTCGAGCGTCGCGTCACCACCGTGGACGGCACCGACCTGGCCGTCCACGCCCGGTCCGTGTGCGTGCACGGCGACACGCCCGGCGCGGTGGAGATGGCCAGGCGGGTCCGAGCCGGCCTGCTGGCCGCGGGCGTACAGCTCGTTCCCTTCGCCTGAGCACGGGAAGCTGCCAGCATGGATCTCGAGAAGGCCACCGGCCGGTGAAGACCGCGCGGGCGCGAGGACGGCCGCCCGCGCGTGGGACACCTTCAGGATGAGGACGGTGCCGGGTGAGGACGCTGCGCTGCGGCGCGGAGGGGGTGCTCGTCGAGCTCGACGATCTCGACGCGGCCCAGGCCAGCTACGACGCGCTGCGGCAGGCACCGCCGGCTGGCGTCGTCGACCTGGTGCCGGCGGCGCGGACCGTGCTGGTCACGTTCGCCGCCGACCGGACCGACGCCACCAGCGTCACCACCGCCATTCGGGCCGTCCTGGCCACCGCGCTGCCCGCGACCACCCACCCGAACCCGGTACGGGAGCGAGCGCCCGCGGGTGGCCTGGACGGCGTCCGGGTGGTCGAGATACCGGTGCGCTACGACGGACCCGACCTCGCCGACGTCGCCCGGCTGACCGGTCTGACCGAGGCGGAGGTGGTCCGCCGCCACACCGCCGCCGAGCACCGGGTCGCGTTCTGCGGGTTCGCGCCGGGCTTCGCCTACATCACCGGACTCGACCGGGCGTTGCGGCTGGCCCGGCGGCCGGTGCCCCGCGCCCGGGTACCGGCCGGGTCGGTCGCGATCGCCGACGAGTTCAGCGGCGTGTACCCGACCGCGTCGCCCGGCGGCTGGCATCTGCTCGGGACCACGGCGCTGCGCCCGTTCGACCTCGACCGCGACCCACCGTTCGCGCTGCCGCCCGGCACGCGGGTCCGGTTCGTCGACCTCGACGCGAGGCCGGGCCCCGAGACCCAGCCGGACCTCCGGACCCGGCCCGCCCTCGAGACGCGCCCAGACGCCGAGACGCCGCGGGCCGGATTTCGGCGCGCCGCCGGGCTCCGGGCCGACCACGGCGCCGCGGCGACCGGGGCCGCCACGATGATCGAGGTGCTGGCCACCGGTCCGCTGGCGACCGTGCAGGACGAAGGCAGGCCCGGTCTCGCCCACCTCGGCGTGCCGCGTTCCGGTGCCGCCGACCGGGGCAGTCACCGGCTCGCCAACCGGCTGGTCGGCAACCGCGCCGGCGCCGCCACCGTCGAGGCGACGTTCGGCGGTCTCGCCGTCCGCTTCGAGCGGGCCGCGCTGGTGGCGCTGACCGGCGCGCGCTGTGAGCCCCGCCTCGACGGGCGCGACGTCGGCATGTACGCCCCGCTGGACGTGCCCGCCGGAGCCCGCCTGGACCTCGGATCGCCGGTCGGTGGGCTACGGACCTACCTCGCGGTCCGCGGTGGTGTCGAGGTGGCGGCGGTGCTGGGCTCCCGGTCCACCGACCTCCTCTCCGGCCTCGGGCCGGCGGCTCTTCGCGCTGGGCAGCTCCTGACGATCGGCAACGAGATCGAGCGCCATCCGGGGGTCGATCTCGCCCCGCAGCCGCGGCCGCCGCTCGTGCCGGAGCTGCGCGTGATTCCCGGCCCGCGGGTCGACTGGTTCGATCCCTCGGCGCTCGCGGCCCTGACCGGCGCCGCCTTCGAGGTCAGCCAGGACAGCAACCGGGTGGGGATCCGGCTGCTCGGCCCCACGCTGCGCCGAGGCCGCGGCGACGAGCTGCCGTCCGAGGGCGTGGTGCGCGGCGCGGTGCAGGTTCCGCACAGCGGTGAGCCGGTGGTGTTCCTGGCCGATCATCCGGTCACCGGTGGCTACCCGGTCCTCGCGGTCGTGCTCCCCGACGATGTCGACCTCGCGGCCCAGTGCCGCCCCGGCCAACGACTCCGGTTCCGGCTCGCCGTCCGAGGCCGCGACCTGTCCGACTGAACCGGCCCCGGCAGGTGGCCTGCGCGGGCGGATCGGTGGCCGGTTCGTCCGGGCGGGGTCGCGGCCGCGGGCGGTCCTTCGTCCGGTCGGCTCGGCGTCGCCTAAACGATGGTCCAGGCGTAGAAGGCGTATGCGGCGCCGACTTTCCCGTTGTCGTACATCTCCATGCCGAAACCGTTGTAGTAGGGGCTGGTTATGTACACGGTCCCGTCGCCATTCGGGCTCCACCGCCAGTTGAAGTCCGCCCCGGAACCACAGGGCAACTGCATGAGGAGGCGKAAGTCGGCATCGTTGGGGTCGGGCACCAGGCAGAGGTTGCCATGCATGATGTGGTAGGTGCCGGACGTTGAGCCAGCCGTCAGGGAGAACTTCTGCGCGGCGGTCTGGTTACAGGAGTACACCTGATAGCGGACGGTGGTGCTGGAACTGTTCTGCGGGTCGTCGAGGCAGCCGGAGTTGCCCACCCGCTTCAGCCCGAAGAGAGCGGGACCGCCGCCACCGCCGCCTCCCGGGTCGACGATGATGGCGTTCGCCTGACCAGCGGAGGCGACCCCGGCGAACGTCAGACACAGCGTCGCCGACGCCAGGAACGCCAGCCACGTGAGCCGGCGACGCCGGCCACGGCCCGGTGCCGCGCCGGCGGGAACTGACCAGGATCTCATGAGGACAACCATCCCATCGTGGAACCGCGGAAAAGCCAGGTGCCATCCCGACGTCGCGGGGAGTCTCCAGACCCGTTCACCCTCTGCTCCGACAAAAACGCCCGTCTTCCCGACGGCCGCGGCGGCGTCCCACCCATGCCTCGCGAAAAGACGAACGTTCCCGGCGGGTGACGCGACGGTCCAGAAAAGCCCGCTCGGCGGGCCGGTCTCCTGCGTCGCATCAGGCTAACGCGACCAAGCCGGGCGCCAATACATCTATCCGTCGGGGAAGGCGTCGGATAGCGGACATCGTTCTTACCAGTTCTTTCCTTCCCGCCAATTTCTCCTCGCTGGCCTCCGCGCAGCGGCGCGGCATCGGTGGCGCCGTGGATCACGGCGGTCGACTATGGGCCGACCACGTATCCCACTGGACCGACCACTCGGCGGAGTCGGGTTGGCGCGGGGCGGAAGGCACAGGCGGATGCCCGCGGCGCGCGCCGGGCGGACCGCCGCCGACGGCCGGCGAGCGTCCACGTACGCCGCATGCCGACGGCCGCGCCGGCCGCGGCCCTGCCTCCGGCCGGCCCCTCCCGGCCGACGGATCGAGAGGAAACGATGACCGCCCGATTACCGTTCGTCGCCCGAACCGGCACCGACGT
Source organism: Pseudofrankia asymbiotica (assembly GCF_001983105.1). Classification (GTDB taxonomy): domain Bacteria; phylum Actinomycetota; class Actinomycetes; order Frankiales; family Frankiaceae; genus Pseudofrankia; species Pseudofrankia asymbiotica. Next base: position 141,737 of record NZ_MOMC01000016.1, on the reverse strand, counting down.
CGACAACGTCGACAGCAAGGCGGCCCCGCCCAAGAAGGACCGTCTCTGCCGGCCGGCCCCGTCTCTGCCCGGCTCCTGGGGCCGATCCGGCTCCGCGCACCGGCCTCACCCCGGCGGCGGCCCCGGTGCCACGCGGGCCGGTTCCGCGGAACCCGGTCCCTCCCAGCCCGAGCGCCGCGGGGCACCGGCCCGAAGGCTGCGGGGCGCGGCGGCGGTGATCGCGGTCGCGTCGGTGGTCGCCGTCGGTGCGGCCGCCTGTTCGGGGTCCGTCATCCCGGACGACAACCACTCCCCCGCCGGGGCGAGGGGCGAGGGCACAGCCACGGCGGAGCGTCGGCCGGCCGTCCCGGCGGCCACGCTCACCGGGCCGGTCACCGCGGGTGCGATCTCGGAGCCGGTGGGCGCCGGGCCCGACATGGCAGCGCACAGCTACGTCGAGCAGGAGTACTTCGCCGCCGGCACCGCGACCGCCTACACGGCCGCGGGYACGCTCGGCAACGACGGGGCCTGGCGGGTCAGCCCGTCGACGAAGGCCCCCTACAAGACCCGTCTGATCGTGCGGCGGCCGGCCGACCTGGAACGGTTCAAGGGAACCGTCGTCGTCGAGTGGCTCAACGAGACCGCCGGGGTCGACACCTCCGCCGAATGGACGTCCTTCGGCGAGGAGGTCATGCGGTCCGGTTCGATCTACGTCGGCCTGTCCGTCCAGGCGCTCGGTGTCGTCGGTGGCAAGAGCCTGCTCCCGATCCCGGGCGCGCCGCCCGCGGTCGGGGCCCGGGGCACGACTCCCGAACGCTACGGCTCGCTCGCGCACCCGGGGGACAAGTACGCCTTCGACATCCTGTCCCAGGTGGGCGCGGCGCTGCGCGCGCCGGGCGGCGGGCCCGCGCTTGGCGGCGCGCACCCTGACCGGCTGGTCGCCGCCGGCGAGTCCCAGTCGGCGTTCTTCCTGACGACCTACGTCAACGCCGTGCACCCGGTGGCCAACGTCTACGACGGGTTCTTCATCCACAGCCGCGCCGGCTCGGCGGCGGGCCTGGACGGCACGAGCGGCGTGGGCGGTTCCGGGCCTTCCGCCGTGCGGATCCGTACCGATCTCAATGCCAGGGTCTTCATCTTCGAGACGGAGACCGACGTCGGCCCGACGCTCGGCTACGCCGTCGCCCGCCAGGACAACACCGACCAGCTGCGCACCTGGGAGGTCGCCGGGACGGCGCACGCCGACGCGAGCCTCACCGGTTCCCCGGACGCGTCCGGCCTCGGCTGCCCCGGCCGCATCAACACCGGGCCGCAGCACTACGTCGCCAACGCCGCCTTCGCCGCCCTGATCCGCTGGGTCACCGACGGCACCCAGCCGCCGCGGGCCGACCGGCTGGCCCTCAACGGCACCGGCACGGGCGCGACCCTCGCCCGTGACGCCCGCGGCATCGCCCGCGGCGGCGTGCGCACGCCGCCGGTGGACGTCCCGGTGGCGGTCCTGTCCGGTGACCCGTCCCCCGGCACCACCAGCGTCCTGTGCGGCCTCTTCGGCTCGACGACGCCGTTCGACGCGGCGACCCTGGCGTCGCTGTACCCGACCCGTGACTCCTACCTGTCCGCCTTCGACAAGTCCCTCAGCAGCACCATCGCCGCCGGGTTCCTCCTCGAGGCCGACCGCGCCGCGCTCACCACCGAAGCCCGCTCCGCTCCCCTCCCCGTCTGAACGAGGTCCTCTGGTCGATCATCGACCAGCCCATGCCGGGCACGTCGCCGCCGACGTGTCCGGCATGACGGACCGCGCTCAAGGCATCGACAGGCCTCGGGCGAAGGAAGAGCGGAGGGAAAAAAACAAGGTGAGAGAAGTCCGCCCTGCGCCGCAGGAGCGGCGTTTAGGTGATGCACGGTGCGGGGATCGCACCTTTCGGCGCGTCCACTTCTCCATGCCTTTCTCGTGGCGGCTTCTCTCACCTGGTCTCGTTATACCCTCCTCCGCGCGGCCACACAACCCTCACGACGGCCCCAGGCGTTCAGTCGCCTCATAGCCGGCACTCTCACGGCGGACGCCCGCCAACCCCACGACCAGCTGTTCTCCCTGTCCGCCGGAACCGTCCGGGCTACCCGTAAAGCCCTAATAGTCCGTTTCCGCCGCCTTACGCGGCTCACTCGCCCATTGCCGTCCGACCCGACCGGAGCGATCGTCAGAGAAAGGCAGCGGCACGGTCGGCTGACGAAGGCGGAAGGACAGCCGAACCGCGAGAGATGCACTCCCGATGCGGCCGAAGCCGGCAATCGCACGCCCACGACCAATCCCGATCGCCACGAGGCGGAAGACGCGCCGCCGCGCCGCCGCGGCATCCAGGTGCCGTGCGGGGCGGGGCCGGAACGGGAGCGGGCCCGCTCGTCAGCCGGCGGTGACACCGCCGTCGGTGGAGAGGATCGCGCCGTGGATGTTGCGGCCGTCGTCGCTGGCGACGAAGGCGAACAGCTTTGCGATGTCGTCGGGCTTGGCCATCGGGCGCGGGACCATGTAGCGGCCGATGAGGTCGTAGTCGACGTCGTCCGGGAACGTGGTGGCGGCGACCAGCGCCGTCTCGGTGCCGCCGGGCGCGATCGCGTTGATACGGATCTTCTTCTTGAGGAACTCCATGGCCAGCGCGCGGGTGAGCTGGACGACCGCGCCCTTGGTCATGCAGTACAGGACGGTGTAGGCACCGCCCATCAGACCCGAGTTCGAGGCGATGTTGACGACGTTGCCCTTGGTCGTCAGCAGATGCGGGATGGCGGCCTGGGCGAGGAAGAAGTAGGCGTCGGTGTTGACCGCGAACATCAGCCGGTACTCGTCCTCGGTCACGTCCGTGACGTGGCCGGTGCGCAGGATCCCGGCGACGTTGCCGAGCACGTCGAGCCGGCCGAACTCGGCGACCGCGTCCGCGACGGCGGCCCGGCACTCGCCGCTCTCCCGCACGTCGGTGGCCCGGGTGACGATCCGGCCGCCCCCTTCAGGTTCCTCCTTGGCCAGGGAATCCAGTCCCGCCGCGTCGATGTCGCAGGCGAACACCGAGGCTCCCTCGGCGGCGAGCCGTAGCGTCACCGCGTGGCCGATCCCGGACGCGGCGCCGGTGACGAGCGCGACGCGGCCCTCGAACCGGCGCGGCTGGCTCCCCTGAGACATGCGGGCACCTCCCTGACGCGCGGACCGTGGCCGCGCCTACTAGAACCTGTTCCAGTATTCCGCGAACCGACCCTTGTGCGCACGTGTCTCCCGATCCGCGGGGGCCGGATCGCCCACCGGCGCGGGGCGGGACCGGCCGGGCGTACGCGGCCAGCCCCCGTCCGGGCGCAACGCCGTCAGGCCTCGAGCTTCTTGGGGTCGGGGACGGTGGCGGGCGTGCCCTGGTGGTATTCGATGAGTTCCAGGAGGTAGCCGTCGGGGTCCTTCACGAAGGCCACCGTGACGGGCCACCGGTCGAGCCGGGCCGGTGGGGTGACGGCCTCGCAGCCGGCCGCGACGGCCCGCTCGAACAGCGCGGCGCAGTCGTCGGTGTTCACGTAGAGCTTCCAGATCGCGGTGCCCATGTCGATCGGGCCGGCCTGGCCGAGCTGCTGGGCGAGCTGCATGCGGCTCCCGCCGTGCGGCGACTGGATGACCGCCTCGCGCGCCGTCTCGATCTCGGTGCGGCTGACGACGGGAATGCCGACGACCCCCTCCCAGAACGCCACCGAGCGCTCCAGGTCCGACACGTTGATGCAGTACTGGCCAAGGATCGCTACCACCGACGTCCTCCTGGACTGGGAATGCTGATGCCGCACGGCCAGGAGGTACCGGCCGGCGGTGGGCGGGTATCGAGGGCGGGGCGGGCGGGCGGGCGGGGCTGGGACGCCCGCCAGATCACCACCGCTAGATCACCACTACCGTGTCGCCATAGTCGTGAATCGGGCCAGATCACGACCGCGACAACCCGGTCGCGACGATCATGAGGTGGACGTTCGCGGGCCGAGCGCTAGTCGGGCGGTCGCGACGTCGTCGCCGCCGCTCCCGCTCCCGCCGGGCGGCCGGTCATCAGGTTCGCCTCGAGCAGGTAGGCCGGGTCGGTCCGCTCGACCTGGGAGTGGGCGCGGGCGAGGATCTTCGCGTTCTGCGCGTCGCTCGGCACCGTGATCCAGAAGGTCTCGTCGCGGATGCCCGCCAGGCACAGGTCGGCCACCTCGGACAGCGGCGCGAACGTGACCGGCAGGCCGGCCGCCTCCATGCGCCGCTGGAAGGCGCCCAGTGAGTCACGCCCCTCCTTCGGCGGGGCACCCGGCCGGTCATAGCGCTCGGGCCGGTTCGCACCAGGGCGCCAGATCCCGGTGTTGAGCAGGCCGGGGGTCGCGGTCGACGGGTACAGCAACGAGGCGCCGACCAGGGCGCCCGCCTCGCGCAGCTGCCCCCACAGGCATTCGGTGATGGTCGTGACCGCGGCCTTCGTCGCCGCGTAGACCGCGCTGTTGATGAGCGGGGTGAAGCCCCCGTTTCCCGAGGTCGTGTTGACGATGTGCCCCTCGACCCCCTGGTCGATCATCGGCTGGGTGAAGGCGCGGATGCCGTTGACGACACCCAGCACGTTGACGTCGAACGACCACCGCCAGTCATGGACGTGGTGCTCCCAGATCCGTCCCTCCGAGCCCGAGCCGATGCCCGCGTTGTTGCACAGGACGTGCACGGCGCCATAGGCGCCCAGGGCCGCGTCGCGTAACGCCTCCACGGATTCGAGCGAGGTCACGTCCGTGACGACACCGGTCACCTCGCGGCCGGCGGCACGCAGCTCGGCGGTGGTCTTCTCGACCAGGTCGGGTACGACGTCGGCGACGACCGCCTTCATGCCCTCGGCACAGAACCGTTCGACGAGCGCGCGGCCGATCCCCTGGCCAGCACCCGTCACCACCGCGACCCTGCCGGCGAAGTCCCTCACAGCGCACCCCTCTGCCGTCGTGTCCGCTCTGCCGTCGCGTCCGCCGTCGCGGCCTACCGCCGGCGGGCGCCACCCAGCCCGGTAGAACGCGTTCTACCCAACCGCCAGACCGGGCTCAACGCAAGACCCGGCCGGCGGTGACTCCGCGCCAGGCCGGCACGCCCTGCCGCGGGACACGAACGAGCGCTGGCACCGCGGGATCAGACACCTGCGACCCGTACCGGCTCCCCGCCCCGGAACAACCCGGGAATGTCACGGTTCGGGCACGTGTGGATCATGGCTGCCATCCCGCGGCCCACGACCTTGGACCTCTGCCGTCGTCTGCCGGTCGTCATGGTGGCTGGCGGTCCAGGTACGGGAGCTCGGAGTCCGGGGCCTGCTGGTGGGATCGGACCGTTTCCAGGAGGGCCTGGGCTTCAGGGTCCTGGGCGTCGAGGGCCAGCACCACGGCAAGGCTCTCGGCCGCGAGGTTCCAGTGACCGAGGCGCGCGCGCTGGACCGCCTGGTTGAAGTGAYGGTCGGTGAGATCACGCAGGGCGACGAGCGGGGAGAGGTCGGCGGCACAGCCGAGGCAGGGCGATACGAGCGTGGCCAGTCTTCGCTGGCAGGACGGGCAGATCACGTTGGTGCGCATGGCGGGCTCCTGACTGCAAGCCGGGAACGGGTCACGGGTGCGCGGCGCGGGCATGCCGGGGCAGGGGCGTGCCGCCGAGGTCAGCGCTCGTCGATGGGGATGTCGCCGCCGCCCTCCGGATCCAGGTTCTGCACCCGGGCGTGCAGGGGATCTATCTTGTTCTGGTAGATCACCGCGAGTGTGCGCAGCGCCTCCGGGTCGCCGGGGTCGACGGCGTTGACCTCCATCGCGACCTGCTCGATGTCGGTGAGGAGCCGCTCCTGCGCCGGCCCGCTGGCGGCTCCCCCGGCGACCATCCTCGCCTGGACGTTCTGCGCGAGGCCGCGAAGATCCCCGAACAGCATGATGCGCAGCTCGCCCGGGTCGACGTCGTCGAGGCTGTAGCCGGTCGTCGGCAGGTCGACGCGTACCGCCCGGATCCGGTCGGCCAGCGCGTCGTTGGCCTGCAGCCAGTCGATCTGGTTCGACGCCGTGTAGGCGGCGCGGCCGGCGGACTCCAGCGGGGCGAACGCGGCCCGGTGCCGCTCGGCCGCCCCGGGGTTGGACCGGGCGAGCCTGCCGATCAGGTCCCGCAGCTCCCTGAGCGAGTCCTCGAACTCCGCCAGCGACGGCTGCAGTCCGCTGACCTCGGTGACCTGGACGCTGTCGACCAGCGTCTCCGCCTCCAGCAGCTTGTGGTGCGTCTTCGGCCGGTCGTGGCCCTCGCCGAGCAGCAGCTCGACCTCGCCGAGCAGGTCGTCGATGGTCGGGCCGATCCGCAGCGCCTCCGTCGGCGAGATCGCGTTCCGCTTCTCCGACCATGCCACCGACACCTCGGCGTGGCGGCGGCGCAGCTCGGGCCATTCGGGCACCTCGCGGACCGGGATGTCGATGACCGCGGTCGCCGACACCCCGATCGAGGGGATCGTGGCGTGCGCGCGGATCGTCCAGCCCAGCTCGAACTGCATCTCGACGACGACGTCCGCGCCGATCGGCAGGTCGGCGGGCACGTCGGCGATGGTGACCTCGCCGATCGGCACCATGCCCTCGACGAGGGTGACCCGTAGCGCCGTGCCGTGTCCGGCCGTCTTGAGCAGCAGTTTTGCCTGGTGGGGCAGTTTGGTGCCGGCCGAGGCGACGAGACGCAGGCCGGTGCGCAGCGGTACGAGGAAGTCGTGCGCGAGGACGTCGCCGCTGACGGTGAGCGCCGGGCCGCCGTCGCCGGCCCTGAGCATCAGGTGCTCGGCGGCGATCTCCCGTCCGTCGCGCTCGACCGCGACGGTGAACCCGTTACCCTGCCCGGCGCGCAGTTCGACGTCCTCGAACAGGAACATGCCATCCGCGGTGGGCACCTCGGTGCGCCGGACGGTCCCGTCGTCCGAGGTGAGCAGGACCTTCACCCGGCGCAGGTCGACTGCCTCGCCCTCGGCCCGGACCCGGCCGCTGATGTCGGTGAACGGTGGGGTCGGGTCGGGCCGGTCGAGTTCGAGGACGCCGCCGCGGATCGCGGCCTGCGCGGCCTTGAGCGCGGCGCCGACCGCCACGCACAGGTCGGGGTTGACAAGCTTCGGCCTTTTCTTCAGATGCTGTTCGAGAAGCTGGCCGACGAGGGGGATGYGTGACGACCCGCCGACCATGACGACCTCGGAGAGCGCCGGCGGCGTCACCCCGGCGCGCTCGAGCGCCCGGGTGCAGCTCGTCATCGTCGCGCGCAGCTGGGTCTCGATCATCCGCTCGAAGTCGGCCCGCTCGAGCTCGAGGTTGATGTTCATCGCCTCGTCGCGGCGGTCGCGGGTGTGCATGCTGGCGATCTCGGTGAAGGTGTCATGGGACAGGTCGTGCTTGGCCTCTTCGGCGAGTGCCATGAGGGCCGCGTGGACGGCCATGTCGCCCGGGTCGTCAGGATTGATCGCCAGGTCGTAGGCCGGCAGCTGGGAGATCATCCAGTTAACCAGGTGCCGGTCGAAGTCGTAGCCACCGAGGTACCGGTCGCCGTCGAAGGACCGGTTCTCGAAGCCGATCTCGCTGTCCCAGCTCACGACGGACGTGTCGAAGGTACCGCCGCCCAGGTCGTAGACGAGGAAGGTCTCTCCCGAGGCGAGGGTCTGCTGCCGGTCGTGGGTGTAGGTCATCGCGGCGGCGACCGGCTCGATGAGGGTCTCGACGATCTCCAGCCCGGCGGCCGCGCCGGCCTGGGTGGTCTCCTGTTTCGCCCGGGTCTCGAAGAAGGCCGGGACGGTGACGACGGCGCGTTCCACCGGGGTGCCGAGAACCTCCTCCGCGAGCGCCTTGAGCGCGCCCAGGACATGGGCCGAGGCCTCCATCGGGGTGAGCTCGACGTGCCCCGCGGTGACCCGCTGGTCGGTGCCCATGCTGCGCTTGAAGTACATCGCCGGTGGGAGCCGGGAGGCCCGGGCCTTGCGCTTCGCCTTCATCCCGACGAGCACGGTGCCGTCGGGGCCGATCCAGACGGCGGACGGCGTGGTCGGCGACTTGTCCGGGTTGGTGATCACGAGAGCGTCGCCGACAGGGCGCAGGCGGCGTGTCTCGATGAGCGCGTCGCGGTTGGGGATGTCGGCGTTGGCCGGCACCGCCACACAGCTGTTGGTCGTTCCGAGGTCGATACCGATAATCGTGCTCATCCGACTCCGCTTCCGTCCTCTCCCAGATCACCCGTCGGCCCGGAGGGCGGTTCCCGGTCCGGTACGACCACCGCCACCGGCTCGAACGGAGGCTGTCCCTCGGGCTCACCCACGGCCGCGAGTTCCGGCCCGGGTTCCGCCTCCGCGCCGCCGGCGGCCAACCCCGGCTCTGGCTCGGATTCCGTCTCCGCCACGCCCGCCGGCTCGGCCGGCGAATCCCGCTCGGCCGGAGCCGGAGCCGGGGCCGGGGCTGGTTCCGGTTCGGCCGGAGCCGCTTCCGGTTCGGCCGGAGCCGCTTCCGGTTCGGCCGGAGCCGCTTCCGGTTCGGCCGGAGCCGCCTCCGGTTCCGGTTCGGCCAGGAGCACCCGGGCACGTTGGGCCACCTCGCCGCCGGCGAGCACGACGGCGGGCCGCAGCACCCGGCTCACGACGAGGAGGGACTCGTCGTCGGTGTCCGGCGCGTAGTCCACGTCGACCAGTTCGCTGTTCTCGTACTCGGCGAAGGGACGACCCGCGGGGTCGACGACCTGGACGTCGGCCCGTTCGAGCCCGCGGGCGAGCCGGCGGGTCATGACCGCCAGGGTATCGATCTGTCCACCGAGCCCGGCCGCCCGAGCCTCGCCCTGGACCGCGGCGACGAAGCCGCGCAGGTCGTGGATGGCGCGGGCCGTCTCGACAGCCAGCGCGCGGTAGCGGCCGTGGTAGGCGTCGACGGCTCTGCGTGCCTCGTCGCGGCCGGTCTGGCGGGCGGAGGCCTGCCCGGCGAGCAGCCGGTGCACGAGGCCGAAGGGGGTGTCCGGCGGCAGGTCCGACAGGGCGCGCTCCTGCGCGGCGATCTCCGGTGGCGGGGACGGCGGGGCCTGGTCGGCGTCGCGGTCCGGCCGGTTGCGCGGGTCGGCGGCAGGCGTTCCCGAGCCCTTCGGCCTGGCCGGCCTGGGCTTGCCCGGCCGCCGGCGGCGGCGGGACCGGCTCACGGAAGAAGCCCTTCCCAGCGCGGCGGCGCGGCGGACGACAGGTCTGGCAGCAGGTAGCGCGCTGTCTGCTCGTCGACGTCGAGGCGGGGCGTGGGCGCCGGCGGAGGCGGCAGCCGCGGGAAGGCGTCGAGGAGCTCGGCGGTGAGCTCGTCGCCGGTGCGCTCGGGCCGGTGGGTGAGCAGTTCGGCGAGYAGGCGGCCCTCGGCGTCGGCGAGCTCCTCCTGTGCCCGGTTGATGTCGGCGACCGTCAACGTCCGGCCGAACAGCGGGTACCGGTCGGCGGCGCGTTTGACCCGCTGGCGGCGGCGCTCGATGTGGGCGCGGATCGCGCCGCGGCCGGCCAGCGTCGGGTCGAGGTCGAGGATCTGGAACGGGGTCGAACGGTAGGGGTTCAGGCCGTCCTGCCAGGCCCAGGGGTTGTCGATGGTCGTCACGCCTTCCGTCGGTCGGGCCCGGTGATGTCCGGGCGGGCGGTCCGCTCGCGGCTACGTCAGCAGCCCCTTGCCGCCAGCAGGGCGTCGAGCTGCAGAAAGAAGAGCCGCATGTCCGGGGGTGCCTCCGGATGTGCCCGCAGCACCCGCCACCGCCGCCGGGCCGCGGCCAGTTCGCCGACGGGCGGATCCGCGATGTTCAGGGACCACACCAGCACCGTGAACTGCTCGGTGAAATGGAGTTCGTCCAGCACGGTGTCGCCGACCTCGGCCATGACCGCCAGCTGCCCGCCGCGGGCGGTCGGGCGGGGGTTGAGGTTGGCGCCTCCCTCGTCGGCGAGCCGCTGTCCGATCTGGTCGATCGCGGCCCGGGCCAGCAACCTGCGGGTGTGCTGGTACTCCAGGCTCTCGGTCAGGTCCGGGTCGAGGAGCAGCCCCCGGCGGAAGTAGCCGAGCGCGAGGTCGGGTTTGGATACGCCTCGCCGCAGTGCCTCAAGGCCCAGCCAGTAGTAGTGGCGAGCGAGCTCCGGGCGGAGGTCGGCAGCGATCCCGTGCGTCGCGGGCAGGTCCAGCGAGGTGAGCGCGGCATGCACCCTGGCGAGGGTGGGCCCGACCGTCACCGTCCACTCGGGGGCGCGGGACTGGCCCTCGCACCACCGGCGGGTCACCAACAGCAGCGCGCGGGCGAGGCGGGTGCTGGTCGGGTCGATGGCGAACCAGCTGAGCAGGGCGCGGATGGTGTCGGTGAACCGGGCCTCCTTGATGGCCTGACCGAGGCCGGCGACGGTGTCGGCGCCGAACTGGTCGCGAGCCCGGGTGACCGCGGCCTCGGGGAGCGTCGAGAGCCGGATGCACTCGGCGTGGCGGCGGGCCCGGTCGGGGTCGGTGAGCCGGTAGCGGGTGGCGAGCGTGACATGCGGGGCGAGCAGGTACTCAGGCAGCCGGGCGCGGACACCGTCGAGCAGGCCGTCGGGCAGCGGGGCGCCGCTCACCGTTTCCAGATGTTCGCGCAGCCCGTCCCAGAACCGGTCGTCACGGTGCAGCGCCGCCCAGTGTTCCAGCGCCTTCCGCCAGTGCTGAGCAGCGGTCTTCGACTCGCCGGCGGCCTCCAGGTCGTAGGCGCGGGCGTGGTGGGCGATGGCGAGGTGGTGGACGTGCCAGGGCCCCTCGCCGGTGGACCAGTGCGTCAGCGCCGCCTCCGTCCAGGGCTGCAGCTCGTTGTCCGCGGTCAGCGCGGCGTAGCCGGCCGAGGTGGGGCTTCCCTCGCCGCGCAGCGCGGCGGCCAGCCCGCGGGCATAGAGCCGGTAGGCCGCGAGGGATGTGTCCGGGGTTGTCACGGCTGTCTCCCCGCGCTGGGTGCCGGGCCGTCCGGCGGCCGGTCGGTCTCGTCGGACGCGGCGGCGACGAGCGCGCCCCCGTCCTCCCGCAGCAGCAGCCGGCGGGCGGGCCGGCCCTGCTCGGCGGCCTGATCGAGCGCCCGCAGCAGACCGGGCACGATCGAGGTGACGCAGCGGTTGACGCCGCGGGCGGCCTCCCGGGAGCGGTGCCGCCAGGCAATCGTGCCGATCCACTCGACCGCCGACGGCTGCCAATCCAGCCGGACACCGAGCTGATCGCGCATCCGCTCGGCGAGCTGGGCGAGCGAGCGGTCGGCGAGCATGCGCAGCTCGGTCGGGCCGAGCGGGGCGAACAGCAGGATGTCGTCGATCCGGTTGAGGAACTCGGGGCGGAAGAACTCCGACAGCCGCTGGCGCAGGTTCGCCTCGGCCGTGTCCGCGGCAGCCCGCCCGCCGTCGCCCGTCATGAGGATGCTGTCGAGCAGTTCGTCGACGCTCTCGCCGGGGCCGGCGGAGGGACCGCCGACCGGCCGGGTCACCTCGTCCGACAGCCCGCCGGCGGTGCCCACGTCGGCGACACCGAGGTTCGAGGTGAGCACGATGACGGCGTCCCTCGCGTCGCGCACCGGGCCGGCGGGGTCGGCGACCCGGCCCTCGTCGAGCAGGCGCAGTAGTACGTCGAGGACCCGCGGGTCGGCCTTCTCGACCTCGTCGAAGAGGAACACCCGCTGTGGGTTGTCACGAAGCTCGTTGGTGAGCCGCCCGTTGCCGAACCCGACGAGGCCCATGGGCGCCCCGATGAACGTGTTGACCGACTCCGGGGAGGTGAACTGCCCCATCTCGAAGAGCACGAGCGCGTCGGGCGAGCCGTAGATGACCTCGCTGAGCAACCGGGCGGTCATCGTCTTGCCGGTGCCGCTCGGGCCGCAGAACAGCAGCGTCGCTCGTGGCCGGTCGCTGAACCGGAAGTCATGGGACATGGAGCGCTTGACGAGTTCGAGCCGGGTGGCAAGCCGTTCGATCACGGTGCCCTGGCCGACAAGCCGGCGGCGAAGCAGCGCGACCGACTCGGCGAGCGTCGGGGTCGGGACGACCGCGGCGCCGGCCCGCGGCCCCAGGTGGGGCTCGCGGTGGTACTGCTCGGCGTAGTTCGCGAGCAGGTCCGCGTCAACGCCGATCTCGCGCAGGAACGCGGCGGTCAGCCCGCTCGGGGAGTCGAGCAGCGCGGCGAGCATGTCCCGCTCGGCGACACTCGGGCTGCCGCGGCGGGCCGCGGCCAGGGCCGCGGCGCGCAGCACGTCGCGGAGGCGGTCGTCGAGAAGCTGTACGGCGACGGGGAGACGCGCGACGGGGTGGCCGGTGCCGCCGCCGGTGAGCGCCAGCAGCCGGGCCCGCACCGCGGCGACGTCCTGGCGCAGGAAGTGCAGGCCCTGTTCGAGCAGGCCGCCGGGGGTCGCCGCCAGGGCGTGCAGGAGCAGGGCGACGTCGGCCAGCGGATGCCCGAGCCCGGCGGCCTCGGCGGCGAGCACGGCGAGGACGCGGCGCGCGCCCGGGCTGAACAGTGCCAGGTCGAGCTGGCCATCGGGCAGGAACGGGTCGGCCGGTTCGACGGCCGGGATGGCGAGGTCGCGCAGCCACCTGCCGAGGTCGACCCGGCCGTAGCGCTCAAGCAGGTCGACGGCGACCGGTTCAAGCCGGGGCAGCAGTTCGGCGAGCAGCCGCCGCTCGTCGATCCGCCCGTCGCCGGCCACCGCCGCGGCGGTGGCCCGCCGTGTGCCCACCGTGCCCGCGCCGCCGGTGAGGTCGGTGACGGTCGTGGCGTCGGCGACGTCGAGGGTGGCGGCGCCGTCGACGGCGTCCTGCTCGACGCGTTCCCAGGCCCGCAGCGCGGCGAACACCTCCCGGGTGGCCTCAGAGGCGACCGTCTCCAGCCGGCCCGCCGTGGCGGCGGGCTGGTCGCGGCCGGCCCCCGGGCCGGCGCCGGCCGCCCGGCGTTCGCGGATCCCGGTGACCTGCCCGAGGGCGGCGGCGAAGACGTCGACGGCGATCGACTGGCCGTCGAACAGGGAGGCGGCGAGCCCCGGTCGCGCCCGGGCGAGCGCTATGAGCAGGTGGGCCGGGGTCAGCCGAGCCGAGGCGAGCTCGGCCTGGACCGCCAGCGCGGCGCGGAACCGGTCGGTGCGGCGCAGCAGGTTCGCGTCGAACCGGTCGTCGGGAATCCCGAAGATCGCCATCGGTCACCCAGCGGGCTGGCCGGTCAGGGCGGGCAGGTCGAGGATCCGCAGCGCCTCGGCGGTCCGGCCGTCACGCGCCTGCGTCACCGCGATCCCCAGCAGCGCATGCACGGCCACGGCCCGTGTCTCGCCCGCCCAGACGGTGTCCGAGGGCGCGTCGGTGGCGAGGGCGAGGAACAGCTCCGGGTCGGCGGTGGCGACGGTGGAGAGCACGTACCCGGTGCTGATCGAGCACCAGCGCCACCACGCCGGCCCATGCTCGTCGTGCAGGGCGCGCACCCGGTTGACAAGCGCCGGACGGTCATCGGCCAGCGCGGCGGCGACGATCCCGAGCGTCGGGTTGTGCCCGTCCGCACCGTTCGCCTCGGTCGCCTGCCGCAGCCCGGCCAGCGCCACATCGCCCGCGGCGGCATCCACGGCGCCGCTGGCCCGCAGCTGACCCAGCGCCGACCAGAAGGCGATGCTCGCGGCGAGGTCCCTCGTGCCCGCCGCGGGGGCGGGCACCGGCCCGGGCTCGGCCTGGGCACCGGGTGAGGCGTCAGCGCTCGCCAGGTCCCGCAGCTCGGCGAGCACGCGCAGGCCGGGACGCTCGGTGTAGAGGATCTCCTCGGCGATCCGCAGCAGCTGGTAGCGCGGATTGTTCTCGTGTTTCAGCGCCTCGGTGAGCAGCCGCCGGGCCGAGACCCGGGAACCCCGTTGGAGGTGCTGCTTCGCCTGGGTGGCGAGCAGGTGCGCGAGCGCTCGCCGCGCCGCCGGATCGCCGAGGCGTGCCGCCTCCCGGTAGCGGGCCGCGGCCTCGTCGTGACGGTGGTGGCGAGTCGCGGCGTCGCCGAGCAGGCACCACCATTCGGCGTGCCCGGCCGGCGCGCCGGGTGGGGCGACCAGGTCGACGAGCTCCCAGAAGACGCGGTCCGAGGAGACGGCCGCGACGTCCTTGCCGTCCTGCCGGGCCACCAGGGCGCGGACGGCGAGCGCCCGGAAGGTGGCCGCGTCGTCCCGCGATGGCGGGCCGTCCCCGGGTGCCGCGTCCGGGCGGGGGCGCAGGCCGGCCGCCGACAGCAGCGCCCGCGGGCTGGCTCCCAGGTCGGCGCAGGCATCCAGCAGCAGGTCCCAGGTGCGCCGGAACTTCGCCTCGTCGGGCCGTCGCACCCAGGCGGCGAGAACCGACCGGGTCGACTCCGCGTCCGGTTTGACGGGCCGGGTGAGCAGCACCGCGAGTCCCTTCACCGCCCCGTCCGGGTCGATCTCGGCCAGCGCGGGCAGCCGGGACAGCGACGCGGCCCGGGAAGCCTCCTCCGGCCGCCGGCCGCCCTGGGCCCGAGGGGAACGACCACCCGCCGCCCCCGATCCCCGCGTTCCCGCGGTCCCGGGCCTGGCGTTGGGGGGCCTCGTGGCCTCCGGCCGGCTGGTCCCGCGAGGGTGCCGGGCCTTCGGCGCCCTCGAACGGCGGGGAATGGCGGGCCAGGCGGCCACGACCGCGAGCCGGATGGCCGACCAGGCGATCAGCGGCAGCAGGAGGATGGTGGAACCGAAGAGAAAGCCGACCGCGGTTATCCCGCCGACCGCGAGCCACGTGGGAGCCCGGAAGAACACCGCCCGGCCGAGCAGGGGACGCCGCAGCAGCGTCACGACGATCCACATCGCCGGCAGCGGTACCAACACCCACCGCTGGTCCTGGAACCAGACCAGGGGGGCGGCGCCGCCGTCCGGCTCCACGGGAACCGGGACGGTCAGCGCGGTGACGACCAGGGCGGCGGCGGTGACCGCCAGGTCACCGAACCGCCACCAGCGCGCACCGGGGCTGGTCGGGCGCTCGAGCGCGCGGGCCCACCGCAGGGTGAGTGGGATCCGGGCGAGCCCAGTGCCGGTCGACACGGCCACGATCAGAAGCGCGGTGGTGCGGGACAGTTTGTGCGCGGCGGGCAGCCAGCCGGCGACCGCGAAGTCACTGGCCAAAGCGAGCGCCGCGACCGCGAGCGTGAACGCGGTCAGCGCGGTGGTGGGGCGCGCGCGGCCAGCCGAATACACCAATGGGGCCCCTCCATGCTGTGCCTGCCGCGTGTGGCGCCTTCCTGGGCCGGGATTCGGACTGCCGGTGGGGCCAGCCCCGTTCGGCGGCGGGGACGCGAGCGCGTCGCCCGGCCTCGTCCGGGAGCAGCATATTGGTTGGTCGGTGAGAAAATGCGGTTGTTGTCCGCGTTATGACAACCAGGAACGGCCGATCCCTTTACACTCGGCAACGGCGCTGTCAACAGACGTAATCGTTCCCGGCCAGGCCCGTCGCCGCCGTTTCGGTGACCTCCCTCAGGAGGCGGTGAACGGCGTCGGGCGCAATCCATCCGAATCCGGCGCGGCTCAGCCTTGTGAGCAGGTTTCTCACGTCGATCTCGGTGTAGGCGGCGCGGCCGTGCCGCGTAAACAATGCCCTGACCTGCTCGTCTGTCAGATTTCCCGAGGAGCTGGGTTCCGGATGCCGTGGGTAGGCCGCTCCCGGCCGCGGGTCCCATCCGGCCGCGGTATGCAGGGCGACGAACTGTTCCAGGTCGGGGCGCACGACCTCGGCGCCGCGGGCCGGGTCGGGCGGGGCGAGGTCCCAGTCGAACGCCCACAGGTGCAGCCCGCCGTCGCCGTAGCCCACGAGGAGGCGCCGGCGGTCCTCGCTCAGTGTCAGCGCGGTCACCTCGGTCGGGCCGCGCAGCGACCACAGGCACTGGCCGTCGCGCGGGTCCCAGACGCGGACCTCGCCGTCCTGGTCCGCGGAGACGGCGATCCGGCCGTCCTCGGCCATCGCCAGCGCGCGGACCTCGGCGCCGTGCCCCGCGGACCGGCGCACGACGCGGCGCGCCACGGTGTCGAGCAGGACCAGGTCGGCATGGTCCGCGGCCAGCAGCCAGCGACCGTCGGCGCTCAGCTCCACCTGGCGGAACCGGGCCCGTGCCATCCGCAGGCTCCACAGCGACCGGCCGGTCGCGTTGTCCCACAGCCACAGCGCCTCGTCACCGGCCGCCGCCGCCAGCCGGCCGTCGGCGCTGAGCGCCACCGCCCGGGGCCCTCGGTCCACGAGGTACCGCCGGACCCGGGCGCCGGTGGCGTGGTGCCACACGAGGACGGCGCCGCCGCGGGGGCGCTCGGCGTCGAGCTCGTCGAGGACGGCGCGGACCCACGGCTGCATCTCGGCCCGTAGCCACACCAGGCGGCGCTCCGCGCCCCCTTCCCGCGCCATGCCCGGGATGACGTCCAACGAGACGGCGGCGCCGAAACGGCCGTCACGGCTCAGTGCCAGGTCGAGCGGCGCGCCTGGGCCGGCGTGCCCGGCTGTTTCCTGGAAGCGGCGTTCACCTGCCCGGGCGGACAGCGCGACCCTGGTGTAGTCGCCCTGGTAGGTGGCCGAGGTGAGTTGTTCGCCCGAGGGCTCGATCCGAGCGAGGTACGACCCGGTGAGGCGGTGCTGGGCGGTCACCTCCCCGCGTTCGAGGTCCCAGCGGACAACCTCGCCGTCGCCGCTGACCGCGTGGCCCCACAGCCCCGACCCGTGCAGCGACAGGTCCTGGATCCACGACTGGAAGTGGTCGAGGACACGCAGCAGCCTCGCCCCGATGATCGTGACGGGTTCGCAGCGCAGGCCCAGCTTGCGCCAGGCCTCGTCGGTCTCGGGGAGGTTCGCGTGGCCGGGCAGGGCGCGCAGCCGGCGGACCACCGCCAGTGTGCCCGCCACGTCGCCGAGCTGCCAGGCGGCGTCGGCGCGGTCGGTCAGCGACCGCGCCCGGCGGGCGACGGCGGGCGCTCCCGGGCGGACCCGCGAGGGCCAGTACGGGCTGGTGACATCCCGGGCCCGGCACTCCCAGACGGCCGTGCTCCGCGAGCCGTGGAAGAGCACATGGCGCCCGTCGGGTGTCCACACGGCGAAGCTGTCGCTCAGGCGCAGGGCGTCGAACGTGCGCAGGCAACGCCCGGCCGGCACGTCCCAGAGCCGCACCCGGTCGCGGTGGCTGTTGGTGAGCGCGTGGCGTCCGGTCGGGTCGAGCAGGACATTGCGCAGCTCCCGGCCCGAGCCCGCGAACGCGTGGCTCCAGTCGCGCTCCCCGACGTCCCACACGGACAGCCGCCCGCTCGCCCGGGCCGCGAGGAGCCACCGGCCGTCCCCGGACAGGCCGAAGCCGCGGAAGGCGTCGGAGCCGTGGTCGAGCTCGGTCAGGCAACGGCCGGTCCGGCCGTCCCACAGCGCGATCTGCTCGTAGCCGCCGGAGCCGACGAGGCTGCCGTCCGCGCTGAACGCCACGAAGCTGACGTCCGATCCGGGTGACACCCACAGCCGGCGCCGTTCGGTCAGGTCGAAGGCCGCCAGGGTCCGGTCGGTCGCTGTCAGCAGGCGTTCGCCGTCCGGGCTCAGCCAGAGGTCCTGGACCTGCCCGCCCGGCTCGACGGTCTGGCGCAGGGCCTCGCCGCGCAGGTCCCACAGCCGCGCCGTCGCGTCCTCGCTCCCGGTGACCGCCAGCGTCGCCGCCCGGTCGGCGGCGACCGCCGTCACCCGGCCGCCATGGCCGAGGGCGGGGATCCTGGCCACCTCGCGACCGGACCTGGTCTCCTCCACGACCAGCCAGGTCGAGTCGGCATCCGGCCCGTCCGCCCGTAGCGCGACGACGGTACGGGCGCCGTCCCCGCTCACCGCCATCGCCTCGACGAACGCCTGGCGGTCGACCGTCCGGACCCGCCGGAAGTCACCGGCCTCCTCGACCCGCTCCTCGAGCTCGGCGACGGCGGCCCGCACCGCCGGGGCCCGGGTCTCCTCGGCCTGGTCGCTGACCCGGGCCAAGGCGACCCGGGCGTTCCGGCGGTCGCGGCGTTCCAGGTGCACCCGGGCGCGAAGGAAGTCCGGCAGCCAGTCGTCGGCGTCGCCCGGGGCGGCCGTCGCCAGCTGCTGGAGCAGCATCTCGTCGGTCACCTCACCCCGGCGCCAGCGGTAGACGCCGAAGTTGTAGAGGGTCGCGGCGTGCCTCGGATCGGCGTCGAGGGCCTGCCGCCAGGCCGCGGCCGCCTCGTCGTCCCGGCCGAGCTCGAGGAAGGACAGCGCCCGGTTGTTGAGGTCGTCGGCCATGCCGCGGACGGGGGCGTAGGGCTCGTGCGGGCAGGGTCTGCCGAGCTCCCGCTGGTAGACGGTCAGGAGCAGCTGCGCGACCTCGGCCATGCTCTCCGGCCGCTCGGCCGGGTCGTCGCGCAGGCAGCGGCCCAGCACGTCGCCCAGGCCGTCCGGGATCGCCGGCGGCTGCCCCACCGGAGCACGGCCCCGCCCGGGCGCACCCGCGCCGGCAGGCCGTCCCCGGTCCGCGGGCGCGGCGCGCAGGCAGGTCTCCAGTGCCTGCCCCGCCAGCGGGCCGTATGCCCAGGTCCGGCGGCCGGTGAACATCAGCAGCACCGAGGCGGCCCAGCTCCAGACGTCGGTGCGTGGATCCAGCGGCAGGCGCGCGGCCTGTTCGGGCGAGCAGAACGCCGGGGTCAGGCCGGCGACGCTGACCAGGCCGAACGGCGCCGGCACGGGGACCAGCGGGTCGGAGGTCTGCGGGCCCACCTCGGACAGCGCCTTCGCCAGCCCGAAGTCGGTGACCTTCACGATCCCGTCGGCGGTGAGCATCACGTTGCCAGGCTTGACGTCCTGGTGGACCAGGCCGCGCCGGTGCGCGGCGTCGAGTCCCCAGCAGAACTGGATCGCCGTGTCGAGCAGGCGGGCCAGCGCCTCGTCGGCGCCGCCCCGGTAGAGGGTGCCGTCCTGGATCCGGTCATGCAGACTCCCGCCGTCCACCAGCTCGACGAAGATCCGGGGGGTGTCGTCGAAGGTCTGGACGTAGTGGCAGGTGACGACGTGCGGATGGAGGTCGAGGGAAACCCAGGTCTCGGCCTCGCGGACGAAGCTCTCCCGCTTGCTGGCGTCGCTGAGCAGCTCCGGCCGGGGTGACTTCATCGCGAGGTCGATATTCCAGGCCCGGTGCCGCACCCGGTGGACGGTCCCCATCCCGCCGGTGCCGAGAAGTCCCAGCACGTCGTACTGGTCGCGCAGCGCCGGCCGGCCGCGGCCAGACCTGTTGGCCCTCGGCACCCCGGGCGAGCTCGGTCCAGCGGTCATGAACCCCGTCCGTCGGCCCCGGCCGGCTCCTACCATTATTTGCAGGCGGGGCGACCCAGGGAGTGCCAGGTGATTCTATTGTGCGCCCATCCGGACTGCGGGCGCAGGATTTCGGTCTCCGTCCTTGCTGGCGGAAACCCGGCAGCACTGGCCGACCCCGAGGGCTTCGCCTACTTCTTCCTGACCTGTGCGGGCTGTGGGGCGCCATTCTGCGAGCGCTGCGCGGAGGCGATGGACGGCCTTTTCCACCGGCCCCGGTGCACCCGGTGCGGCGGTGAGCTGCGCGAGGCCGACATTGACTCGGCGCTGTTCGACGGCGGCCGCGTGCCCTTGACCAGCCTCGCCCCGGTCGGCGGCCAGTCGGTGCAGGCGACCGTCAAGGTCAACATGGAGCAGAGCCGGCTGCACGTCGCGGGCGCCCGTCTGGAGAAGGCCCTCGCCGGGTTCGAGCAGGCTGTCCGCGCCGATCCGACGCACGCGCCCGCCTGGTTCAACCTGGCGGTGACGCTCGACGACCTGGGACGGCCTGACGACGCGCTGACCGCCCTCGACCGCTACCTGGCCCTGCGCCCCCAGCTTCCCGACGGCCATCTGCGCCGGGCGCAGGTGCTCACCCGGCAGGACCGGCCCGCCGCCGCGCTGGTCTCCTTCGACCGCGCTGTCCAGGTGGACCCGCGCTGCTGGCCGGCGCATCTCGGCCGGGCCGGGGTACTGGCCGACGTTGGACGGCACACCGAGGCGCTGGCCGCCCTGGGCCGGGTATCGCGCAGCGTCGCCGACCCGCGGCTGTGGGCCGGAGGGCAGCAGATCCGCGCCCGGTGCCTGCTGCGCCTGGGCCAGCCCGACGGCGCCCTCGTCGCCGTCGACGAGGCGCTGCGTACGCTCCCGCTCGACGTCGCGGCCCACAGCCTACGCGCCGACATCCTGTCCGCCCTGAACCGTCCAGAGGATGCCCACGAGGCCCGCGCCCACGCCGCCCGGCTCCCCGCCAGGGCAACACCACGACGGCCGACTTCCTGACCGGCGGCGCCGCCACGTTCACCGGACCGCTGCCCCACCGTCCTCCACGGCGGCGTCCGGCAGGTCGCCGACCGGCCGCCGGCGACGACGTCCGTCCAGATTCGTCACGCGAGGTCGGCTCGGGTGGGAAGGGCGTCGTAGGCACCGGGGCGGGTGATCGTCAGTGCGGCGGCGGACTGTGCCCGGTCGACGGCGTCAGCCTGGTCCGCCTTCGCGAGATGGCGGGCGGAGAAGACGGCGGTGAAGGCGTCGCTGGCGGCGGTCGTGTCGACGGCCTCGGTGGCGTGCGCCGGATAGGCGCGGGTCGTCGCGCCGTCGTAGACCGCGCAGCCTCGCTCGGCGAGGGTGACGCAGACCAGCGGGATGGCGAGCGCCCTTCCGACGGCCTCGGCCAGGTGCTCGGCGGGGCCGCCGCGGGCCGGGTGGTCGTCGGGCAGGAGGGCGCGCGCCTCGGCCTCGTTCGGGATGAGGACGTCGACGAGATCCCACCGCACGGCGTCGAGCTCGTGACGGTCGGCGGGGCGCGGCGCCGGGTTGACGATGACCTGGGTGCCAGCGGCACGGGCGATCTCGCTGACGCGGGAGATCGCCTCAGGGGTCTCGAAGGTGAGCAGGACGGCGTCGGCGCCGCGGATGGCCTTCTCCGCCTCGGCGATGACCTCCGGCATGATCGCGTACTCGTCGGGGACGCGCCAGACGAAGGCGTTGCGGCCGTCGGGCGCGGTGAACACGAGACAGACCGGTGTCGGCACGGTCGGGTGCCGGGCGATCGTGGTCACGTCGATGCCCTCGGCGGCGAGCGTCGCGAGCAGCGACGACCCGACGGGGTCCGAGCCGAGCACACCGACGGCCCAGACCTGGGCGCCGGCGCGCGCGAGGGTGACGGCCTGGTTAAGGCCCTTGCCGCCGGGGACCGTCCGGACCGAATCGGGACGCAGATCGTCACCCCAGTTCGGCAGAACCGGGGTGTTGATCAGGAAGTCGGCGTGGTACGAGCCGACCACGACAATTCTCAGATCGGAGATCGGTCGCGGCGGCGCCGTGCCCGGCTCGGCCCGGCTCACCGTTGGCGTGTCCAGGCCATCTAGCTCGGCGGTGTCTCTGAAATCGGCGGTGTCTCCGAGAAAAGGGGTGCCTTCTCGGAGAGAAAGGCCCGCGCGTCCGGCAACGCCTCCTCGATCGGCACCTGTTTGAACGCGCCGAGCGCGTCCCGGTAGATCAGGAGCGCGCCCACTCTGGCGAACTCCGAGATGACCTGCCGGCAGCCCCCACAGGGCGCGCACGGCCCGCGGTTGCTCTCGGCGACGGCGACGGCGACGATCTCGAGGTCCGCCCTGCTCTCGGTGACCGCCTTCGCGATCGCCGCTCGCTCGGCGCAGAGCGACATCGGATACGACCGGTTCTCCACGTTGGCACCCGAGTAGAACCGGCCGTCCCCGGTCAGGAGCGCCGCGCCGACCTGGAAGTTGGAATACGGCGCGTAGGCGAACTCGGTGGCCTCGGTCGCCAGCCTCTTGAGCTCCTGGACGATCTGTTCGGTGACGTACGCACTGCTCACCATGGCCCCCTCTACTCCTCGCCGCGCCGGTAGACGAGGCCGTCCGCCTTCGGCGGCCGCAGCCGCTGCGAGGAGAACCCCAGTACCAGCAGCGTGGTCACGTACGGGGTGGCGGTGACGACCTGGCCGGGCAGCGAATCGGTTCCGGCATACCAGGCGGCCAGCCCGCCGGCCGCCACGAGGCAGGCGACGGCCGACACGATCCGCCGTCGTCCACCACGCCTGGCGGCCTTCCCTGTCACCGTGCCCTTGCCGTCGGAGTCACCGTTGGCGCCACCCAGGTCGCCCACACCCACACCCACACCCGCGGCGCCGGCGCCGCGGGCCCGCGACCACCGCAGCAGCATGACCAGCCCGGTCGCGGCCAGCAGCACCGCCGCGACCAGCAGCAGCGCGTGCACGGCCGGCGCGTTCCGCAGCTGCAGCGCGTCGGCGTAGCCGAAGAGCGCGGAGCCGGCGGCGAGCCCGCCGGGCCGCCAGTTACCGAAGATCATCGATGCCAGGCCGATATAGCCGCGGCCGCCGGTCTGGCCCTCCCGGTAGATGTTGGCCGCGACCTCGGCCAGATATGCCCCACCGAAGCCGGCCAGCGCACCGGAGATCGTGACCGCCACGTACTTGTAGGCGTACACGTTGACGCCGAGCGTCTCCGCGGCGTGCGGCTCCTCGCCGCAGGAACGCAGCCGCAGCCCGAACGGGGTCCGCCACAGGACGCCCGCGCTCAGGATCACCAGAGCGACCGCGATCAGCGTGAACAGCGAGATGTTCGTGAGCAGGCCGCGCAGCAGCCCGGCAAGGTCGGAGATGAGGAACCAGTGCCGGCTTTCGACCGGCCGCAGCACGGACTCGATGCCGGGCACCGAGACCCGCCCGACCGGGCCGATCGGCGGCGACTGCGACTGGCCGCCGCCGGGGKTGCCTTCGAGCAGCTCGGCGGCCAGGTACTTGGTGACGCCCAGGCCCAGGATGTTGATGGCGACACCACTGACGATGTGGTCGACGCCGAAGGTGACGGTGGCGACCGCGTGCACCAGCCCGCCGATCGCGCCGAACAGCATGGCCGCGACCAGCCCGGCCCACGGCCCGTGTTCCCAGCCGATGCAGCCGGCCCCGAACGTGCCGAGGATCATCATGCCCTCGAGGCCGATGTTCACCACGCCGGCCCGTTCGGCCCACATGCCGCCGAGCGCCGCCATCGCGATCGGGACCGTGGCGCCGAGCGCCGCCCGTACGGTGCCCGACGAGGTGAGTTGGTCAGCCCCGGACACCACCCGCGCGAACGCCATGACCAGCAGGACGCCCGCCACGGCCCACAGCCAGCGCGGCCCCGCTGCGCGGCGCCACCCCGGCGTCGGGGCGGAGCCCCTGCCCGCCGCGGACGGCGCTCCGGACCCGGACGCGGGCGGCGGCGGCGGGCTTGGGGTCAGGACCGTCGTCACGCTCCCACCTCCTGTGGCGTCGACGGGGCGGGCGGGGCAGGGGCCGTCGCGGCGAGCCTGCGCGCGACGTCCCGCTGCTCGGCCCGGGTGCGCACCCGCCGGACCAGCTCGTAGGCGACCACGACCGACAGCACGATGACGCCCTGGGTGACGAGCACGATGTCCCTCGAGACGCCCCGCAGCTCCAGCGAGGTCGCCGCGTTGTCGAGGAAGCCGAACAGCAGCGCGCCGATCGCGATGCCGACCGGGTGGTTGCGGCCGAGCAGCGCGATCGCGATCCCGGTGAAGCCGAGCCCGGCCGGGAAGTCCAGGGAGAAGGTGTGCGCAGCGCCGAGCAGCTGCGGCATGCCGACCAGACCGGCGACCGCGCCGGACAGGAGCATGCTGATGATGATCATCCGGCTGACCCGCACGCCGCTGGCCTTCGCCGCGTCCTCGCTCGCGCCGGCGGCCCGCAGGTCGAAGCCGAACCGGGTGCGCGACAGCAGGAACCAGTAGCCGGCTCCGACCGCGACCGCCAGGATCGCCAGGCCGTAGACCTGCAGCCGCGAGTCCGGGATGAGCGAGATCCCGGGGATCTGCCCGGAGGCCGGGATGGTCGGGGTGCCGATGTTGTTCGAGCCGACGGTGCGCACGGCGAGCCGCCCCGGCGTCAGCAGGTAGGCGACCAGTGCGCCGCCGAGGTAGTTCAGCATGATGGTCGAGATGACCTCGCTGACGCCGCGGTAGACCTTCAGCAGCGCCGCGAGGCCCGCCCACAACGCGCCCACGCCCATCGCGATCAGCAGCACGACCGTGACGTGCAGGACCGGCGGCAGACTGATCTTGGCCGCCACCGCGGCGGCGAGCAGCGCGGCCAGCCGGTACTGCCCGTCCACGCCGATGTTGAACAGGTTCATCCGGAACCCGATCGCGACCGCGACCGCCGCGAAGTAGTACGTGACCGCCGAGTTGACCATCAGCGCCTGGGACCGCGGGCGCTGGGCGTACGTGACCATCGTGTCGAGAACGTCGAGCGGGCTGCTGCCGGTGCCGACCAGCACCAGCACCGTCACCGTCACCGCGGTGACCAGCGCCAGCAGCGGCGCCGCGAGCGCGGCACCGGCGGCGGCGAGCAGCCTCGTGGGGTTCGGCACCGTCACCTCTCCTCCCCTGGCCGCGTGGCTGGCTGCTCGGCGACGCCGGTATCGCCGCTGTCGCCGGCATCCGGCCCGGCCGTGTCCGCGGCCGGCGTCGTCTCCACGGCCGGCTTGGTGTCCGCGGCCGGCGTCGTCTCCGCGGCCGGCGTCGTCTCCGCGGCCGGCGCGGTGTCCGCGGCCGGCGCACCGCTCATGCCGGACATCGCCGAGCCCAGATCCTCCGGGGTCACGCCGCGGGGGTCGGCCTCGGCGACCAGCCGGCCGCGCAGGATGACCCGCAGCGTGTCGGACAGGCCGATCAGCTCATCCAGGTCGGCGCTGACCAGCAGCACCGCCAGGCCCTCCCGCCGGGCGGCCCGCAGCTGGTCCCAGATCGCGGCCTGGGCGCCGACGTCCACCCCGCGGGTCGGATGCGCCGCGACGAGCAGCGTCGGGCGGTCGCGCATCTCCCGGCCGACGATCAGCTTCTGCTGGTTGCCGCCGGACAGCGCGCCGGCGGCGACGGCCACCGACGGGGTGCGCACGTCGTACTCGGCCACGATCTGGCGGGTGTCGGACCGCGCCGCGGACGGCGTCAGCAGGCCGGCCCGGGAGTTCGGCGGCCGGGTCTGATGGCCGAGCATGCGGTTCTCCCACAGCGGCGCGTCGAAGAGCAGGCCGGAACGGATCCGGTCCTCGGGTACGTACGCCACGCCGGCCTCCCGGCGGCGTCGCGTCGRCCACGCGGTGACGTCGGTCCCGCCGAGCAGCACCCTGCCGGTGGCGGCGGGCCGGATGCCCATCACGGCCTCGATCAGCTCGGCCTGACCGTTGCCCTCGACACCGGCGATGCCGAGGATCTCGCCGCGGCGCACGGTGAAGCTGACGTCCGTCACGGCCCGGCGGCCATCCTCGGTGTCGACGGACAGCCCCTCGACCGTCAGCGCCACCTCGTCGGTGACGGACTCCTCCGAGATCTCCGGCGACGGGAGCTCGCTGCCGACCATCAGCTCGGCCAGCTGCCGCGTGGTCACCTCGGCCGGCCGGACGGTGCCCACCGTCGTCCCGCGCCGGATCACGGTGATGTCGTCGGCGACGGTGAGCACCTCGTCGAGCTTGTGCGAGATGAAGATGATGGACAGGCCCTCGTTGACCAGGTCACGCAGCGCTCCGAAGAGCTCGTCGACCTCCTGCGGGACGAGAACCGCGGTCGGCTCGTCGAGGATGAGGGTGCGCGCCCCGCGGTAGAGCACCTTCAGGATCTCGACCCGTTGCCGTTCACCGATGCCCAGGTCGCGGACGTAGGCGCCAGGCCGGATGTCCAGGCCGTAGCGGGTGGCGATCTCGTTGATGCGGGCCCGTGCCTGGCGGGAGTCGAGCAGGAGCCGGCGCCATCCACGCTGGCGTGGCTCGGCCCCGAGCACCACGTTCTCCAGGACGGTCAGGTTCYCGGCGAGCTTGAAATGCTGGTGCACCATGCCGATGCCGCGGGCGATMGCGTCGGCCGGGCTGCGCAGGGTGACGGCCTCGCCGTCGACGAGGATCGTCCCCGAGTCCGGACGGTGCATCCCGTACAGCGTCTTCATCAGCGTCGACTTGCCGGCGCCGTTCTCGCCGACCACCGCGTGCACGGAGCCGCGCCGGATGCGGAGGGAGATGTCCCGGTTGGCGACCACGCCCGGGAACGTCTTGGTGATGTCGCGCAGCTCGACGGCGAAGGCCACCGACTCCGAGCCAGCGGCCTCGGTGCTCTCGGCGGCGGACGCCTGTGTGCCCTCGGTGCCGATGGGAGACGCTCCTCGTGGGATCGACGGAAGGCGACCGACATGGCCGGAGCCGGCCGCGGTCAGTCGACTGACCGCGGCCGGCCTGGTCGGTTGGGCAGGGCCCACCCGCCTCCGGACTGACCGGGTCAGATCACTTGGCCGGCGTGGTCGGCACCTTGATCTCGCCGGAAATGATCTTCTTCTGGTAGTCCTCGGCCATGGCCGTGTACGGCGACACGATGCTGTTCGACGTCGAGAAGGCGACGCCGCCGACCTTCAGGTCGTACACCTTCGCCCCGGTCAGCRGCTTGCCGTCGACAGCCGACTTGATCATGTCGTAGACGGCGACGTCCACGTGCTTGATCATCGAGGTGAGGATGACCGGCTGGACGTCCGCCGCGGCACCCTGGTACTGGTCCGCGTCGACGCCGATGGCGAGCTTGCCCGCCGACTTGGCGGCGGTGAACACGCCACCGCCGGAACCGCCCGCCGCGTGGTACACGACGTCGGCGCCGCTGTCGTACATGCCGGCGGCCGCGGTCTGGCCCTTGGCCGGGTCGCTGAAGCCGGTGAAGTCCGGCGGCTGGGTCAGGTAGGTCACCTGGATCTTGATGTCCGGCTTGACCGCCTTCGCGCCCGCCTCGTAGCCGGCCTGGAACTTCTGGATCAGCGGGGTGTTGACGCCGCCCACGAAGCCGATGTTGCCGACCTTCGTCGCCTGCGCCGCGATCGCGCCGACCAGGAAGGAGCCCTGCTCCTCGGCGAAGGTC
The DNA here is from genome assembly GCF_001983105.1 of Pseudofrankia asymbiotica. Classification (GTDB taxonomy): domain Bacteria; phylum Actinomycetota; class Actinomycetes; order Frankiales; family Frankiaceae; genus Pseudofrankia; species Pseudofrankia asymbiotica. The sequence continues at coordinate 114,786 of NZ_MOMC01000016.1, read as the reverse complement.
AGGCTGGCGACGTTCGGGACGTCCACGAGGGTGGCGTCGTCGATGATCGCGAAGTTGATGTCCGGGTACTCGGGAGCCACCTTGCCGAGCGCCGTCGCGTACGCGAAGCCGACCGCGATGATCGGGTTGTTGCCGGCGTCGGCGAGCTGCCGCAGCCGCTCCTCCTTCTGCGCGTCGGTCTCGCCCTCGGCGGCCTCCAGCTCGGTCTTCGTGACGCCGAGCCCCGTGGCGGCCTTGTCGAGGCCGGCCGCCGCCGAGTCGTTGAACGACTTGTCGCCCCGGCCACCGATGTCGTACGCGAGGCCGACCTTCAGGGACTTGGCGGCGGCGGTGGTGCCGCCGCTGGCGGGCGCCGTGCCGTCGTCCCCGTCATCACTCCCGCAGGCCCCGAGGGCAAGCACCACCACGCTGGCCGCAGCGACGAGCCCCGTTATCTTCCCAAAGCGGCCGAATCTCCGCGTTCGCCTGTCTGCGCGCAAGGAACCTGTCTCCCCTTCATATGCCTCGGGCACTCCACCCGTCGGCGCCGTCAGCGTCGGCCCCTGCCGGGAAAGATCCCCCCAATCGCCCCCGATCCGGGCGTAGCCGTAGGGAGGCTAGAACTAGCACGTTTCAATGCCAGATGCCGGCAGTTTCCAAGCTCGACGTACTTGTAACACTTGTGTTACCTAGTTCACAAAGGTCGAGTCAAGGTAGAGGTTGACGTGACGGGCCGAGCACCGGACGCGCAGGTTCGGCGCCCCGTTATCGGTTGTTCATCCGGTTGGAACACGTCGCTGGACGGCCGCCGATCCCTCACGGATCCGTGGTCTCGCTGGCCCGGGCCGCGGCCGGGCTGAGAACCGGCGCGCCATAGCGTCGTTGGCGGGTCACGGGGCGAGACATCGGGAGCGACGGTTCGGTGACCCGAGACGTCGCGAGCCACGGCCGGCCGCCGAGGCCCGACGGCCTGAAAGTGACGCCCGCGAGGCGGCCTGAGCAGGCGCTCGCCGGGCGGTCAGATGACCTGAAGGACGACCGGCCTGGCGGACGGCGGGGACTCGGACACCCGAAACGCGTCCCTGACCAGACCGACGGGCGGCTCGACGCCGTCGCGATGGTGGATGACGGCCAGCGGCTCGCCCGCCGAGACCTGATCCCCCACCTGATGACGCAGCACGACCCCCGCCGAGTGGTCCAACGGACCGCCCTTGACGAGCCGGCCCGCGCCGACCCTCATCGCGGCCGTGCCGATGGCGCGTGGGTCGACGTCGTGCACGTAGCCATCGCGGTCGGCGAGGACCTGCTCCTGGCACTCGGCGATCGGCAACCCGCCCGGCTCCGCCAGCGCGTCGGGCTCGGCTCCCTGCGCCGCCGCCCAGCGCAGGAACTGCTCGTAGCCCTCGCCGCCGGCCAGGGTCCCACGCACCTTCCGCTCGGCCTCCTCCGGCGCGAGGCCCGGGTCCGCGCTGCGCAGCATCAGGGCGGCGATCGTGCGGCAGAGCTCCGTCAGGCCCGGAATCTCCTGGCCCCTGAGCACGTCCAGTGCCTCACGCACCTCGAGGGCGTTCCCCACCGCGTAACCGAGCGGTTGGCTCATGTCCGTGAGCACGGCCCGGCAGCGCAGGCCGGCCCCGGTGGCGACCTCGACCATCAGCCGTGCCAGCTCGAGAGCCCGGTCCTGGTCCGGGATCAGCGCCCCCGCGCCCGTCTTCACGTCGAACAGCACACCGTGCGCACCCACGGCGATCTTCTTGCTGACGATGCTGGCCGCGATCAGCGGGAGGCTGTCGACCGTTCCGGTGACGTCCCGCAGCGCGTACGTCGCCTTGTCGCCGGGGGTCAGGCTCGCGCTCTGCCCGGTGATGACCATCCCGACCTGGTCGACCATCCGGTAGACCTCGTCGGTGCCCAGCTCGAGGCGCAGCCCGCGGATGGACTCCATCTTGTCGATCGTGCCGCCGGTGAGGCCCAGGCCGCGGCCGCTCATCTTGGCCACCGCCACCCCGCACGCCGCGACCAGCGGCGCGACGATGAGGCTCACCGTGTCGCCCACGCCGCCGGTGCTGTGCTTGTCGAGCACCACCCGTCCGGTCGCGGCGAAGTCGAGCGTGTCGCCGCCGGTCACGTACGCCCGGGTCAGCGCCACCGTCTCCGCCCGCGACAGGCCCCGACAGGCCACCGTCGCCAGCCAGGCCGACATCTGGTAATCGGGGATCCGGCCGGCGACGAAGTCCGCCACCAGCAGCTCGATCTCTTCCGCGGCCAACGCGGTCCCCGCCCTGGTACGGGCGACAGCGTCGATGGCGCGCGCGGAGGCTTCAGCGTTCATGCGCTCAGTCTCCACGCTGGTCAGGGCCCCGGAGACCGATATGTGACACCCTGGTCCCGGCGACACCCTCCGCACACGGCCAGTCCGAACCCGACAACAACCGGTCGATCCGGCCGCGGCGCGGGTTCTGGGAATCAGTCAGACGCAGCGCGCCACAGATGACGCTCACCGCCTGACTGTTCTTGACCCGCTGGGCACAGGCGGTCGCGCAGACGTCCGCTGGCACCGCACCAGCTCGTCGATCGCGCTGGCCTTACTACCGTGGCCTGAGGCGAAACTACCGTGGCCTGAGGCGAAACTACCGTGGCCTGAGGCGAAACTACCGTGGCCTGAGGCGAAGGTTCACGGAGGACATCATGGGTCACCTTGGCAGCGATGGTCGGTACCTCATCGACGACGAGGACCGGCGCCGGTTCGCGCGGGACGKGTTCGTTCACCTGGCCGGCGTGCTCACCGATGACGAGATCGCCCAGATCGAGGGCACCTACGACCGGTTCCTTCGCCGCGAGATCGAGGTGACCGGCAAGGACTTCTGCGACATGGCCGGCGACTACGGGCGGGACCCGTCGGAGTACTCGATCGTGAACGTGATGCTGCCCCGCCGGTACTTCCCCGAATGGCGGGGCAACGTCTACGAGCGGCGGACCGCCGACATCGCCCGGCAGCTCTGCGGCGACGGTATGACGATCGACTACGACCAGCTTCTCGCCAAGCAGCCCCACAAGACCGACGCCGTGTTCGCCTGGCACCAGGACATGGCCTACTGGCCGGCGACCGAGGACCGCCGCACGGCGACGTTCTGGCTGGCCGTCGACGACTCGACGATCGACAACGGCTGCATGCGGTTCGTCCCGGCCACCACCCACGAGGACCGCCTGCGGCCGCACGCGCCGGTGTACGGCGGGCGCGGCGAGTCCCACGCCCTGGGCACCGAGCTGCGACCTGATGACGAGGTGGTCGTCAGGCCGATCTCCCGGGGCGACTGCACCGTGCACAACGAGCGGGTGATGCATGGCTCGGGCGGTAACCACACCGACGGGTTCCGGCGGGCCTACATCCTCGCCTACCGCTCCGAGGCCACGGTGAGCATCGAGCGCCAGCTCGGCTTCACCCACAGCCACAACGACAAGGCCGAGGTCCTGAGCGCCGTGGGCGTGACGGGCGAGACCAACCGAAACGCCTGACTGGCCATTCGGGAGCGTGGCGCTCGGCGACGGGGTTACTCCGTATCCGGAACGCCGAGGCCACGCAGGAGCCCGCGGGTCATCCGGTGGGATTTTCGGGGCCAGAGCGAGGAACCGAATTTGCTCAAGCCCCTCATCGGATCTGGCCATGGTCTGTGGGGTGGATCCCGGTCTCCTGGGCCCCAGAAGCCATGGACGGATGAGTGTGGCCGTGGGTCCGTCGGCGCCAGAATCCCGGGGTTTCATCGGACCATGATCTGGTGGGATCTTCGGCGCCAGAACTCCGAAAATGCCACCAGATCATGAGCCTGGCCATGATCCGGTGAGATCCTTGGCGCTCGCCCGGCTCCAGATACTGGCTGTCCTCGCCCCGGGGCCGTGCGTCCGACAGGTGTCACGCGCAGATCCGCTTCCAGCCGGTGGCGCCGGGGCGCAGGGTGAAGGTCACGCGATGGCCGATGCCGTCCGTGAAGGCGACCTCCGTCTCGCTCACCGGCGTCAGGGTTCCTGGCTGGGACGGGTTACCCCAACCGGCCGGCGGGTTGCCGCCGGCGTCGGTCAGCGGTGGGACCAGCTCGTAGTAGCGGCCCTCGTAGCGGGCCTCGCTGATGCCGCAGTGCGTGTAGAGGTCGTAGGGCACCGCCGGGCCCAGTTGCTTGGGCTCGGTGGCCGAGGACGAGGGCAGGGATGAAGGCGTGGGTGAGGGCAGGGATGAAGGCGTGGGTGAGGGCAGGGATGAAGGCGTGGGTGAGGGCAGGGACGAAGGCGTGGGTGCGGGGTCGCAGGCGCCGAGCAGTAAGGCCAGGCAGGCGACGAGGACCGCGCTGGCCGCCGGCATCCGCATCCAGGCGAAGGCGTTCATCGGTTCTCCGTCCGCGTCGAAGAGGGGGCCGAAAGAGGATGGCTTCCGTTTCGACGCGGCGCGTACCGCCTCGGTTCCGCGGTCCGCCGCGACGTTCAAGCGACCCTCGGCATCTCCGCGGGACAAGGAGGCCAGGGGAAAAGAGCGGCGGGAGTCGGGCGGTTTCCTTTGGAAGCCCGAGGACCGAGGCGCTCAGGGCGAAGGGACGGCCCACGCGGCGGCGGCGCGGGGGCCGGTAAGGGGTACGCGAGGGTCGGTAAGTGTTGCCAATCGGTGTCGGCGCGGGTCAGCGGCCGTCGAGGAGAGTCGGGTCGGCGCGGAGCTCGGCGCGGACGGCGGCCTCCCAGAAGCCGATGAAGCCGTTGCCGTCGGAGTTCCTCATGTGGTTCAGGAAACCGGCCGGCAGCACCGGAGCCGGGCTGGCGCCGAGGGCGCGGATGTGCCACGCGCGCTGGCAGCGCTGTTCCAGCGCGACGGCGCGCTGGAACAGCGCCCGGGCCGAGGTACCGAGGACGAAGACGCCGTGGCCGGCGAGCAGCGCGAGATGACCACCGCGCAGGGCGTCGACCGCGCCGCGGGCGGTGGCGAGGTCGTTGACGGGGCCCTCGTACTCGTTGACCAGCACCAGGTCGCCACCGCCGCCGAGCGCGGAGCTCTGGTCGTGGATAGGCGGGATCTCGCCCAGGTCCGCCCAGACCGTGCCGTAGAGAGGATGGTTGTGGACGGCCCAGGTGACGTCGGTACGGGCGGCGTGTAACGCGAGGTGCAGGGGGATGCCGAGCGGGACCGGCCAGTCGCCCTCGAGCAGGTTGCCGTCGAGGTCGATCCGGATGATCTGGTCGGGGCGCAGTTCGTCCCAGCGGACCAGCCACGGGTTGCACAGCAGGGTCCCGTCGGGCTGCAGCGCGGTGATGTGGCCGGCCAGGTGGTCGTTGTAGCCCTCCCGCCACAGGGCGCGGGCGAGCAGCACGATCTCCTCGCGGGTGGTGAGCTCCGGCATCAGCTTCTCGGCGGTGGGAACGAACGTCACGGGAATGCCTTTCAGCACGAGACGGAGCAACGGCCGGACAGGAATGMCTTCGAGAAAGGGCCGCCAGACGAGAGCGGCTCCCAGGACGGGGCTGCTGGAAGCTGACGGCTGGACGGCTGGACGGCTGAGCGCGAACGCCCTCAGACCGGGTCGGCGGGCAGGACCGTCGGTGGCAGGGGGTGGCGGAACAGGGCGGCGGCGTTCTCGCTGCACATCGCCCGGATCTCGGMGGGCGGGATGTGGCCCCAGGCGTCGGCGAGGACCTGCTGGGTGTCGGGCCAGGTGCCGTCGCCGTGCGGGTAGTCGGTCTCGACCATGATGTTCTCGACGCCGATCCGGTGGCGGGTGTCGATCGTCGACGGGTCGTCGATCGTGCAGAACCAGAAGTTGCGGCGCAGCACCTCGGCGGGGCGCAGGTCCCAACCGAGGCCGTAGCCCGACCGGTCGACGATGTTGTCGAGGCGGTCGAGCAGCATCGCGACCCAGCCGATCCCGCCCTCGCTCATCGCGATCCTCAGAGTCGGGAAGCGGGCCGGGTACTCCGACCACAGCCATTCGGCGCAGGCGGTGAGCGACGCCTGGCCGAACAGCGTCGAGCCGAGCTGCAGGCCGGGCGCGCCCGGTGGCTTCTCCGAGAGGCCGGCGCTGCCGACGTGCAGGGTGATGACGGTGTCCGTGTCGACGCAGGCCTGGATGATCGGGTCCCAGTGGTCGCGGTCCCACAGCGACGGCAGGCCGATGGCGTGCGGCCGTTCCGGGAAGGTGACGGCGGTGAACCCGCGCGCGGCGTTCCGCCGGATCTCGGCGACGGCGAGCGCCGGGTCGGACAGGTGCGTGATGCCCATCGGGACGACCCTGTCGGGATAGGCCTGGAACCATTCCTCGTACAGCCAGTCGTTCCAGGCCCGCACGCAGGCGAGGCCCAGCCCCTGGTCGCGGGCGCCGAAGAACACCCGGCCGCAGAACCCGGTGATCTGCGACGGGAAGTTCACCGACGCCCACACCCCGCTCACGTCCATGTCCCGCACCCGGGCCCCGATGTCGTAGCAGCCGGGGCGCATGTGCTCGAACCGGAACGGCTCGACCTTCACCGAGTCGGGCCGCCGGCCGGCGGCGGCGTTCATGCCGACCTGGGTGAACCGCTGGTCCTCGAACAGCCAGACCTGGTGGCCGCGCTCCGTCTCGACGATCCGCGGCGCCGCGTCCTCGAACCGGGCCGGAACCCGCCCGGCGAACAGGTGCGGCGGCTCCACGACGTGGTCGTCGACCGAGATGATCGTGTACCGGACCTCGCGGGGCGCCGGCTCGGGCAGGAACAGGCTCGGGTCGAGTTCGGCCTCGCTGGCGGTCGGGGTGGGAGTGGTGGCCACGGGTGCCTCCGGACGGGTGCGTTGGGGGGTCGGACCGCCGGTCAGGCCGAAGGACGCGCGGCGACTGCGAAGCCTCGCGCGTCCAAAAGCCCTTCAGGCGTATGGGCGGTCGAGGCCGAGAAGGACCAGGTGGAGGAACAGGGCGCCCGCGCCGCCGGCCGTGCACAGGGCGACCTGGGCGTCGGGAACCTGCAGGTCCGGGCCGCAGTCGCCGCGCAGCTGCTCGGCGCCGCGGATGACGCGCTGCAGCATCTGGACGGACGAGCCGGCATGGCTGAACGACATCGTGCCGCCGTCGGTGGTGACCGGATGGCTGCCGGTGATCGCGATGTGGCCGTCCTCGACGAACGGGCCGCCCTCCCCCGGCCCGCAGAAGCCGAACGCCTCCAGCTGGCGGATGATCTCGAACGAGAACGGGTCGTAGAGCTCCAGCACGTCGACGTCGTCGCGGCGCAGGCCGGCGGTCGCGAGCGCCCGTTCGAAGGCCCGCCGCCCCACCTGGCCGTTGACGGGCACGTCCGTGCCGGGCGCAGCCGTGCCTGGCATGTCCGCGCTGGCCGCCCCGGACGCGCCGATCCCCGTGGGCCCGTCGGCGCGGCGGGCGTGGYCGGTGTGGTCCCAGGCCGGCGGGAAGCGGTAGCTCGGGCCGAAGTGGTCGGCGCCGCCGGCGAGCACGTGCACGGGCGGGCGGGGCAGGTCGGCGGCGCGCTCGGCGGTCGTGAGCAGCAGCGCGCAGCCGCCCTCGGAGGTGGTCGAGCAGTCGAGCAGGTGGAACGGGTCGGCGACCATCCGGGAGGCGAGCACGTCGGCGGCGGTGAAGGGCCCGCGACCCGCGTAGACCGCGGCGGGGTTGGCGTGGCCGTTGTTACGGATGGTCGCCGCGACCGTCGCGAGCTGCCCCGGCGTGGTGCCGTACTCGGTCATGTGCCTGCGCGCGATGAGGGCGAACTCGGCGGCGGTGAACATGCCCCAGGGGATGACGAACTCGTTCTCCGGGCGGGTCCACGGGGCGGTGGAGGCACGCTCGGTGTAGGTGCCGGCGGCCGCGGAGGCGACGAGGACGGTGTCCGCCTGGCCGGACGCGATCGCCGCGGCCGCCTCGAGCACCGCGGCGACGCCATGCTGGGCGCCCTGCCAGGCGGGGCCGAGGCCGAGGTCGTAGACGAACCCGCCGGACATGCCGGGAGTGGACAGGCCGTCGACGTCGGCGAGGCCAAGGCCGGCGTCGGCGAGGACGCCCAGGACCGCCTCGACCAGCAGGGCCGTCGACGTCGGGTCCGGCAGCCGGCGGGCCTGGGCCGTGTTGTGGATGCCGACGATCGCGGCGGACCGCGGATACGCCACGCTCAGCTCCTCTCCCCCGGCGGCCCGGTGCCGTCCAGCCCGGATTCGCCGTCCTCGCCACGCCCGCGCCGACCCTCGTCGGCGTCGCCGCGCTCACCCTCGTCGGCGAGGCGCTCGTCGGCGGGGTCCCTGTGATCGGGGCGCTCGTGGTCGGGGCGCTCGTAGTCGTGCAGCGGGGGCGGCCCGGCGAACGGCGGCCGCGGGGTGGTGGGCAGGTCGGCGAGCTCGTCGCGCAGCTGGGCGACGTTCGCCAGCTCCGCGTACATCCGGCGCAGCACGTAGTCGCCGACGGCGCGGGAGTAGCGCAGCTCGGGCCGGCCGTCCAGCCGGACCTCCTGGGCGCGGCGCCGGCCCCAGCGCAGCTCGTCGACGGCCGCCCGGGTCTGCTCGAGATAGCGGTCGAGTACCTCCACGACCCGCTCCGGCTCGGTCTCGGCGCCCAGCCACACCCGCAGCAGCACCGGGTGCTTGATGACCACCGGCTCCTCGTCGGTCGTCTGGCGCAGCCAGTCGCGCAGCACCGCGCGGCCGGCCGGGGTGATCTCGTGGACGAAGGTGCGCCGGATCCGGCGGCCTGGCGCCGGGCTCGCGGTGACCAGGCCGAGCGCCTCCAACCGCGCCAGTTCCTTGCGGATGTGGCTGATCGCCGGCGCCCAGTAGAAGAAGCGCAGGCTGAAGTCGGCCCGGGTCTTCAGCTCGACCGGCGACAGCGGCACGTCGGCGACCGCCAGCAGCCCGAGCACGGCATACGCGGTCGTCGGCAGGCCATCCCCCGCACCCGCTCCCCCGGCGCCCGCTTCTCCGGAGCCGTCCCCGGATGCGGCACCCGCGGCGCCACCGGCGGGCCATGACGGGCCGGTCATACGCCGGCCGGCCGGTCGCCTAGGACGCGCCGGGCGCGCAGGCCGTCGACCTCGGCCGGGGTGAGACCGAGCAGGCCGCCGTACACCTCGTCGTCGTGTTGTCCGAAGAGGGGCGCCGGGCGGCGCAGCAGCGGGCCGGGCTGGCTGGCGAGGCGGAACGCGACGCCTGGCATCGGGTGCTCGCCGACCACCGGGTGGGCCAGCCTCTCGAAGAAGCCGCGGGCCGCTAGCTGCGGGTTGGCCAGCAGGCCGGCGGCGGGGGTGACCGGCGCGGCCGGGACGCCGGCGGTCGCGAGGGCGGCGAGGGCCGTGGTCCGGTCGGGCGCCGCGTCGGCCCAGGCCGCGATCGCCTCGTCGACCAGGTCGTGGGCGGCGGTGGCGCGGCGGCCCACCAGGGTCGCGAGTCCCGCGTCGGCGGCGAGGTCGGGGCGGCCGAGCACGGCGCACAGGCTCCGCCACTGGGTGTCGTCGGTGATCGCGAGCGCGAGCCAGACGTCGGGGCCGGCCGGGTCGCGGGGACAGCGGTAGACCCCCTGCGGCGCCGCCAGCGGCCCGAGCGGGCCGCGGTTGCCGTCGCGGCGCGGCGACGCGCCGCCCTCGGTGTGGTCGACGGTCAGCTCGGCGGCGACGTTGAGGACCGACTCGATCATCGTCGCCTCGACCAGCGCGCCGGAGCCGTCGCCGTCCGGGCGGTCCCGGGCGGCGAGCGCGACCAGGGTGGCGAACGCGGCGTGCAGGCCGGCGATCGGGTCGCAGGCGCCGCGCGGGATCACCGGCGGGCCGTCGGCGGTCCCGGTCAGCCAGGCCATGCCGCTGGCCTGCTCCATCGTCTGGGCGAAGCCGGTGCGGTCGCGCCACGGCCCATCGAGCCCGAACGCCGGCATGCGGGTGAGCACGGCCTTCGGGTTCGCCGCGCGCACCGCCTCCCAGTCGAGGCCGAGGTTGGGCATGACCCGGGGGGTGAAGTTCTCGATCACGACGTCGCAGACGCCGATGAGCCGCCGGGCCAGGGCGAGCCCCTCGGCGGTGGACAGCTCCAGGCTGATAGCGCGCTTGTTGGCGTTGGTCGCGAGGAACATCGTTCCCCATTCCCACCAGCTTGGCTCGGTCGGCGGCTTGCCGCCCGCGAACCGCATGCCATCCGGGCGGGACATCCCCTCGGCCTTGATGACGTCGGCGCCGAGCGAGCCAAGCAGCATCGTCGCCGACGGGCCGGCCCAGAACGCGGTCAGGTCGAGCACCCGCAGCCCGTCCAGCGGCAGCGGCCGCACGGCGCGACCGGGGCGGACGGGGCGGACGGGGCGGACGGGGCGGACGGGCGCCGCCACGCCGCCGGCCGCCGGGCCGCCGGCCGCCGCGCCATCATCTGCCGGACCGTCAGCGGCGGGCCAGCGGACGGTGTCGGTGTGCTCGCCGAGGGCGGGGGCCGGGGCGAGCGGCCGGCCGTGGAAGTCGCCCACGCGGTAGGGGACGCGGGGCTGCTGGAAGCCCCCGCGAGGGTTGGGGACGAACACGCCGCGGGCCGTGAACTGGTCGATCGTCGTCACGGTCTCCGGGGTGCCGACGGGGGTGGCCGGGATGCGCAGGGCGGCGGCGAGCTCGACGATCTCCTCGGTGGTGTGCCGGGTGGTCCAGGCGTGCACGGCGGCGTGGAACTCGGCCCGGCGGGCGTGCCGGCGCGGCAGCAGCGCCAGGTCGCGGTCGCCGAGCAGGTCGGGCCGTTCGATGAGGACCAGGAAGTCCTGGAACTGCTGTGCGGTGATGGTGCAGAAACCGACCAGACCATCCTTCGTCGGCTCGATCGACGGCGTCTCGGGGATGCGGCCAGGCGCGCCGGGGACGCCGGGCCTGGGGCCGCCCATGATGGTCGGCCCGACGACCGACAGGCCACCCATCATGATCGTCATGCATTCGAGCATCGAGACGTCGACGAGGTCGCCGACACCGTCGCGGCGGGCGCCGCGCAGCGCGGCGAGCCCGACGACCGCGGCGTAGACGCCGGACGCCCACTCGCCGATCCGCCCGCCGGCCTGCAACGGGGCGGCGTCCGGCTCGCCCCGGCCGGCGGTGGATCCGCAGAGCGCCTGGAGAAGGAACTCGTTGAACGCCGCCCCGCCCAGCGTCTCGGCACCCGGCGCCCCCGTGCCGGACCGGGATCCCTGCCGCCGGTACCCGCCGCCCGCCCAGGGCCCGGTGAGGCCGAACGGGCTGATCGACAGGACGACGGCGCGCGGGTTGCCGGCGTGCAGGCGCCCGAGGGCCACCGGGCCCGAGCCGCCACCCGCGAAGATCCCATCCCCGTCAGGGACCCCACCGCCGTCGGGGATCCCACCGCCGTCGGGGATCCCACCGCCGCGGGCCTCGCCTCCGCCGGAGGTTCCACCGCCGGCCAGGGCGCCGCCGACGATGATGAGGTCGGCCGCGGCGGCCAGGGCGCGAACCCGTGAGCTGTCGAGGTCGGCGGCGACGGACCGCTTCGACGTGTTGAGGAAGCGGAACAGCGCGCCATCCCCGTCGGGGCGGGGGCCCGACGCGGACCAGGCGCGCATCGGGTCGCCGGAGCCGGGCGGCTCCACCTTCACGACGTCGGCGCCCGCGTCGGCGAACAACTTCCCGCAGTAGGGCCCGGCGATCTGCGTCGCCAGTTCCAGAACGCGAACGCCGTCGAGCGGCCCGAGGGCCGACAGCGCCGATTCGCCCGCGGAGACGCCGGCTGACGCGTCAGCCGGTACGTCGGCGGGTGGAGTAGTGGAAGCGTCGGGCGACATTGAGCCCGCCCCTACGCCTGCGAAGCGCCGGGGGTGGCCGGCGCGGAGGGGAACGACGGCGACGTGCGCGTGGTGAGGCGCTTCCAGGTCTGGAGGTCGCGCTCGCTGGCGAGGCGGCCGACGCGGGTGACGACGTCGACGTCGGTCGCCTCAACGCGCAGCGCGCCGGCGGTGGCGCGCTCGCGCGGGCGGGTCGCGAACGGGTCGAACTGGAAGTGCCGCAGCGCGTTCTCGTGGGTGATCCGGTTGATGGTGTCGTCGGGCAGGTCGCCGAGGTTGGCGATGACGTCCTCGGGGGCGTTCGGCCAGCTGGAGTCGGAGTGCGGGAAGTCGGACTCCCAGCAGACGTTGTCGACGTCGAACCAGTCGAGCAGCCGCGGGCCGACGGTGTCGCTGATGAAGCAGGTCAGGATGTGCCTGCGGAAGATGTCCGCCGGCCCGTCGATGCCGGCGGGGAAGGACGGCCGGGTCCAGGCGGAGTGGCGGCGCTGGACGTGCTCGCTGCGCCACAGGAAGTACGGGATCCAGCCGATGTCGCCCTCGGTCAGCGAGAACCGCAGGTCTGGGAAGTCGGCCCAGAACTCGGCCCAGACCAGCTCGAGCAGCGAGTAGATCGACGCGATCGACGAGCCGGACATGTTGACGCTCGCCGGGGCGTCGGAGGAGAACATCGGGGATCGCGAGGCCGAGCCGAGGTGCAGGCACAGCACGGTGCCGGTGTCGCTGGCCGCACGGAACAGCGGGGCCCAGTAGCCGCTGTGCAGGCTCGGCATCCTCAGCGCCTCGGGGTTCTCCGAGAACGTGACGGCGTGGYAGCCCTTGCCGGCCAGCCGCCCCAGCTCCTTCGCCGCCTCGTCGACGTCGAACAGCGGCAGGATGCCGCAGGGGATGAACCGGTCCGGGTAGGCGCCGCACCACTCGTCGACGTGCCAGTCGTTGTATGCCTGGATCATGACGAGGTTGACGGCGCGGTCCGGGCCCTGGTTGAGGACCTGGCCGGAGAAGCCGGTCCAGTTGGGGAAGTTCAGCCCGGCGAGCTGACCGCCGGCGTTCATGTCACGGACCCGTTCGTGCACGTCGTAGCAGCCGGGCCGCATCTCGTCGTAGCGGCTGGCGTCGACGTTGAACATCTCCGGGGGCTTGCCGGCGACGGCGTTCAGGCCGAGGTTACGGCCGCGCTGGGTGCCGTAGTACCACTGCTGGACGCCGTCGGACTCGTCGACGACGCGCGGCGCCAAGTCCTTGTACTTCGCCGGGACGTGCGCGTCGAACATGCCGGCCGGCTCGGCGATGTGGTCGTCGACGCTGACCAGGATCAGGTCCTCTGGCTTCATGCGGCTGGTCTCCCGTTCAGGCTCGGCCGGCGGGTTCGAAGTAGGGCAGGGTCGCGGCTTCCGGGCCAGMCAGGGTGCTGGCCGGGGCGACGGGGTGGAAGGCGACGCGCAGGCGCAGGCCGGGTCGGATCTCGGCGACGGTGAGGCCGACCAGGCAGGTCATCATCTGGTAGCCCTCGTCGAGCGTGACGATCGCCGGCGCGTACGGCGTGTGGAACGCGGGGCTCACCGGGCGGTGCACCACCGTCCAGCTGTAGAGGGTGGCCAGGCCGGCGGAGCGCTCCCAGCCCCCGTCGCGTGAGAGGCAGCCGCGGCAGGCGACTGTGGGTGGGAAGCCCGCGGTTCCGCAGGAGGCGCAGCGCTGGAACAGCAGCTCGCCCCGGGCGCAGCCGGCCCAGAACGGCTCGGTGACCGGTGTGCGCGGCGCGAACGGCACGCCGTCGGTCTGCGGCCGCAGGACCGCCGCCGCGGCGACGTCAACCGGCGTCGCGACAGTCGGACTAATAGTCCCGACTGCTACGACCTCCGAGGCCACACGATTGTCACCCAACGTAATTTTTGCCATCCTTCCCCCACCGAGCGACCTACTCTTACCCGTCGCGTCGCTCCGACGACCCCTAGGTGAGGCTTCTGAGCGACGACGGTGTGCTCGGCGTCACTCAACCTCGAAGAGGCAGATTAGCTCAATAGTCCGGAGTTGCCCAGCCGCGATCCCGAGGATGCCCCCGCCTGGCCGACGCGCGGCCCGGCCAGTCGGCCAGAACCTTGCCCGCACGAAGGCGAGGGTGGTACACCGGCTTCGACGCACATTGGATACTGAATACGATCGGAGCGGCCGATGAGCGAGAGTCAGCAGGGCTCACCCGGGCACGACCAGGCTCCCGGGTACGCCGAACGACTGTTCCCGGCCCCGATCGACCACGGGATCGCGCGGCCGGACCGCGCCGTCGCGACGGTGGAGCGCGGCACCGACACCGTCGCGTACAACGACCCGGCGGGCCGCTGGTACGAGGGTGGCGGGCGGATCGGCGAGAAGGCGGTCGAGTCGATCACCGTCTATCCGCCGACGCGCGGCCTCGTCACCCAGGGCGACCCGTTCGAGCCGGTGAAGATCGGCATCCTCGTCGACATGGACCTCGGGCAGCTGCTGTCCGACTGGATCGACTCCACGATCCTCGCCGTCGAGGACGCGCTGAACGAGGGCGTCTACGACCGGCCGGTCGAGATCCGCACCGTCGACGCGCGCGGCCTGCCCAGGGAGAACTACCTCAAGGTCCGTCGCGGATACCAGCAGCTGGTCGACGACGGCTGCGTCGTCGTGCTCGGCCCGATGATCTCCGACAACTCACTGAACCTGCAGGACACCGCCAACCGCACGGGCGTCTCGTGCATCGGCTGGACCGGCAGCGTCAAGTTCGCCGGCGACTACTGCTTCACCGTCGCCAACGGCGACATCCCGACGGAGTCGGTGATGGGCGCGAACTGGTGCGCCCAGCAGGGCCACACCAAGGTCGGCTTCTTCTGGGAGAAGGGCTCGTCCGGCGACCACTACTCGGACTTCTTCCGGACGGCGGCGCAGCAGGTCGGCGTCGAGATCGTCAAGGAGGTCAGCCTCGGGCCCAACCCGAAGAACCTCCAGCAGCAGCTCGAGACGATGCGCGCCCAGGGCGCCGAGGCCATCGTCTACATGGGCTACGGCTATTCCACCTTCCATTTCGCCGCGGCCTTCAAGGCCCTCGACTGGGACCCGCCGCGGTTCATGGGCACCGCGTTCATGTTCTACTCGAACTCGAACGCCTGGGCCGAGGGCCTGGAGGGCTGGCACGGCGTCGACCAGCTCGGCGAGGACGGCGCGAACCCGAACTACGAGGCGATGACCCGCCGCTTCGAGGCGCGGTTCGGCCGGGTCACCCGCAACGTCGTCGTGGCCCTCGGCTACGACACCGCGCGCGCCGCGATCCACGGCATCGCGAACGCGGCGATCCCCACGCCGGAGCAGGTCCGGCTCGGGCTGGAGAAGATCAAGTGGATGCCGTGCACCAACGGCGGCCCCGGCGCGTACATCACGTTCGCGCCCTACGACCACCGCGGCTACAAGGGCGACTTCCTGACGATCCGTGAGCTGCGCGGCGGCGAGCTGCATTTCCGCGGCTACTACCGCCCCCAGTGGCCCTCCAACTTTCTGACCTCCACGAAATAGGGATCATGGCTTCTACCAGGCTCTCAGCGTTTTCCACAGTCTTGCGCCATCCCCCGGTGGTTCGCATGGCTGACGGTCCAGAGACGGTCCAGCGGTCCCGCCCTCGGCCGGCGTGAGCGCCGTCGCGGTCCCGGCCAACGATCACAGCGTGTAGCGGTCGCCGGATTCGGGGGCCAACCCCCCGAACCACGGGCGCGGCCTCCGTCCCCCGCGCCCGGCGCCAGTTGKCGACTCAGCCGAGCTTCGTCCACGTGCATCGGGTCTGGAACGCGTTGTCGGTCGGCTTGATGGTCACGATGCCGTGGCCCTGGACGTTGCCGTTCGCGAGGATCTCGTCGGAGTCCCCGGACGTGCCGGAGAGCCGTGCCCAGTAGCAGGAGTCCGTGATCGCCGTGCTGGCGGTCGTGGTCTCGTAGGTACCCGGCTGGATGTTGCTACCGACCAGCCAGGTTCCCGGGGTGATGGTCGTCGCTGGCGCGGGCGGCGCGACCGGTGGCGTGGGCGTGGTGCTGAGCAGTGGCGCGATATCGGGCCTTGGCACCTCCGGGCAGTAGGCGATGGCGACCGCGTACACGAAGTCCACCGCCTCGTTCCGGGACATGTGCAGGCTGTCTTGGACGGCGGACACCACCGTGCCCAGGTTGCTGTCGCGGGTTACGCGGCAGACGTTCGCCCCTGTTTCGTCGATCGTTGCGTCGTCCGTGGACACGAACTGTGGGTACTGCTTTTTGACGATTGAGGCTGGGGCGATCGTCGGCACCAGCCTCGGTGTCGGGCTGGCGCTCGTCGTCGTGGTCGGCGTTACTGGCTTGTCGCCCGAGCCAGACTCGCCCCCACAGGCCGCCAGCATCGCCGCCAGCACCACGGCCGCCATGATCCTATTCACTACCGTCCCCCGTCCCCCAGGACAGCGCGGCCGGCCAGACATCCATGTCCAGAGAGCCATCCGCGCGTCCAATCGGACCAAGGTGGCAGTACGCCTGATCTCGGACAAGGGGCGGTGCCGCAACTCTGGCGCACCGGTCTAGGGTGTCCCCCGCTACGACACAAGGGGGACTTGTCATGCGTCAAACCCGTCTGYTCGGCGCTGCGGGCCTCGCCCTGGTGCCACTCGTCCTCACCACGGCCTGCGGGAGTGACACCGAAGCCAGCGTCGGCACAGCTCCCAGCGCGAGCGTCTCCTACTCCGGTACCTATGTGCCACTGCAGGGCGTCACCTCCACCGCCGCGCTCTCGTTCTCGGCCGTGAAGGACTCGCCGCTCACCACGGCGTTCGTYGCGGCCTTCCGGGCCCAGCACCCCGACCTCGCCGAGGGCCGCAGCGACAGCACGCTCGCGAACGAGGTCACGCACGTCTGCCTCGACGACCTGCGCGACCCGACCACTAGGCAGCCCAGGCCCGACGGCGACGCCGCCGCGCTCGCGAGGATCCCGGCCCGGTTCGAGCGCAACGGCATCACGCCCGGGCCATCCACGTCGGAGGAGATCCTGACGCTCGCGAAGACGACCGTCTGCGACCACGTGGACGAGCTCGCTGCGGCGAACGCCGACGCGGGTGGCTGAGCCGGCCGACGGAGGGCAAGGCCCCATGACCGGTGGTTAACGGCTGAGCGCAGCCATCCTGCCCGCCGCGTAACGACGCGCCAACCCGGCCCGCCACGCGTTCCCACCGCCCGGATCCCCGGCCGCCCGGAACGTCCACAAGCCGGCGGTACGGCACGCGAACGCGGTCAACGCCTCCGGGCTGACTGTCCAGCAGCGCAGCCCGGCTGCCCATGCCTCCGCTTCGGCCGCACTGAACCCGTAGCCAGTCAGTCGGATCACGAGCAGCGCCGCATCCACCCAGCCTGGACCGGCCGCCGGTGAACCCCAGTCCACAACCCGCACCCGATCGCCGACGATCAGCATCTGACCTTCATGTAGATCTTTGTGGATCAACCGGTCGCCAACGACCAGGCCCGGCGCGTGCTCGGCGAGCCGCCTCGCAGTGTCCACATCCCACCCGTCGCCGACCGCCTCGGCGACCTGCGGCCACCAGCCGGGGTTTGCCCATCGTTCGGCCAACGGGATCAGTTGCGGCGCGGGCAACGCGGCGATCTGGTCCACCGTGGCCGCGACCAGCGGCAGATCGACCGACCCGGGGCGCAGTACCGGGGCACGACCGGGTACATGCTCGAAGCCGACCGCCAGCCAGCTGCCAGTGTCGACCGTGCACAGCACCTGTGGGGCCAGCCCCGGTGCCAGCTGGCTGTTCACGGCCTCACGGCGCAGCGACCGCACTCGCCACGATTCTCCGTCCCCTCGGACAGCCTTCACGAACACCGGGCCCGTCGCCGTGTCGACCACGGCGGCGAAGTCGCAGCCGGCGCCGACCGGAACCGGATGGGATGACCCGACCGGGCCGATCTCGGCTTCGACCGCGGCGCGGACCGGCCCGGGCAGGTCATCCCATCGCATCGAAAACCGTCCAACCTCTACTTGTCGTCGTCGTCTTGATCGGTCCGGGTGTCCCGGTTCTCGTTGCCGTCCGATCCGGATGCCCCGCAGTCGTCCGGGTCGCACTGGCGCTTCTTGTCGGTGGCCGCCCACAGGTCAGGGTCGACCAGGAACCCGGCCGTCTCGATCGCCGCGATCGTAGCGACCTGGCCGCCGCGCGGACGGCCGGCGTCCGTCGGGTCGCAGGGGACGTGGTGGATGAACCGGCCGGCGACGCGGGCGCAGAAGGTGGCGTAGTCGCGGGTGGGCAGGATGAACGTGTGCCAGCCGATGTCGACCAGCGGCGACGGGACGAGTCCCCGCGGGCCGCGCGCCGCGCAGGTGACGACGAACGCGATGGCTTGGTCGACGATCCGCTCGGCCAGGTCGGAGTGTTCCGGGCGGTCGTAGGCGACCCGGGCGGCGAGCCGGGTGAACAGGGCATCGTCGAGCAGGTCCCGGCCCCGCCGCGGCGGGGCGGACACGGACGGCGGGTTGGCGGGCGGGGTGTCGAGGGTGATGGTCATGTGCCCTCCCTTGCGGAGTGGTGGCGGCGCCGCCCGGTTCGCGAGCCGTGCGGCGCCGGGTCTTCTAACGGGCCGCGGCGCGTGTGGAGGCACCGCTACTCGGTTTGGTGGTGTCGACTACGAAACCGGCAAGGTGATGACACACTGCGACTCGCATTGACGACAGTGCGCAACAACAGTTCCGTCGAGGCCGGAATGGCGACTTCCGGTTTCACCACCGCACGGGGGTTCCGGTGACCGCAGACGACGACTCCAAGGCCCGGCTGGTCCTCCGTATCCGCGCACTCGCCCGCGCCCGCGGCCTGACCCTCGTGCAACTCGCCGAGGCGGCGTCGTACACCCCCCGCTATCTGACCGATGTCCTGTCAGGCCGCGCCGTGCCATCCGTGAAGGTCGTGGCAACCCTCGACCGGGTCCTCACCGCCGGCGGGGAACTCGTCGCCCTGCGGGACCAGGCCGCGCGAGAACAGGTCGCCCGGCGACATGGCCTGTCGATACCGGAACAACCACTTCCGGTGGTCCCAGGGACGGGAACCGTCGGCGCGGCTGTGCTGTCGTCGGACACAGTGGACACGGGAGGTGTGCCAATGCCGATCGACCGCCGAACCCTGCTCTCCGCCGGGCCTCTCGCCGCCGTACTCGCCACCGCGGCGGACACATCCCGGGCGATCGCCGCCGCCGACCCCGACCCCCTGACTATTGACGAGCTCGAAGCCGAGGCATCGGCGATCGCCGGGCGGATGTTCACCGTGCCGCACGACGTGCTGTTCGCCTCGACGGTCCAGCAGTGGGTGCAGGTCGACCAGCTGCTCACCGAACGGCTCACCTTGGCGACGCGGGCGCGCCTCACCCTGACCGCCGGCTATCTCGCCCTCTACACGGCCAGCCTCGGTGGGTTCCTCGGCCATCCGCAGGTGAGAAGCCGGTTCCTGGTCCTCGGCCGGCAGTATGCGGACGACTCTGGCGACCCTTTGCTGATCGGCACCGTCGCCGGGATGCAGTCGAGGTCGGCGTTCCGCGCGGGCCAGTACACCAAGGCCGCAGAGCTTGCCGGGGCGGCGATCCCGACCGCCCACCCGTACAGCCGGGCACGCCTCGCCGCGAACCAGGCCGAAGCACTCGCCGCAGCGGGACGCCCCGACCGGGCCAGCGATGCCCTCGCCACGATGCGCGCCTCAATGCCGCACCTGCCACCAATGCCCGGTTCGTCGGTATGGGACGCCGGTGAGGAAGCGGTCTACACCGCGCTCACCTGCTACCGCATGGGCGACGCGGCCGGGGCGGTCCGGCACGGCAGCGAGGCCCTGACCGCCATTCACGACGACTTCCAAGGCCTYGGCTACGCCCATACCGCGATCGGCTTCGGCCGAATCCTGGGCGATCGGCCCGACCCCGCCGCAGCCGCATTCGAAGGCGAACGGGTGCTGGACATTGTGAAGGCAACGCCCGATGCCTGACTGCTTGCCCATGCAGCAGAACTGGGCGCCGCGCTGACCACCCAGTGGGCATCGGTGCCCGAAGTCACGGCGCTCGCCGAGCGGCTGGAGCGGTTCGCAACGCCCTCGTCGTGACCGCCATACGACACAGTCCGGGAATGCTCATCAGAACGCCCCTGCTACTCCCCCCGAGCCCAAGCCCACCGACGTCGACGCAGGCTGACCTCGAGGGCCGCCCTGGTCCCGCGCCGTCACCGCTTTCCGTGTTCCCGCGTCCCCGGCTCCGTCCCGGCCGTCAGGCCTCGGGCCCAAGCCGTCAGGACTCGGATCCGGCCGGCGCGGGGCCGGGAAAGGCCTCGCCGCCGAAGGCGTCGACGCGGGTGAACTCCTCGACCGGGCGGCGGGTGAGCTTCGTCGCGCGCCGCTCGGGGTGGCCGAGGGCGATGACGGCGGCGATCGCGTGGTCGGGCGGGACGCCCAGCAGTTTCGCGGCCTCCGGCTCCCGGCGGACGAGGAACGTCGTCAGCACGCCGCCCAGGCCCTCGGCCCGCGCCGCGAGCAGCAGGTTCTGGGCGAACGGGTAGACCGAGGCACCGCCGACGATGCTCTGCCGCTCCAGCTCCACGTCCATGACCGCGAGCGCCGTGAGCCGGGCGCACAGGACCAGCAGCACCGGCACCTCGTCGAGGTCGTCGACGAACGACGACGGCGCGGGGGTGGCCGCCGCCTCGGCGAGGTCGATCGCCGGCCCGTGCCAGCGGCCGTCCGGGCCCGGCGCGAACGGGCGCACCCCGGCCTTCGCCTGCGCCCGGTACTCGCGCCAGCCGAGCACCACCAGGTCGCGGATGGCCCGCCGGATCTCCGGGTCGCGCAGGACGATCACCGTCCACGGCTGGGTGTTGCCACCGCTGGGCGCGAACCTGGCCTCGTCGAGCACCCGCGCGAGCACCTCGTCCGGTACCGGCTCGTCGGTGAACCTACGCACGGCCCCCGACGTGCGCATCGCCTCGCGCAGCTCCATCCGCCCGCTCCCTCCGGTCCCGGCCACGGCCGTTTCCGTGACCTGGGCACGACGGTAGTCCCGGCGGGCGGCGCGGTTCCGCCGTGCGCCGCCGCCGGGAGACGGGTAGGCCAGATCGGTCAGGAATCGAGAAGCACAGATCGCCGAGCGGTGGCTAGCGTGACCTCCATGGAGACGATGGACACGGCCACGAGGACGGACCCGCGATCGCCCGCGCCGCGCGTCGCCACCCACGATGCCGCCACCCACGACGCAGACGGCCACGACGCCGACAGCCACGACCTGATTCGCGTCCAGGGCGCCCGCGAGCACAACCTGAAGGATGTAAGCGTCGAGATCCCGAAGCGCCGGCTGACGGTGTTCACCGGTGTCTCCGGCTCGGGCAAGAGCTCGCTGGTGTTCGGCACGATCGCCGCGGAGTCGCAGCGGCTGATCAACGAGACGTACAGCACCTTCGTGCAGGGCTTCATGCCGACGCTGGCGCGCCCCGAGGTCGACCTGCTGGAGGGGCTGACGACGGCGATCATCGTCGACCAGGAGCGGATGGGCGGCAACCCGCGCTCCACGGTCGGCACCGCGACCGACGCCAACGCGTTGCTGCGGATCGTCTTCAGCCGCCTCGGCAAGCCGTACGTCGGCTCCCCGAACGCGTTCTCCTTCAACACCGCCTCGGTCAAGGCCAGCGGCGCGATCACCGTCGAGCGCGGCGCCAAGAAGACCGTGAAGGCGACCTTCAACCGCATCGGCGGCATGTGCCCCCGCTGCGAGGGCATGGGCTCGGTCTCCGACATCGACCTCGCGCAGCTGTTCGACGAGAGCAAGTCGCTGTCCGAGGGCGCGATCACCGTTCCGGGCTACAGCGCCGACGGCTGGTTCGGGCGGATCTTCGCCGCGGTGGTGCCGGCCGACATCCCCATCGCGAAGTTCACCAAGAAGCAGCGCGACGAGTTCCTGTACGGCGAGGCCCGCCGGATCAAGGTCGACAACATCAACCTGACCTACGAGGGCCTGATACCGCGGATCCAGAAGTCGCACCTCTCCAAGGACATCGAGTCGCTCCAGCCGCACGTGCGCGCGTTCGTGGAACGGGCGGTGACGTTTCAGACCTGCCCCGAGTGCGGCGGCACCCGGCTGTCCGAGGCGGCCCKCTCGTCAAAGATCAACGGGATCAGCATCGCCGACGCCTGCGCGATGCAGATCAGCGACCTCGCCGCGTGGGTGCGCGGCCTCGACGAGCCGACCGTGGCGCCACTGCTCGCGGCGCTGCGGCACGCCCTCGACTCGTTCACCGACATCGGCCTGGGCTATCTCTCCCTCGACCGCGCCGCCGGGACGCTGTCGGGCGGCGAGGCGCAGCGCACCAAGATGATCCGCCACCTCGGGTCGTCGCTGACCGATGTCACCTACGTCTTCGACGAGCCGACCATCGGGCTGCACCCGCACGACATCCAGCGGATGAACGACCTCCTGCTGCGGCTGCGCGACAAGGGCAACACCGTGCTGGTCGTGGAGCACAAGCCGGAGGTCATCGCGATCGCCGACCACGTCGTCGACCTCGGCCCCGGCGCCGGCACGGCGGGCGGCACCGTCTGCTTCGAGGGCACCGTCGAAGGGCTGCGGGCAAGCGGCACGCTCACCGGGCGGCACCTCGACGACCGCGCCGCCCTGAAGCCGTCGGTGCGCACGCCGTCGGGCGCGCTCGAGATCCGCGGCGCCGACGCCCACAACCTGCGCGACGTCGACGTCGACATCCCGCTGGGCGTGCTGGTCGTCGTCACCGGGGTGGCCGGCTCGGGGAAGAGCTCGCTGATCCACGGCTCGGTGTCCGGCCGGGACGGGGTGGTGTCGGTCGACCAGACCCCGATCCGCGGCTCGCGCCGGAGCAACCCGGCGACGTACACCGGGCTGCTCGAACCGATCCGCAAGGCGTTCGCGAAGGTGAACGGCGTGAAGCCGGCGCTGTTCAGCGCCAACTCCGAGGGCGCCTGCCCCGCCTGCAACGGCGCCGGCGTCATCTACACCGACCTGGCGATGATGGCCGGCGTCGCCACCACCTGCGAGGACTGCGAGGGGAAGCGGTTCCAGCCGTCGGTGCTGGAGTACCACCTCGGCGGCCGCGACATCAGCGAGGTGCTCGCGATGCCGGTGACCGAGGCCGAGGAGTTCTTCGGCGCCGGCGAGGCACGCACGCCGGCCGCGCACGCCATCCTCGGCCGGCTCGCCGACGTCGGCCTCGGGTACGTCAGCCTCGGCCAGCCGCTCACCACGCTGTCCGGCGGCGAGCGGCAGCGCCTCAAGCTGGCCACCCGGATGGCCGACAAGGGCGGCGTCTACGTCCTCGACGAGCCGACGACCGGCCTGCACCTCGCCGACGTCGAGCAGCTGCTCGGCCTGCTCGACCGGCTCGTCGACGCCGGCAAGTCGGTCATCGTCATCGAGCACCACCAGGCGGTCATGGCGCACGCCGACTGGATCATCGACCTCGGTCCCGGCGCCGGCCACGACGGCGGACAGGTCATCTTCGAGGGCACCCCCGCCGACCTCGTCGCCGCCCGCTCCACCCTCACCGGCGAGCACCTCGCCGCTTACGTCGGCGTGGGCGGGAACGTCACGTAGCGACGCTCCCGCCCACGCCGGAGGTCGGGCGGGCCGGCACGCCGGCGTTGTTACGCTGGCGTTATGTCGCCGGAGGAGCTCGCGAACCTCGCGCTCCTGCGGCGCGCCCGCGACCGGATGGACCGCGAGTACGCGAGCCCGCTCGACGTCGCCACGCTCGCCCGCACCGCGCTGATGTCGACCGCGCACTTCTCCCGGCGGTTCCGCGCCGCGTACGGGGAGACGCCCTACTCCTACCTGATGACGCGGCGCATCGAGCGGGCAAAGGCGCTGCTGCGCCGCGGCGACCTGTCGGTCACCGACGTCTGCATGACGGTCGGATGTACGTCGCTCGGCTCGTTCAGCGCGCGCTTCACCGAGCTGGTGGGCGAGACGCCGACGGCCTACCGGGCCCGCGACCACAGCGCGCTCGCGAGCGTGCCGGGCTGCGTCGCCAAGGACCTCACCCGCCCGACCCGCGAACCGAGCAGGAACGAACCGAGCAGGAACGAGCCGAGCAGGAACGGAGAAGCGCACCCGGCGCCGGCCGCCTAGCGTTGCGGACATGGATCTCACTCTTGCCCGCTGCTTCGTCCAGGTTCAGGACCCGGACCTCTCGCTGGCCTTCTACCGCGACGCGCTCGGCCTGGAGCTGCGCAACGACGTCGCCCGGGAGGGCTTCCGCTGGATCACCGTCGGCTCGGCCGCCCAGCCCGGCGTCGAGATCGTCCTCACGAACCACCTGGCCGGCAGCCCCGCCGACGGCGAGGCGATCACCGCGCTCGTCGCCAAGGGCGCCATGAATGGCGTCCACTTCCACTCCAACGACCTCGACGCCATCTTCGAGAAGGTGCGCGCCTCGGGCGCCGAGATCGTGCAGGAGCCGACCGACCAGTTCTGGGGCACCCGGGACTGCGCCTTCCGCGACCCTTCCGGCAACCTGGTACGCATCGACCAGCCGTCCGCCGCGAAGTCCTGACGAAGCCGTGACCCGACGCTACGCGGCGGCGCGGAAGGGGTTGGGTCCCTCGATGACGGTGACCCCGGTGCGGCCGCCGTCGACGTCTATGACCGTTCCGTGCACGAAGGCCGCGTCCTCGGACGCGAGGTAGACGGCGGCCGCGCCGATGGCGTCGGGATGGCCGGGCAGCCCGGTGGGCGTGCCGCGCATGAGCGCGTCGGCGGGATGCTCGACGGTGGGGTCCCGCTCGGGATCGGCGATGACACCCGGGGAGATGCCGTTGACCCGCACGCCCTGAGGCCCGAACTCGGCGGACCAGGCCCGGGTGAGCGTCTCCAGGGCGCCCTTGGTCGAGGCGTAGAGGGCGCCGACGGGAAGGCCGAGCCTGGCCCCCCAGGAACCGAGGTTGATGATGACGCCTCCGCCCGCGGCGACCATCCGCGGCGCGACGGCCTGGGTGAGGAAGAACGGCGCCTTGACGTTGACGGCGTAGACACGGTCGAACATCGCGTCGTCCGCGGTCAGCGTGGTCGCCGGCGGATAGATGCCCGCGTTGTTGACCAGGATGTCGATGCGGCCGCCCAGCAGGTCGCTCGCCGCGTCGGCGAGCGACCTGCTGGCGCTCGCGGTGCCGTCGAGGTCGGCGTGGACGTAGTCGGCGGTGCCGCCCGCCGCGTTGATCTGGGCGACCACCGCCTTGCCGCGGGTGTCGTCGCGCCCGGAGACGATGACGTGCGCTCCCTCGGCACCGAAGGCGACCGCGATGGACCGGCCGATGTTGCTGGTCGATCCGGTGACGAGTGCTGTCCTGTGTTCGAGTCGCTGTGACATGTCGGCGAAGCTACGGACAAATTTTTGGACTCGCAAGTCCAAAAAATCGCCCGGCCGGGCTCCGCGCGGAACTCGGCCGCGCCGCAAGCCCCAGCCGCCCGGACCCCAGCCGCCCAGGCCCCGCCTGTCCGGACCCAGCCGCCCAGGCCCCAGCCGCCCAGGCCCCGCCTGTCCGGGCCCCGGCCGCCCGCGTTTCAGCCGTCCGGTCTCAGACGCCGCGCAGGTGGTCGATCAGCGCGTCCAGCGTCGCCTCCAGGTGCCACGTGCTCCCCGAGGACCTGAGCACCTGGACCCCGCCCTGGATGCCGGCGACGAAGGCCGCGGCGAGCCGGTCCGCGTCAAGGCTCGGGCGGATCTCACCGGTCGCCTGCATCCGCTCGATGCCGTGCCGGATGTGGGCCCGCCAGCTCGTGAGCAGGGCGCCGATGACCTCGGCCGCGCCCGGCGTGCCGCCGACCTGGCTCATGAGCGACCCGAGCGGGCAGTTGCGCCCCTGGGCCCGGTAGCGGGCCACGACCGCGTCCCGCCATCGCTCCCAGGCCGCCCACGAGGTCAGGGCGCCGAGATGCGGCTGCTGGTCCTCCAGGACGCGCTCCGACTCGTGCCGCGCCACCGCGAGCAGCAGCTCCTCCTTGCCACCCGGGAAGTAGTGGAAGATCTGGCTCTTGCTCGTGCCAGTGATGGCCCGGATGTCGTCGAGGGTCACCTCGCCGGGCTCGTCGCCGCGCAGGTAGACCGCGGCACCCTCGATGATGCGCTGCCGGGTCGCCCGTCCCTTCACGGTGAGCGCCATCCGTCCACGCTAGCCCTTTGTGGACCTTACGGTCCATTTTTGGCCCAGGGCCTGCCGTCGGCCCGACGATCGTGACCGCGTCGACGCGGCGGGCCTGTGACCGTCGGTCCGTCGGTCCGTCGCTTGTGATCGTCGTCCGTGGAAGGTTGCTCTTGGGGGTGCCGTTACCTAGGTAGCGGACGGACGGAGGAGTGACGCATGACGACGACCGATTCCACGACCAGCACGACCGAGACGACGGCCAGTCCGGCCACGGCACAGCCCTCGGCGGCCACCGGCGCACCCGGGTCGGGCGCCCGGGGACGGGTCCGGCTCGAGCAGGCACACAAGCGGGTACGACCGCTGTTGGGTGGCGTGGTCGTCGTCGACACGGTCGCGCCGCTGCTGGTCTGGGAGGGCCCGCACTACCCCGTCTACTACCTGCCACTGGCCGACCTGAAGGCCACACTGGAGCCGACCGGGGAGATCGTCCGTTCCCCGAGCCGGGGCGACGCGCACCGCCACGACGTGGTCGCGGGCGGGCACCGCGCGGCCGGCGCCGCCCTGACCTACCCGGACTCGCCGTTCCCGGAGCTGCGCGACATGGTCCGGCTCGACTGGGATGCGATGGACACCTGGCTGGAGGAGGACGAGCCGGTCATCGTCCACGCCCGCAACCCGTACCACCGGATCGACATCCTCTCCAGCTCCCGGCACGTCCGGGTCGAGATCGACGGGGTCACGGTCGCCGAGTCGACCCGCCCGACCGTGCTGTTCGAGACCGGCCTCCGCCCCCGCTACTACCTGCCACTGACCGACGTCCGCATGGACATGCTTCGACCGTCGTCCACCAGCACCGGCTGCCCGTACAAGGGCACGGCCAGCTACTACGGCGTCGAGCTCGACGGCAAGGTCCACGACGACGTCGTCTGGTACTACACGGCCCCGCTGCTGGAGAGCGTCCGCATCGCGGGCCTGGTCTGCTTCTACGACGAGAAGGTCGACATCTACGTCGACGGCGTCCACACCTGAGCCGGAGCTGGGCCGGCGCGGGCCGCGTTCACGTCTCGCCGCCGGACGGCCGTGGCCGTCCGGCGGCGCCGCACGCGGCCACCGCTGGCGAAGCGAGGGTCACCGCGGCCGGTCGGGGGTCACCGCGTCGATGAGGGTGTCAACGGTGTCGTGAAGCCCGGCGCGCAGGTCCGCGGGGAGTGACAGCGCGTTCTCCCACTCGTGGAGGCGGTCGTTCACGCGGCGGCTCAGGGCGTCGCCGGCGTCGGTGAGCTCGACGATGACGCGGCGGCGGTCCGTCGGGTCGGGGGCGCGACGGAGCAGGCCCGCGGCGGCGAGACGGTCGAGGGTGAGCGTCATGCCGCCGCTGGTCCGGCCGAGCACCCGGCACAGGCGGCTCGGCGCGCCCCGGCCGCCGGGCGCGTGCCGGATCGTGCCGAGAACCAGGTAGTCGGCCACCGTCAGGCCGAACGGTTCGACAAGACCGTCGAGTGCCGCCGAGACGAGCATGTTCAGCCGTACCAGCCGGGCGAGCAGGCCGGCGCCCCCGGTCAGGCCGACCTCGTCGACCCAGCTGGGCTCGCCCGCCGGCCCCGCCGGCCCCGCCGGCCCCGCCGGCCCCGCCGGCCCCGCCGGCCTGCCCGGCGACGGCCCGCCCCGCGACGGCGCCGTTGCCGACGCCGCCACTGACGCCGACGCCGACGCCGACGGATCCGTTCTGGTCACCGCGCTTCCGGTCACCGCGCTCTCAGCCATCCAGGCCGACTGTAGCGCCCGGCGAGGTCAATCCTTGATTCCGAAGCGTTCGAGGCCGAAGGCACGGATGGCGTTGCCGCGGAMGAACTTGTGGATCTCCCCCGCGTCCATGCCGGCGCCYGCGCACAGGCGATGCGCGACGGCGCGGGAGTTCGGCCAGGTGCCGTCGGTGTGCGGGTAGTCGGTCTCGAAGACGATCTGGTCGAGGCCCACCTCGTCGCGCGAGATCAACCCGTGCTGGTCATCGAACAGGCAGCCGTAGACGCGGCCCCTGATGTAGCTGCTCGGCGGGTTCGGCAGGGTGGCGCCGCCGCCGACGCCGCCCTTCCAGACGAGGTCCATGCGCTCCAGCAGATACGGCATCCAGCCGACCTGGCTCTCGGCGTAGACGATGGTCAGGCCCGGGAAACGGTCGAGCGTGCCGGAGAAGATCCAGTCGCACAGCGACCCCTCGGCGTTCTGCGAGGACAGCGACATGCTGACCGCCAGCGGCGCGTCCGGTGACGTCGACGGCAGCGTCGACGACGAGCCGATGTGCATCGTCACGACGGTTCCGGTCTCCTCGCATGCCTGGAACAGCGGGTCCCACGCGCCGGAGTGGATGGAGGCGAACCCGAGCTTGCTCGGGTTCTCGGAGAACGACACCGCGTACGAGCCCTTCGCCGCGCACCGGCGCACCTCGGCGGCGGCGAGCGCGGGATCCCACAGCGGGATGAGGGACAGCGGGATCAACCGGCCCTGCCCGGCGCCGGCCGCCCATTCGTCGATCATCCAGTCGTTGTAGATCTGGATGCAGGCGAGCGCGACGTCCTTGTCCGGCCGCTCGGAGAAGCCCTGGCCGCAGAACCGCGGGAACGTGTTCGGGAAGTTGATGGCCGCCTCGACGTGGTTGGCGTCCATGTCGGCGAGGCGGGCGTCCCGCTCATAGGTGCCCGGCCGGAAGTCCTCGTAGATGGCCGGCAGGTTCTTCACCTCGGCCGGTGGCACGCCGGCGGAGGCGTGCAGCAGGCCGGTCGGGTAGACGAGGTCGTCGTAGAGCCACAGGTCGCACCAGCGGCCGTCGGGCGCGTCGCGCTCGAAGCCGTAGTGGCCGCCGGAGAAGTGCAGCTTGAGCTTCTCCCGCACGACCCTGGGCCCGCGGTCTCGCATCGTGGCCGGCAGCTCACGCTGCCACAGCTCACGTGGTTCCAGGATGTGGTCGTCCACCGAAATGATCTTCGGCAGGTCCTCCGGGGCCGGGGTGACGGAACCGGCGGCGGTCGCGGGCGCGGTGGTGTCGGTCAAGGCCATGGCCATGCCCCCTTGTGCGGCGTGCTGTGTTCCGCGCGGTTCTGCGTGCGGCGCGGCGGCGAGCGGAGCAAGCCGCGAGGAGCGGCATTGCGAATCACTTTCCGGAAAGTTACTTTTCGCCGAGCGACTTGTCGAGACCCACGTCACACCACGCCGAGGCGGGATGGCGCCGAGGCCGTCCGATCAGAAAGCCGTCCGATCAGAAAGGGGCACCGTGCCAGAGGAGAAGCCGGACCTGAAGATCGTCTCCGTGGGAGACGTGCCGTGGAACGAGGTGAAGGCGCAGGCGCACGCCGACGGGCGGCGGGTGTCGGTCTGGGAGAAGTTCCTCGAGTGGTCACCGGAGCGGATGGTCATCTACGCCCGTTACGACGCGGGGGTGATCATCGAGCGGCACAGCCACAAGTCCGACCACTTCGTCTTCGTCGTCGCCGGCGAGGTGCTCATCGGCGACCGTCCCTGCCCGGCCGGCACCCACATCACCCTGGAGCACGGCGCGGCCTTCGGACCACTGGTGGCCGGGCCCGAGGGCGCCACCCTCTACGAGATCATGACGGGGGACCCACGGGCCGTGCCCGCGGACCCCGAGGGCTTCGAGGAGCTCCTGGCCAGGCGAGGCGTCCAGCCGCTGCCCAACCCGCCCGTGCCGTGGCCGGACTGGCTCGCGCCGCGCACCGACTCGTCGGGCTCCTCCCCTGGTTCCCCTCCTGGCGCCGCCGGGTAGCGTGGCACGTCCGCGGGAACCGCGGGCCAGGGCCCGACCACCGGTTCTCGCCACGACGCGCCCATGACAACCGGCGAAAAGTGTCGGTAGCGACCGAGAGAATCACCCGGCAGCGCCGAACACGAGGAGACCGCTGTGGGTGCGTGGGGTCCGGGACACTTCGACAACGACGGTGCGCTGGACTTTGTCGACGATCTCCTCGACGCTCCGGCGGCCAACCGGGTCGATCTCGTCCAACGCCTGCTGGCGCGGGCCGTCGACGCCGAGGGCCACCTCGAGATCGATCCCGGCTCCCACGTCGTCGTCGCGGCGGCGCTGATCGCCGCTCAGTGCCCGGGCGGTGAGCCGGTCAGCGACTCCCGGTGGCCGTTGGAGCCGCTGCCGGCGTTCCCGGACGACCTTCGCTCGCTCGCGGTCGAGGCGCTGGACCGGGTGCTCGCCGACGGCTCCGAGCTGGCCGAGCTGTGGTCCGAGACCGCGAGCGCCGAGGACTGGCGGCGGGAGGTCCTGCTGCTCCGCCGCGTGCTGGACCAGCCGATGCCGGGCGAGGTGCCGCTGTTCGAGGTGTAGCGACGTTTGTCGGCTTCATCCCGAAGACACCGGCCGAGGCCCTGTGCCCAGGCGCCACCGCGCGGCGTTCAGCCGCGGAACGGCGAGCCGGGGGCGTGGGCGTCGGTACGGACGAGACGGTGGGCGAACAGCCACCGGCCCTCGGCCGGGACCAGGATGTCGCGGTAACGGCCCCAGTGGTCCAGGCCGGCGACCGTCAACACCGCGAAGTAGGCCGACGTGGTGATCCGGTCGGGCGTCACCGAGTCGAACCGCAGATTCGTGACGAAGTGCCGGATGAACGCCTTCCCGGCCGCGGGGCCGCCACCACCCGCCGACGCCGCGCCGTTGCCTGCCGACGCGGCGCCGTTGCCCGCCGGGCCGCCATCCTCGGCCCCGAGGCCGCTGGCACTCCCGGGGCTCGCCTCCCGCCCGGGCACCGTCGTGGCGGCGGTCAGGGCCTGGACCCCGGAGAGCCGGGCGATGATCTCCGCTCGGCCATGCGCCGTCCAGCCGCCCTTGGTCTCCAGCACGCCGTCGGCGGTGAAGCAGGCCGCGAGGTCCTCGAGCCGGAGCCGGTCGCCACTGTGGCTGTATGTCGCCACGGTGTCCCGTACCTGCTCACGCGCGGCCAGCTCCCACAGTTCCATGGCGCGCCAGCCTACGGCGTCCGGTCCCGGCGAGTCGCCCGGTTCCGCCCCATCGAGGATCAGAAGACGCAGGTACGCCGTCGGCCAGGACAGCTCTCGCGGTTTCTTGTCGTTCGTCGGCGGGAAGCCGTCAACAGCGTGGACAACGCCGGCTCGATTTTGACCCGGCGTGCCCGGCAGGTGGGAGCCGCCCCCGGCGTTACGTTCCTCAGGCGGTGGGCCAGCTGCCGCCGCCCGGCCTCTCCACCGCGACCAGGGCCCCGCGGGCCCCCGACGGACGAAGGAAGCGATCTGCGTTGAGCTGGAACGACAACGTCATCGCGGAGTTCCGCGCGAACAACGGGAACGTCACCACCGGCGGCTTCGGCCGCAGCCTGATCCTGCTGCACACCATCGGCACCCGCAGCGGTGTCGATCGCGTCAACCCGGTACTCGGCCGCCGCTCCGGCGATGACTGGGTCGTCGCCGCGTCGTATGCCGGGGCCCCCACGCATCCGGCCTGGTACCACAACCTGGTCGCCCGCCCGGACACGACGATCGAGACCACCGACGGACCCGTCGAGGTCACCGCCACCGAGCTCACCGGCGCCGAGTACGACGCCGAGTGGTCCGGATTCGTCGCCCAGTCAGATGCCTTCGCTGAATACCAGAAGAAGGCCGGCGACCGCCGCATCCCCCTCCTGCGCCTGCGCCGCCGCACGCTCTAGGCGGCCCGGCGGCCCGGCGGCCGGGCGGCCCGCGCCACAGCGGCGCTCCGTCGGCTTGGCCCCGCCGGCACCGGGCACCGGAACGACGACGAGGCCTCCCCGCGTACGGGGAGGCCTCGCGTTGTCCGGCGTTTCGACGTTCAGCCCGAGTTGGTAAGGCTCCGCTCAGACCTTGGCGGCGGCCGCGTGGCCACGAGCCAGGAAGTGCTTGTACGCGCCGTTGGTGTAGGTCGACCACGCGGTCGGGCCCTGGCGGTGGCAGACGCGCTTGGCGGCCCAGGCGTTGTTGGACACGTCGTACAGGTTGCGCCCGCCGACAAGGTCGCTGTTGGCCCACAGGTTGACCTGCCACAGGCCCCGCGAGTCCTCGATGCCAGTCGCGTGGGCGTGGGTGTTGCCGCGCGACTCGGCCAAGGCGATGGCCACCCAGGTGCCCGTCGACACGCCGCGACAGCCGGCGAGACCGGCCTTCTTCGCGGCGGCTGCGATGGAGGTGTCGGAGACGGTCGCGGCGCTGGCCGGAGAGGCAGCCATCAGCCCGCCCGTGGTGACGACGGCCCCCGCCGCGACGATGGCGGCGAGACGGTTGCGCAGGCTGCTCTTACGGTTGCGTCGGATCGACAAGAAATGGCTTTCCCGCTACACCAACGGAACGCGCGCGGACCAGCAGCGAGAACGATGCTGGAATGGCACGTGGTGGCGCCCCGGCCATTCAACGGCCTGGCGCGCCTGGAGAACGCAGCTTCCCTGCTGGCATCTCTCCGGCTGAGCCCGAGTCCGGGCTCCTCCGTTTCTGCCCCGCGATAAGGAGACGACATGCGCCGGGACCGTGGGCAGAATCGGCGTCGGCCCGGCGTTTCGCCCTGCCCGGGAAAAGTGCGCCCCGGCCGGACGAGAGCAAACATAGGCAGGCCCCCGGCCAGTAGGCAAACACGAATCGTGGCCAGCCACGTTCCCGATCACTGACCGTCCGTGGCTCCCGTTCTCCTTCAACGCCTCCCGGAAAACCTTCGTGACCGGCATCACGTTTCAGCTCGAAATTCGCCGGTCGCCAGCGCATCGGTCCCGGCGCCCACAGCGATCGACATTCACGATAAGCATAGCTACCAATACTCAGAGTCTCGTTCACCAAGACATCGACCTAGCGTCACCACGATGCGCTTATGGATCACTCCAGCCAGCCATCGAGGCTCGGCCGCGACGGCGGCGGCCGAAGCCGAACCAGCCGCGGGGCCGCATCCCGCCGGCCGAGTTCGGGCTGAATGCCGGGAATGGGCGCGGCGCGGGCGGAGAAGGGGCCGTCGGATGCCGGGGAATGGGCCGCGCGGGGGTGAAGATGAGCGCCTGCCCACTGGTTGGCGTCATCCGCCACGGGTCGAGAACCGTCGGCGCGCACGAAACGAGGTATTTCATGTCCCGACGCCTTTTCACCTCGGAATCGGTCACCGAGGGCCATCCCGACAAAGCGGCCGACCAGGTCAGCGACGCCCTGCTGGACGCCTATCTCACCGGCGACCGGCGTTCCCGGGTCGCGGTGGAGACGCTGCTCGCCGCCGGCCGGGTGCACGTCGCCGGCGAGGTGACGACCGGCGCGGACGTCGACGTCGTCGACACCGTGCGGCGCACGCTCGCCGGCATCGGCTACGACGAGGCCACCGGGTTCGACGCCGCCACGGTCGACGTGCTCGTCTCGATCGGCACCCAGTCGCCCGACATCGCCCAGGGCGTCGACAACGCCTACGAGGCGCGCACCGGCCTCGGGCCCGCCGGCCGCCAGGGCGCGGCGGCCGCCCCCGGCGCCGCAGGCGTCGACGAGCTGTCCCGCCAGGGTGCCGGCGACCAGGGGATCATGTTCGGCTACGCCACCGACGAGACGCCGGACCTGATGCCGCTGCCGATCACGCTCGCGCACCGGCTGGCGGGCCGCCTCGCCGCCGTCCGGCATGACCGGGCGCTGCCGTACCTGCGCCCCGACGGCAAGACCCAGGTCACGATCGAGTACGACGGCGATCGGCCGGTCCGTCTCGACACGGTCGTCCTCTCCGCACACCACGCCCCTGGCGTCGACCTGGACGGCCAGCTGGCCCCCGACATCCGCTCCCAGGTCGTCGAGCCGGAGCTCAAGCGGCTCGTCGAGGAGATCAGCGGCCGGGGCGGCCGGCTGGGCGAGCTGGAGGTGGACGGCTACCGGCTGCTGGTGAACCCCACCGGCCGGTTCGAGGTCGGCGGCCCGGTCGGCGACGCGGGCCTCACCGGCCGAAAGATCATCATTGACACCTACGGCGGTTCGGCCCGGCACGGCGGCGGCGCGTTCTCCGGCAAGGACCCGTCGAAGGTGGACCGGTCGGCGGCGTACGCGCTGCGCTGGGTCGCGAAGAACGTGGTGGCCGCGGGCCTGGCCCGCCGGGTGGAGCTGCAGGTCGCCTACGCCATCGGCAAGGCCGAGCCGGTCGGCCTGTTCGTCGAGACGTTCGGCACCGAGCAGGTGGCGCCGGGGGCGATCGGCCGTGCCGTCGCGGAGGTGTTCGACCTGCGCCCGGCGGCGATCATCCGCGACCTCGACCTGCTGCGCCCGGTCTACCAGCAGACCGCCGCCTACGGGCATTTCGGCCGGTCACTGCCCGACCTCACCTGGGAGCGCACCGACCGCGCCGCCGCACTGCGGGCCGCGGCCGCCTGACGGCCAAGTCCGAACCGTGGCGGATGACCTCGCCCATAGACCTGCTGAGCCGACACACTTCACATGACCGGGGGTGGGGTGTGTCGGGTCAGAGTGTTTATAGGGGTGGTCATCCGCCACGGGTTGCGGTGGGGGGCGGGGTCAGTGGCCGGCGGCGGCCTCGACCAGCTCGGTGAGGACGCCGCCGAGGCCCTTGGGATGGATGAAGGCGATCCTGCTGCCCGAGGTGCCGTGCACCGGGGTCTTGTTCACCAGGTCGAAGCCACCGACGGTGAGCGAGGCGAGCGCCGCGTCGATGTCGTCGACGCCGTAGGCGATGTGGTGGATGCCCGGGCCGCGCTTGGCCAGGAACTTGCCCACCGGCGTGTCATCGCGGATCGGCTCGAGCAGCTGGACGTAGGAGCCACCGGTGTCACCGGAGTGCACCAGCAGCATCGCCTCGCGCACGCCCTGGCGCTCGTTGGTCTCCTGATGCACGCACTTCAGGTTGAATGCCTGCTCGTAGATCGGGATGGTCTCGGTCAGTGAAGCCACCGCGATCCCGACGTGATCAATCCTGGTCAGCACGCTAGCCAGCGTCCCGCGCTACTGCCCATCGAGTCCACCGATAGACGTGGTGACCTACGAGACGTCGCCRTCAATCCCGTCCTTTCCCACCAACGAATCCTGCTGCCGGCCACGGCCCCACGGTTCCCGCCCGCCGCCCCGGGAGCCCTTCAGGGTCGCCCACCGACCGCTGTCGCACCGCCGACCGTCGCGTTGGTCGCGCCGAATGCGGCCGTTGGGCATAAGGTTCGCGAAGTCGCCCACCCAGGGAGAACACGGCAAGCTCCACAGTTCCCCACCTGTATCGCTTTCCGTGAACTCAATGACTCCAACGGCTCCAACGGCTCCAAGAACCCATCAAATCGCCATATGGACCCGCAGACTCCGGCCGGAGACACGAGGAGAGCTGACAAGCGTGGTGAGCGACGCCGGGGGACGGCAACGCCGATCGCGTCGGACGCGCCGCGACACGGCCGCGGACGGATTACGCACGCTGCTCGTCGACCCGCGAGGATGGCGGGTGCTGTGCGGGGTCGCGGCGCTCGCAGCGATGTGCCTGGGGATTGCCGGCCAGTGGCTGATGTACGAGGCGGCCGGCGTCGGCGGGTCGTTCGGCGACCATTTCCTCGACCTGCTCTACGGCTCCTTCGGCCTGTTCGTCTTCCAGCCACCGGACCTGCCCGACACGGCGCTCTCGGCACCCCTGCAGGTGGCGCGTTTCCTCGCCCCGGCCGCGACGTTCTACGCGCTCGCCGACGCGCTCGTGCTGCCGGTGTCCCGGCTGCGGGCCCGGCTCGCCCATGGCCACGCGGTCGTCTGCGGCGACGGGCCGGGCGCGCTCGCGCTCGTCGCGAAGCTGCGCTCCGAGCGCGCCCAGGTGGTGCTCGTCGCTCCCGGCGCGCACGCGGAGCTCGCCGGCCTGGTCGGCGACCAGCGGGTCACCGTGCTCGCCGGCGACCCGACCGACGAGGCCGTGCTGCGCCGCGCCGGCCTCGCCCGCGCCGACAGGCTCTACGTGACCGGGCCCGCGACCGGCCGCAACGCGGCCGTGCTCATCGCCGCCGTCGCCATCGCCACCGCGGCCGGGCGCGACCGGTCCACCGCGTTGCGCTGCTACGCCGAGGAGTCCGACCCGGACGTGCTCGACGCGCTGTGGATCCTGCTGCTGCGCCAGCCGGCGAGCGACGCGGTCACGGTCGACTTCTTCAACACCGCCCGCCTCGGCGCCCGGCTGCTGCTCGACGATCTCGCCGCGACCTGGACGCCGGCCGGCGGCGGGCCGGTCGTCGTCGCCGGCCTGTCGCCGTTCGGCCGGGAGCTGCTGCTCCAGATCGCCCGGCGGCGCAGGCACATCCTCGGCGAGGGTGCCTTCCGGTTGCCGGTGGTGGTCGTCGACGAGCACGCGAGCACAGTCGTCCAGGCGCTGCGCGCCCGCTACGAGGTCCTCGACGTCGCGCTCGACCTGGACTGCCACGACGTCCGTGCCGAGGAGGCGGACCTCGACCGGCGCGCGCACGCCCACGCGCCCGGCGCCGGCTTTCTCGAGCAGATCTTCGTCTGCTATGACGACGAGGAGCTGGCGCTGCGCAAGGCCCTCGCGACGGCTCGGCCGCCGACCCGCCGGTCGGTCGTCGTCCGGGTGGACAGGGGCAGCCCGCTCGGGGACGCGCTGCGCCCCGGCCGACAGGAGGGGCAGGGCCCGATGGACGCGCTCTACGACGACATGGTCATCTTCCCGCAGCTCGACGCGGCCTGCGATCCTGATGACGTGTCTGATGACCGGCTGGAAGCGTGGGCCGAGGCGATCCACGCCGACTACTGCCGCCAGCGGCTGGAATCCGGCGAGGCCAGCGACGACAACGAGGCGCTGGTCGCGTGGGAGAACCTGCCGGAGAAGTACCGCACCAACAACTACGACCAGGCCCGCGACATCGAGACCAAGCTGAACCTGATCGGCTGCGCGAGCGCCAGGATGACGCCGGACGCGCCGCCGTTCGCGTTCACCCCGGACGAGGTCGAGCTGCTCGCGCGCCACGAGCACGAGCGCTGGATGCGCAACCGGCTCGCGCACGGCTGGCGGGGCGGCGAGACCCGGGACAACGAGCGGCTGATCCACCCCGACATCCGCCCGTACGACGAACTGTCCACGGAGACGAAGGACAAGGACGCCCAGATGGTGCGCCTGATCCCCCAGCTGCTCGCCGGCGCCGGCTACCGCGTCGTCCGCTCCGCCGACGCGCCCACCGCCTGACGCTCGGGCCGGGACGGCACGGACGGCACGGACGGGTGGAGGGCTGGGATCCTGGAAGGGTGACCATCCTGCCGATCCGGGTCCTCGGCGACCCCATACTGCGCACCCCCGCCGATCCGGTCACGGTCTTCGACGACCGGCTGCGCCGGCTCGTCGACGACATGATCGCGACGATGTACGCGGCGCCCGGGGTCGGGCTGGCCGCGCCACAGGTCGGCGTCGGCCTGCGGCTGTTCGTGTTCGACACGGACTGGCAGCCGAACCGGCCGGACCGGCATGAGGACGAGGCGGACGCCGACGCCGACGCCGACGGCCGGCCGCGGCGGCGCCAGCCGAAGGCCGTGGCGAACCCCGTCCTCGAGCTCGGCCCGGGCGAGCAGACCGACCAGGAGGGCTGCCTGTCGGTGCCCAGCTACCACTACGCGACGACGAGGGCGGCCAGCGCCACCGTGCGCGGCGTGGACGCGCACGGCCAGCCGGTCGAGTACTCCGGCACCGGGCTGCTCGCCCGCTGCCTGCAGCACGAGTCCGACCACCTGGCCGGCACGCTCTACCTCGACCGGCTCACCGGCCTCACCCGCCGTTCCGCGGCCCGCGCCCTGCGCGATCCCACGTTCCCCGCGCCGGGCCAGCCGGACGCGCGGACCCGGGCGGGCTCCGGCCAGCCAGGCGACGACGGTGCCGGCTTCCTCGCGGCCC
Organism: Pseudofrankia asymbiotica; assembly: GCF_001983105.1. GTDB lineage: Bacteria > Actinomycetota > Actinomycetes > Frankiales > Frankiaceae > Pseudofrankia > Pseudofrankia asymbiotica. Next base: position 77,039 of record NZ_MOMC01000016.1, on the reverse strand, counting down.
TGCGCCGCCGTCGCTGACGCCGCCGCCGCTGCCGTCGGGCGGCGTACCGGGCGCGGCTGACGCCGGCCGGACGGCACAGGGCGGGCCGTATCGTGCCAGGCATGGCGATCGACCTGCGCAGCGACACGGTGACCCGGCCGACGGCGGACATGCGCCGGGTGATGGCCGAGGCCGAGGTCGGCGACGACGTCTACGGCGAGGACCCGTCGGTGCGCGCGCTGGAGGAGTACGCGGCCGGCCTGCTCGGCCACGAGGCCGCCGTGTTCGTGCCGAGCGGGACGATGGGCAACTTCTGCGCGCTGCGGGCGAGCGCCGAGATCGGCACCGAGGTCATCGCCGACGCCGAGGCGCACATCGTCACCTACGAGCTCGGGGGGCTCGCCGCGCTCGGCGGGGTGCAGACCCGGACGCTGCCGGGGCTCGCCGGCCCGCTGGACCTCGCCGAGCTCGCCGCGCAGATCCGGCCGCGCTCGGCGCCGAAGACCTACAACATGGTCCCGACCAGCGTCGTCGCCGTGGAGAACACCCAGGCGCGCGCGGGCGGGCGGATCTGGCCGCTCGACCGGCTGGAGCGGCTGCGGGCGATCACCGACGACGCCGGCGTGGTGCTGCACTGCGACGGCGCCCGGATCTGGAACGCCGCGGTGGGCCTCGGGGTCGAGCCGCGCCGCCTCGGCCAGCTGTTCGGGACGCTCTCGGTCTGCCTGTCGAAGGGGCTGGGCGCCCCGGTCGGCTCGCTCGTCGTCGGCGACGCCGAGCACATCGACCGGGCCCGGGTGTGGCGCAAGCGGCTCGGCGGCGGGATGCGCCAGGCCGGGGTCCTCGCCGCGGCCGGCCTGTACGCGCTGCGTCATCACCTCGACCGGCTGGCCGACGACCACCGGCACGCCGCCGAGCTCGCCGCGACGCTCGCCGACGCGGCCCCGGGGCGCGTCGAGCCGAAGCTGGTCGAGACGAACATGATCTTCGTCGCGGTGCGGGACGCCGAGAGCTTCGCCGCGAGGGCGGCCGCGCGGGGCGTTCTCGTCGGCACCGCCGGGCCCACGTCGCTGCGCCTGCTCACGCACCTCGACGTCGGCGACGACGACATCCGGACGGCGGGTGACGTTCTGGCCCGGCTGCTCGCCGCCGAGGCCGTCCACGCGACGGCCGGTGACCCCCGGTGACGGACCCGGCTGCCTGAACGGGCCAACGTGTCGGTTGGGTTACGGCTCCGGGACGCGCCCTAGGCGCGGAAACGACACCCACGCGCAATTTCGGACGGACAATCGCCGCCATGACCCTTCCCGCACCCGCTGCCGCGGGCGGCGCCGTCGCCACCGACCTGACCACGACCGACGTGGCGGCCCCGACCGCGGACCGTCCCACCGCGGAGGCGCCCTTCGCTCCCGCGCCGGTGGCCGACCCAGGCGGTGTCGACCCAGGCGGTGTCGAGGCGGGCGGTGTCGAGGCGGGTGGCGGGGGCGGAGCCGGCGCGGGTGGCACGCCCGGCGCCGTCATGGCGGGCGGAGCCGCCGGCGGCTCGGCGGGCGCGGGCGCCCCCGGCGCGCGGGGCGTGGTCGCGCCGGGCTTCGAGCCGGTGCGGGTGGCGTTCGAGCGGGTGCTGGCCGAGGCCGCGGGCACCGGTGCCGCGGTGGCGGCCTGGCACGACGGCACCTGGGTGGTCGACCTGTGGGGCGGCACCGCGGACGCGGCCGGCACGGCGCGCTGGGGCCGCGACAGCATCGTCATGCCGTACTCGGTGACGAAGCCGTTCGCCGCGGTGTGCGCGCTGCTGCTGGTGGAACGCGGCCGGCTCGACCTCGACAGCCGCGTCGACCGGTACTGGCCCGGCTTCGCCGCGCCCGCGACCGTCCGGCACGTGCTGGCCCACCAGGCCGGCCTGGTCGCGCTGGACCGGCCGCTGCCGACGGCGGCGCTGTTCGACTGGGACCTGATCTGCGCCGTGCTCGCGGCCCAGCAGCCGCTGTGGACGCCGGGCACCGCGCACGGCGAGTCGGCGCTGTTCTACGGCCATCTCCTCGGCGAGCTGGTGCGGCGCGTCGACGGACGGCGGCTCGCCACGTTCCTGCGCGAGGAGATCTGCGAGCCGCTCGGGCTCGACTTCACGATTGGTCTCACGCCCGAGCAGCAGGCCCGCGCCGTCGAGCTCACCGGGCTGGACGCGGCGTTCCGCCTGAGCGCCGCCGATGGGCGCCCCGAGCTTTACAAGCGGGCGATCGGCAACCCGCCCGGCGTCCAGGACGGCGCCGTGGCCAACAGCGCGGCCCTGCGAGCCGCCGAGGTTCCAGCGGTCAACGGGCACGGCACCGCCCGCGCCGTCGCCGGGCTGTACGCCGCGTTGTTGTCCGGCCAGCTCCTCGGGCCCAGCCTGCTCGCCGAGGCGACGACGGCGCAGTGCAGCGGCCCCGACCGGGTCATGGGCAGCCTCAACGCCTGGGGGCTGGGCTTCGGCGTCGACGAGGACGGGTTCGGCATGGGCGGCCTCGGCGGCAGCCTCGGCTGGGCCAGCCGCTCCGGCCGCTACGCCTACGCCTTCGTCACCGGCTCCATGGGCGACCACGCCCGCTCCGACGCCGTCGAGAACGTCCTGCGCGACTGCCTCAGCCTCCCCCCGCTCCCCGAATAACGCCGTCGCGGTTGCCTGGCCGCAAGTCGCGGTGGCAGGAAGTTGCCGGGCGATCGTCGGGGTTCTCGTGTCCGCGTGGCCACGGTGCGCCGTTAGCGTGCGCGGTGAGGAACCGGCTCGGGCGTATGGCCGGGCCCACACGCGCAGGGAGGTGCTCGGTGATGACCGCTCTCGCGGTGGTGGCCCTGGTGCTCGCCGGACTGGTCGCCGGGACGATGACGGTCGGACTGGTGGCGATCCGACCGGCGATGCACTCGCTGCCGGTGGCCTCGTACATCACCGTCAAGCAGGCGTTCGATGCCAGCTACCCGCGGTTCATGGTGCCGCTGCAGCTCGCGGCGCTGGTCGCGTCGCTCGCGCTGACGGTCACCGCCGCCGTCGGCGACTCCACCACCTCGGCGGCGCTCGCGGGCGTCGGGTTCGTCTCGCTGCTGACCAACGTCATCGTCACGGTCCGCGGCGACCTGCCGATCAACATCGCGATGGCGTCATGGCGCCCGGAGGAGCCGCCGGCGGACTGGGAGCGGCACCGGGTGCGCTGGGACCGGTTCAACGCGATCCGCACCGCCGCCGCCGTCACGGCCCTCGTTCTCCTCGCCGCCGCGGCGACCGGCGTCTGACACCGACGACGACACCGACCAGCGACCGACACCGACCAGTGATCGACACCGACCGGCGACCGGCGCCTGTCGGCACGCCCGCCGGCGGACGAGTTCCCGTCGGCACGGCTTCCAGCGGCCGAGGTCCTGCCGTCTCCCTCACGTCATGGAGGTCACTCGTGGCCAGGTGACGTGCGTGCGACCGATAGCATCGCGACGGGACGGAGTTCCGTCCCGCTGACCGCGCACAACGCACGCACGAAGGGTCCACGGTGAGCGAAACGCACTCGGCACACCACACCAAGCCCCTGTCCTGGGCGATGGTGCTGGTCATCACCATCGGTACCGCCGTCGGCACGCTCGGGGTGTGCATGGCTTCCTGGACGGTCTCGATCATCGGCGGCGCGATCGTGGTTCTCGGCGGCATCATCGCCCTGGTCACCGGGATCATGGATGACGTCGACGAGCACCCCAGCCGCGACCTCTGGCCGATCGGCGCGCGTGACGCGTCCTACCGCCGCCAGATCTCGGCCTAAGCCTGGCTTGACCGGCTACGTCGAGCTCTCTTCGACGTAGGAGCCGGCCGGCGCGACACCCGGCGTGCGAAGCGGCCCTGTCCCTGTCCGGGGGCGGGCCGCTTCGTCGTCTCCGGGCTCGGGCGACCCGTTCCGATGTGATTCCCGCCACGGAGTGGCCCGGCCGTGCGATCATCGCCGGTAACCGCGCCGCGCTCGGCGGAGCGGATGGACCCGCGAAGGGCCGCCGGTGAGCGACTCACCCACGTCACACCACTCCAAGCCGCTGTCCTGGGCTATGGTGCTGATCATCAGTGCCGGCTTCACCGTCGGGACGGTCGGCGTCTGCATGGCCTCCTGGACGATCTCGATCGTCGGCGCGGCGATCGCGCTCGTCGGCGCCGTCGCCGCCCTGATCACCGGGATCATGGAGGACGTCGACGAACACCCCAGCGGCGACCTGTGGCCCATCGGCGGCCGAGACCCGTCCCGCCGCCGCGGGCGACGCCAGATCCCGACCTAGCGGGAACGCTGGCTTGGGCGGCTTGGGCGGCTGGGCGGCCTGGGCGGCTGGGCAAGGCACGCGGCGCGGCGCGGCGACTGGCCGGCCGTTCGCGGGGCAGGGCAACGCGGGAACAGTCGGAGTTCCGCCTCGTCGGTTCGCCCGCGCTATGCGGTCGGGTCGGTGAGGACGCAGCGCGACCGCGAGTAGATCGTCGGCATGCACTTGTTGCAGTGCACGCACAGCGACCTCGTGGTCGCGTCCTCGCGCAGCCGGTTGACGAGATCCGGCTCGCGCAGCAGCGCCCGCGCCATGGCGACGAACTGGAAGCCCTCGGCCATCGCCGTGTCCATCCCGGCCCGGTCGGTGACGCCGCCGAGCAGCACCAGCGGCATCGTCAGCTCGGCGCGGAACTGCCGGGCGTGGTCGAGCATGTACAGCGGCTGGTACGGATAGGCCTTCAGGAAGCGCGGGCCGACCAGCCGCAGCCCAGCCCTCGTCACCCCGTGGAACGCGCCCGCGAACTCACGCACCGGCGCGTCCCCGCGGAACAGGTACATCGGGTTGAGCAGCGAGCTGCCGCAGGTGAGGACCAGCGCGTCCAGCGACCCGTCGTCCTGCAGCAGGCGGGCCACCTGGACCGACTCGTCCAGCCACAGCCCGCCGTCGACACCGTCGTCCATGTTCAGCTTCGCCAGGATCGCGAGCTGCCCGCCGACCTCGGCCCGCACCGCGGCGGCGATCTCCCGGGCGAACCGCGCCCGGCCCGCGAGGCTCCCGCCGTAGCCGTCGGTGCGGTGGTTCAGCTTGGGTGAGAGGAAGGCGCTGGCCAGGTAGTTGTGGCCGAAGTGCAGCTCGACGGCGTCGAAGCCGGCGTCGGCGGCGAACCGGGCGGCCTCGGCGTGGGCCCTGACGATCCGTTCGATGTCCTGCGTGCTGGTCGCCCTGGTCATCGAGCCGAACGGGCTGAACCGCCGGGTCGGGGCGAGCGACGGCAGCCGGTTGGAGGCGCCGTTGGCCACCGGGCCGGCGTGACCGAGCTGCGCGGACACGGCGGCGCCGGTCGCGTGCACCGCGTCGGTGAGCCGGCGCAGGCCCGGCACGGCCTCGGGGCGCATCCAGATCTGGTGACGGTCGGTGCGGCCCTCGGGGGCGACAGCGCAGTACGCCACGGTCGTCATCCCGACGCCGCCCGCGGCGGGCGCGACGTGATAGGCAATCAGATCGTCGGTCACCAGCGCCTTGGGTGTCCGGCCCTCGAAGGTCGCCGACTTGATCACCCGGTTGCGCAGGGTCATGGGCCCGAGCCGCGCGGGCGCGAACACGTCCGGCCTGGCCGGCGGCGACGCCGGGGGGCCCACGACGGCCAGGTCCGCGGGGGCCTCACCGTTCGCGGTCGTGCCAGGTAAGGACCTCTGGGCCGCCGCGGCGCGGCCTGCGGCCTGACCGGCGGCCTCGCCGCCGTACCAGCCGGCGGGCGTGGGGCCTGTGGCGTGGGTCATAGGGGCCACTATCCTCCGGCCGCGCGACGCGCGGCACCGTTCACGCGGATTCCGGCCGCCAAATCTGACGGAGCATCAGATTCGCGACACGTGCTGACCGTCAGCGGCAGCCGAGGACCGCGTCGAGCAGGGCCCGGGCGTACACACCGAGCTCCTCGGGGTCGGCGGCGGCCAGCGCGGGCAACGTGCCGGCGGTCCTCGCGACCGTGATCCCGAGCAGGATCACCGTGGCGAGCTCCGCCCGCAGCTCGCTGTCGGGGCCGCCGGGCGGCTCGGCGGCGGCCCGCAGCAGAGGGAGCACCCGCTCCCCCACCCGCTCGGCGGTCGCGGCCCTGGCCGCGTCGTCCAGGTCGCAGCGGAAGACGTTCTGGCTCACCGTGGTCGCCGGGCTGTTCTCCCACCGGTCCACCGTCCGGGCGAGCAGCCCGGCCAGCTCGTCCGCCGCCCGCCGCCGGGTCTCGTCGTCGTCGACGACGTCGACGACGTCACCCTCGTCGTCCTCCTCGACGACCGGGGAGACGACCGGGTCGGCGGCGAGGACGGCGCGGTAGAGGCCGTCCTTGCCGCCGTAGTAGCGGGCGACCAGCGCGGCATCGACGCCGGCCCGCTCAGCGACGGCGCGCAGCGAGGTGCCGGCGTAGCCGCGCTCGGCGAACAGCTCCGCGGCGGCGGCGAGCAGCCGCTCCCGGCTGCGCCGGGCGTCGCGGCGCTGGGCCGTCGGGGTCACCGTGGCCTCGCCACCACCCCGCAGCGCCCGCTCCACGCGGTCCGCGCGCCCGGGCTGGCCGACGACGGGGCCTCTGGGAATCATGGTGCCGCCCTGCCCCCGGCGACGAGCGCCGGTGCCGCTGTGGTCCGCTGAAGGCCGCTGGCGCGCAGCACCAGGCCGAGCACGGCCGCGAGCAGGCTGACGAGCCCGAGCACGAGGAAGGCCGCCGTGTAGCCCGCCTCGCGGGGCAGCAGAGCTCCGGCTGGCGTGAAGCCGGCGAGCATCGAGGCGGCGAGCGCGCTGCCCATCGAGCCTCCCACCACCCGCATGGCCTGGTTGAAGCTGGTGGCGCTGCCGGTCTCGGCCAGCGGCACGTGCGTGATGATAAGCGTCGGCATGGCGGCGAAGGTGGTGCCGATGCCGGCGCCGAGCAGACCCGTGGCGACCGCGAGCTCGGCGAGGTGCCCACGCCAGCCGGCCAGCCCCAGGCTCGCGACCGCGACCACCAGGCCGCCCAGCGTCAGCACGGCCGCCGTGCCGAAGCGGCGGTCGACGACCCGCGCCACCCTGGTCGCGACCAGCGTCCCCACCGACACCGGCATGATCAGCAGACCGGCCAGCAGGACGCCGCCACCGAAGCCGTAACCGGCGGACAGCGGCGTCTCGATCAGCCGGATCACCAGCGACACCGTGCCGAACATCCCGAAGCCCATGAAGACGGCGGCACCGTTGCTGACCATCACCGGCAGTGGGGTGAGGTAGCGCAGGTCGACGAGCGGGGCGCGGCTGGCCCGCTCGACGGCGAGCCAGCCGGCCGCGAGCACCACCCCGCCGGCGAACAGGCCCAGGACCGGCGCCGACCCCCAGCCCCAGCGCGGCGCCTGGCTGAACCCGAGCAGCACCGCGGCGAGCGCCAGCCCGATCAGCGCCGCGCCGGGGACGTCGAACGGCCGGGGCCGCTCGCCGCCGCCCGCCGCCAGCCGGGTGGCGGCGCCGGCGCGCGGCACCGCGACGGCGATCAGGCCGATCGCGGCGGCGGTCAGCAGCGCGGCCAGCCAGAACGCGTAGTGGTAGTCGACGCGGTCGGCGATCGTCCCCGTGAGCGGGTAGCCCAGGCCCGTGCCGCTCGCGACGGTCACCGACAGCACGGCGACGACCCGGACGCCGCTCGCCTTCGGCAGGCATTCGCGCGCGGTCGCGAACGTCAGTGGCATGAGGCCCAGACCGATGCCCATCAGCGCCCGGCCGACGATCAGCTGCGGGAAGTTCCACGCCGCCGCCGCGACGACCGCCCCCACGAGCACGGAGCCGAGGCCGCCCATGAGGAGGCCCTTGCGGCGCGGCCCGTCGCCGAGCCGGCCGAGCGTCGGGCCGGCGACCGCGCCGACGAGCAGGGTGACGGTGAGAATCCACTGCGCCGCGACGAACGACACGTGGTGCTCGTGCGCGATCAGCGGGATGAGCGGCGTTCCCAGCGTCCCGATCAGCGAGACGACCAGGCCGGTGTAGACCAGCGTCGCCACCAGGAGACGCGGCCGGATGGCCGCCCCCACCGCGCCTGCCCTGGCCTCGCCCGTCCGCGTCCCGCTCGTCCGCGTCCCGCTCGTTCGCGCCTCGGCGTCGCCCGCCGTGGCCACCCCGGTGGCCGCCTTCCACGCCGCCGCGCCCGCGGACCTGTCACCCACGCCCATCCCGCCRCTCCCGTCCCGCCGCGTAGCTCTCGCTCGGCAATGTCATCCGGCGATGTCATCGTGCGATGACATCATACGATGACATCGCTCGTCGACCTACCGGACCGACACGACGCCGGACCGACACGACGCCGGACCAGGACGACGCCGGACCAAGACGACGCCGGACCAGGACGACGCCGGACCGAGACGGCCCGGGACCGACGAGGCCGTCAGCGCGGCGGCAGCGCGGGAAGGCGGGCGAGGAAGTCGCCGAGGCGGCCGGCGAAGACGTCGTTGTCGTCTCCGGCCACCATGTGGCCGGCCCCGGTGACGTCGACGTACTCGGCGTGCGGGATGAGCGTCAGCAGTTCGGCGACGCCCTCGTCGCTGACGATGTCGGACTGCTTGCCGCGCACCAGCAGGACCGGTACGCGGACCGAGCGGGCCGCGTCGCGCAGCCGGTCGCTCTGGATCGCCCGCTCCGCCTCCCGGAGGAACTCCTCGTCGCCGCCGGGGGTGCCGTGGACGTCGGCCTCGAGGACGTCGTGGCCGAGCTCGCGGCGGGCCTCCTCGCGGATCTTCATGAACGCCGGGTCCCAGTGCCAGTGCCAGCGGCCGTCGCGCAGCCGCAGGTTCTTCTTCAGCCCCTCCTGGCTCGGGGGCCGCTTGCGGTTCGGGTTGTAGGCGGCGATCGCGTCGGCGGCCTCCTCCAGGTTCGCGAACCCGTTCGGCGCCGATGTCATGAACTCGAAGATGTGCTTGATGCCCGCCGGCTCGATGCGCGGGGTGATGTCGACGAGGACCAGCGCCCGGCCTAGCTCGGGGTCGCGCGCCTGCGCGACCAGGGCGGTGATCCCGCCCATCGACGCGCCGACGAGGATGGGCGGCTCGCCGAGCTGGCGCACGATCTCACCCAGGTCGTCGGCCATCGCGACGTGGCTGTAGTCCTGCTCCGGGTCCCAGTCGCTGTCGCCGTGACCGCGGGCGTCCAGCGCGATGGCGGTCCAGCCGAGCTCGGCCATCCGCTCGCCGGTGCGCCGCCACGAGTGGCGGGTCTGCCCACCGCCGTGCATCAGCAGCACGACCCCGCGGCTGTCGCCCGCCGGCGGGTCCCACCGGTCCCCCGCGAGCCGCAGCCCGGCCACCTCGAAGCTCACCTGCTGCTGGACGCTCACAGCCACCCCTCTTCGCCCCCGTGTCGCCACAGGCCACGTCATGCCACGGACGGGCGGCCGCGCCGCCCGACATCTCAGCAAACCACGTCATCCCTCGGTGACATCCGCGGATGTCACCGAGGGATGACGTGTGGGCAGGCTCACGGCCGGCTAGATACGGTCCACGTGACCGGTCGGGTATCTCCGCCTGACCACACCGAGGAGGCGCGCCCACGATGGATCTTGGCGGAGTCGGCATCTGGAACGCCCACCTGCGCTTCGGCGACCCGGCCGCGGCGGCCGAGGCGGCGGCGGAGCTCGACGAGCTGGGCTACGAGGCGATCTGGATCCCGGACGTGGGCGGACCGGTCTTCGACGCGCTGGAGAACCTGCTCGGGGCGACCCGCCGCGCCGTCGTCGCCACCGGGATCCTCAATCTCTGGATGCATGACCCGGCCGACGTCGCCGCCGCGCGGGCCGCGCTCGACGAGAAGTTCGGCGGCCGGCTGCTGCTCGGGATCGGCGTGAGCCACGCGCCGCTCATCGACCAGATCAAGGAGCCCGGCCGTTACCGGGCGCCCCTGCGCGCGATGACGAGCTTCCTCGACGGCATCGACGCCGCCACCCCGCCGGTTCCGGTCGCCGACCGGGTGCTCGCCGCCCTCGGCCCGAAGATGCTCGAGCTCGCCCGCACCCGGGCCCGCGGCGCGCACCCGTACCTGGTCAGCCCGGAGCACACCGCGATCGCGCGCGAGGCCCTGGGAGCCGGGCCGTTGCTGGCACCGGAGCAGACCGTCGTCCTGACCGACGACCGGGTCGCCGGCCTGGAGATCGCCCGGCCGTTCCTGACCCCCTACCTGCAGCTGCCGAACTACGCGAACAACCTGCGCCGGCTCGGGTTCACCGATGACGACCTGTTCTCCGTCACCGACCGCCTCGTCGACGCCACGATCGTCATCGGCGACGAGGCCGCGATCGCCCGGCGCGTCGCCGAGCACCACGCCGCCGGCGCCGACCACGTCTGCGTCCAGGTCCTCACCGCCGGCGACTCCCTCCCCCGCGACGAATGGCGCCGCCTGGCCCCCGCCCTGCTCACCTAGCGGGCCGGCGGGAGCCGCTGGCGGGCGCGCCGCCGTCACCCGAACGGGCCGGTTGCCGGTTGTCCGGCTTCGGCCAGTTCCGGGGCGCGGGTGCGGCGCGCTACCGTTGCGGCGGGAGGTGGCTTCTGGTGACGGGGCAGACCACTGAGGGTGCACGGGACAGGCCCAGCTGGGACGTCCCGGTGGAGCTGCTGGTCGTCCTCGGCCCGGGCACCGGTGTCCCCGCCCCGCCGCCCGGCACCGAGAGCCCGGAGCCGGGAACCACGTCTCCGCCCCCGCCCACCCGGCCGCTGACGGCGCTCGAGGCGCTGCGCCGGCTCGTGTCGGTGACCCTGGACTGCCCGCCGCGGCTGGCGCTGATCCCGCTGCCGCCGCACGCCGCCGGCCGGATCGCCGAGCAGCCCTACGTCGTCGGCGTCTACACCGAGGCCCCGCCGCCGGCCGTCGTCGCCACCCTGAGCCTGGGCGAGCAGCTCTTCGTCGACGCCTGGCTGCTGCGCGTCGAGGACCGGGCCTACCGCCGCAAGCGTCACCGCCACGGCGACCGTCTCCCCTGGGACGCCCCCGGCCACGAGCCGCCCGACCCCCCGGGCTCGGCCGTTCCTTAGGTCCTTAGGCCTCTCGCCGGCTATTCGCCGGCGAGGGCGTCCGTGGGGAGATGACTGATGTCGTTGAACGCGTGCAGGACGGCGGGGCCGTCGGGGTACCACGCGATCGTCGTCAGTGACGCCAGGTCCAGGTGCAGCCGGTAGAAGACGGCGGGCCCGGCCGCGAGCGCCAGCGACGMCGCCGACTTGATCGGCCCCATGTGGGTGACGACGAGCAGCCGGCCGCCGGGGAAGGCCTCGCGGTGGGCCGTGAGCGCGGCGTCGACCCGCTCGATCGTCGACGCGAGGCTCTCCCCGCCGGGCGGCGGGACGGCCGGGTCGGCGAGCCAGGCGGACAGCTCGTCGGGGTGGCGCTCGCGCGCCTCCGCGAACGTCAGGCCCTCCCAGGCGCCGAAGTCGGTCTCCCGCAGCTGTTCGTCGACGACGAACGCGACCTCGTCGCGGCTCGGAGCCGGGACCAGGCCGGCGTACGCCGCCTCGGCGGTCTGGCGGGCGCGCTTGAGCGGCGACGAGATCACCGCGTCGAACGCCTCGCCGCGCAGCCGCTCGGCCGCGGCGGCCGCCTGGTCATGGCCCACGTCGGTCAGCGGCGCGTCGACGGTCCCGCCGAAGCGCTTCTCGATCGAGACCGGGGTCTGCCCGTGGCGCAGCAGCACCGTCCAGGTGGCGGGCGCCGGCGGAGCCACCCAGCCCGACAGCCGCCGGGTCGTCGGCGCGGGGGTCGGCTCCGGATCCGGGAACTGAGGCGTCGAGGGCTCCCAGACGCGGCCGGCGGCGGCCGCGTCCATCGCCTCGTTCGCGAGCCGGTCGGCGTCCTTGTTGCGCTCCCGGGGGATCCAGCGGTAGCGGACCGGTGCCGGCCGGGCGGTGGCGAGCTGGCCGGCCTCGGCGGCCAGCGGCCGCATCGACGGGTGCTTGATCTTCCAGCGGCCACTCATCTGCTCGACGACGAGCTTGGAGTCCATCCGGACCTCGACCTCGGCGTCCGGGGCCACCTCGGCGGCGGCGCGCAGGCCGGCGATCAGGCCCTGGTACTCGGCGACGTTGTTCGTCGCGACACCGATCGCGCCGGCCCGCTCGGCGAGCAGCGCGCCGCTCTCGGCGTCGCGGACCACCGCGCCGTAGCCGGCCGGGCCGGGGTTGCCCCGGGACCCGCCGTCAGCCTCGATCACGACCCGCGCGCTCGTCGCCACCGCCGCCACTAGATCCCCGACTCGGCGGTCCGGACGAGGATGCGCCGGCACTCCTCGCAGCGGACCACCTCGTCGGCCGGGCTGGCCGCGACGGTCCGCAGGTCGGCGCCGGAGAGCTCCAGGTGGCAGCCCTCGCAGCGGCGGCGCACCAGCTTCGCCGCGCCCACGCCGTTCGACGTCGACCGGATCCGCTCGTAGAGGGTCACCAGCGGCGCCGGCAGCACCGGGGCGAGCGTCTCGCGCTCCTTGCGGGTACCCGCGGCCTGGGCGTCGATCTCGGCGAACGCCTCGTCGCGGCGGGCCGCCGAGCTGTCCAGCTCGGCCTGGACCCGGTCGCGCTCGGCGACGAGCTTCGCCAGCCGCGCGTCGAGCTCCTCGGCCGCCTCCATCTTCTCCAGCGCCTCGTCCTCCAGCACCCCCTGCCGGCGGGCGAGCGAGGCCAGCTCCGACTGCAGGTTCTCCAGCTCGCGGGCGTTGCTGACCTGGCCGGCGTCCAGCCGGCGGCGGTCGCGGTCGGCGCGGGAACGCACCAGGTCGATCTCGTCGTCGAGCTTGCGCTGCCCGCGGGCCAGGTCGGAGATCTCGGTCTCGACCCGGACGATGTCGGCGCGCAGCGAGTCGATGACCTTGGTGCGCTCGGCGATGACGGCGAGCTCGGGCAGGTCGCGGCGCCGGGCCGCCAGCCGGTCCAGGCCCGAGTCGAGGGCCTGTAGGTCGAGGAGACGGAGCTGGGTGGCTGGATCGGCCTTCATGGTCTCCTCGCGGCGAGCTTCGCGGGTCGGGCAGGGACAGGTGCGGGGCGCGGCGGAGCCGGCTAGGGCGTCACGGGTCGCGTGCCCTGGGGGACGTGCAGCCGCCACGGGTCGGTGACGAGTGTCGACACCGACGTGACCACGGTACGGCCGGTGGCGGACAACGCGGCGACAAGCCGCTCGRCCGCGTGGTCGAGCCAGGGCCACTCGCTCGCCCAGTGGGCGACGTCCACGATCGCGACGTCGTGCGCCGCGACCGCGTCGAGCACGTGGTGATGGCGCCCGTCGGCGGTGAGGAAGGCGTCCGCGCCGGCGGCGGCGGCCGCGGCGGCGAGCTCCCCGCCGGAGCCGCCGCAGACCGCGACCCGGCGCACCGGCCGGTCCGGGTCGCCGGTGGCCCGCACGCCGCCGGCGGTCACCGGCAGCGCCGCGGCGACCCGGGCGCAGAACGCCGACAGCGGCTCCGGCGCGGGCAGCTCGCCGAGCCGGCCGAGCCCCGGGTGGTCCCGACCCTCGGCGAGCGGGCGCACGTCGGTGAGACCTAGCGCCGCGGCCAGCGCGTCGTTGACTCCGGCGCAGGCCACATCGGCATTCGTGTGGGCGGTGAACAGCGCGGTCCCGGCGCGGATGAGGGTGGTGACGACCCGCCCGCCCGCGGTCGTCGCCGCGACGCCGTGCACGCCGCGCAGGAACAGCGGGTGGTGGGTGACGAGCAGGCCCGCGCCGAGCGCCGCCGCCTCGGCGGCCACCTCGACGGTCGGGTCGACGGCGAAGTGGACGTGGCCCACGCGCGCGCCCGGGTCGCCAACGGACAGTCCAACGGCGTCCCACGACTCGGCGAACCCGGGCGGGTAGGCGTCCTCGATCGCGGCGACGCAGTCGGCGACGGTCACGACCCCGGGGGTAGCGGTCGCGGCGGGGGTACCGGCGGTGGCGGTGCCCCCGCTGGCGGCCGTCCCGGCGCCGCGGGCGGGGGCGTCCACGGGGCCGGCGGTGACCACGTCGGTAGCGCCCGCGTCGTCACCCGTCGTGTCCACGTGGTTGTTCATCAGCGCGACCCTACCGGGGGGCGGATACCGCAAATCGCAACGCCGTAAGTTCACTTGCGGTGCGGACTGTCCGGGTCAAACGAGGCGCATCGTCTGTTTCCTCGCGCCAGGGACGGCTCCACACTTCACGGCAAACGTGCTGGGCAGTCTGGGACCCAGAACATCCACGACGAAGGGAGACGGCCACATGGCCGACGTGTCGGTGCGCTTCCAGGTCGCCGGTGACTCCGAGATCGTGCTCAACCTGGCCACTGGACAGGCGGTGCGCCTGGTCGAGGCGATCATGCGCAAGGTCTCCGAGGCCATGAGCGCGCAGGCCGCCGCGCAGGGYGGAGCTGGGGCTATTCCACCGGCGATGCCCATGCAGATGCCTGGCTGGCCGGACATGACATCCGGGCCCTCCACCGGTGGCGGGCCGCAGCACCGCCTCCCGCCCGCCTGACCACGACGGCGGGATTGGCAACAACCTGCCACGCCCCGGGACGACCCTCCGAGCACGCCTCCCGGCTGTCGATACCTGCCGAGTAAGGCGAAAGTGCCCGTCCGGCACGGAGGGGCACGATACAAATCCCGACAGCAGTCCACAGCGCTCCCCACTGCTCATCCACGAAAGGACAGAGGATCGACTATGGCGGGGGATGTTCCGGCCGACGAGCGGGTGTTGATCGCGCCCGGCGCCACCGGGTCTTCTGGGGCGGGCGGAGCCGGCCTGCGGGCGGCATCTGACGATCAGCCGGCCACGCCGGCCGCCGGCTCCCACGCCGAGCCCGCGGGCGCGGACCAGGCGGGCCCCGCGGCCCTCGCCGCCGGCGAGCGCGTCCTGCACCGCTACGGGCGGGTCCAGGTCCTCGGCGCGTTCGGCGCTCCCGGCGCCGGTGGCCAGCCGGCGGCCGCGGAGCGGGCGACGCCGCGGGCCACGGCCGCGACGGATGACCAGCACGATCGTGCCGCCCTCCGCTCGACCGACGGTTCGGTCGTCGCGACGACGGGCCTCGCCGCCGGGCTGGACCGGACCGAGACCCTCGGCCTCGAGGCGTTCCGGCTGCGGGCGAGCGTCGCCTACCGGCGAGGCAAGCAGGAGCGCCCGCGCGACGGGCAGCTGTGGGACATGGAGCACGCCTGCACCGACATCGCGCCTCCACGAGGAGCCGCCGCGCGCGTCCGGCCGCCGGCCCCACCCGCGTCCACGCCCGCGGGCGACGCGGACGCGGACACCACGGCCGTCCAGGCGCCCAGCGCCCTGGCCGTCACGGACCTGCCGGCGCACATCGCGCCCACCCGGGTGCACGCCGCGGACGTGACCGCCGAGGCCGCGTCCCGCTCCGCCGGCGCCACGACGGCACCCGACGGCACCCCCGCCCAGGGCGACGCGGGCGCCGCGCCCCTGAGCTCCTACCTGGAGGGCAGCGTCGCCGTCGGCCTGGTCCTCATCGAGGGGCCCACCGCCGACCTGCAGTTCACCGCGGCCGAGCGGACGAAGGTCGTCGCCGAGGTGCAGAACGGCCTGTCCTGGCTCGCGGCCGCCAACCCGGCCGCCGAGGTGTCGTTCAGCTACGACATCCAGATCGTCCGGCTCGACCGGGCCGCCGACCCGTCCCAGGACGACCTGGAGGCGTACTGGCGCGACCCGACGATGGCCAAGCTCGGCTATCAGGCGAACTTCGACGGCGTCTACGACCACGCCGACGAGGTCCGCGGCCGGCTAGGCACCCGCTGGGGCTACGTCCTGTTCGTCACCAAGTACCCGGTGCGCTACTTCGCCTACGCGGCCATCGGCGGGCCTCGGCTCGTGGCGACGTATGACAACGACGGCTGGGGCCCGGACAACCTCGACCGGGTGCTCGCCCACGAGTCGTGCCACATCTTCGGCGCGGTCGACGAGTACGCCTCGTCGGGCTGCGACTGCGGTGGCGCGTGGGGCCGGTTCGGGGTCCCCAACGGCAACTGTGACGCCTGCGCCGCCGCCCCGGTCGACTGCCTGATGCGCGGCAACACGTTCAACTTCTGCCGGTACACCCCGGCGCACGTCGGCTGGGGCCGGGGCGCCGGCGGCAACCCGGCCCTCGTCCAGGCCAAGGGACTCGGCCAGCTCGGCAACTTCGAGCTGGTCACCCCGTCGTCGTTCTCCGGGCTCACCCACCGGTGGGAGAACTTCGACCAGCCGGGCTTCCCCTGGGAGGACCCGTTCCAGACCGCGCAGGTGCTCGGCCGCCTCGACGCCGTGTCGATGGTCCAGAGCACCCTGCAGAATCCCGGGCCGCTGGAGGCCGTCGTCCGGGCCGGCGGCGACCTGCAGTTCGTGTGGCGGGACAGCACCGGCGCGTTCGCCTGGTCGAAGCCGACCCGGATCGCCACCGGCGCCGCCGGCACGCACTCGCTGATCCAGAGCCGCTACGGCTCCCGGGGCAACTTCGAGATGCTGTTCCCGTCCACCGGCGTCGGCCTCATGCACATGTGGCGCAACCACGACGTCTTCGGCTTCCCCTGGAGCAACCCGCGCCAGGTCCTGCCGGAGCTCGGCCACGTCGACGCCGTCAGCCTCATCCAGGGCAGCCGCGGCGGCGGGGTCGGCAGCCTGGAGGCCGTCGTCCGGGTGGGCACCCGGCTGCTGCACATCTGGCGTGACCAGACCTCGGCGGCCGCCTGGCATGTCACCGTCGCCTTCGCGGACGGTGTGGGCGGCAACCCGGCGATGATCGAGAGCGTGTTCGGGGCGTCACGCAACTTCGAGGTCGTCGTGCCGAGCGCGAACAGCGGGCTGATCCACTACTGGCGGAACAACAGCGCCTTCCTCACCCCGTGGAGCGGCCCGCGCCCGTTCGCGACGAACCTGGGCCGCGTCGACGCGGTCACGATGATCCAGAGCACCTTCCAGGGCCACCTGGAGGTCGTCGCCCGCGTTGGCGACCGCCTCCACCAGCTCTTCCGCGACACCGCCGGCACCTGGAGCCCCACCAGCCGCATCGCCTGAGACGGATCGCGGGGCGCTAGGGCGCCCCGCCGTTGTCCAGGGTGGAGGCGATGGTGTCGAGGAGCGCCTCCAGGTCTTTCAAGGGGGTGCAGGCGGAGCGGGGGCGGGGGCCGGGGAGGGCGGTGAGGACCCGCATCTCGGTGACGAGGCGGGTCAGGCCGTCGGTCTCGGCGAACGCCGGATCGCTGATGCTGGGACGCAGCGCCGCCTCGTGGGCGCGCCAGATCACGGCGCGGCCGTCGAGACGGATCCGCTCGCCGCCGGCGCGCCGCACGTCGTCGGCCTTGCGCGGCACCCAGGAGAACAGGTCCGACAGGCGGTGGTGGGAGAAGCCGGAGAACGGCTCGAACGACACCCGGTCGGTGCGCGCGGTCGGCTCGGGGAACAGGTCGATCGCGTCGCGGTGCAGCTCGCCACCCTTGCTCTTGTGGTACGGCTCCAGGTAGACGACCCTGGCCAGGCCCGAGGCGATGATGTTGCGGGTGCACTCGTGACAGGGCAGCGTGGTGCTGTAGAGGGTTCCGCCCTCGATCGCGATCCCGCGGCGGGCGGCCGAGGTGATCGCCACCATCTCGGCGTGGGTGGTACGGCCGTACTCGATGACATCGAACAGGTCCGCGTCGCGGATGTTCTCGTCGTTGATGGCCAGCTCGGTGAGCTCGGCCACGGTGCGCTGGCGCAGCTCGGGCGTGAACCAGCCGGTGCGCAGCCGGGCCAGCAGGTCGGCGAGGATCTGCGCCCGGATGCCGTCGGAGGCGTCCAGGCCGGCCATGAACTCGCGCCCGTCCGGCTGGCTCTCGGTGTGGTAATAGCCGCCGCCGGCCTTCGGCACCTCGTTCGCGCCGACCGCGACGATCTGCTCGTCCACCATGATCGCCGTGCCGACGCGGCGGGCCAGCACCGCCGTGGTGAGCGAGCCCCGGTAGGCCGCGGCCATGCCCAGCTCGTCCATCGTCAGCGTGTGGAACGGGTGGCTGTGGATGCACTCGACCAGACGACGCACGTGCCGGCGGGTCTGCGTCGGGTCGTCGCAGCGGACGAACAGGTCGCAGCGCTCCAGCGCCGCCGACGACGACAGCCGCAGCCCGCGCGGGACCGGCGACGAGGCCAGGCTGGTCGCCAGGCCGAAGTCGCGGTCCACGGCATGGGTCGCGGCCCGCTCGGCGTCGGTCGCGGCGAGCCCGGCGCTGCGCTCGAACAGCTGCGCGAGCATCCTCGCCCGCTCCGGGCGCGGCGCGTCGCAGGCGATGAAGAAGGCGCGCCTGCCGTAGATCTGGCGCAGCGTCTCCACCTCGGCCCGGTGGGTCAGGCTGTCCAGGACGAACGCGCGGGGGYGGGTGTGGTCGATGCCGTCGCCGCCGCGGATCTCGTGGATCTCACGCACCCCGACGAGCGCGACCGCGTCGGCCCGGCCCAGCCGCGCCCGCAGCTGGTCGCCCGCGTCCATCAGCAGCTCACGCCGCGTCGGCTCGTCCGCCAGCCGGTCCACCGGACCCGGAGCCTCGCCGGGAACGACATCCGCGACATCCGCCGCACCGGCCGTCCCGGCGTCGCCGCCGGGTTCCAGCTGCGTGAGCAGGGCATCGAGGTCGATCCGGAAGACCAGGTAGTTCGCGGCCGCGAGCGCGGCGTGCAGCTCCTGGAGCACCGGCGCCGTCTCCGTGCCGACGGTCCGCACGATCCCGAACATCAGCTCCGGTGTACGCAGGTGCTCGGCAAGCCCGATCCGGCACCCGCCCTCGTCGTCCGCCATGATCTCCTTGCCGGCTCGGCGTCCCGGTCGGACGGCGCGTTCTGTCCACCCTGTCAGCCCACCCTGTCAGCGTCCCCGCCGGTCCCGCAACGCGGCCTCTCCCACTACTACCCCGGTCCACCCGGGTTCGCTGTTCCGTGCGCCCCGGCCTGGTTGGCGGGAGATACCCCCGGGCATCCCTGTTCAGGGCCGGTGACCGATGCGCCCGGCTCCGCGAACGCGTCAGGTCGCGCGCCTGGAGGTCGCGATGGAAGTCGAGCGGACACCGATCGAGGGGCAGTTCACGTGCGGGCACTGCCAGCTGGAGTGGCGGCAGAGTTACGACGTGGTCCGGTGGACCGGCTACGAGGGTGACGTCCATGAGATGTACTTCCGCCGGACGGTACCGGTACCACCGCCCAGACTGGGCCAGCGCTGCCCGCGGTGCGGCAGCCTGGACGTCGCCTGGCTGGACGCCTCATTCCTGCCGCGCCGCGCCGCGCGGCCCGTCAAGCCCGTCGTCAGCTCCCGCTGGTCCACGCCCGAGCCGGCGCGGGCCACGCTCCGGTTCTTCACCCGGGCCGCCCATCAGCGCGAGCCGCTGACCCGACGCTTCCCCTGACGCCCTCGTGGGACCATGGGACGAAGGGGACGGAGGCGGCGAGTGTGACGGATGAACCGACGGGGCCAGGTGAGGCGCCCGGTGATCAGAACGGCGAGCCGGCGACCGAGCGGCTGGCGCTGTTCCCGCTCGGAACGGTGCTGCTGCCCGGGCTGCTGCTGCCGCTGCAGATCTTCGAGCCCCGCTACCGGGAGCTGGTCGGCGACCTGCTCGACCTGCCCGAGGACTCGCCGCGCGCGTTCGGCGTCGTCGCGATCCGGCACGGCCGTGAGGTCGGGCCGCAGCGCCCCGAGCTGCACGACGTCGGCTGCACCGCGGTGCTGCGCCGGGCCCAGCGGCTCCCGGACGGCCGTTACTCGCTGATGACCGTCGGGGAGCGCCGCTTCACCATCCGCTCGGTCGACGCCGAGAGCCGGCCCTACCTGATCGGCGAGGTGGCCTACCTGGCCGACGGGGCCGGTGACACCGAGGCCGCGGTCGCGCTGGTGCCGGCGGTGCAGGGCCTGCTGCGCGAGTACACCGCCAGGCTGGCCGAGAAGAAGGCGCTGGAGATCCGCCTGCCCGACCTGCCCGACGAGCCGGCGGCGCTATCCTACCTGGTCGCCGCCGCGGTCGTGCCGGACATCGCGCACCGGCAGGAGCTGCTCGAGGCCCCGGACGCGGCGAGCAGGCTGCGCGCCGAGCAGGCCATGCTGCGCCGCGAGCTCGCCCTGCTGACCACGATCACCACGGTCAGCTCCCCCGGCCTCGCCCGGATCCCGCCCAGCCTGAACTGACCCCGACCGGCTCAGATCACGATGGGCAGCTTCTGGTAGCCGCGGACCGTGCTGGTGTGCAGGCGCACGGCGTTCGCGTGGTCGACCTCCCAGGTCGGGAAACGCTTCAGGGTCTCCTCGATCGCCACCCGGTTCTCCAGCCGGGCGAGCCCCGCGCCGAGGCAGAAGTGGATGCCGTGGCCCAGGGAGACGTGGCTGTCGAACCGACGGTGGATGTCATAGGTGTCGGGGTCGGTGAACTCGCGGTCGTCCCGGTTGGCGGAGCCGGTCAGCAGCAGGATCTTGGACCTGGCCGGGATCGTGACGCCGTGCAGCTCGACGTCCCGGGTGGTGACCCGGCCCTGCACGGGCGAGGGCGCCTCGTAGCGCAGGGTCTCCTCGACGGCCCTCGGGAGGAGGGCCGGGTCGGCGGCCAGCTCGGCCCGCTGGTCGGGGTGGGCGGCGAGCAGGTCGCAGGCCCAGCCGAGGAAGCGGGCGACGGTCTCCGTGCCGGCCGCGGTGAGCAGGACGGTGAAGTCGGTGGCCTCGCGGGTGGACAGGCGGCGGGTGCCGCCGTCGGCGGCGCGGACCTCGGCCTGTACGAGGGCGGTCATCAGGTCGTCGCGGGGCGCGGCGCGGCGCGCCTCGATCTGTTCGGCGAAGTACCCGTGCAGCTTCCTGGCGGCGGCGACGGCGGTCTCGTTGGCCATCCCCGCGGTCTCGTCGTGGTGGAAGGTCTCGTCGATCGTGTGGCGGACCTCGTCCCGGTCGGCCGGGTCGACGCCGATGAGCCGGGAGATGACGATGGAGGGCAGCTGCGCGGCGAAGTCCTGGAGGTAGTCGAACCCGCCGCCGCCGACGTGCGGGTCGAGCAGCTGTGCGCAGACCTCGCGGACGACTCCTTCCAGCCCGCCGACGCGCCGCGGGGTGAAGGCCCGGGAGACCAGCACCCGCAGCGTCGTGTGGACCGGCGGGTCCATGAAGATCATCTGCCCGGTGTCCCACGGCTCCGGGGTCATGATCTCCAGCACCGTGCCGTAGCGGGAGCTGTAGGTGGCGGGGTCCAGGTGGGCCGCGTCGACGTCCTCGAACCGCGATAACGCGTAGAAGTCGAACTTCTCGTTCCGGTACACGGGCCGCTCGTCCCGCATCCGCCGCCACGTCGGGTGCGGGTCGAGGTCGATCGCCCTGTCGTACGGATCCCAGTACAGATCCTCGGTCACGCCTTCGGTCACGCCGGCCTTCTCTCGCTCGCCGCGATCGCCAAGGCTCGCACCCCGCCTGCTATGCGATCGCCGATCGCCTTCTGGTTCACGGAGTATGCGATCGTCGATCGCAAACTGTCAAGGCGGGACCCGAGGTGATGCTTGAATGGTGGAATGGAGCGGCGATCACTCGCGGAGACCGGTGCCACCCGGTTCGACGCGCCTGAGCGCGAGGCGACGACGCACGAGCGCGGCACCGGTCCCCTCGAGCCAGGAGGACCACCCGCGCCCGGGTGCGGGGACGCGCCGCCCGAGGCGGGGTCCGCCCGCTGGTGGGCACAGCGGGCGGCGTCCGCCGGCAGGCGGCGCCCGCGCCCGGGAGGGCTGTCCTCGGAGCGCATCGTCGAGGCCGCGCTGGACGTCCTGCGGGAGCGCGGGTTCGACGCGTTGACCCTGCGCTGCGTCGCCGAGCGGCTCGACACCACCATCGCCTCGCTCTACCGGCACATCGCCAGCCGGGACGAGCTGATCGCGCTGATCGCCGACCACGTCATGGGCGACATCCGGCTCGACCGCACCGGCCGTGGCTGGCGGGCCGACGTCGAGGCGTTGATGCGCGACTTCCGCCGGATCAGCCTCGACCAGCCGCTGCCGCCGTCCGCGCGGAGCAGGAGCGGCTACGGCCCGAACATGCTGCGCGTCGTCGACGCGGCGCTGAGCCTGTTCCTGGAGGCCGGCCTGGCTCCGGACCAGGCGGGCTACGCGACCATCACGATGCTGGAGCTCATGGCCAGCGACGCGCTCCTGCGGGTCCACCGTGGCCAGGACTCGGGCGGGCCGAGGGGATCCGACGGGTTCGGCGAGCTTCTCGACGGGCTGCCGGCCGACCAGTTCACCGCCCTGCGCGCCGCCGGCGGCAGCTACATCAGCGCCACCGCGGACGACGTCTTCGACCACAGCACGGCGATCTTCCTCGACGGCGTGGCCAGCCAGGTCCCCGGGAACCGGGAGCGGCTGACGGCGCCGGGCTGATCCCGGTCAGGTGGTCGCGAGGACCTGGCGCGTGAGGGTGGCACGGTCGAGCTTGTGGACGGCGGTGAGCGGCAGGTCGGCGGCCAGGCGCAGGTCCTCGGGCAGCTTGTAGCGCGCCACGAGGCCCGCGAGATGGTCGCGCAGCTCGGCGAGCGTCGGCGGGCGGGCGCCGTCGCGGGGGACCACGACGGCGACGCCGATCTCCCCCATCACCGGGTCGGGCCGGGGCACGACGGCGCACTGGGCGACGGCGGGATGGGTGCCGAGCGCGGCCTCGACCTCGGCCGGGTAGACGTTGTAGCCGCCGCGGATGAACATCTCCTTGCGCCGGCCGACCAGCCGGACCAGGCCCCGCTCGTCCATCCGGCCCAGGTCACCGGTACGGATCCAGCCGTCGACGACCGTCGCCGCCGTCGCCGCCGGGTCGCGCCAGTAGCCGGCGAACGCGCTCGGGGTACGCAGCCACAGCTCGCCGACGTCGCCGGTGCCGGCCGGGCGGCCGTCGTCGTCACGGATCTCGCAGGCGATGCCGGGACGGGGCCGGCCGATCGTGAACAGCGCCTCCTCGTCGTCGGCGTCCGGCGCGGTGCCCAGGCCGCAGCCGCCGGACTCGGTGGAGGAGTAGCGGACACTGTAGGGGGCGCCGAGCCGGCGGCGGGCCTCCTCGACGAGCGCCGGCGGCGACGCCGCCGCGCCCGCGATGATCAGCCTGACGGCGCTCAGGTCGAAGCTGTCGAAGTCCGGGACGCGTAACAGCAGCGCGAGCTGCGGGGCGACGGCGTTGACGGTCGTCATCCGGTGCTCGGCGAGCATCGCCAGGGTGTCCCGGGCCCGCCAGCGACCCTGGATGTGCATGCGGTGACCGCGCTGGAGGTACCAGGGCAGCTTGGTCATGAAACCGACGTGGGCGAACTGGGTGGTCGCCATCGTCGCCTCGCCGGGCCGCCGCGCCCAGACGCCACCGGTGTCGATCCGGGTGACGGCGCGCAGCTGCCGCTCGGTGAAGACGGCCGCCTTGGGCAGGCCGGTCGTACCGGAGGTGAACACGATCGCGACCGGGCGGCCCTCGTCGGCCGGCGACGGGCCAGGGGCCGTCGCCGAGCCGGTCTCGAGCACCGCCGCGCCGCGGGCGGCCAGTTCGTCGACCTCCGCGCCGTCCGTGAGCACGATGGCCGGGCCGGCGAGCTCGGCGAGCCGTTCCTGCTCGGGCGGGGCGAGCACCGGGTTCACCCCGGCGGTGACGGCGCCAAGCTTCGCGGCGGCGGCGTAGGCGAGCACGTAGCGGCTTGTCGAGGCGATCCGCAGGACCAGTCGGTCGCCGGCGCCCAGCCCACGAGCCGCGAGTCCGGCCGCGACCGCGTCCGAACCGGCGTCCAGCGCCGCGAACGAGAGCCGGGTTCCGTCCGGGTCGACGAACGCCGCCGCGTCCCCGAACCGCCGAGCCGCCTCCCGCACCGTCTCCGCCAGCATGAACCAGAACGTATCCAATCCGCGTGTCACGGGCCCGCGGTCGGCGACCGGGCAGATCCGCCGCCCGGCTCGTGGGAGATGCCAGCATGCCGGTGGCGGTCGTCAGCGGCGGCCGCCGCGGGCCGCCACCCGGCCGAGGCTCGGGGATCCGGCGAGCCGGTGCGCGGGCAGCCTGCTCGTGGCGGGGCATATGCGGTTTGATAAGGGATACGGGCCGCCAGAGGCAGGCCTCGTCGGCGCTCCTGCACCGGCGGGATCACCACTGCGGGATCACCACTGAAGGAGGGTCATCATGCGGGTCGTAGTCGACTGGGACGTCTGTGAGAGCAACGCGATCTGTGTCGGGCTGGTGCCGTCGGTGTTCGAGCTGGACGACAACGAGTACCTGTCGGTCGAGGAGGAGCCCGACGAGTCGCTGCGTCCGGACCTGGAGAAGGCCGTGCGCTCCTGCCCGAAGCAGGCCATCAAGCTCGTCGACTGATTCGGCTGGGCCGCCGCGGGGCTTGGGGCCCGGCGACCCTCACGGCGCACCATGCGGCCGGGCCGGCGCCGGGTCATCCGGCGCTCGGCCCGCCGCGTCGTGTCCAGAGCGCTGTCGTGCTGTTGCGTGGCCCACGGGCCGGGGCGCGGCGCCAGCGAGCATTGGTAGGAGACGGTCATGACCGATCACGTGCAGACCGAAGCAGCCGGCGGGGTGCTGACCGTCCGGATCAACCGGCCGGACAAGCGCAACGCGATTACGCAGGACATGTACCAGGCACTCGGCGACGCGCTGGTCGGCGCGGAGGCCGACGAGTCCGTCCGGGTCGTGCTCTTCACTGGCAGCGGCGGCGCCTTCACCGCCGGCAATGAGCTGGCCGACATCGCCGAACGCGACGTCCTCGAGCCGAGCGGCCCGACCGCCCGCTTCATCCGGGCGCTCATCGACACGACGAAGGTGCTGGTCGCCGAGGTCGACGGCGCGGCGATCGGCATCGGCACGACGATGCTGCTGCACGTCGACCTGGTGTACGCGACCGCGCGGTCGAAGTTCGGAATGCCGTTCGTGAACCTGGGGGTCGTGCCGGAGGCGGCGTCGTCGGTGCTGCTCCCGCGGGTCACCGGGCCGCAGCGGGCGGCGAGGCTGCTGCTGTTCGGGGATGTCTTCAGCGCGCAGGAGGCGCTGGAGGCCGGGATCATCACCGAGGTGCTACCGGACGCCGACGCGCTGCGGGCGCGGGTCGCCGACCGGGTCGAGGCGCTGCTCACCCGCCCCGCGGGCGCGCTCGCGGCGGTCCGCAAGCTGCTGCACGGCGAGACGACGATCGCCGAGCTGCACGCGGCGGCGGCGCTGGAAGGCGAGGTCTTCACCCGCACCTCGAGGTCCCCCGAGGCCCAGGCCGCCATCGCCAGGCTCACCAAGCGGTAAGGGCCCTCCCCCACCACCCCACCACCTCTGGCCGATGCCCGGCTATCGTTCCCACCCTCGCCCGCCGCGTTCCGCCACGAATCAGGTGCACTCGGTCAGACTGAGTGGCGGACGATCCGGATCGGCGGTGGGGACGACGGCGGGGGTTGCATGGTCGAGCGTCGGGCGGGGCGGCCGCCCCGGATGGACCGGGCGACGATCGCCAGGGCCGCCGGCGAGATCGGCGTCGACCAGGTCAGCCTGCGCTCGGTGGCCGAACGGCTCGGCGTGAGCGTCCCCGGGCTCTACCACTACGTGCGCGGTCGCGACGACCTGCTGCGGCTGGCCGCCGAGGAGTCCGCGGCGATGATCGCGCTGCCGGTCGACCGAGGCCAGCACTGGTCGCTGTGGCTGCTGGAGTGGGCGGACGTCATCCGGCGGACCTTCGCCGAGTCGCCCGCGCTGCTGACCCAGGTCATGAGCGGCGCCTTCGGCCTGGACCGGATGGTCGACGCGCTGGAGACCGTGATCGCGGCGCTGGTGTGCCGGGGGTTCGGGGCGCGCGAGGCCTTCGAGGCCTACATCCTGGTGACGCAGTGCGCGATGGGTGCCGCGGTCATCGAGATCCGCCACCGGGAGACCGAGCTGGCCAACCATCCGATCGCGCTGGACTACCAGCGGGTTTTCGCCCAGCGCGACCCGTCGGACCTGGGGCACCTGCGCGCGATGCTGACCGACGGCCCACCCCCCGAGGTGAAGCCGATCGATCAGATCATGACCGTGCTCGCCGGGATCGCCACCCGCCGCGGCGACGACTGGCCAGAGATCGTCACCCAGCTCTGGCGACACGCCCAGACCT
Organism: Pseudofrankia asymbiotica; assembly: GCF_001983105.1. Taxonomy (GTDB): domain Bacteria; phylum Actinomycetota; class Actinomycetes; order Frankiales; family Frankiaceae; genus Pseudofrankia; species Pseudofrankia asymbiotica. Next base: position 51,021 of record NZ_MOMC01000016.1, on the reverse strand, counting down.
AGGGAGCCCACCGGCTGACGTCCAACGTCCAGCCGCCAGGATCGCACCACCACGACGCTCACAGATCGCCGTTTGCGCCCTGCCGTCGTTGCCAGCGGACGCCGAGCCAGATCGTGACCACAGCGGAGCACAGACAGCGATCAGGTCGCGGGTGCCACCGCCGGGGGCGGCAGGGGTGAACTCGCTGGTCACGGTCGTCCGCGCGAAGTAGGGGTGACGTGGTTCGGGGGGCGCGTCCCGGGCACACCGGACGACGTGACTCGGATGCTTCCTCCCCAACGTCAGCCGGATGCGCCGCGTCGCTCCGCCGGCAGGTTCTCCGCATTCACCGGCGCGGCGCCGGCCCGAAGCCCGATGCGGCTGCGGGCGGCGCTCGCGTTGTTCGGGCTGGTGTTCTGTGGCGTCGCCGCGGGGCTGTTCGCCGCCGCCGGCTGGACGGTGCCCGCCATCCTGCTCTGCGTCGTCGGGGCCACCGCGCTGGTGGACCTCGCCGTGATCTGTCGCCGGATGCGGCGGCATCGCCGTTCGCGCCCGCCGGGCTTCGGCCCGGCCGCCCAGCCCGGGAACCGTACCCGCAGCGGAAGCTACCCACGGTAGCGATACATCCGCTATCTGAGTACTCGTAAGGTTTCCGCCAGGCGACCGCGAGGAACCGTACGCGGACCGGGCCCCATATCTCGCCGCATCTCGAGACCACGACCAGCGGCTATGCGAACGTGCGCCCAAAACCGTTGACCTTGTTCCTCTCACGCTCTTACCTTCGTGCTCCCACTATCTGACGGGTCATCAGATCTGGCCCTCGGAGCACGGAGGAGACCGCGATGGGACGACGGCGCGACGACCTGGGCGGCGCGGAATCAGGCGGCAGCGGGGAGGACGCGGACGGCGCCGGCTTAGCCGGCCCGGTGGACGTGGCGGGTGGCGGGACGCGGCGCGCGGTCCTGGCGGGGGCGCTCGGCGCGGCGGCGGTGACCGCCGTCGGCTGGGCACCGGTCGCCCAGGTGGCCGCGGCCCACGCCGACCCGCCGGCGCCGCCGGACTTCCCGGCGTCGGTCCCGCTGTACCGGCAGACGTTCCAGAACTGGTCGCGGGAGATCAACGTCACCGGCGTGTGGACCTGCGCGCCGGCGACGCCCGCGGACGTGGTGACCCTCGCCAACTGGGCCCGGGCGAACAACTACAAGATCCGTCCCCGCGGCATGGCGCACGGCTGGTCGCCGCTGAGCGTCGCCGTCGGGTCGTCTGGTGACAACGTCATCTTCGTCGACACCACCCAGCACCTCACCGCCGTCACGATCACCGGCCCGTCCGGGTCGACGCCGGCGACCGTCCGGGCGCAGACCGGCGTGAGCATGGACAGCCTGCTCACCCAGCTGCAGGCCGCCGGCTATGGCCTGACCGCCACCCCCGCGCCCGGTGACCTCACCGTCGGCGGCGTGCTCGCGATCGACGCGCACGGCACCGCCGTCCCCGCCAGCGGCGAGACCCGGGTTCCCGGCACCACCTACGGTTCGCTGTCTAACCTGATCACCTCGCTGACCGCCGTCGTCTGGAACTCCGCCACCAGCCAGTACATGCTGCGCACGTTCAGCCGGTCCGAGGCGGCGTCGAAGGCGTTCCTGGCGCACCTGGGCCGCGCCTTCCTCACCGAGGTGACGCTGCAGGTCGGCGCCAACCAGCGGCTGCGCTGCCAGAGCTGGTTCAACGTTCCGTGGACGGAGCTGTTCGCGGCGCAGGGCTCCAGTGGGCGCACGTTCGCCAGCTACGTCAACTCCGCCGGCCGGGTCGAGGCGATCTGGTTCCCGTTCACCGACAACCCGTGGCTGAAGGTGTGGAGCCGCAGCCCGAACAAGCCGCTGCTGTCACGCCAGGTCTCGAGCCCCTACAACTACTCGTTCTCCGACAGCCTGCCGTCGTCGATCACCGACCTGGTCAGCCAGATCTCCACCGGCCATCCGGAGCTCGCCCCGACGCTCGGCGGGACGCAGATCGCCGTCGTCGGCGCCGGCCTGATCACCACCTCGACCTGGGACATCTGGGGCTGGTCGAAGGATCTGCTGCTCTATGTCCGGCCGACGACGCTGCGCGTCACCRCCAACGGCTACGCGATCCTCACCAGCCGGTCGAACATCCAGCGCGTCATCAACGAGTTCTGCACGTACTACAACACCAAGCTGACCACATACCGGAACAACAACCAGTACCCGATGAACGGGCCCGTCGAGATTCGGGTCACCGGGCTCGACACCGCCGGTGACGTCGGCGTCCCGAGCGCCGGCTCGCCGCAGCTGTCCGCGCTGCGGCCACGGCCCGACCATCCGGAATGGGACGTCGCGGTCTGGCTGGACATTCTCACCGTGCCCGGTACGCCGTATGCGAACCAGTTCTACCGCGAGGTAGAGGCCTGGGTCTTCTCGAACTATTCCGGCAGCTATGCCTCAGCCCGGGTGGAATGGTCGAAGGGCTGGGGCTACACGAACAGCGCCGCGTGGGCCGACACCACCGCGATCGGCACCACGGTGCCGAACTCGCTGCGGACCGGCCAGCCCGGCGGGGACAACTTCGACACGGCGGTCGCGACTCTGGACACGTACGACCCGAACCGCGTCTTCTCCAGCCCCCTGCTCGACGCCCTCCTGCCCTGAGCCGGTGGCCGTGACGGACGCGCCGCGTCCGTCACGGCCACCGCCGTATCGTTGCCCGAAGCGACCATGGATGCCCGGCGCGGCGCGTCCAGCGGCCGCGGGGGGACGAGCTGGGGGGACGAGTGGACGGCGGGCCTGAGGACCAGGAGCAGGCGGCGCTGCGCTCCGGGCTGCGCCGGATGCGGACGGTCGCCACCTGCCTGCTGGCGTTCGCGGTCGCGGTGTACATCGCGACCTCGCTGTGGCGCGACGCGCCCGGCTGGGTGGGTTATGTGCGGTCCGGCGCCGAGGCGGGCACGGTCGGCGCGCTGGCCGACTGGTTCGCGGTGACCGCCCTGTTCCGCCACCCGCTGGGCCTGCCCATCCCGCACACCGCGATCATCCGCAAGCGCAAGGACGATCTCGGCCGCGGCCTGCAGTCGTTCGTCTCCACCCACTTCCTCACCGAGACGATCGTCCGCGACAAGGTCAACCAGATAGAGGTGGCGAACCGGGTCGGCGCCTGGCTGTGCCAGCCCGACCACGCCGACCGGGTCAGCGCCGAGGTCGCGGCCCGGCTCGCGTCGGTCCTGCGCAGGGCGAACGACGAGCTGATCGTCGAGCTGGTCGAGAAGTCGGTCGTGCCGCGGCTGGTGGACGTGCCGCTGGCCCCGGTGCTCGGCGTCCTGCTCGAGCGGGCGCTGGAGGACGGGCTGCAGCACCGCGCCGTCGACGTGCTCCTGGAACAGGCCGAGGACTGGCTGATCAAGCACCCGAGCGCGGTGCACGACGCCGTGCTCGACCGCGCTCCTGGCTTCGCGCCGCGGTGGCTCAACGAGGCGGTCGCGGCCAAGGTCTACGCCGAGGCGGTGAAGCTCGTCGGCGCGCTGCGCGCGGACCGCGACCACCGGATGCGCCAGAGCCTCGACAGCTTCCTCGCCGACCTGGCCGGCAAGCTGAAGACCGACCCGGACCTGCGCGCCAGGGTCGAGGACCTCAAGGCGCGGGCGCTCGCCTCCCCGGTCGCCGGCGACGCGATCTCCCGGATGTGGGAGACGGCGAAGGGCCTCCTGCTGGACCTGACCACCGACGAGCGCGGCGTCGCCCGCCGCGCGGCGACCACGCACCTGGCCAGCCTCGGCTTCAAGCTCACGGCCGACCCTGAGCTGGCGGCCTCCGTCAACCGGACCGCCGCGGACCTCGCGACCCGGGCGGTCGGCCGGTACAAGGGCGACATCGCGGCCATCATCGGCGACACCGTCGCCCGCTGGGAGCCGGCCGAGGCGTCCCGGCGCATCGAGCTGCAGGTAGGCCGCGACCTGCAGTTCATCCGGATCAACGGCACCGTCGTCGGCGCGCTCGCCGGACTCCTGATCCATCTCATCACCGAGCTCGCCCTGTAGACCCACCGCCCTGTAGACCCGCCCGTAGACGCGCCGCCCGTAGACGCGCCGCCGACAACAGATCCGCCGTCCACCCACCGGAAAAGCCACGACAGGCCGTTCCGGGAGGCTCGGCGCGTCACCGGGTGGCTCGTCTGGCAGCATCAGCACGCGTGACGACCGAGCGGGCGCCGGCCGCGTCGTCGCGACGTATCCCGCTGCTCCTGGTCCGGCAGGTGGTGCCGGCCGGTTGGCCGGCCTTCGCGCCGGTGGCGCTGGCCGGGCTGGTCGCGGTCATCTGGGTGGCCTACGTCCATCCGCTGGTCCATTTCGACATCGACGTGTTCCTGCGGGCCGGCACCGCCGTCGCCGCCGGGCGCGACCCCTACCCGCGGCCCGGCTCGGCGGACGTCTACTCCGGGTTCGCGTTCGTCTACCCGTACCTGGTGGCGTTCCCGTTCGCCCTGTTCGCCTGGCTGCCCCGCGGCGGCGCGGCGGCGCTGTTCATCGGGCTGTCCGTGCTGGCGGTGCTCGCCGGCTGCCGGCTGGCCGGGGCGCGGCGCTGGAGCCTGTACGCGCTGGTGCTGGCGGCGTCGTGCACGATCATCGGGCTGCAGATGGGGACGCTGAACGCGGCGCTGTTCGCCGGGCTCGCGGCGCTGTGGCGGCTGCGGGACCGTCCGGTGGCCGCCGGCGGGCTCGCGGCGCTGCTCGTCTACAGCAAGCTCTTCCTGGTACCGCTGCCGCTGTGGCTGCTGCTCACCGGGCGGTGGCGGGCCGCGGCGGTCGCCGCCGGCGCCCTCGGCGCGCTGTTCGGCGTCGGCGAGCTGGCGAGCCCGGTGGACATCGCGACCTACAGCGACATGCTGGGCGTTCTCGCCCGCGCCGAGGCGCCGGCGGGCCTGAGCCTGACCGGGCTGCTGATGAACGTGGGCCTGGGCCTCACGCCGGCGACCTGGGTGGCGCGCGCTGTGGCCGCCACGCTGCTGGCTTCCTGCTGGGCCCTCGGGCGGCGCGCGGCGCGGGCGAGGACGCGGGACTGGGGGGCGGCCAACGACCGGCTGCTGTTCGCCGCCACGGTCGCGGCGGCGCTGCTCGCGTCGCCGATCGTGTGGAGCCACTACCTGCTGCTGCTCGCGGCGCCGCTGCTGGTGCTGGAGGGCGGCGAGCGGGCCGGGGCGCTGGCCACGGCGACCGTGGTGAGCTGGCTGCTGGTCACCCCGCACCTGAGCACGCCGCCGGACCTCGTCGTGTCGGCCCTTGTCCTGTCCGCGCTCTCCGCCCGCCCGCTCGCGGGCGCCGCCCGCCGGGCCACGGCCGAACGCGGTATCGGCCGGCTCGCCACGCTCGCCGTGCCCGCGGCGGTGGTCGCGGTGCCCGCGGTGGCCGGGCTGGAGTTGTGCTGGGCGCTGGCGCGCGCGCACCACGGTGGCGACGCGGTGACCGGCGCCTACCTGGTGACGCTCGGCCTGCTCGCGCTGCCCGCCTGGGGCGCCCGGCAGGTCCACGGCCTGTCCCCGTCGCCATCGCCGTCGCCGTCGCCGCCGCGGAATCCGCCGGCGCCGTGCCTAGCCGTAAGCGGGGTCGAGCCGCAAGTGGACGACGAATAACTCACGCTCGCGCCACCCATCCGGCGTAAGGCCGGTCGGGCATGTACGGTGATAACTCTGACGGCCTCTCACGCCGTCATGCGTCCGCGCCACCCGCGAGCCACGCGGTCCCGGCCGGGCGTTAGGTCGGTGCGAGCACGCGCTGGCTCATCCTGTTCGCTGGCCCTTCGGGTCAGCTTCCCGGAGGCCGCGATGTCTGCCCGGGGGGCGACCCCCGGACCCCCGGTATCGAGCTTCGCTCGACCAAGGGGCACAGGCGGCGCGGATCATCGGGAAGTTGACCATTCGGGACAGCTTCCTGGCAGTCACGAAGTCTGGTCTCGTCCCGTCTGGCGGAAATCGCCTGGACGGACAGGACGACGGAGTGGTCGGCTGGCGCGGTCCCTGACGGGGCGGCGCCTGGGTGGGTGGTGCGGTCGGCCCGGGGGGTTTCCTCGGTTTCTCTCGCGATGCCGGCCTGCGCGCACACCGGCCGCCGGCACGTGTTGACACATGGGCAGGTGGCCCCGACCTGATCGGTGGATCCACTGTCTCACCCCAGCAACTCCAAAGCTTCTTCCTCATACACCACAAGCTCCTCCGGGAGCTCGTTCGGCGGTTCGGCGACGGGTGCCCGGCCGGCCCGGGCGGGCGGACGGTCCCGTTCCGGCGGCGGCTACAGCGGCCACGGCCGCCCGAGCGGCCCGCGCCGTGGTGGCAATGGCGGTGGCGGCGGCATCGGGCGTCGCCCGGCGCCGGTCCGCCCGGCACTGCCGACCCGCGAGCCGCGCCCGCCGGTCGAGTCGTTCGAGGCCGCCGGCCTGCCTCCCCGGCTCGTCCGGGCGCTGGCCGAACGCGGCATCGCCGCGCCGTTCCCGGTCCAGGCGGCGGCGCTGCCGGACGTCCTGGCCGGTGAGAACGTGCTCGGCCGGGCCAAGACCGGCTCCGGCAAGACCCTCGGCTTCGGCCTGCCCATGCTCACCAAGCTCGCCGGGCGCGGCGCGGCCACCCCGCTGCGCCCCCGGGGCCTGATCCTCGTCCCGACCAGGGAGCTCGCCCAGCAGGTCAGCGACGCGCTCGACCCGCTGTCGCGGGCGGTCGGCCTGTGGCTGCGCCCGGTCTACGGCGGAACGTCGATCTCCCGGCAGATCTCCGCCATGCGCCGCGGGGTCCACATCGTCGTCGCCACCCCGGGCCGGCTGCTGGACCTGGTCGAGCGCGGTGCCTGCCAGCTCGACGACGTCGAGATCACGGTCCTCGACGAGGCCGACTACATGTGCGACCTGGGCTTCCTGCCGGCCGTCCGGCAGATCCTGGACGCCACGTCGCCCAACGGCCAGCGGCTGATGTTCAGCGCCACGCTGGACCGCGAGGTCGAGGTGCTCGTCCGGGACTACCTGCCCGAGCCGGTGCTGGTCGCCGTCGACCCGGAGAGCAGCCAGGTCACGACGCTGACCCGGCACGCGCTGGAGGCCTCCGACAAGACGAGCCAGCTGGAGGTCGTCACGGCGCTCGCCGGCGGGCAGGGCCGCACCCTGGTCTTCGTGCGCACCCAGCGCGACGCCGACCACGTGGCCAGGGACCTGACCCGCGCGGGCGTGCCCGCGGAGCCGCTGCACGGCGGCCTCCCGCAGGGCGCGCGCACCCGGGCGCTCGCCGGCTTCGCCGACGGCACTCGCCGGGTGCTGGTCGCCACCGACGTCGCCGCCCGCGGCATCCACGTCGACGACGTCCGCCTGGTCGTGCACCTCGGCCCGCCGGAGGACGCCAAGACCTACCAGCACCGCGGCGGGCGCACCGCCCGGGCCGGCGCCGACGGCGCGGACGTGCTCGTCACCGTCGCCGCCGACCGCGGCAAGGTCCGCGCGATGCTGCGCACGGCGGGTGTCGAAGCCCGCGTCACGCCGGTCGGTGCCGGCGACCCACTGGTCGCCGAGATCGCCGGCCCGCCGGCGCCCAGGATCGAGCCGGGCTCGATCCCGCCGCCGCGGCAGGCGATCGACGGCCGTCGCGGCGCCGGCCGCCCCGGTGAGAGCCGGCAGGGCGAGGGCCGCCAGGCGGGCAGCCGCTTCGGCGAGAGCCGGGGCGGCGGTGACCACGCGGGCCGCGCCGGCTTCGGCCATCGCGGCACGGCTGGAAGCGGCCGGACGTCCCGCGACGGCCGCGGCGCGCCCCGCCGGGGCCCCCGCCTCGACCGGCCCCACCACACCGACCACCCCACGCACGACGGCGGCCCCACCCCCGCCGCCGCGACGTCCTGACGACGGGGCATCGGTGACAGCGGGCGTCCGGTGACACCGCGGACGTCCTGACACTGCTACAGGCCTGGTAGGCCGCCGGATCCGAAAGACCGGCCGCCTACCAGGCTTTTCGCTTTACCAGGCTTTTCGTTTGGCCCCCGGCAGCGGGCGCTTGCCGCGCAGCGCGGCGCTGATCCTGGCGTCCAGGCGCTGCTGGCTGTGGCCGACGTGCCACAGTCCGCACGTACACAGGTAGGCGACCAGATCGGAAGAACCATCGCGACGGAAGCGAAGGTCGTTGCGATGGCGCAGCGCGGCCTGCTCGGTCGGGTACGCCTGCTTTTCCGGACGTGGGCACTTCTTCAAGGTCATGTCCGTTCCCCCCGGCGGATACGCCCAGACGGCCGCCCAACCGGCAAAGCCGCGGATCAAGCGTAGTCGTGACCGTGCGGCACGAATCCGCCGCGGCTACGTCGATGACCGCGCGTGACACCAGCCGCCAGCCGCCAGCCGCCAGCCGCCAGGCCGGAACGACCCGGCACGGATCAGGCGACGGCTGACGCGCCGAGCAGCGCCTTGAGGTCACCCATGAGTGCGGGGGTGCGGCGGACCTTGTAGGAGTCGTCGAGCCGCAGGTGGGTCGTGCGGTGCGGGGACTGCAKGTGCAGGTGCACCTCCGTCGTGCCGGGGTGGGTGGCGAGCACCTCGCGCAGGCGGTCGACCGTCGGCGCGTTGACGCGCGACGTCGGCAGTGTGATCACGATCGGCGGGGTGAGCGCGTGCTCGGACAGGTCGGGCACGGACAGCTCGGAGGCGACCAGGCGGGGCGCGTCCTCCCGCTTGTCGAGCCTGCCCTTGACGATGACGATCGCGTCCTCGGACAGCTGGGTCGCGCAGGTCTCGTAGGTAGCGGGAAAGAACATGACCTCCAGGCCGCCCTCGAGGTCCTCGATGGTCGTGAGCGCCCAGACCTTGCCCTGCTTGGTGACCTTGCGCTGGAGGCTGGAGATGATCCCGCCGATCGTGACGACGGCGCCGTCCGGATAGTCGGCGAGGGCGGGGACCGAGCAGTCCGCCTTCGCCGTCAGGATGTGCGCGACCTCGGACAGCGGGTGGTCCGAGACGTAGAGGCCGAGCATGTCGCGCTCGTGCGCGAGCTTGACGGACTTCTCCCACTCCTTGTCGGAGAACTCCATGGCGCCGAAGGCGGACGTCGTCGGGTCATCCTCGACCTCGCCGAACAGGCTCTCCTGGCCCAGGGCGCTCTGCTTCTTCGCCGCCATGACGGCGTCGACGGCCTGCTCGTGCCGCTCGACCAGCCCTCGGCGGGTATGGCCGAAGCTGTCGAACGCGCCCGCCTTGATCAACGACTCGATCGTCCTCTTGTTGCAGACGACGGCCTCGACCTTCTCGAGGAAGTCCGGGAACGCGGTGAAGTCGCCCTTCGTCCCCCGGGTGCGAGTGATCGACTCGACGACGTTCGCGCCGACGTTGCGGATCGCGGCCAGCCCGACGCGGATCTCGCTGTCGCCGTGGGGGGTGTAGTCGGCGTCGGAGAAGTTCACGTCGGGCGGGAGCACCTTGATGCCCATCCGGCGGCACTCGTTCAGGTAGATCGCGCTCTTGTCCTTGTCGTCGCGCACGGACGTCAGGAGCGCGGCCATGTACTCGGCCGGGTAGTTGGCCTTCAGGTATGCGGTCCAGTAGGAGACCAGCCCGTACGCGGCGCTGTGCGCCTTGTTGAACGCGTAGTCGGAGAACGGGACGAGGATGTCCCACAGCGTCTTGATCGCCGCGTCCGAGTACTTGTTCGCCTTCATCCCCGCGGAGAAGGGCGCGAACTCCTTGTCGAGGATCTCCTTCTTCTTCTTGCCCATCGCGCGGCGCAGCAGGTCGGCCTGGCCGAGCGTGTACCCGCCGACCGCCTGCGCGATGGCCATGACCTGCTCCTGGTAGACGATCAGGCCGTAGGTCGTGCCGAGGATCTCGTCCAGCGAGGTGCCGAGGTCCGGGTGGATCGGGGTGATCTCCTGCTGGCCGTTCTTGCGCAGCGCGTAGTTGGTGTGCGAGTTCGCGCCCATCGGGCCGGGGCGGTAGAGCGCGATGACGGCGGAGATGTCCTCGAAGTTGTCCGGGCGCATGAGCCGCAGCAGCGACCGCAGCGGCCCGCCGTCGAGCTGGAACACCCCGAGCGTGTCACCGCGGGCGAGCAGCTCGTAGGTGGTCTTGTCGTCCAGCCCCAGCCCGAGCAGGTCGATCGTGATCCCGCGGTTGCGCTCGACGTTGCGGACGGCGTCGTCCATCACCGTCAGGTTGCGCAGCCCGAGGAAGTCCATCTTCAGCAGGCCGAGGTTCTCGCAGGTCGGGTAGTCGAACTGCGTGATGATCGACCCGTCGGCGTCCCGGCGCCACACCGGGATGTGGTCGATGATCGGCTCGGCCGACATGATGACGCCGGCGGCGTGCACGCCGGCCTGGCGGATCAGCCCCTCCAGGCCCTTGGCCGTGTCGATGACCTTGCGGACGTCGCCGTCGGACTCATAGAGCGACCGGATCTCGCCGGCCTCGCTGTAGCGCTGGTGGTTCGGGTCGAAGATCCCGGACAGCGGGATGTCCTTGCCCATCACCATCGGCGGCATGGCCTTGGTGATCCGGTCGCCGACGGCGTACGGGTAGCCGAGGACCCGAGCCGAGTCCTTGATGGCGGCCTTCGCCTTGATCGTGCCGTAGGTGACGATCTGGGCGATCCGGTCGTCGCCCCACTTCTCCGTCACGTACCGGATGACGTCCGAGCGGCGACGGTCGTCGAAGTCGATGTCGATGTCCGGCATCGACACCCGGTCGGGGTTGAGGAACCGCTCGAAGATCAGGCCGTGCGGGAGCGGGTCCAGGTCGGTGATGCCGAGCGCGTAGGCGATCAGCGAGCCGGCGGCGCTGCCGCGGCCGGGGCCGACGGCGATGCCGTTGTTCTTCGCCCACATGATGAAGTCCGCGACGACCAGGAAGTACGACGGGAACCCCATCTGGAGGATGACGCCGATCTCGTACTCGACCTGGGCGCGGTGCTTCTCGTCGATCCCGTCCGGGAAGCGGCGCTCCATGCCCCGCAGCACCTCGGCACGGAAGAACGACTCCTCGGTCTCGCCGTCGGGGACCGGGAACAACGGCATGAGGTTGTGCTTCGTGAACATGYCGGACGTGTCGACCCGCTCGGCGATGAGCAGGGTGGTGTCACAGCCCTCGAGCCAGGCGTCGCTGGTGTCGATCGCGCGCATCTGGTCGGCGCTCTTGAGGAAGTAGCCCGAGCCCTCGAACTGGAACGACGGGTTCGCCACCRTCGACGCGGTCTGCACGCACAGCAGCGCCGAGTGCGTCTCCCGCTCGGACTCGTAGGTGTAGTGCGAGTCGTTCGTGACGACCATCTTCATGTTCAGCTTGCGGGCGATGTCGATCAGCCCGTCGCGGACCCGGCGCTCGATCTCGATGCCGTGGTCCATGATCTCGCAGAAGTAGTTCTCCGCGCCGAAGATCTCCTGGTAGGTGGCCGCGGCCTTCAGCGCGAGGTCCGGGTGGCCCAGGCGCAGCCGGGTCTGCACCTCGCCGGACGGGCAGCCGGTCGTCGCCATCAGGCCGGCGGAGTGCTCGGCGATGATGTCGCGGTCCATCCGCGGCCACTTGATGTAGTGGCCCTCGATCGAGGCCCGCGAGTTCAGCCGGAACAGGTTGTGCAGGCCCTCGGCGTTGCGCGCCCACATGGTCATGTGGGTGTAGGAGCCACCGCCGGAGACGTCGTCGCTCTTCTGGTGCGGCTCGCCCCAGCGGACCCGCTGCTTGAGCAGCCGGGACTCGGGGGCGACGTAGGCCTCACAGCCGATGATCGGCTTCACGCCCGCGGCGGTGGCCTGCTTGTGGAAGTCGTACGCCCCGTACATGTAGCCGTGGTCGGTGATCGCCACAGCGGGCATCTTCTGCCGTCCGACCTCGGCGAACATGTCCTTGAGCCGGGCGGCCCCGTCGAGCATCGAGTACTCGGTGTGGACATGCAGGTGCACGAACGAGTCGGACACGGCGGGCCTTCCATCCGAGGTCCGGGCCATGGGCCAGGGCGCGGGCCGAGGGCGGGTACGGGACGAGGCGCACAGGGACAGGACACCCAACGCGGGCATCATGCTGATGTCCGGCGATCGGGGTGATGTCGGGGCGGTGCCAGCAGCCTAGCCCCCGGGTCTGACAACCCCGCGACCGACACGAACACCAGTTCATGATCGCTCTCGGCCCGGTCCGCCGCCGCGTCAGCCTCGGCCGCCGGCGGCTCGCCGGGCCGATGGCTGGCCGGGACCGATGGCTGGCCGGCTGACGCGGCCTGGCTCGTCAGGACAGGGCGAGCTCGCCGTCGTCACGCGCCGCGGGTGCCGTGATCTCCGCATCCCCCACGCCCCCGGCGGCCCCGCCGCCCCCCGCGGACCGGGCGGCCGCCGCGGCGGCGGCGCCGGGGCCGTCGAGCCAGCTGTCGATCAGGGCGATCGTCTGGTCGACCGCCTCCAGCTGCGGCAGATGACCGCAGTCGTCGAGCAGCTCCACCTGCCAGTCGGGCCGGCGGGCGGCCGCGTACCTGGCCGCGGCGACCGGCACCAGCCGGTCCCGGCGCCCGTGGACGAGCAGCGTCGGCGCGGCCACCGCCGCCACCGCCGCGGCCAGCCGGCCGGGCCGCGCGATCTGGCCGACGACCGACCGGGTGGCCGCGACCAGCGCCGCGTCGCTCGCCAGCCCGGCCCCGGGCGCCGCCGCGCGCTCGGCCGACAGCGCCACCATCGCCGCGACCGCGTCCGCCGGCACCCGCCGCGGGTCGACGGTCGTGCGCTTCAGCGCCTGGCCGACCAGCTCCTCGGTCGTGTAGCGGACCCGCCGCCGCGCGAGCACCACCGAGCCGACCTTGGGCAGCACCATCCCGGTGAACATCCCGAGGATCGAGGCGTCCGGCGGTCGCAGCCGCGGGATCGGCAGCGCCGGCGAGAGCAGCACCAGCCCGGCGACCGAGCCCGGCTCGGCCGCGGCCTGCAGGACGCTGATCATCCCGCCCATCGAGTTGCCGACCAGCAGCGCCGGCGTGCCCCCGGAAACGGCGGCCAGGAAGCCGGCCAACAGCCTGGTGTTGGCCGTGACATCGCTCCCCCGCTCCCCCACCGGCGTGTGGCCGAAGCCGGCGAGGTCCAACGCGAGCACCCTGGCCCGCTTCGCCAGCCGCGGCGCGAGCGACCACCAGCTGGTGTGCGAGGCGCCAAGCCCGTGCACGCAGACCACCAGCGGCCCGTCCGCCGGCCCGCCGAAGTCCGCGTAGTACACCGGCCCGTCGACGTCCGCCCAGCGTGCCTCGCGCCCGGCGGCCTGATCGATCTCCTCCATYGGCCCTCCCCCTGCCCGCCCAACCCGCGCCCTCCTGCCTAGCAAAGGACGACGGCGGCGGCCCCGACTGTGACGCAGCTATCTCCCGCCCCGGTCATCCGGGTCTCGGCGTCGCCACGCCCGCTCGATACCGTTTCGGCACGGACGTCATGAGGCGCCCGTATCGGTACCACTTGCGCGGTACTGATTGTCAGCGAACAGAGGGGGTCTCGCGGATGGAACTGAACGAAGCGACCGTGTCGGCCGGCGCCTGGGCGCTGCCGGGCCAGCGCGACGCCGGTGCCGAGCAGGTACCGGCCGAGACCGCCCCGACCGAGTCGGACGTCATCGCGGTGGGCCCGGTGGCCAACCCGAAGCGCCTGCGCCTGGGAGTGCCCACCTCGGTCTGACCCTTACAGCTGAGGGTCTCGGGTCGCTGGGCGCCTCGGGCCACCCGAGGCGCGCACACCCGCGGGACGTGCTCGGCCCGCTCCGGTCGCCGGAGCGGGCCGTCATGCTTTCCGGGGCCGTGCTTTCCGGAACCGCGCTCTTCGGGACCATGCTTTCGGGACCGACGTCGACCGCGCGACCAGGGGCGGCACCGTAGTGGGGTTCTGGACGAGACCACGGGTGGCCCCATTGGCAGGGCGCCGAGAGCACCCTAGGTTTTTGATCATGAGACCCGCCGGGCGCCGCCAGGGCGACATGAGGTTCGGACGCGAGGAGAAACGCGGCGGCGCCAAGTACGGTCCCCCTCCCGAGGACGAGCACTCCGACCAGGGGCCGCTCACCTGTGGTGGCTGCGGCGGCACCGGCTACGTCCAGCGCGAGCACCGTGGCGCGCACGCCGTCGACGTCTGCGTCTCCTGCGACGGCCGCGGCAGGGTATGAGCGGCCACGACCGGCACTCGCCCCGCGCGCCGCGCCAGACCTGCGCCCATCCCCGGGAGCAGCCGCCCGCGGCCTCCGGGCCGGTGCCAGGTGACGGGCGGTCCTCCGGCCAGCGGTGCGCCGTCTGGACGCGCGCTGACGCCAGTACGGCCCGTCGCCAGCCCAGCCCGCGGTCCCGCGGCACCGAGCCGCCCGTGTAGGTCGAAGCACCCGGGCAGCTTGAATCGCCCGTAGATCGCGATCCGCCCGTGTAGATCGATGCGGGGCGGGTACGTCCGCTGCCTGTCGGTTTCACCAGTTTCGCGCGGCCTTCGGCCGGGTTGGCAGAATCGGTGCTCCGGCCGGGCCCAGTGCCGACGCAGGGTCGGGACGGGCGGCGCGAGAGGCAGGCCATGGATTTCGACGACAATCGGGTCGACACCTCCCAGCTCGAGGACCAGCGCGGCGGGCGCGGCGCCGGCGGCAAGATCGCGCTGGGCGGCGGCGGCGCCGGCGTCATCGGCGTGGTCATCTACCTGCTGGTGACGCTCCTCGGCGGCGGCGGCGACGGCACGTCGGCCCCCGCGGGCGGCACAGGCGGTGGCGGCACCGAGGCCGGCGCCTCGGCCGCGGCCGACCTGGCGGCCCGCTGCAACGCCTCGGGCGCGATCGACCAGTACGACGACTGCTTCGTCCTGAAGGTCTTCAACGAGGTCAACGAGGTCTGGACCGGCTACTTCCAGCGGCACGGCCAGACCTACACCCGGCCGACGCTGGTCTACTTCGAGCAGGCCGTCTCGACCGGCTGCGGGCAGGCCTCGTCGGAGGTCGGCCCGTTCTACTGCCCGAACGGCCAGCGGGTCTACATCGACCTCGGGTTCCTGAAGCAGCTGCAGGACCAGTACGGCGCCCAGGGCCGCTACGCGCAGGCCTACATCGTCGCGCACGAGGTCGGCCACCATCTCCAGACGCTCACCGGTACCGAGGCGCGGCTGCGCGAGGCACAGCAGGCCGACCCGTCGCAGGAGAACCCGCTGTCGGTGCAGCTGGAGCTGCAGGCGGACTGCTACGCCGGCGTCTGGAGCACGCTGGCCAACAACGCCGGCAACGTCACCGTCGGCCCGTCCGACATCGACGAGGCGCTGAACGCCGCGGAGGCTGTCGGCGACGACCGCATCGAGCAGAAGGCCGGTGTCGACRTCAACCCGGAGACCTGGACCCACGGCTCCGCCGAACAGCGCAGGACCGCGTTCCAGACCGGCTCGAGCGGCGCCACGCTCGAGGCCTGCGGCACCGTCCCGCACTGATCCCGCACTGGCCTACGGCGGTGCCGCCGGGCGGTGCCGGGCCGGGCGCGTGAGAGGTGTTCGCGCCGCCTGGCTGTCATACCGCCTCATTACTCTGAAGTACGCGCTGGCCCGCGGACGTTCCGCGGGCGCCGGAGCGCGTCGGCGCCGGACGCCGCGCGGGCCGGGGCCGCTGTGACGGGAGTCTGACGTGATCTCACGAGTCCGCCTGCCGGGCGTGCACCACTCGGCGCCGGCGAAGTCGGGCCCGCCGCGGGACCCGGCACCGAAGCCCGCGCCGCCGAAGCCGCCGTTCTGGCGGAGCTGGCTGCTGCCGATCGGGCTGCTGATCACGGCGCTGCTGCTGTTCGTCCCCAGCATGTCCGGCGGCGGCACGAAGTCGTTCGACTACTCGGACATGCTCAACCGGGTCAACGCCGGGACCGTCGCCTCGGTGACGATCAACGACAAGGGCGCCGTCGACGGGAAGCTGAAGGACGGCACCAGGTTCACCAGCCAGATCCCCACCGCGCTGGGCACCACCACCCTCGCCACCCAGCTTCAGTCCAAGGGCGTGACGGTCAAGGGCACGCAGACGGGCGGCTCCTGGATATCGGTCCTGCTGAGCTTCCTGCCGCTGCTGCTGCTCGTCGGCTTCTTCGTCTGGACGGGACGCCAGGCACGGCGGCAGCTGTCCGGCGGCGGCCCCTTCGGCGCGGTCGGCCGGTCCAAGGCGAAGATCACCGACTCGGAGCGCCCGGAGACCCGGTTCGCCGACGTCGCCGGCTACGAGGGCGCCAAGCAGGAGATCAGCGAGGTCGTCGACTTCCTGCGCAACCCCGACCGCTACCGCCGCGCCGGCGCCAAGGGCCCGCGCGGGGTGCTCATGGTCGGTCCTCCCGGCACCGGCAAGACGCTGCTGGCCCGGGCCGTCGCCGGCGAGGCCGAGGTGCCGTTCCTGTCCATCTCCGGCTCCGGCTTCGTCGAGATGTTCGTCGGGGTCGGCGCGTCCCGGGTGCGTGACCTGTTCGCCGAGGCCCGCAAGCGGTCACCGTCGATCATCTTCATCGACGAGATCGACTCGATCGGCGGCCGGCGCGGCGGCTCGGTGATCGGCGGCGCGAACGACGAGCGGGAGCAGACGCTCAACCAGCTGCTCGCCGAGATGGACGGCTTCGACTCGAGCAGCGGCGTCGTGGTGCTCGCCGCGACCAACCGCCCGGAGACGCTCGACGCGGCGCTGCTGCGCGCCGGCCGGTTCGACCGGCAGGTGACCGTCCCGCTGCCGACCCAGGCGGAGCGGGCGGCGATCCTCGCGGTGCACGCCCGCGGCAAGCAGCTCGGCGCGGACGTCGACTTCGACGTCGTCGCCCGCGGCACCCCTGGCTTCTCCGGCGCGGACCTGGCGAACCTGGTGAACGAGGCCGCGATCCACGCGGTGCGCGGCGGCCGGGACATCCTCACCGCCGCCGACCTGGACGCGGCCCGCGACCGGATCCTGCTCGGCCAGCGGGACGCGTCGAACGCGCTGCTGCCCGACGAGAAGCGCTCGGTCGCCTACCACGAGTCCGGGCACGCGCTGGTCGCGGCGCTGTCCGAGCACGCCGACCCGGTCTCGAAGGTGACGATCCTGCCGGCCGGGATGGCGCTCGGCGTCACCCAGCAGCTCCCCGAGGCGGAACGCCACCTCTATACCGAGGCCTACCTGCTCGACAGCCTGGCCGTCCGCCTCGGCGGCCGGGCGGCGGAGCTGGTCGCCTTCGACTACGGCTCGACCGGCGCGTCCAGCGACCTGGCGGGGGCGACGCAGCTGGCGACGCGGATGGTGCGCGAGTTCGGTCTCTCCCCCGCGCTCGGCCCGGTCGGCTACGGCGGGCGCGAGCAGCAGTTCCTCGGCGGCGAGGAGCTCGTCAGCCGGCCCTACTCGGAGGGCACCCAGCGGGTCGTCGACGACGAGGTCGCCCGCCTGCTGCGCGAGGCCGAGGCCCGGGCCGTCGACCTGCTGCGCACGCACCACGACGCCCTCGACCACCTCGCCGCGCTCCTCCTGGAGAAGGAGACCATCGACGGAGCCGCCGTCACCGACATCCTGCGCCTGACCTCCCCGCTCTCCCCGGGCGTGGCGGTCGAGGCCGACGGCGAGCCGGGCCTTGCGCTGGCCCAGCGGGCGACGGGCGCCTCCGTGGACCTGCCCGCGCAGCAGGCGGCCCCACAGGCCTAGCCGGTCTACGCGGCCGTGATCGTGAGACGGTATGAACAAAACGGACGAAAAGGGACGGTGGGCGTGCGGCTCGGACGGCTGTTGTGGTGGCGTCGCGGCGGGGGGACCGCCGCGACGGCGACGCTCGGGGCGGCGAGGCCCGGCGCGCCCGCCCGGGTACCCGCGCCACGAACCACAGGGACAGCGCCGGGGGCATCAGCACCGGCGCCCCGCGCACCGGCACCCGTCGAGAGCGCCGCCGACGACGCGGGCGGCGAGACCGACGACCTGCTCGACGCGGTGGCCTCCGCCGCGTTCGGGTTCACCACCCTGCGCCCCGGGCAGCGCGCGGCGATGCGCACGATCGTCGACCGCCGCGACACCCTGTGCGTGCTGCCGACCGGCGCCGGCAAGTCGGCCGTCTACCAGATCCCGGCGCTGCTGCTCGAAGGGCCGACGATCGTCGTCTCGCCACTGATCGCGTTGCAGCGCGACCAGGTCCGCGGGCTCACCGAACGCCTCGGCGGGCTCGACGCCTTCGGCGCCGCGAACGGGAAGCCCGGCTCGCCGGGCGCCGCGGTGGTGGCGAACTCGCAGGTCGGTACGCGGGCGCTGGCCGAGGCGTTCGGCGCGATCCGGCACGGCGCCAGCGAGTTCCTCTTCCTCGCCCCGGAGCAACTGGCCAAGCCCGAGATCCGGACGCTGCTGAAGGAAGCCAAGCCCTCGCTGTTCGTGATCGACGAGGCGCACTGCATCTCGTCCTGGGGCCACGACTTCCGTCCCGACTACCTGCGCCTCGGCGAGGTCATCGACGACCTCGGGCACCCGACCGTCGTCGCGCTCACCGCGACCGCCGCGCCACCGGTACGCCGCGAGATCGTCGAGCGGCTGCGGATGCGCGACCCGGCCGAGACCGTGTCGGGCTTCGACCGGCCGAACATCCACCTCGCCGTCCGGGCCTTCACCGACGACGCCGACAAGCGCGCCGCGCTCGTCGAGTACGCCGCCGTCGAGGCCAAGCCGGGCATCGTCTACGCGGCCACCCGCCGCGCCACCGAGGAGATCGCCACCGAGCTCGCCGAGCTGGGCCTGTCGGCCCAGCCGTACCACGCCGGGCTCAGCGCGACCCGGCGCCGCCAAGCCGAGACGGCGTTCCTCGACGGCGACCTGGACATCGTCGTCGCGACGACCGCGTTCGGCATGGGCATCGACAAGGCCGACGTCCGCTTCGTCGCCCACGCGGACGTCGCCGACTCGCTCGACTCCTACTACCAGGAGATCGGCCGCGCGGGCAGGGACGGCGGCCCGGCCAACGCGTGCCTGTTCTTCCGCCCGGAGGACCTGGGCCTGCGCCGCTTCTTCGTCGCCGGCCCGCCCGACCCGGTCCAGCTACGCAGGATCGCGGTCCTGATGTCGCACGCCGACGGACCGGTCCCGCTGACCCGGCTGGCGCAGGAGGCGGATCTCACCGAGTCGGCGCTGATGCGGCTCGTCGACCTGCTCGTCCAGGCCGGCGCGCTGACCGTGCGGGACGACGGCGGCGTCGAGCAACGCCCCGACGCCCCCGACCCGGCGGACGCGGCAGCTCGCGCCGCCGAGCGCGCCGAGGCCCGCCGGACCGTCGACCGGTCCCGCATCGACGAGATCCGCGGCTACGCCGAGACCCGCGCCTGCCGCCGCCGCTACCTGCTGACCTACTTCGGCGAGCCCTACGACGCCGACTGCGGCCACTGCGACCGCTGCGAGGCCGCGGCGGCGTCCCGGCCGGACGGGCCGGCCGGACGGGAGACGGCCGCGCAGGCGACGGCGAAACGGGCGACGGCGAAGCAGGCGACGGCCGAGCCGGCGGCGCCCGCGCACGCCTTCCCGGTGAGCACCAAGGTCCGCCACCAGCAGTGGGGCACCGGCCAGGTGGTCCGCGACGAGGGTGACCGCCTCACCGTCCTGTTCGACGACGCCGGCTACCGCACCCTCGCCCTGGCCGCCATCCTGGCCCGCGACCTCCTCGTCCCGGTCGGCCAGGGCAGCGACGGCGAATAGGGTGGGCGCCCGCACCGGATACTCGGGCGACAGGGCTACGCCAACCCTGGCCAGCCCCGCCGCCCGCGTCGGCCTCGGCACTGGACCGAGACCGCTACGTGGTCAGCGGTAGGTGAGATCCGACGGTGAATAGTGGCAGTAGGTCCCGTCGGCGCCGGTACCCAGCTTGACCGGCTCGTCGCCGGCGGCGTTGCCCTCGTACCGGTCACAGATGCTGATCTTCTTGTTGGCGTCGCCGACGATCGTGACTCCGGACAGCGTCGCGGTGTCGCCGTAGTTCGAGTTGATTCCGGCGATCGTCTTCCCCGGTGCGGTGACCGTGACGTTCTGGATGACGACCGTGCGCCGGTACTGGCTCGAGCAGTTGCCGCACGAGCGGTACAGCTTCCCGAAGTCCGCCACCTGGAAGTTCCGGATGACCATCGTGCCCGGCCCGTTGTGCTGGAACACCTTGTCGTTCGCGTGCCGGGCGCCGCCGCCGTCGATCGTCATCGTCTGCGTCGCGGACGTGCCCTTGAAGGTCGCCGCGTCCTCGCCGACGTCCTCCCACCAGACATTGCGCAGGGTGCAGGTTCCCAGGCAGTGGATGCCGTCTCCCGCCGGCGTACCGATGATCACGTTCTGTACGGTGCCGCCGTTCGCCACCTCGAACACGGCCGGCTGGCTCTCGCTCTGCCCACCGTCGCCGACTCCGCTGTACCGCCGAAGCCCTCCGTCGAAGGTGGCGGAGACCTTGATGGTGGTGCTGGAGCGGACCTCGCCGGTGGCGTTCGGCCAGGCCGCGGACGTGCCGGTGGTGGGGGACGCGGCGGCTGACGTCGCCGGTGTCGGCGGCCTCGTCGTGCCAGCGGGMGCGGCCGGGGTGGTCGCCGCCGGGGTGGTCGCCGGGGTCGAGGGCGCGCTGGCCGTCGCCGTCGTCCCGGGTGGCGCGCCGGATGGGCTGGTGGGAACGACCACCGTCCCGCCACCGCCCGTCGGGGGCGTGAACGGCTGGCACCCGGCCATCAGGACGGCACCGCCCACCACGGCCAGGGCGGCGAGCGCCGCGGCGTTTCTCGACGCGTTCCGCGCGCGGGCCGGTCTCACCCGGCGGGTATCCGTCAGGCCAGGCTCGGCGTGCCGGAGCAGATGATCCTTCAGTCGTCGCTGCAAGGCAGACCTCTCGATCGGCGACCGGCCGATCCCCGCCTACCTCTGGCCAGCCGCGACGGATCCCTCCCCGCCTACTAGTCGCACGAGCGTCCCAATTGGTTGCCTCATGCATCGATCCGTGCCGCGACGGCACGCCCGACGAACCCGACCAGAATCAGCGGAGCTGGTCAGCACGACAGACCGCGAACCAGGTCGACGAGCCCGGCGTCTCACCGAGATCCCAGTGATCAACTGTTCAGGCGGAAGTCCAGGTCGGCTTCGGGGATGGTGGTGTCCATCTGGGCCTTCTGGAGGCGGCCGGAGTAGTCCCAGTTCACGGACTGCCAGCGGGTGACCTGGTCGAGGACCCAGCGGCCGGACTGGCGGGAGCCGTTGCCGGAGCGGCCGTTTCCCCCGAAGGGCAGATGGGCCTCCGCTCCGGAGGTGGAGTTGTTGACGCTGACCATGCCCGCTGACACGCCGCGGCGGAACCGGAAGACCGTCGCCGGGTCGTTGGTGTAGATCGCGCTCGACAGGCCGTAGCCGGGGAGGTTGGCCAGCTCGATGGCCTCCTCCAGGGTGCGGTAGGTGGTCAGGCCGACGATCGGGCCGAACGTCTCCTCGCGGAACAGCTCGTCGTCGGGCAGCAGGCCGTCGACGACGACGGGGTGGTAATACAGGCCCTCGGCCGGGTCGCCGACGAACCCGCGCCGCGGGGCGCCGACGCCGATCCGGCCGACGGCGGTCGAGCCGAACGTCGAGTGGTGGCCGCGGACGAGCTCCAGGTGACGCTCATAGCCGGCGGCGAACCTGGCGTCGAGCAGCGGACCGTACAGGACGTCGCGGGTCGGGTCACCGATCGGCGCGTTCTCGACGGCGGCGGCGAGCCGGCGTCGGAAACCCACGTAGACGGACTCGTGGACGATCAGCGTGCCGAGCGACGTGCACCGCTGCCCGGCGGTCCCGAAGCCGCCGAACAGGGCGCCGTCCACCGCGAGGTCGATGTCCGCGTCCGGCGCGACGACCATCGGGTTCTTGCCGCCGAGCTCCAGGCACGGCGTCTGCAGGTGCCGGCCGCACAGCTCGCCGATCCGGCGGCCGACCGCCGTCGAGCCGGTGAAGCCGACCTTGTCGACGACCCCGGCCTCGAGCGCCCGCTCGAGGCCGTCGGCGGTCGCCTCCCCGGAGGCCGGGACCATCGAGAGCACGCCGTCAGGCAGGCCGGCGCGCTGGGCGAGCTGGGTGAGCGCCCGGGCGCAGGCGGCGGCGTACTCGGCCGGCTTCCAGACGACCGCGTTGCCGCACAGCAGCGCCGGCACGATGTACCAGCTCGGCACCGCGACCGGGAAGTTCCCCGCGGTGATCACCATCATGACGCCGACCGGCTCGCGGAACGTGAACAGCTGCTTGTCGGGCATCTCCGAGGGCACGGTCTCGCCGTAGAGCCGCCGTCCCTCGCCGAGGAAGAACCGGCAGGTGTCGACGATCTCCTGCACCTCGCCGCGGGCCTCACCGAGTGGCTTGCCGATCTCCCTGGTCACCAGCCGGGCGAGGGCGTCCGCGTTGTCCTCGACGAGCCGGCCGAAGTTGCCGATGACGGTGCCGCGCACCGGCGCCGGCACGTCCGCCCAGCCGCGTTGGGCGGCTCTCGCGACCCGGGCCGCGGCGACCAGCACCTCCGGCCCGCCGAGGCGGACCTCCGCGACGACCTCGCCGTGGCGCGCCGGGTTCGTCGACGCGACGGTCGGGCCCTCGGTCTCGATGCCCTCGATCATGGGCGCCACCAGTGGCGGGTGCACCAGGGTCATCGTCAGCTCCCGTCTCCCGTCATGTCCGCCGTCATGCCTCGTCACCGTAAGCGGGCGGCGACCCGGTCGCAGACCGAAGGGCCTGGGCCGGCCTGCCCGCCGCCACACCGCCCTCGCCGCCATCGCCGCCGTCACCGGGATCGCCGGGATCATTGGGATCGCCCGGATCACCGGCCGGGTCAGCCAGTGCGGTCGCCACCCGGCCAAGCGCGGTGAGGGCCGCGTCGATCTCGCCGTCGGTGATCGTGAGGGCCGGCCGCACGCGGACGGTGACATCGCCCGCCGGCAGGGCGAGAACGCGCTCGTCGACGCGCAGGCGGCGCAGCGCCTCGTCGCGGCGGGCCCGGTCGGGCAGGTCGAACGCGCGCAGCAGACCCAGGCCGCGCGGGTTGGAAAGCAGCCGGGGGTGAGCGGCGGCGAGCGCCGTGAGCCCGGCGCCCAGCCGCTCACCGGCGCGCGCGGCGGCGTCGAAGAGCCGGTCGCGCTCCATGATCTCCAGCATCCGGGTCGAGCGGACCATGTCGACGAGGCCGCCACCCCAGGTGGAGTTGATCCTGCCTGGCACCCGGAACACGTTGTCGGGCACCTCGTCGACCCGGCCGCCGGCCATCACCCCGCCGACCTGCGCCTTCTTCGCGAACGCGACGACGTCGGGCCGCAGTCCCAGGCGCTGGTAGCACCAGGCGGCGCCGGTGGCGCCGACGCCGGTCTGCACCTCGTCGAGGACGAACAGGGCGTCGTGGGCGTGCGCGAGCTCGCCGAGCGCGGCCAGGAACTCCGGCCGCAGATGCCGGTCACCGCCCTCGCACTGGATCGGTTCGGCGAGGACGCAGGCGATGTCGTGCGGGTGGCGCGCGAACGCCTCCTCGGCCTGGTCGAGGGCGCGGCGCTCGGCGGCGCGCACGGCCGCGAGGCTCGCCGCCGTCACCGGGAACGTCTGCGCCGGGCTGTCGATCCGCGGCCAGTCGAACGTGGGGAAACGGGCGGTCTTGTTCGGGTCGGTGTTGGTGACCGAGAGGGTGTAGCCGCTGCGGCCGTGGAAGGCGTGCCGCAGGTGCAGGACCCTGGTGCCGAGCTCCGGCGGGCGGCCGTGCGCCTCGTTGTGGCGGCTCTTCCAGTCGAAGGCGCATTTCAGGGCGTTCTCGACGGCGAGCGCGCCGCCCTCGACGAAGAACAGGTGCGGCAGGCCCGGGTCGCCGAGCACGCGGGCGAAGGTCGCGACGAACTCGGCATAGGCGACGGTCGCGACGTCCGGGTTCGCCGGCTTGTTGAGCGCGGCCCGGCCGAGCTCGGCCACGACGTCCGGGTTGTCGGCCAGGTCCGGCGGGTTGACGCCCAGCGGGGCCGAGGCGAAGAAGCTGTACAGGTCGAGATATCGCTCGCCGGTGCGGGCGTCGACGAGTGTCCGCCCGCGGCTCGCGGCCAGGTCGACGACCAGGTCCAGCCCGTCCACCAGCACATGACGCCCCAGTACCACCGGCACGTCCTCCGGCGCGACCACCGTCCTACCGGTCCTCGTCCTCGTCCTCGTCCTGGTTCTGGTCGCGGTCGTGCGCGGCGCGTCGTCGGCCGGCCACGGCCTGCCGTCGACGTCCGGCCGGCCGCCGTGCCCATCCGGTACGTCCCAGCCCGGCGAGTCGGGCAGCCACTCCTCGGCCAGATCCGACGCGCCCGGCCGGCGGCGGGCTGCGGTACCAGTCGCGGGCACGGCCACGGGACCTCCCCGGATCGCGGGATCACGGACTGGGCGGCACAACGCCGAACACGCTGGACAGAAAATCCTCCGTCGCGACCGCCTATCTACAGGAGATCCTTCATCAGATCATCAATTTTGACAAGTTTTTTACGTCACCGCGCGACGAAGGACCGCCCGTACGGCCAGGCGACCGGCCAGGCGACCGGCCATCCGACCGGCCAGGCGACCGGCCAGGTGACCGCGCACCCGGGGCACCCGGGCACCCAAGGACGCACAAGATGCGCGGAAGGGGTGCTGAGGGCCGGTCAGCGCATTCCCGCCCCCTTGGAAGCCGGCGCGCCAACCGTCGCGGAACCGGACGACCTGGATCGTCGCGCCCCAGGGAATCTGGCCATGGTCCGTGGGGGCGAAGGCCGTCCTCCTGGGCACCACACTCCATGGGTGGATGAGGCCAGCCCCAGAAATCATGACCCGGGTCGGTCCAGTGGGCTTCCAGGTCTCGCGTCACGGCGGGATCCTGGAAGCCCACTCGGTGCCCAGCCGCGGCTCGCCCAGACTTCGGACCTGCTCGTCTAAGGGGCGGCCGTGGCCTCGGCGGTCGGCGAGGAGCCGGGCGGGGACGTGGTGGGGGCCGCCTCGGTATGAGTGGCGGTCGGGGTGACCGTCGGGCTCGGCGTCGGGGTGTGGGTGGGCTCGCGGGACGCGGTGGACGCGGTGGGAGCCGGGCTACGGCTGGGTGCGCGCGACGACGCCCTGGGGGTTCGCGACGGGGTCGGCGAGGCGGAGGCGGGCGAGTCCGACGGAGACGGCTCGGCTGAGACCGAGGCTGAGGCTGAGGCGCTGGCCGGCGCGCTGGAGGCCGGGGAGGTCCCGCCGACCGAGACGGCCGGGTCGTCATCCCCGCCGGCGTTGGCCAGGAGCAGCGCGATGACGACGCCGCCGGCGAGCAGCAGGACCACCGCGGCCGCCAGCAGCGCCTTCATCGCCGTCGACGGCCCGGTCCGCACCACGTCGACCGGCCGGCCCCGCTCGTCGGGCCAGCCCCCGGCGGCCCCGGCGGCCCCGGCGGCCCCGGCGGCCCCGGCGGCCCCAGCGGCCCCAGCGGCCGCCCCGAAGGCGTCCGCCCTGGCCCCGCCGCCTCCACCACGAGGCAACGGGCCCGTGGGAGGACGTACGTAGGTAGGCACGTCGGACCCATCCGCCCAGCCGTCGCCCTGGTGCCCCGGCCCCTCGCCGGCCGGCAACGGGCCGGTGGCATAGCCCGGGCGGCCCGACCCTGGCTGGCGGCCACGGAGCTCCTGGGTGGACCGGAGGTTCACCGCCTCCCCGGCCGAGGTCGCCATGAGCGCGCTCGCCTCCGCGGCGGCCCGGGAACGAGCGGACGGGGACGACGGGGACGACGGGGACGACGGCCCGGCCGACGGCCCGGCCGACGGCTGGGGAAGGGGCGCGGTCGGTGGCTGTTTGACCCACGCCACCAGCGCGGTCTCGGCCGCCTGGTCCGACTCCAGGGGAGTACGGATCTCGCGGTGCACCAGGCCACTGACCAGGTCCGTCGCCGACGGGCGCTCCCGCGGGTCCTTCGCCAGCGCCGCCCGGACGAGGCCGACCAGCTCGGGCGGGACGCCGCCGAGGTTCGGCTCGCCGTGCTGGATGAGGCCGACGGTCTCGACGATGTTCGCGGCCTTGAACGGCGAGCGCCCGATGGTGGCGTAGGTGACGCAGGCGCCCCAGGCGAACACGTCGGCCGGAGGCCCGACCGGTTCGCCGCGCAGCTGCTCGGGGGCCATCCAGACGACGGTGCCAATCCGCTGGCCGATCTGGGTCCTGGCCTGGGTGAGGTCGGGGTCGGAGTCGGTGGCCGAGCCGCCGCCAACCAGCGGCTGGGTGGTCAGCGCGACCCCGAAGTCGATGATCTTCGGGCCTTCCCAGCCGAGGATGACGTTGGCCGGCTTGAGGTCGCGGTGCACGACGCCGACCGCGTGCATCGCTACCAGCCCGTCGGCGAGACCGGCGGCGAAACCGGTGACGAGCCGCGGCGCGAGCGGCCCCCGGCCGGCGACCGCGTCGAGGAGGGTCGCGCCCTCGACGTACTCGGTGGCCAGCCACGGTGATTCGGCCTCGGTGTCCGCGTCGACGACCGTCGCCACCGAACTGCTGCTGATCATCCGGACGGCGTCGACCTCACGCCGGAAGCGGGCGCGGAACCGCGGGTCGCCGGCGAGCTCGGGCGCGGGGACCTTCACCGCTACCGGCCGGTCGTCGGGCCCGAACCCCACGTAGACCGTGCCCATCCCGCCCGAGCCGAGCCGGCCGGTCATCCGGAACGGGCCGATCATGCGCGGATCGGCATCGCCGAGTGGTGCCAGCACTAGTCCCCCAAACCCCGAGGTGGCGTCGCGACCGAATCAGAGCCGCCGTCGCCTCACGAAGGTGGCGCCACCACTGCCCATTACCTTCTCAACAGTCGACCCGCGACGCCGCACCTTTGCCAGACATCACAGATGTCGGTGTTGGGACACACCCATCCGTGCCAGCGGGGTCAGGTGAAGAAAGCGACGCGCGGCGCGGTAGGCGCCGCGCGCCGTGAATCAGGACTGTCCTGGATCCGGCTGTCCAGAATTCGTGACGGCCTGACGGCCTGACGGCCTGACGGCGTGACGGCGTGACGGCGTGACGGCGTGACGGCGTGACGGCGTGAATCCGCGCCGAGGTGCCAGCATGMCGGCGTGCCAGCGCGGGTCAGCGGCGGCTGCCGTCGACGCCAGGGTCGGAGGGCGGGATGTCGGACTCGTTCTGGGGGCGGAAGGACTTGCCGTCCCAGTTGTAGCGGACCTGGACGGAGCTGCTCGGGCAGCAGTCGCCGTCGGAGACGCCGTAGACGCCGTACTTGAGGATGACGTAGGTGGGCTTCGTCTGGACCACCTCGATGTGACGGCTGGGGTCCGCCAGGTCGAAACCGATGAACCCGCCGTTCGCGAAGACGAACGCGAGCTGCTCCGTCGTGTCGTTCCCGTTGACGTCGCCGCCGGGCACGTCCCTGGTGCCTATGACGACGTTCAGGTCGCGGGTCCGTTCGAAGGTGCTCATTTCGGCCCGGTAGCCCTTGTCGGCGACCGTCTGGTTGACTTCCTGCGCGGTCAGCTGATGACGGGTCGGGGACGGGCTGCCGGGTGTCGTCCCCTGCCCGCCCGTCGATGGCCCGCCGCCCGTCGACGGCCCGGTGGGCGCGCCCGAGTCCACTGGGGTGGTGACGGCGGCCGTGGAGGCGGACACGTCTGGCGAGCCGCCGTCGTCCCGGTTCGCGAGGGCCCACGCGGCGACGCCCGCGCCGCCGAGCAGCAGGACGAACGCGACCACGAGTACGACGGTGCCGGTTGACCGGCGGCGCGGCGGCGGCCCGGAAGCGGGCCGGCCCGGCTGCCGAGCCCAGCTGCCCGCCGGCGCGCCGCCGGCAGGGTAGCCGGAGTCGCGATACCCCGACGCGCCGTAGCCACCACCGCGATGTCCGCCGGTGCCGTAGCCGGCGCCGGGCGAGCCGCCATAGGCCGGCGGCGGCGTCGAGGGGCCATAGGCCGGCCGCGGCGGCGGCGAATGCTGGTACCCCGCCGGCGGGTACGGGCCGGGCGTGGTCTGGTACGGCCCCACCGCGCCGGGGTGGCCCGGCGGCGGGCTGGGCTCGCCGGGTGGCGGGCTGGGGAGTTCCCAGAGCCTGGCGAGCGCGGTCGCGTAGCGGTCGTCGCCGACGGYCTTGGTCGCGGGATCGGGGGCGGCGACGCCGCGCAGCAGCCGGTCGCGCAGCTCGGCGGCCGACGGCCGGGCCGCCGCGTTCTTGTCGAGCGCGGCTCGGACCATCGGCAGCAGCGACGCGGGCACGCCGGACAGGTCCGGCGGCTCGTTCATGATCTTGAGCGCGATCGCCTGCGGATTGTCGGCGTGGAACGGCGCCCGGCCGGCCGCCGCGTAGGCGACGCAGGCACCCCAGGCGAAGATGTCGGCCGCGGGGCCGGCGCGATCGCCACGCAGCTGTTCGGGAGCCATCCAGACGATCGTGCCGACGAGCATGCCGGTGCTGGTGTGCTGCGTCGCCCCGCTGGCGCTCGCGACCCCGAAGTCGATGACGCGGGGGCCGTCCCAGGAGAGCAGGATGTTGGCCGGCTTGAGGTCGCGGTGCACGACACCGACGGCGTGGATCGCGACGAGCGCCTCCGCGAGGCCGACGGCGAGCCCGGCGAGGAGCCGATCGTCAAGGCGGCCCCGGCTGGCGACCGCCTCGGCCAGGCTCGCGCCCTCGACGTACTCGGTCGCCATCCAGGGGCGCTCGTCGTCAGTGTCGGCGTCGAGGACGGCGGCGACGGCGCGGCCGTGCACCCGGCGGGCGGCGTCTACCTCGCGGCGGAACCGGGCGCGGAACTCGTCGTCGCGCGCCAACGCCGGCGAGGGCACCTTCACCGCGACCGCCTTGTCGGCGGGTGAGAACCCGAGATAGACGGCGCCCATGCCGCCTCTGCCGATCAGGCTCTGGATGCGGTAGGGCCCGATCTCGCTCGGGTCGTCCCTGCCCAGCGGCGTCAGCACGCGTGCTCGTCTCCTCCCCGGAACGCTCGGTCACGCGGCGCCCGGTGCCCTCGGCGCGCCCCGCGCTCTCCCGGCTCCGGCGGCTTGGTGGTGATGTCAGGTCATGAGGTCGGTGCTGTGGTGCCTGTGTCACGGCGATGCTCGTGTCGTCGTGGTGCCGTGTCGCTGTCGTGCCCGTGTCGCTGTCGTGCCCGTGTCGCTGTCGTGCCCGTGTCGCTGTCGTGCCCGTGTCGCTGTCGTGCCCGTGTCGCTGTCGTGCCCGTGTCGCTGTCGTGCCCGTGTCGCTGTCGTGCCCGTGTCGCGCGGTACCTATGTGGTGGTTCCTCGACATCGGGTGCGATATGCCTCCCCACGGGCACGCTGGCGGGTCGCCAGCGCGCACGGCCGGTCACCCGGACACGTCGTCTTCGTATGCATTCTCGCCTGACGCCGGATTCGCCTGCTTCGAAGGTCCGGCCGACGGTGGAGGGCGCGGCCCGCGCCCCGGTGGCGATGTGCCAACCTAGAACGCTGAAGTCACGTTTCGCGCCTCTTGACCGCGTCCCGCACCGGGCGCACCCGCCGGCCGTGCTCGCACGCGCCCGACGCGGGGCTGGCACGCCGGTGCCGGGACGGGCTGAGGCGGCCTGGAGCGCTGGTCGAGGCACGCGGAGAGGGTCTGGCGGATGTCGGGGGAGAAGCCGGTCGAGCGCGACGGCGGGCGGCCCGCGGACCGGCTCACGGGCGGCCAGGTCGGCATCCTGCTCACGCTCATGGCCGAGGACCGGCCCGTGCCCAATTCGGAGCTGGCCGCCCGTTTCCGGCTCTCGCTCGACGGCGCCGACCGCCGCCGGCTGAACAGCCTCGGGCTCGTCACCAGCCGCCGGGCGGGCCGGTCCTACGTCCACGAGCTGACCGACGCCGGCTGGGCCCGCTGCCGCCGTGAGATCGCCGCGCCCCCGGCCGGTCGGTCCGGGAGCATCCCACCCGGCGCCGTCCACGCGCTGCTCGCCGCTCTCGCCGATCATCTCGACCGCACGGGCCTCACCCTGGCCGACGTCTTCCGGCCCAGGCCCGCCAGCGAGGGCGCGCCGACGCGCCCGGACCCGGCCGGCCGGCCGGGGGCCACTCCCGCCGTGGGCATGGCCGGGAGCGGGGCTGGTGCCGGCGAGGCTGGTCCTGGAGCTGGCGAGGTTGGCCCGGGGGCAGCGGAGGCTGGCTCGGGGACAGCGGAGGCTGGCTCTGAGGCAGGCGAGGTCGGGGACGAGGTAGACCGGCGGATCAGGACGGTGTACGGGACGCTGGCCCGGTGGCCCGGAGACTGGGTACGGCTCGCGGACCTGCGGCCGCGGCTCGGGGCGGATCTCGCCCGTGCCGACGTCGACGCGGCGCTGCGGCGGATGAACCGCGGGCCGGGAGTGACCGTAGCGCCGAACGAGGACCAGAAGGCGCTGACGGGTGCCGACCAGCGTGACGCCGTCGAGATCGGCGGCCAGGCCAAGCATCTGATCATGGTCGAGGGCTGAGCGGATGCCAGTACCCACCGAGCGCGACGCCTTCGCCGCCCTCAACCTGAACTGGATCCGCACCGCCGACGGCGTGTGGACCCCGTCGCCCGTGCATGTGAACGGGCTGCACGCGGACACCGTCCGCTCGCTGCTCGACGCGATCCGCGACGCGGCGGCGAGCCCCGAGGACAACCCGCCGGGCCTCGTCGTGCAGGGGCAGGCGGGCGCCGGCAAGACGCACCTGCTCGGTTGGGTCCGCGAGCAGGTGCACGAGGCGGGCGGCTATTTCTTCCTCGTCGGCCCGCTGGGTGGCGCGGCGCCGTTCTGGGAGAGCGTCATCGGCGCGATCGTCGACGGCCTGACCCGCCCCGCCGAGGGCGGCGAGACCCAGCTGCGGCTGTTCCTGCGCCGCCTCGCCGACGCCGTCGGCGCCTCGCCCGCGATCGTCGACGCGGTCACCGGCCGGATCCCGCTGGAACCGGTCCACCTGAAGGACTTCGTCGTGGCGCTGCGCAGCTACGACCGCCGCCTCGGCGGCGACTGCCAGGACACGTTGCGGGCGCTGGTGCTCTTCGGCTCGGACGACCTCGACGACGAGGACGTCGGGCGCGGCTACCTGCAGTCGATGGAGGAGCAGTTCCCGAACGAGCGCGCCGAGCGCGGCATGCGCTCGCCCGCCAAGCCCGCCACCGAGATCGTCCGTGAGCTGTCCCGACTGCTCGCGATCACCGGCCCGACCGTCATCGCCGTCGACCAGATCGACACCGCCACCGCCGAGACCCATCTCCCCCACGACCACCCCGACCCCGCCGACGCGCCGAACGACGCCGCGGGTCCGGGCAGGCCGGGTAGTCCGGGCAGGCCGGGTAGTCCGGGCGGGCCGGGTAGTCCGGGCGGGCCCGGCGGTCAGGGCGGGCCCGGCGACCCCTGGGTCAGCCCGATCGTCAACGAGGTCGCCGACGGCCTGCTGGGGTTGCGCGACCTGACCACCAGGACGCTGTGCCTGCTCGCCTGCCTGCCGATCACCTGGGACCTGGTGGCGACCCAGGCGGTCCGCTCGGTGCGCGACCGGTTCCGGGTGGTCAGCCCACTCGGCGTCATCGGCGCGGGAGAACTCGCCGAACAGCTCGTCGCCCGCCGGTTCGACCAGCGCTACCAGGCGATCGGATTCACCCCGCCATACCCGACCTGGCCGGTGCGCCCGGAGGCGCTGCTAGCCGCGGGCGACTACACCCCCCGGGCGCTGCTGCAGCACATCGACACACACGTGCGCGCCTGCCTCGCCTCGGGCACCTACATCGAGCTGCGCTCCTTCGACGACGTCGCCGTCGAGGACGCCGCCGACGTGCCCGCCCTCGGCCCGAGGCCCACGGCCGGGACGCAGACCGGGAACGGGACACTGCCGGCGGTTGGGGCACGGGTGGCAAGCGGGGGGCCGATCTCCGTCGGCGGCGGCACGATCATGGTCAACGGCGCGGCCGAGGAGGAGTTCGACCTCGACGGACCGGCCGGCCGACGGCTGGTCGTCGGCTTCGCCGAGCTGGACGTGGCCTGGGCCCGGCTGCGCGCTGGCGCACCGGGGCTCGAGGCGCTGGCCGACCGCGACGAGGACGACGCCGTCCCGGACCTGCTCGCCGCCGGCCTCGACGCCTGGATCGCCGAGCTCGGCCCGGCCGGGCGCGCGTTCAGCCGGGACGCGCGCCCCAGTGCCAAGCCGGCGCTGCACGCCCGGCTGCGCCGCGTTCTCGACGAGACGACCGGCGACGAGGCGCATTGGTCGTTCCGGGCGATCCTGACCACCCACCCGGGCACGGCGCTGACCAGGCTGAACAACGCCTGCACGATGGCCGGGATCGCCACCGGGATCGGCGCGGGTGAGGGCGGCCGCATCCGCCGCCGCGACCGGGGCCTCGCCGGGCTCGACGGCGCCGCGGCGGCCGGACGGCGGGCGCTGGTCGTGCTGCGCTCCGCCGAGTGGAGCAGGGGCGTGAAGACGCAGGAGGCCCTCGAGGCGTTCGAGCGAGCCGGCGGCATCACCCACTTCCTCTCCGACGAGGACGTGCGAACGTTCGCCGCGCTGCGCCAACTGCTCGACGGCCGGCACCCGACGCTTCAGACCTGGCTGCTCGCCCGCCGCCCGGCGAGCTCCACTCCCCTGCTCACGGCGACGCTGGACGCCGTCTACCGCGAGCTCGCTCCCGAGCCAGGCCACTACCCCCCGGTGGTCGCCGCCCCGGCGACCCCACCCGCCCCGAACCCGTTCGTGGTGATGACCGCCCAGCCACCCCGCCGCACGCCCTTCGCTCCCGCCCCTGCC
Source organism: Pseudofrankia asymbiotica (assembly GCF_001983105.1). Lineage (GTDB taxonomy): Bacteria > Actinomycetota > Actinomycetes > Frankiales > Frankiaceae > Pseudofrankia > Pseudofrankia asymbiotica. The sequence goes on along the minus strand of NZ_MOMC01000016.1, from coordinate 18,391 downwards.
CCCGGCCCCGCCCCCGCCCCGGCCCCGGCCCCGGCCCCGGCCCCGACGAGGCTCGTGCTCGCGTCCCTGCCCCGGACCGCCGATGCCGCCGCCACGCACCCGCGACCGACTGTCTCATCGGCGCGGGGTTCCGCGCCGGCACGGAATCCGACACCAGCGCCGACCGCGGCGACGCCGTCGAGCCCTCCGGTGACGCCGGCGGGCCCCCTTGCCGCGCCGTCGCCCGCCGTGCCGGTGCCGGTGGCGACGCCGTCGAGCCCTCCGGTGCCGGTGCGGACACCAGCGCCGACGCTGGCGCCTGTCCCTCCGCGGCCGCCATCCCCCTGGGCACCGCTGCCAGCGGCGGCGCGGCAGGTGGCGGAGCCGGCCGTGGAACAGGCGGTAACGGAGCCGGCCACGGCATCGCCGGAACCGCCAACGGCGCAGCTCGTTCCGTCCGTCCCGGCGCCAACTCCGCCCCCGCTGGCCCCGGCACCTTGGTCGAACCCGCCGGCCCCGCCGGCCCCGCCGGCCCCACCAGCCCCACCAGCCCCACCGGACCTGCCGAACCCGGCAATGGCGCCCGCGACCGCGACCGAGGGGACGGAACCGACGCCGCCGGTCCCGTCCGTCCCCCAGGTACGCCCGATGCCGTCGGCATGGTCGGCATCGGCCGAGCCGCCGACCGCCGTGCTGGCTCCCCTGGCCCTCCCTGTCCCCGCACCACCGCCCCCTGTTCGGGAGCCATCCGCACAGTTGACGTCGCAGACTGCGCCCACGGCGGAGCTGGTTCCACTGACGCCGCTCACACCGCCCGCCTCGGCCACACCGCCCGCACCGCCCGCACCGGCCGCACCGGCCGCACCGGCCGCACCGGCCGCACCGGCCGTCCTACCAGCGTTCTCGCCGCTACTCGCGTCGGCCGCGTCGATGACGTCGCCGGACCCGATGACCGCGCCGACCGCGCCCGTGGTCCCGTCAGTGCCGCGGACATCGACGAATCCGCCGGCGGTCCACGTCGCGGCGGCGCCGCGGACATGGACCGCGCCACCGCCTCTGGGCGCGCCCTCGTCGCGGCCAGTCCGACCGGGCGGGACATCGCCCGCCGAGCCGGGACATCCGGTGTCCGCCGGACCGGAGACGCCCAGCGCGGCGGGCACCGGGCCGGAGACAGCCGGGCCGGACACAACCGGGCCGACGGAAACAGCCAGGCCGACGGAGACACCCGACTGGCCGCGTGCCTCGCGGCCGTCGCCCCCGAGGGCGCTCTGGGGTGCTGGCCCGGACGACGAGGTCCACGACGCGGGCTCCTCGCCGCTGCTGGTGCCGGTGTTCGCCCCCGGCGTGCCGGCGTGTTCCCAGCCGGCTCCGCCGCCGCCCGCGCCGACGGCGGACCCTGTTCTCGACGCACCGCTGCTGGTGCCGGTGGCGCTGCCGGGAATGCCCACGGCGGCGGTGCACTCCGGCGACGCCGACCCGCGTCCGGTGCCCGCGCCTTCGGCGCCGACGATCCCGCCTTCGCCGCCGCCGGTTCCGCCCGACGCGGCGGATGCTTCGCCAGCGGCGACGAATGCCCAGTCGCCGGCCGCCTTCGACCCGGCGGCTTCGCGAGCTGGGGTCGCCCTGCTCGTTCCGGTCACGAGCCCGGCGGCCGGCATCCCCAGGGCGCCGGTTGCCCCGGCACCTGCCCCGGCGCCGCCCGAGGCGTCCCTGCCTTTCCCTCCCCCCACCCCGTCGGCGCCAGCTCTGGCGCAGACGCCCCAGCTCATCCCGGTTCCGCTGCCGCCGACCGCCAGCGGCGACGGGTCAGCAGGTCGTGACGAACGGGCAACCCCCCGAGCCGACGCCGCCTGGCTTGCGCCAGTCGCCGCTCCGGCAACGCTTCGGCCGCTCGCTCCGGCCATACCGGCTCGGGCCGTACTGGCTCCGGTCGAACCGGCTCCGGTCGAACCGGCTCCGGTCGAACCGGCTCGGCCTGTAGCCACGCGGGTTGAGCCCGCGCGTGCGGCCGAGGAGCCCGGGGAGCTGCTCACACTCGGGACGGCGGCGGGAACCCGGGCCGCGGTGGAGCTCCGGTTGGTGGAGCTGCGCCGGCACACGGTGGTCTTCGCCGGGTCCGGCTCGGGGAAGACGGTGCTGGTGCGCCGGCTGGTCGAGGAGTGCGCGCTGCGCGGCGTCTCGTCGGTCGTGCTGGACCCGACGGGCGAACTGGCGCGCCTCGGCGACGCCTGGCCATCGCCGCCCAGGCACGGCTGGAGTCGCGGCGACGCCGAGCTGGCTCGCGAGTACCTGTCGGCCACCGACGTCGTCGTGTGGACGCCGAACCTCGACGACGGCCGGCCGCTGCGCCTGACCGCGGGCGACGGCGGTCCCGCGACCGATCCGGGCGAGCTGCTCACCCCGGCGCCGGGACGGCGCGCCCGCGTGTCGGTGGTCAGCCTGATGGGGCTGGCGACGGACGAGACGCGGCAGGCCTTCGTCGGCGAGCTGCAGCGGGCGCTGCTCGCCTGGGCTGGCGGACGCCCGGCGGCGGGCCGGCCACTTGCCGGCCTGCTCGTGCTCGACGAGGCACAGATGTTCGTGCCGGCCGGGCTGAGGACGCCGTGCACGGACAGCACTCTCGGGCTGCTCGACCAGGCCGGCGATCACGGGCTGGGCCTGGTGTTCGCGACCCAGTCCCCGAAGGGGCTGAACCCGCAGGTCTCAGCGGCCGCAACCACGCACTTCCTCGGCCGGCTCAACGTCCCGGCGCAGATCGACGCGGCCCGCGCGCTGGCCACGGCGCTCGGCGGCGCGGCCCCGGAGATCGGCCGCCTCGGCGTTGGAGAGTTCTACGCCGCGAGCGCCGGCCTCCCCGTCCAGCGAGTGACCACCCCGCTGTGCCTCACCCACCACCCCGGCTGGCCGCTGCCGCCCAGCGACATCCTGATCCGCACCCACCGCTGAAACTTCAGGATCCGACGGATACTTCAGGATCCGACGGATACTTCAGGATCCGAAACCTCAAGATCAGAAAATCGATGAAGGCTCGTCAACACCGTGGACCACTCGGTGGGTCACCGGCCTGCCCGGCCGGAGCACGGACCCGTCGTCGTCCGCGGGGCTTTTGTGCTCTTGATCGTGGCTGTATCCCGAGCGACGGCGCGGACGGCGCGGACGGTCAGGCCAACATGACTGTCAGACCAACATGGCGATCAGGCCGGCGACCCGGCTCGGTGCGCGACCAGGTCGAGCACCCCGCCCAGGGCGGCCCGGACCCGCTCGTCGCCGACGAGCCCGTCTGACCCGACGGCGTCTCGTGCCACGGGGATGCGCACCGGGCCAGGTGTCGCGACAACCGCGCCGACATAGCCGAGCACCGTGGCCAGCGTGGCATCCGCCCCGCCCCCTCGGCCCTCGGCGGCGACGTTGATCCAGGCGACCGGCTTGCCATAGAGCTCACCACCCCCGACCGTCCAGTCGAGYAGGTTCTTCAGGCTGCCCGGCAGCGATCCCGCGTACTCCGGCGTGCAGAACAGCACCGCGTCCGCCGCGTCGATGCGCCGCCTCAGTTCGGCCACAGCCGGGTGAACGGGCTCGCCGTCGCCGGGCACGAACGCTGGCAGCCGCGCGAGACCGTCGTAGAGGTCGGCTGTGACACCATCCGGGGCGGCGGCTAGGGCGGTACGCAGCGCGGCCGTGTTCGTCGAGCCGTCCCGTGTACTGCCGGATATGAGCAGAACCCTCGTCTCGACGCTCACGCCACGCCCTTTCGTTTCGCCGTCCAGTGGGCGAGCACCGCGTTCCRCCTGGCCCACCGCCTGGCTGACCGCTGCCGCCGCCGAGGTCCTTACTCGCGCCCCCAGATGCTGAACACCACRCTGCCCCGCGCCGCTTCCGCCCGACACACGACATGACGCCGACCCGACACTCTCTTGATCACCGGCGGGGCCGGGGGGCAGAACATGGCATGTCGGCACGACGGCTGTGGAGGGCCGCCGTGCCGGCTGGAGAGGTGCCGGATGGAGAGGTGGATGGGGTGGCCGTGGTCGGGGCTGGCCGGGTTGCTGGACCGTAGGTCACTCAGGCGACGGTCGCCGCCGGTCGGGGAATGGCAGGTTGACGGGCTGGCTGCCTTGCCCGGAGGCGTCGCCCGCGGGTGAGTCGCCGTCCTCGTGGTCGTCTTCGGGGAAGGTGTCGGCGAGGAGGAAGGTGTCGCCGAAGAGGGTCTCGCCGAACAGGGCAGCGGGACTGTCGCCGGGCCCGGCCGCGTCGGGGCAGGTAGCCGCCTCGCCAGCACAGCAGTCGTCAAGGGGCGGGCGGGCCTTCCTGTCGTCGCACCGAACGCCGTCCGCGCGCGTGGGTGGTTCCCAGATTCCGCTGTAAAGATGCCCGAAGCCGCGGTGTAGCGGATTTCTGCGGGGTCGGCGTTGGGGGTCGACGGAATAGGGCGGGACGAAGTACGGGTGACCGTCCAGGCCCATGACGACAACCCATTCTCCCCGATGTACGACCCGATGATGGAAGCCACACAACAGGACAAGGTTGTCGAGGTTCGTCTCGCCGCCGAGAAGCCAGTGTACGACGTGATGCGCGTCCGCCCACGCCGCGTTCTTCTGGCATCCGGGAAACGTGCATCCGCCATCTCGCGCGACCAGGGCACGGCGCAACGATGGCGGGACGAGGCGGCGGGTGCGGCCGAGCTCGAGGGGCATCCCTTCTTGGGAAAGAAGGATATGGGTGAGGTTCGCGTCGCAGCAGATTCTTTTCAGGGTGGCGTGCGACAGCGCCAGCCCGTGGCCAGTGGTGGCCGGAGCGGCGCCCGTGTGACCGAGCAATGCGTCGATCGTGGTCGTGACGGTGAGGTGGGGCCGGGTACCGCGGGTGATCGGCAGGGTGCCGGTACCCAGGACGCGTTCGGTGATCTCGATGAGCGCGTCAGCGCGCAGCTGCGGGACGGTGCGGTGGTCTTCGGGATGTTCACCGAGGGGCCTGGGCCTGGCAAGAGGCTCAAGGGCGGCGCGCAGCGCGGCGGCGCCCGCGGCGTCCAGGGTGCCGTGGATGCGAGTGGTGCCGTCGGGCTGGTCGGTCAGGTGCAGCTCGCGGCGACGTGCCTGGTCGCCGTCGTCACGCGGGTCGGCGCCGGGCGGGTGCAGCTGGTCCTGGAGACGGGCGCGGATGGTCCTGCCGAGGGCGGTCAGGTCGCCGGCGTCGAGAACCTCTGCCTGGGCGAGCAGGAACTCCTCCGCCCAGTGGCACTGTTCGGGCGGGGTGTCCGACGGGAGCGCGCGCAGCGCCGTGACGATGACGATGGCCTGGTCGCGGCTGATCGCCATACCGGTCAGGGCCTCGCCGGTACGCGGGTAGGTGACGTCGAGGTCACGGGCCAACTCGACGGTGCGCCGGGCGTCGACGGGGCGCATCTTCAGCTGCCAGCGCAGCAGCTCCGCCGTCGAGGGCAGGTCCTGCTCGCCGAACACCGGGCGCAGGTCCCGGCAGCCCAGGTCCCGGACCACCGCGAACATCACCGCGCCCAACAGCCGACTGGCCCGCTCCGCGGCGTCGAGGAACTCCAACGCCTCTTCATGGGACAACGCCCACAGGTTCGCCCCCGCCAACGTCTTCAACCCACCAACCACCCCGTCCAGCCCAGCCAGCGCATGATGCCGCCTGTCAAAACCGGCGCCGTCGCCGATGCTGCCCGCGTCAATATTCCCACCACGAGAAATCGTCACCGCGCGGTTCCCGCGCGCGATTCCCACAGGATCACCACGATTGACATCCGACGGGCGGCGCCGAATTCCGGGTTCCGGCTCGACCGGAATTCCGGCCACCCAGTTATCCGGTTCCTCGGGAACGGGCGGCTCGGGCATGTCCCAACGGAACCACATATTCGAACGCGCGTCCACTCCCCGATGTTCGGGGGGTTGACCCCCCCTATTTTTTCGAGCCCGAATAACGGGAACTCACTTTGTGGAGCGGGAATCCTCTATTATCGGCGGCTGACGCCGACCGGGCGGCAATCGGAGGCAAAGACACCGCCCAGCGACCATGCAGGTGATAGGCGGGGGCAACATTCCCCGTCGCCCGAGCACCAGCACCAGCACCAGCACCGAACTGCCGGTCCAGACTGGCGGACAACCTCGGACCGTCGATGACGGTCCTCACTCCGATCTTCTTCATTGCGATCGACCACACCCAGGTCCAGGGCGGCCGCGGGAGAAGCCAGCCGACTCGGGCCTGCAGGAGCAGCCATCCTCCGCGGACGGGCGACCGCGGGCCGGCGACCGCCGCGCGCGCGGCCGGCCGGCGGGCGGCCGGCCGGCCGCGCGGGCGGAAGCCCGATCGGGGCAACCCTGATGGCCCGCGGTGATGGGGTGCGCCTAGCTGCGGCGCCACCGAAAGAGACCCGGCCCCAGCCGCCACGCCCAGCAACCCGCCCGCCGGCACGGAGGCCCAGCGCAAAGGCCGCCCAGCGCAAAGGCCGCCCAGCGCAAAGGCCGCCCAGCGCGAGTCACGTAGGTCAGGCACGGGCGCTGGCGTTGGCGAGGATGGCGTCGTGGACGTACCGGGCGAGGCCTGGGGTGACGGTCTCGTAGACCTGGGTGAAGCGCTCGTCGGCGAGATACATCTCAGCGAGACCGACGTGAACGTCGTAGCCGCAGTCGTAGAACCACCGGGTGATGTGCTGGCGGTGCGCCTCGGCCAACGCCGTCGTCTCGGGACCGTCCGCCGGTAGACCGGACAGCAGCGCCTCGCGCCACGCGCGCAGTGCCGCGTCGCTCTCGGCCTTCAGACGCGCTCAGTCCTCCTTGGTGTAGGACGCGACCCGGCGCTGGGACTCCTGGTAGGCGTCGGTCTCGCCGAACCGCTGCTCGGCCTCGTCGGCCCACTCACCGCCGACCTTGTCTGTGCCGAAGACCTCGAACTGCTCGTCGGGTGTCAGTCGCATGCCCATGGTGCGTGCCTCCAGATGCCTGTCGATCGCGGCGACCATGGCCGCGAGCCGCTCGCCGCGTTCCACCAGCAGCCCTCGCTGCCTGCGCAGGTGGCCGACGGTGTCCACGCCCGGGTCGGTCACCAGCGCCCGGATCTCCTCCAGCGGGAAGCCGAGTTCGCGGTACACGAGCACCTGACGCAGCCGTTCGAGATCCGCCGCGCTGTACACCCGGTAACCGGCCGCCGTACGCCCGGACGGGCAGGCCAGCCCGATCTGGTCGTAGTGATGCAGCGTCCGCACAGTGACCCCGGACAGCCCGGCCACCCGTCCGACGGTCAGGTCCTCGGCGCTCTCACCTTCCACGCCTCGACTCTGCGCCCTGACGTCGCGGCAGGGTCAAGCACGGCGGACGGTCCGAAGACGCACCGGCGGACCGCCGCGGCGCGAGACGAGGCCGGACAAGCCCAAAGACCTGGACGAGCTGGCGAATCCGGGAATTCTCCCGTGCACAACATTCACCCTACGGTCCGTCACATGTCCGGCTTTTCGAGTCGTTAGCGCTCGACGGGCGTTCTGGTGCCCGTTAGCGTCCAGTTTCCGGAGGGGCAGCGCGGTGTCGGCTGTTTGCGGCACCTCAGCCAGGAGGCTTTCTTTGGCGTCCCCCGCCGTCACTCTGCCGTTGCGGCGCACGTTGCTGGGCGTCGCGACAGCGGCCCTCGCCGTCGTCATCGCGGGCTGCCAGCCGGCCACTGTTGGCGGGTCGGCTCAGCCGGTTCCGACCAGCATCGCGGCCGCGTCGCCGGCATCGACGGCCACCACGACCCCGCCCATGGCCGGTGGCACGTCGATCACGGCCATGCCGTCGCTTTCGTCCAGCCCGTCGGTCGCGCCGGGCAAACCGACGAGGCCCGCCGCGGCGATGCCGCCCGCGGCACCGCCAACCACCCGACCCACGCCAGCACCAGCGCCGGCGCCCGTCCCGGTGAGCGCCGGACGAATTCGGCCCGGCGTCGTCTACTCCGGCCCGGCGACGCACTATGACGCGGACGGCGGCGGCAACTGCATGTTCGACCGCCTGAACGACCCCGCCATGCCGGTGGTGGCGATGAACGAGCTGGACTACGAGAACGCCCGCGCGTGCGGCGCCTACATCGAGGTGAAGGGTCCGGGCGGGARCACCGTCGTGAAGGTCACCGACCGGTGCCCGGAATGCGGGCCCGGCCACGTCGACCTGAGCCCGCAGGCGTTTGAGCGGATCGCTGGCGGCGTCCCGGGGCAGGTCAACGTCACCTGGCGGCTGGTCAGCCCGGCCAGCCTCGGTCCCGTGCAGTACCAGATCAAGGACGGATCGTCGGCATACTGGCTGGCCATCCAGGTCCGTAACCACCGCAACCCGGTCGTGTCGCYCGAGGTGCGTGTGAACGGGTCGTGGGTCGCCCTTGGACGCGAGATGTGGAACTACTTCGTCGCGCCCCAAGGACTCGGCCCGGGGCCGTTCACCGTCCGGATCACCGATCTGTACGGCGAGCAGCTTGTCCACACCGTGAACCTGGCGCCTTCGGCCGTGCAGACGACCAACAGCCAGTTCGCCCAGCACTGAGCACGGTCACCGCACGGCCGTTGCCAGGACGAGAGACCGCGCCTTCGGCCACACTCGCACCCGCGCCTCGACGAATCGATGACACCAAGCATCCGATACTGAACCTAACGTGGTCGCAGATCGCGTGCCTCACCCTCGGGCCGCGAGTCCGGCCCGCGGTCGGACGAGGCGCGGGCCGCGCGCAGCGCTGGCGCAGAGCTGGCATGGCGCTGGCATGGCGTTGGCGTGGCGCTGGCGCAGAGCTGGCGTGGCGCTGGCGCAGAGCTGGCATGGAGCGCTGGCGTGGAGCCGGCGCAGCGCTGGCGTGGAGCTACTGAGGCGGATCGAGCGGCGGTGGGGTCCGGCCGCCGGGCTTGGGGGCCGCGGCCAGCTGGGCGCGTTCGGCGAGCAGGCTCTTCTCCCATTCGCGCATCGCGGTCGCGGTCGCGAAGTCGCCGGCGTCGAGGGCGGCGTCCTTCGCCGTCTTCGCCTGGTCGAGCTGTACGGCGATCCTGTGTGCCCTCGCGTTGGCTTGCGTGACCACGGACCGCGGCGCGATGGGTGTCGGGGCCGGCGCGGCGTCCGCCGGCGCGGCGTCCGCCGGTGCGGCGGCGATGGCGTCGAGAGCGCGGCGGCGGGCCTCCTCAAGGTCGATGCCGACGCGGTAGAGGACCTCGGCGGCGACACCCGAGCGCTCGGCCAGCAGCCCGAGCAGGAGGTGCCCGGAGTCGACGTGGGCGTGGCTGAGCAGCAGCGACTCCCGCAGCGAGGTCTCCAGGACGTGCTTCGCGCGGGGGGTGAACGGGATGTGCGCCACCGGCGCGGGCTCGGTCACGCCGACGATCGCCTGGACCGCGGCCCGGGCATCGGGCAGGGTCAGGCCGAACGAGGCGAGGGCGACGCCCCCGGGCCCGGCCTCGTCGTGGACCAGGCCGAGCAGCAGGTGCTCCGTACCGATCCTGTCGTGGCCGAGCGCCCTTGACTCCTCCTGCGCGAGGACAACGGCACGCCGGGCACTGTCGGCGAATCTCTCGAACATCGGCGGTCCCCTAGACGTATCCGTGTTCCCCCCGGTTCAAGGGTAGATCGTCACGCCGGACGGCGCTGGCGCGGTCGTCGAGACGCGGGAACCGCCCGGCAACGCCCGGTTCCCGGAGAATCTCCCGGGAGGACGCAGCCGGACTTGACCTCGGTCAATGAGCGGAATTGTGTGGGGTCATGGTCGAGACAAACGTGGCGCAGCGGATGTGGCGGCTGTTCGAGCCGGTGCACGCGGTCACCTATTTCGCGCCAGCCAGCCTGGCCGCGTGGGAGAACGCCGGGCTGCGGGGCTACTGGCGCGGGTACTTCGCCGGCCGGGCGGCACCGCTGGGGCCGGTCGAGGCGGGGCCGGTCGTCGGCGCCTTCTTCGGGTTCGCGCCCGCCATGGTCGCCAGGGCGCTGCCGGACGTCTGGACCCGGATCTCGCCGGAGAAGGCGCTGGCCGTCCGGCTGGACGGCGCCCGCGCGGCGCTCGGCCCGCTGGTCGCCGGGATCGGCGCGGACGGCCTCACCGAGCTGGCCGCGCTGCTGCGGTCGGCCGTCGACCGGACGCCCGTCGCCGGCCGGGTGCTCGGCGCCGCGAACGCCGCGCTGCCCTGGCCCGACGACCCGCTCGGCGCCGTCTGGCAGGCCACCACCATCCTGCGGGAGCACCGCGGCGACGGGCACGTCGCCGCCCTGGTCACCGCCGGTCTCGACGGCCCGGAGAGCCTCGTCTGGCGGGTCAGCATGGGAGGCACCGACCGCGCCTTCTACCAGCGGATCCGCGGCTGGACCGACGACGAGTGGGACGCCGCGGCCGACCGGCTGCGGGCTCGCGGCTGGCTGGACGCCGCCCATGCGCCGACCGGGGCCGCGCTGGCCGCCGCCCGTGACCTGGAGGCGACGACGGATCGCCTCGCGAGCCCTGCCTGGGACGCGCTCGGCCCGGCCGCCGTCGACCGCGCCGCCGCGCTGCTGGCCCCGGTCGCCCAGGCCGCGGCCACACTGCTGATGTGGCCCAACCCCGTCGGCGTTCCCGACCCGCGTGCCGCCGACGTCCACTGACACGCGCCGGTATCGGCTGACGCGTCGCGTCGCCGTCGGCTGACCGCGTCCGGGAACCGATGCCCGCGCGTCCCGCCCGGGCGCGCTCGACTCCAGGAGACGACTCTCGTGTCCCACCCCCGCCGGTCGCTGGTCGTGAGTGTTCCCACCGAGGAACTCCGCGAGGCGCTGGCCACCACACCCGGCACGGACGTGCTGGTCTGGGACATGTCCGGCGAACCACCCCGGCCGGATCTCGACCTCGTCGTCGTGCCGTACATGTCCGATCCGACCGTGCTCGCCGCTCTCGAGGGCCTGCACCCCCTGCTCGTGCAGAGCCAGTCCATCGGCTACGAGGCTGTCGGCGCCGCGCTTCCCGCCGGCCTCACGTTCAGCAACGCCGCAGGCGTCCACGAGGCGTCCACCGCCGAGCTCGCCATCGGCCTGATGATCGCCAGCCAGCGACGGCTGCCGGCCCTGGTGCATGCTCAGGCGGCTCACAGGTGGGCACACACCGGATCACCGTCGCTGGCGGACTCGCGCGTGATCGTGATCGGGCAGGGCGGCGTGGGCAGGGCGATCATCCGTCGCCTGCGGCCCTTCGAGGTCGACATCATCCGGGTGGCGGCGACTCGCCGCACGGATCCCGACGGCGTCGTGTCGGCGGTCGACGAGCTGCCGGACCTGCTGCCGGGCGCGGACATCGTCGTGCTCGCGGTGCCCCTGAACGCCGGCACGGCGGGCCTGGTCGACCGGGAGTTCCTGGCCGCGATGAAGCCGGGTGCCCTGCTGGTGAACGTCGCCCGCGGCAAGGTCGTCGTCACCGACGACCTGGTCGAGGCGGTTCGGGCCGGCCGGGTCCGCGCCGCGCTCGACGTCGTCGATCCCGAGCCACTGCCGCCGGAGCACGCCCTGTGGAGCCTCGGCGGCGTGCTTCTCTCCCCCCATGTCGGTGGGCACAGCGCCGCGATGCGGCCGCGCGTCGTCGCTCTCGTCCGCGACCAGATCGACGCCCTGGCGGCGGGCGCTCCCCCGCGCAACGTCGTCATCCCCGGCACCGGGGCCGGTACCCGGGCCGGGGACGGCGCTCGGGCCGGGCACGGCACTCGGGCCGGGGATGACACTCGGGCCGGGGATGGCACCGGCACGAACGGCGGAAGCCTGGGAATCCGCGCGACGCTCCGCTGAGACCGACGAGCCCGGCGCGGCCGGGACCAGGCCCACAAACCGCGGCGACCCCGGTCTCAGCAGGCCTCGCGGACCCTCGTGTCCGCCGACCGGTCCTCGGCGCGAACGCCCGCGCCCGTGACAGCCGACGTCGCCGCTGGGCGGCGATGCGGGCTCACGTTGGGTTGCCCGCGCCGCGGCCCCGCGGGGCGGCGGCGCTGGATGGGCCGCTCGACCAGGTAGTACGACGCGGCCGCGAGCGCGACGGAAATGGCGGCGACCGCCAGGATCGCCGGCCACCGGCCGAGCGCGCCGGTCAGGCCGTGGCCCCAGTGGGCGACCACGGGAAAGTGCCAGAGGTAGAGACCGTAGGAGATCCGGCCGAGCCAGGCCAGCGGCCGCGCGGCGAGGACGCGGAACAGCCAGCTCGTCGTCCCCTGCTCCAGCGCGAGGATGACCACCCCGGCAAGCAGCGCGACGACGGTGTAGCCGCCGTAGGACAGCGAGGTCGGCCGTGGGCCCCAGCCGTTCGGCGCGGTCACCGTCGCCACGGCCAGTAGCACGAGCGCGGCCGGGCCGACCACGGGCAGGACGGCCTTCACACGGTTGAGGCGACGCTGCCAGACGAGCGCGGCGGCGCCCTCGCCGTCCGCACCGTCCGCACCGTCCGCGCCATCCAGGCCAGCCACGCCGCGCCGGGCCGCCCGCAGCCAGGCGGCCAGCGCGCAGCCGACCAGGAGCGCGTCCGCGCGGGTGTCCAGGGCGAAGTACGTCCGCGTCCCGGAAGCCCCGAACGCGATCAGGACATCGCGCCACAGCACGACGGCGGCCACCCCACCCAGCAGGACCAGGGGCAGCCGGCGGGCGAGCGAGGGCCGGCGGCACAGGGCGAGCAGCGCCAGCGGCCAGAGCAGGTAGAACTGTTCCTCCAGCGACAGCGACCAGGTGTGCCCCAGCCAGCCGGCCCCCGTGCTCTGGCTCACCACCTGGAAGTAGTTGTTCACGTACAGCATCGACGCGGCCAGGCTGTGGAGGAACTCCGACCGCTCGCCAGCCGAACCGAACCCCAGCAGCACGACCGCCGTGAGGCCCACGAGGGCCAGGAGCCAGAACGCCGGCATCAGCCGGTAGGCACGCCGGAGGTAGAACCGCGCGAGGGACACCCCGCCGGTCCGGTCCCGCTCGGCCAGCAGCTGCCCGGTGATCAGGAACCCGCTGAGCACGAAGAACACGTCGACGCCCAGGTAGCCGCCGGGCAGCGAATCCATGTGGAACACGAGCACGCACAGCACCGCGAGCGCCCGGATGCCGTCGAGTGCCGGGTTGTAACCACCGGGTCTGGCGCCGCCGCGCTCGCGGGCTCGGACCGTCCGAACGACCTGTCCGCGGGAGCCGGCTGGGCCGACCGGCCGCGGGCCCGGTCGCGGTTGCCTGGGCAACCGCGACTCGCCGGGCAGCCGCGACTCGCCGGGCAGCCGCGACTCGCCGGGCAGCCGCGACTCGCCGGGCAGCCGCGACTCGCCGGGCAGCCGTGACTCGCCGGGCAGCCGTGACTCGCCGGGCAGCCGTGACTGGCCAGGCAGCCGCGGCGGCGCCGGGCCGGCCAGCAGGGTCCCCGCCCGGGTGTCCTCGGCCACCGGGCGGCTGCGCGCCACCGCGTTCACGCGGCGCTGCCCGTGTTCCGAGTCGTGTCCGTGCTCTGCCATCCGCACTCCCCTCAGAACTCTCGGACTGCCCACCTACTGGCCTTTTGCACCCTTCTATCCCGCTAACCTTGGGTTCACCTGTCAGGCGAGCCTGGCGTCCGCGACAGCAGTGCTGACCGTGGGCAACCGAGACGCTACTCAAAGGGTTCGCTGGTGCCCGCCGATCACCGTGGGCCCGGGCGTCACGGCCCACACCGATCCCTCACCCGCAGGCAACCGAGGACGCGAGCAGCCGGCGACGCGACGGCCATCAGGACCTTCACGAACGAACTCGTCAAGGACTGGCCGTCGAAGGACGCGTTCATCCGGCTGAACTGGGAGTTCAACGGCAACTGGTACCGCTGGAGCGTCAAGCCGGGCGACGCCGCCAACTTCAAGTCCTGCTGGATTCGGTGGCACAAGGTGGTGAAGGGCATCTCGCCGGACTTCAAGCTGGTGTGGAACCCCAACGCGGAGAGCTCGGACGGAAGCCTCAACGTGCTCGATGTCCGGCTGGCGCGCAGTACGGGATGCTCTGGATAAAGTAGACATACATGGCCGCGTTCCGCACTCATAAACCACATGGGCCGTGGGCTGTCGTCGCTGGGGCCTCCGAGGGCCTCGGAGCTGCCTGGGCCGAGGCCCTCGCCCGGCGCGGCCTGCACGTCCTGGCCGTCGGGCGCCGTCCCGAGCCGCTCCAACAGACGGCACAGCGCCTGGCCGCGAAACACCAGGTCGAGGTGCGGACGCTGGCCGCCGACCTCGCCGAGCCGGGCTTCGCCGACCGCCTCGCCGCGGCCGGCAGCGGGCTCGAGATCGGCACCGCCGTCTACAACGCGGCCTTCTCCTTCACGGGCCCGCTGCTGGACCATCCGCCGCGGCACGCCCAGCGCCTCGTCGACGTCAACGTCCGCGGCCCACTGGCTCTCATCCACCAGCTCGCCCCCGCGATGATCGAGCGCCGCCGCGGCACGATCGTCCTGATGTCCTCGCAGGCCGGTAACCAGGGCGGCCCGGGCCTCGCCGCCTACGCCGCCAGCAAGGCCTTCACCACGTCGCTGGCAGAGAGCCTGCACGCCGAGCTGCGCCCCGTCGGCGTCGACGTCCTCGCGTGTGTGGCCGGAGCCGTGCGCACGCCCGGTTACGCCGCGACCGTCGGGCGCGACGCGCCAGGCACCCTCGATCCCGATCAGGTCGTCGAGGCCGCCCTCGCGGGCCTGGGCCGGACGGCGCTCGTGACCCCGGGCCGCGTGAACAAGCTCGCCACGTTCGTCCTGCGCCGTCTGCTGCCGCGTGCCACCGCCACCGCCATCATGGGCCGCGCCGTGAAGGGGTTCGACGCACCGTGATCCTCGGGTTCTTTCTGCCGTGGATCGCCTTCGGCGCCATCCTCGCCCTGCATGTCGCCCTGCCCGGCCGCTGGATCGACGGCTACGTGCGCGACGATCAAGGCCGGCCGCTGCGCTACCGGCTCAACGGCCTCGCGGTCCTGGTGGCCGCCGTCGGGATCGCCGTGGTGCTCGTCGCCGTGGACGCGGTGCCGGCCGACGAGCTCTGGCGTCACCGCTGGGCCGAGCTCGCCGGCGCGTGCGTCTTCGGCCTGGTGTTCACCGCCGCCCTCGTCCTGACCGCCCCGTCGACCGGGAAGCCCCTGCTCGCCGACCTCTACCTGGGCCGCCGCGAGAACCCGCGCTGGCGTGGCGGCAGGGTCGACGCGAAGATGTGGCTCTACCTGGCGGGCGCGGTACTGCTGGAGCTCAACGTCCTGTCGTTCGCCGCCCACCAGCGGCTCGCGACCGGCCACCTCAGCGCCGCCGTCGCGCTCTCGGCCGGGCTGCTGACCTACTTCGTCGTGGACTACCTCACCTTCGAGCACGTCCACCTCTATACCTACGACCTCTTCGCCGAGCGGGTGGGTTTCAAGCTCGGCTGGGGCTGCCTGGTCTTCTACCCGTACTTCTACTGTGTGGGCCTCTGGGCGCGGGCTGGCGAGCCCGACCCACACGCGCCGGTCTGGCTGATGGTCCTCGCAGGCATCGTCTTCTTCGCCGGCTGGACACTCGCGCGCGGGGCGAACATGCAGAAGTTCCTCTTCAAGCGCCACCCCACTGCCCGCGCCTTCGGCCTGCTCGAGCCGAGCGCGGTCAGTGACGGTGAGCGCACGCTGCTCTGCGGCGGCTTCTGGGGCGCCGCCCGCCACATCAACTACCTCGGTGAGATCCTCATGGCCGCGGGCATCACCCTCGCCCTCGGCACGCCCGGCGACCCCGTGCCCTGGCTGTACCCCCTCTACTACGTCGGCCTCCTCGTGCCGCGCCAGATCGACGACGACCGCCGCTGCGCCGCCAAGTACGGCCCGCTCTGGGACGAGTACCGCGCCCGCGTGCGCTGGCGGATCATCCCCGGGATCTACTGAGTGTCGTCGCCAGCCGTATCGTCGCCAGCCGCGTCGCTGTCGGCCGCGCCGTCGCCGGGCGTCGCCGTCTGGGCGCCCGATCCGTTCCAGTCGACGAGCTGCACGATGACGCCGTTCGGGTCGCGAACCTGAAAGGCCCGCTCGCCCCATTCCTCCTCGGTCAGCGGCATGGTGATCGCCACGCCCTCACCCCGCAGCCGGGCGAGCTCGCCCTCCAGGTCGTCGACGACGAAGGCGAGGATGAGCCCGCCCGCGTGGTCGTCGCGCTGGTCGGCGGGAAGCGTTGGCAGGCCACGCCGCAGGAAGACGACGTTCATGCCGGCGTCGTCGCGGGCGAGGGAGGCGAATCCCGCCGCGGCCAGCTGCTCGGTGAAGCCGAAGTGCCGGGTCAGGAAGCCCGCCGACGCCTCGACATCGTCGACGTTCAGCGATACCGCGGAGGAGCTGATCTTCATTGTTGGCCCTTCGGGATCGTTAACCCCGTACGGCGTACATTGTACAGAGTACAGGGTTTGATGTACGAAGATGGCCAGGTGACGGATGAACGCTCGGGATCCGGTGACCCGGCACGCACGCTGGCGCTGCTGTGGGGAAAGCCGCTCGCACCGTCCCGCCGTGGACCGGCGCGAGGCCTGGAGCTGACCTCCGTGGTCGACACCGCCATCGGCCTGGCCGACCGGGAAGGGCTCGCCGCGGTGACGATGCGGGCGGTCTCCCGGGCGCTCGGTGTCGTGCCGATGACCCTTTACACCTACGTACCGGGCAAGGCCGAGATGCTTGACCTGATGCTGGACGCGGTCTACCTCCGGATGCCGCGCGCGGACACCACGGGCGCGTCCTGGCGCACGCGCCTGACCGCGATCGCCGACGAGAACCGAGCCCTCTTCTCAGCGCATCCCTGGGCCGCCGAGATCTCGACGCTGCGCCCGCCGCTCGGACCGGGCCTCATGGCGAAGTACGAACACGAGCTGGCCGCGCTCGACGGGCTCGGCCTTTCCGATGTGGAGATGGATGACTGCCTGACCCACCTGCTGTCCTTCGTGCAGGCCAATGCCAGGGAGGCGCACCAGGCAGCCACCGTGGCGGCCGCCGGCGACGACGCGCAGTGGTGGGCGAGCGTCGGCCCGCTGCTCGCCCAGGTGCTCGACGAACGGCGCTATCCCCTGGCCAGCCGGGTCGGCACCGCCGCCGGTGAGGCGCATGGCAGCGCCCACGACCCTGGCCACGCGTACCGCTTCGGCCTGGCCCGCGTCCTGGACGGCCTGGCCTTCCTCATTAAGCGCGCCGAGTCGGGTCCACCAGGCGAGGAGTTCAGCGCCGACGGCACCGGTTGACGCCGAATCGGCCGTTCGCCGCCCGTCCTCGCCCGCGATCGACGCCGCTCGCGGAACAGCGGAACCGCTGGCCGGAACGCGGAATCAGACCAGGCCAGAACGCGCGACCCGGAAGCCGACATCGTCCACCTGGTAGTTCGGATGGCTGCGGCGGCGCACCGAGGCTCGGCAGCTCCAGTGCTCGTCGGCCCAGCCGCCGCCGCGTAACACCCGGTAGGTGCCGTAGACCTCGGCGTCATAGACGTCCCAGCACCAGTCCCACACGTTGCCCAGCATGTCGTGCAGCCCCCACGAGTTGGGCAGCTTGCCGCCCACCTCATGAACCCGGCCGTGGGCGTTGTGCTGGTACCACGCGATCTCGTCAAGCGGTCCGTACCTCGGGCCCGCCGTGCCCGCACGACAGGCGTGCTCCCATTCGGCCTCGGTGGGCAGCCGGTATCCGGCGGCGGCGATGTCCCACTCGACGTGCTCGGCGTCGGCATGGATGTCGTAGGCCGGCGTCAGCCCCTCGCTTCTCGACAGGGCGTTACAGAAACGGACGGCGTCCCACCAGGAGACACCTTCGACGGGCAGAAGGTCCCCGTCGACCGCGCTCGGACGCCGCCCGGTCGCCTGCGCGTACCGCGCCTGGGTGATCGGAAACGCGCCGAGACGGTAGGGGGCGAGCTCGACCGACCAGGTACGCCGCGTCCGCCGGTCCGACAGCGTCACCGACCCCGGCGGGATCGCGATCATCGCGTCTTCCACGCCTGTCCCCACGGCCAGGAACTCTAGTGCAGCTCCGCGTAAGTCTTGCTGGGGTTGTCATCAGGCGGCTTTCAGGGGCTCGCCGGTGTAGGTCCAGCGGTATGGCTTGGCAGTGCGGTCGTGGACTTCGATGAAGTGGAGGATCTTGTTGGCGAGGTTGTCGCGGGAGGTGAAGTCGCCGCGGCGCAGGAGYTGGCGGGTGAGGGTGGAGAAGAAGATCTCGACCATGTTCAGCCAGCTGGCGTGCTTCGGGGTGTAGGTCACGACGAACCGGGGGTGGGCCGCGAGCCACCGCCGGGTCGCGTGCGCGGTGTGGCTCGACCCGTTGTCCATCACCAGGTAGATCTTCAGTGTCGGGTCGATCGCCTCGGCGAGCCTGGTCAGGAACCAGGTGAAGTTCGCCGAGTTGTTCTTCCCGGGGATGATCTCGCCGAGGACCTCGCCGGTGGCGACGTCCATCGCCGCGACCAGTGACACGGTGCCGTGCCGGACGTACTC
>NZ_MOMC01000157.1 GCF_001983105.1 Pseudofrankia asymbiotica | reverse complement strand
CCGCGGCCAGAATCGGCGCGCGGACCTACGGAGAAGGCTCGGCGGCATGCGCGGTCGTGCTCGGCGAGCTGGCTCGACTCGCCGCGCGAGGAGAGGTGGAGGTGCGGATCGCTCGCACCTATCCGCTGGAGGGGGTACGAGACGCGTTCCGCGAACTGGAACAAGGACACACCCACGGCAAGATCGTGCTTCGTCCATAGTCCGTGATGGACACGCACGTCGGCGTACCGCGATGCGGGCGGCGTGCCACCGGGGGAGACCCGCTCACCTCCGACACCACCCCCCCGACCGGTAGCCGGTCCGAAGGGCACCGTGTATCTGCGCTACGGGCTCGCCGACGGCACACCCGGGACGGGGGACATGGGCGCGCCTGATCGCGGCGTCGAGCGCGCGGACTGATGACTATTGGATCGGTTTGCCACAGGGGTCGGCTACCGAGACCGGTTCGAATCGTTTGCCGTCCGCGCTGACCTTGACGAAGGCGTAGCAGGTCGGCACGGTGCGGGCCTGCGCGATGTCCACGCTGGCAGGGAGCAGACCACCGCCGTCGAAGGCACGCAGGCTGTTGAGGCCGGCGGCGAGGGACTCGCGGGTCGGGCACTGCCCCGCCGCCTGGACGCCATCGAGGAACAGGTCGGCGGCCAGCCAGCCCCAGACGGCGGACTGCGCGGTCGGGGCGGCCAGCTCCGGCGCGTACGTCGCCATCGAGGTGAGGTAGACCTTGTGGGCCTCGGTGTTGTCCTCGAAGGGGCGTAACGCCATGTAGATGGTGGCGCTGGCCATTGCCTGGCCGAGCTTGCGCAGCAGCGTCTGGTCGTAGCCCAGCGGAAGTAACGCGACCTTGAGATCGACTCCCACGGCATGCAGCGCGGGCACCAGGGCCGCGAGCGAGTCCGGGAGGACGATGCCGGCGAGCGTGTCGACGTGCGCGTCCTTGAGGCGGTTCGCGATCGCCGTGTAGTTGGCGGTCCCAGGGGCGATCTCGATGGACAGCGGGGTCGCGACGCCGGCCCTGTTGAGGCTGGTGGCGAGCTRCTGKACGGAGGWCTGGCTGCCCTGGTCGCCCGCCAGGCCCACCATGGCGGCGCGGGTGCCGCCCTGGGCACGGACGTAGTCGCCGAAGACCGTCGAGGGCGTGGTGTTCACGAAGAGCCAGGAGAACATGTTGTCGTGGGTGAGCCAGACCGAGTCGCTGCCCAGCCCGACGACGGGCAGGTGTTGCTGCTCGAGGTAGTCAGCTGAACCGGCTTCCGTGCCATTCGGGCCTTCGATGAGGCCGAAAATGCTGTCTCTGGTGACCAGTTCCTGGGCCTGAGTGAGGTTGGTTCCCGCCGCACCCTGGTCATCACGCCACGTATAAGTGATCTTTCGGCCGTTGATACCGCCGTTTGCGTTCACCAGTCCGAATCGCGCGTCGATGCCGGCTCGGAAAGCGGTCAGGCCCTCGCTGGTCGGTCCGGAGTCGGTGTACAGCAGGCCCGTGTTGATCGTGCTCGCGGTGACACCCGGCGTCGCGGCGCAGGACCCCGTTCCACCAGCACCCGCGCCGGCGGAAGCGCAGGCGGTCAGCGCGACCGCGCAGCTCACGCCGGTCGCCGCGGCGGCGGACCGTAAGAGGACGCGACGTAATAGAGGTGTCACGGACGTTGGCTCCTTTGCTGGTGGTCCTGGTGCTCTCGCGCACCGGCGGCGTGGAGGTGGCCCGCCTCGGTGCGCGTTCCGGAGAAGCCGCGGGTCAGGAATGGCGCATCGGACCGGGTCGCGGCTCGTCATTCCCGCGACGATGGCTGTGGCCGGTCGCGGTGTGGACCGCGGATCGCAGCGTAGATGCACTGACCTGGGGATACAAGTAAACACCCACACTTTCCGGGCGGTCTTGTCGGCCGTCGGGCCGGTCGACGCGGGCGCCACGGATGATTCGGCGCGTGAGGAGCCTGGCGCGCTCAGGGATGACAGGTCGCCGCGGGCGCCAGGCCACGACTGAACCGAGCACGGCGTGACCGGTTGGCCGCATACGCCGGTATTGGGCGATTTAGTGTGGATTTGATATCCGGAGGCCGCGAAGGTGGAGAAGTAGGCCCAATCGCTGTGGGAGATTGGTCGCGGGCGACGCCGCCAGGTAGAGAGAGGTGTCTTGGTGGCCGAGGCGCGGCCCGGGCTTTGGACGGTTGCTTTGGCGGCCACACGTAGCGCTTCGGGCCTGCTCCGCCTTTCGCGCTGTTGCTGGTGGCGCTGTTCGCGCCGTGGTCAGAGTGCGCCGAATCCGTGTTGCAGCCGGGCCAGGGCATCGTCGAGCACCGCGACCGGGTCCAGGCCCGACGAGGACGGCGAGGACCGTGCGGGCGCGTCGAGTTGAGTGATCATCATGATGCCGATGATGGCGCCGCTCACCGCCATGACGTCGCCGTCGTCCGGCGTCCGCCCGGCGCGTTCCGCCACGGCCGCGGTGAACTCGTGCATGGCGGAGGTGAGGTGATCGAGGTGCGCCGCGCGGACCTCGGGTATCGCGGCGATGAGCTTGGTGCG
>NZ_MOMC01000156.1 GCF_001983105.1 Pseudofrankia asymbiotica | reverse complement strand
CATCGTGGGAGACGGCGAACGCGATGTCGTTGGCCGGCGCCTCCGCGGTCGTCAGCGTCGGGTAGGTGTACTGGAAGAACCGGCCCTGATACTGCTTCGGGAAGTAGAAGGAGAACTTCACCTTGCTGTCCCGGAAGCCGCCGCCGACGTAGCGGTAGGACACGGTGACGCCGCTGGTCGGATCTGCCACGGTCCGCTGCTCATCTACGTCGACATAGGGCCGGTTGAGGTCCGGATCGACGCAGGACGCGGTGACGAAAACCGTGCCCCCCTCCTGCTCAGGCGTGCAGGCCGGTCCTGGTGACGGGTCCGTGCTGATGGCTAACGGGCGCCCCACGTCGGTCTTCGTAGGCAACGACGCCCTCGTGGCCGCAGGGGCGGGCTCGCCGTCCGAGGAGCAGGAGGCCGCGGCGACCAGGGCGACCGCCAGGAGCAGCGCCGGCCCCGCCGCCAGTGAGCGGGTACGCAGGCGCCACGGCCAGGCCGCGGCCCCGGGAGTTCTTGATCTCACGTCTGTCTCCCATGTGCGATGTGCTTCGAGGAGCACCTCTGATCTGCGAAAACTGAGCAAAGCATAATGATTGACGTTGTCGCAAGGGTCTGCGTGACCCAGGAAGTCGGGGGCAGGCCGACTCTCGACCCTCTGTTTGGTATCGACTCAGGATGATGGCGCGTATCGTCGTGCCATGGCTTCGACGGCCGGCCGTGGGCGCGGTCGCTACGCGCGGACGGCGGCGCGCCGCCAGGAGATCGCTCAGGCGGTGCTCGACCTCGTGGTCGAGAAGGGGCACGCGAAGGTCACCACCGCCGAGGTGGGAACGCGGGCCGGCACCAGCGAGGCGACCGTCCTGTATCACTTCCCGACGAAGGACCACCTGCTCGTCGCGGCCCTCGAACGGGACGACCAGCTCCTCAGGGCACAGGCCGAACGGGACGGAGTTGCCCTGGCCGATGGCCTGCGAGGCCTCGACCTCGACGCGCTCGGGGACTTCGCGCGGACCGCCGTACGCCGAGAACCCCTGCTGAGGTTGTACGTCGCCGTCCTCGGCCTGGCGGCCATCCCCGGGCACCCCGCCGAGGAGTACATCTCCCGGCAGTACCGGCTCGCCGTCGAGGGCTACGCCTGCCTCGTCGCGGAACGGCAGCGTGACGGACAGGCACACCCCGGGCTCGACCCGACCGAGGTCGCCCGGCAGTTCATCGGCGCCTGGGACGGCCTCAAGCTCCAGTGGCTTCAGTCGCCCGACTTCGACATCGGCGACGCGCTCGTGGGTGCGTTCCGCCGGCTCTCGGGCCAGAACTGGATGGAAGCGGCCCGCACCCTGCTGGAATCCCCGGCAAGTATCTGACGGTCTGTCGGACGATTCGGACGATCTTCGTCTGTCCGGGATCGCGCCGGCCGCCCGGGTGTGCTATACGTCTGTATGGTGCGAGTGTGGAAGGTCCGGTGAGCTGCCACGACGTCCGCGGCCCGCGACCGGAAAAGCTCGTGCTGAACAGTCGATTCTCGGCGGAACGGTGGCGTAGATGGCACTCGATGCGAGTGAGTTAGCGGCGTCCGCGTGTGAGACTGCCGGTTCCGAGGACTTCGGCGGGGAAGCATGGCAAGAGGGCCTCGAGCGACTGGTGGACGCGCTGCGCGGCGACGCGGATCTCAACGGCATCGGTGCCGCCTTCGCTGGCCGCGAGCTCAAGCAGCAGCTCGTCAACCGCCTGAAGATCGTCGCGTACAGCAAGGCCAACCCGGCGGTCACGAAGGCCGACGTCGTACCGCCGGTTGTGATCGTCGGGCATGGCCGCACGGGCACAACGATCCTGCATGACCTGATGGCGCAGGATCCCGCCACACGCGTGCCGCTGACCTGGGAGGTCGAGCGACCATACCCGCCACCTGAAACCGCGACCTATGACACCGACCCCCGTATCGACGCGGTCGACATGAGGCTTGCGGCCATCGGTCAGGTGATGCCGGAGCTGCAGGGCATGCATCCGATGGGCGCCCGGCTCGCCCAGGAATGCGTCTGTATCACGAACGCTGATTTCCGGAGCACGCTGTTCGGCACGGAGTATCGGGTTCCCAGCTACATGACCTGGCTGCTGGACACTGCCGACATGGCGCCGGCGTACCGGTGGCATCGGCAGTTCCTCCAGCATCTGCAGGCGCGTCACCCGGCGCACCGCTGGGTGCTGAAATCCCCGGGCCACATCTGGAGCCTCGGCGAGTTACTCGCGGAGTACCCGGAAGCATTGCTGATACAGACACACCGCGACCCCAGGGCTCCGGCGAGGTAGCGCAGCGTCATGATTGATAGCCGATGGTAGTCGGCCCGGTGATCATTCCTCGGCGTCCGACGGGCGATTGATTATCGCCACAGCTCGTCGCGGATTCCTGCCGTAGAAACTCGTTCTGGCGCTGGCCGTGATTCGACGGCGCGTTCCGCGCCAGGCGGCAGGCAATTGACCCGGAAATGCTTGACGGGATGCAGGCTCCCCGTTGAGAGAGAAGTGGCCTTCCACTTGGGACAATGTAAGTACCACCAAACAAAACCCAAGACAGAAGGCCACCACGTGCCATCATGCCAGCTTGACCCCTGCATGTCCACCGAGCCCGTAGATTGCGAGCGGCTCGACATCTCCAGCCTGCTCGCGATGCTCGGCGAGATTCCCGACCCACGCAAGGCAAAGGGAGCGATCTACAGCCTGCGGTACATCCTGTCGACATCGCTTGTTTCGACGATGACCGGCGCTCAGCGCCTCAGCGAGATCGGCCGCTGGGCCGTGAGAATCCCCCAGCCCCTGCTGGCCCGG
>NZ_MOMC01000155.1 GCF_001983105.1 Pseudofrankia asymbiotica | reverse complement strand
CCGCACTGCCAAGCCATACCGCTGGACCTACACCGGCGAGCCCCTGAAAGCCGCCTGATGACAACCCCAGCAAGACTTACGCGGAGCTGCACTAGTGGCCGAAGGCTTCCCGCAGCCACCATGAGGCCATCGGGACGATCTTGGCGTCGATCACGAGCGGGCCGCTCCGGTCCGCGAGCCATCCCTTGACCGCGTCGAGATCGCCCACCGAGCGGACCGTGACGCCCGTGCAGCCGTGGCCGCGCGCGATCGCCGCGATGTCGGTGTCCGGGAAGGTGACGGTGTCGAGCGGGGCGCCGTCGGTGAAGTGGTGCACCTCCGCGCCGTACGCCGAGTCGTTGTAGACGATCACGACCAGTGGCAGCCTCAGCCGCGCGGCGGTGTCGAGCTCCGAGATCCCCATCATGAACCCGCCGTCACCGGTGCCGACGACCGGCAGCCGGTCCGGCTGGGCGATCGCGGCGCCGATCCCGGTGGCCAGCCCCAGCCCGATCGACTGGAACGCCTGGGTGAAGCAGAAGCCGTTCTCGTCCGGCACGTCGAGGTACATCGACGGCCAGCCCATGAAGTTCCCCGAGTCGATCGAGACGACCCGCTCGGCCGGCAGCATCCGGTTCAGCTCGATCGACAGTGTCCGGGGATCGATGAGCGTGCTGGTCGAGAGGTCGTCATACGGCACCCGTTCCCAGCGGCGTTCGGCCGCGATCCGCGCGGCCAGCGCCTGGTCGCGGTAGCCGGGCTGTGAGGCCGGGCGGCCCTTGCGGAGGATGTCGATGATCCCGGCCACCTGGCTCGCGGTCTCCTCGACGCCACCCCACAGCCCCAGGTGGACGGGGCGGCCGCGCCCCAGCCGCGCCGGGTCGCTGTCGATCTGGACGACGGTGGCCTCAGGGCCGATCAGCGTGCCGTGCCGCATCGTCCACATGTTCAGAGCGCAGCCGAATCCGACGATCACGTCCGCCGCGCGGATCAGCTCGGCCGCGAGCGGCGAGGCGAAGCCACCCGAGACGTCGAGATCCCACGGGTCGCCGCGGAACAGCCCGCGCGCGACCGCGGAGGTCGCCAGCAGCGCGCCGGTCTGGTCGGCCAGCTCCCGGATCGCGGCCGCGGCCCGCGGTGAGCGCGCCCCCCGGCCGGCGATGAAGACCGGCCGCCGCGCGTGGAGCAGCGTCTCGGCCAGCTGGGCGGCGTCGCTCAGGTGCGCCACCGGCGGCTTCGCCGCGGCCGGCACGACGGGTACCGGCCCCTCCGGCAGCTCCTCGTCCTGGACGTCGATCGGAACGCCCAGCACGACCGTCCTGCCCAGGTTGCGCGCCGTCGCGTAGGCCCGGGCCGCGTCCGCGAGCGCGGTCCGCGGCGAACGCACCCGGATCGGAACCGCTCCGACCGCCGCCGCCATCGCCGCCTGGTCGACGAAGAAGTTGGACCGCTCGTCGGTCGCCTCGGGCGCGAGGACGAGCAGTGGCGTCGCGCTCTTCGCCGCCTCGGCGAGCCCGGTCATCGCGTTCGTGAACCCGGGACCCTGGTGGACGGACAGCACACCGACCTCGCCGGACATCCGGGCGTACCCGTCCGCCATGCAGACGGCCCCACCCTCGTGCCGTGCCGCGACGAACCGCGCCCCGGCCGCGACGAGGGCACCCGTCACATGAAAGTTCCCGCTGCCCACGACCCCGAAGGCGACCCGCACCCCCTGCTCGCCGAGAAACCGACCGATCGCCTCACGCACCAGCATGATCGGATCCTAGGCCGCCGCCGCGACCGCCCAGTGCCACGGCGGCGAAAGTCCGCGCTCCGTTCACGATCATTCATGATCGCCACCGGAGTGTCGCCGCGGTCACGATGTGGCGAGATCCGCGACGACGGCGACACGGTGGTGGTGATCTACCAGTCGTGTGCGGCGGGCGAACATCGGCGGAGGTGGTTCCAGCTCGAGGCGGGGCCGCGAGCGCCGTCTCGGACCGCCCGATGTGATGGCTACGACACTGCCGGGTCGGACGCGGGGCTCGCCGGCCAGGTGGCGGTGGGCGGGCTCACAGGGCGGCGGGGCGGACGAGGGCGTGGTTGTTCTGGTCGGGTTGGCAGGATGACCGCGTGAGGATGTCTGTGCGGGCCACCTCGACGGTCGCTGTGCGTGAGGCCGTGGACGTGGCTGTGGATGAGGATGAGGTGCGGCGGGATGGCTGACCGGGCGAGTGCGGAGGAGCTGCTGGCGCTGGCCCTGGACGTCGCCACCGAGGCGGGGGACCTGGTCGTGCGGGGGCGGGCGGGGACCGTGGCCGCGGAGTCGACGAAGTCGTCGCCGACGGACGTCGTGACGGCGCTGGACCGGGCCTCCGAGGAGCTGGTCGCCAGGCGGCTGCGCGAGGCGCGGCCCGGGGACGGGATCCTCGGCGAGGAGGGCTCGGACGCGGCTGGGAGCAGCGGGGTGCGCTGGATCGTCGACCCGATCGACGGGACCGTCAACTTCCTCTACAACCTGCCGAACTGGGCCGTCTCCATCGGGGCCGAGGTGGACGGTGAGGTCGTCGCCGGCGTCGTGCACGCGCCGGCGCTGGGCCGGACCTACACGGCGCTGCGCGGCGGCGGTGCCGCCCTGGACGGCCAGCCGCTGCGCGTCTCGGGAGTGGCGAGCCTCGAGATGGCGCTCGTCGCCACCGGGTTCGGCTACACGGTCGAACGCCGCACGGCGCAGGTCGCCGTGCTGACCAGGGTGATCCCGCGGGTGCGTGACATCCGCCGGATGGGCGCCGCCTCGCTGGACCTGTGCGCGGTCGCGGCCGGCACGCTCGACGCCTACTACGAGCGCGGCCTGAAGCCCTGGGACCACGCCGCGGGCGGCCTGATCGCCACGGAGGCCGGAGCGATCACCGGCGGCCTGGACGGCGCCCCCGGCGGTGAGGACCTCTACCTCGCCGCCCCACCGGCGATCTTCGCCGCGCTGGCCGCCCTCCTGGCCGAGGACCCCCGCGCCGACCGCGACTAGTGCGCTGACCGCGAACGTGTGCCGGGGTGGGTCAGGCGGCGTGTGGTCGTGGTCGTCCCCATCGTTGTTGGCGTTCGGAGCGGACGCGGGCGCGTTCGCGGCGTTGGGCGGCCAGGACGGAGGGGTCGCGGGCGTGGGTGTTGCGCCAGCGTAGGTATGCCTGCAGGTGGCGGGCCAGCGCGGGGTGGTTGGGGTGGTTGGAGTTGTTCATGACGAAGGACCGGACCGGGCCGAACTGGGCCTCGATCGGGTTGGCCCAGGAGGCGTAGGTCGGGGTCAGGCACAGGTGCACGTCGTTGCGCGCCGCCCAGCGCAGGATCTTCGGGGTGGTGTTGACCGACAGGTTGTCGCAGATGACGTAGACCGGGGCGTTGTCGGGG
>NZ_MOMC01000154.1 GCF_001983105.1 Pseudofrankia asymbiotica | reverse complement strand
CGGCGTACGACAGGTCGTTGTCCGGGTAGACGTACGGGAACCCGACGGAGTGCCGGTAGGAGTACGCCGCGAGGGTGGTGATCTTCGCGATCAGCCGGACGATCTGCAGCCGGCGCAGCCCCGGGTCCTTGATCTTCTTGGCGTCCGGGTAGAAGGTCGACAGCGCGCCCACCGACGAGACCAGCATGCCCATGGGGTGGGCGTCATGGTGGAAGCCGTCGATGAACTTCTTGATCGACTCATGCACCAGGGTGTGGTGCGTGATCTCGTCTTCCCAGGTGAACAGCTCGTCCTTGGTCGGCAGCTCGCCCGCGAGCAGCAGGTAGGCGACCTCCAGGAAGCTGCTCTTCTCGGCGACGTCCTGGATCGGGTAGCCGCGGTAGCGCAGGATGCCGGCGTCGCCATCGATGAACGTGATGGCGCTGCGACAGCTCGCCGTGTTGGTGAACGCGGGGTCGTAGGTCATCAGCCCGAAGTCGGCGTCGTCGACCTTGATCTTGCGGAAGTCCCCCGCGGGCACCGCGCCGTCTTTGATCGGAATCTCATAGCTACGACCGGTGCGGTTGTCGGTCACGGTCAGGGTGCTGACCTGCTCGGACACGCCGGGCTCCTCTCGCTGTGGCAGCGCAGTCGGTCGACGGGCTGGCACGACGCCGGCGCCATGAGTCCGGGTAACGGAAGCCCTCGCGCCGGTTTGCTGGCAGTTCGTTACTCCCAAGTCTGGCCGCTCGGGGCGCCACATGCGCGTGATCGGGGCGGTACATCCGACGTGGGTTGCGCCACCCGGTCCGTCACGCGTAGTCGGGTTGGTCTCCTGTGTCGCCGAATCCGTGCGCAGCGCTCTGAGCTAGCCACATATCGTGGTGGCGGCGCCTGTCGACCTTGATAGTAGTAGCTATTACCCGTTATTGATGGTAATGCGTTGTGTATCGCATGCCACCCGGCGTGCGCCCGCAGCACCGGACTGCCCCGAGTAGACCCCGTCACTCTTGACACTGCTTCAAGAGAAAACGGGAAGGYTTATTCGGGGATATCCGCCATTGCGCCGAGCGGTAGGGAACGGGCCAACCGGGACAGGCTGGCCGGGCGGGGTCCGGTGAGCGGTCCGGTGAGCGAAGCCGGGTGAACGAAGTCCGGCGTATGGTCGCGACCCCGGCGTGAGAACCGCTACCGAGGGTCGAGGGGCGGGCCGGCGGCCGGGTCGACGTCCGCCTGCGCGCGCAGCCAGGCCAGCGCGGCCAGCACCCGGCGGTTGTCGTCTGCCGCGACCGGGAGGCTCAGCTTCGCCAGCACGCTCGCGACGTGGTTCTCCACGGTCTTCGGCGCCAGGTGCAGCGCGGCGCCGATGCCCTGGTTCGACCGTCCCTCGGCCATGTGACGCAGTACGGTCCGCTCCCGGTCCGTCAGCCGGGCCAGCGCGCTCGCCCGGCGGCGGTG
Source organism: Pseudofrankia asymbiotica (assembly GCF_001983105.1). Classification (GTDB taxonomy): domain Bacteria; phylum Actinomycetota; class Actinomycetes; order Frankiales; family Frankiaceae; genus Pseudofrankia; species Pseudofrankia asymbiotica. The sequence goes on along the minus strand of NZ_MOMC01000154.1, from coordinate 1,947 downwards.
CGCGAGCAGCGGGGCGACGATCTCCTCGTCCACCACCAGCCGGCCCGACGCGACCCGGTGCAAAGCGTCCAGCAGCGTGTCGACGTCGTCGACTCGGTCCTTGAGCAGGTAGCCCACCCCACCGGAGCCGTCGCCGAGCAGCCGCACGGCATGTGGCGTCTCGGCGTATGTCGACAGCACGACCACGCCGATCCTCGGGTAGGTCGCGCACAGTCTCTCGGCGGCCCGCACGCCCTCATCGGTGAAGGTCGGCGGCATCCGGATATCGAGGATCACCGCGTCCGGGGGGTCGGCGTCGACGGCGGCCAGCAGCTCCTCGGCGGTCCCCGCCGCGACCGTCACCTCGATGCCGGTGTGGCGCAGAAGGAGGACCAGGCCCTCCCGGAACAGGGCCGAGTCATCGGCGACGGCTACCCGCATGAGAACCCCGCGCTCGGCATCGGGCCGGCCGGCGGTCCGGGAGGGAGCGGCTGGTGGCCGAACGAGTGCGCCTGCGACGACCCTTGGGGCAGCACTGAAGGCACCTTCCGTGGTTGGTCTGTCGCTCAGGGACCTCGCTCCGGCGGACACCAGCTGGCCCGCCGGAGAGGAACAGGGAGGAGAAAGAGGAAAAGAGGAAGCCCGCTCCCGCGGATCTCCGGAGTGCGGCGTGAGGCTCAGGCGATCGGGATGGCCGCGGTGAGCGTCGTGCCCCTGCCCGGCGGGCTGTTGATGGTCAGGCGACCGCCCAGCGTGCGGAGGCGGTCGGTGAGCCCGGCGAGGCCCCCGTCGGGGGTGGTCCGCGCGCCACCCTGGCCGTTGTCGGTGACCGTGAGGACGACGGCTCGGGGGGTGCGGGTGACGGTGACCGTGGCGGCGGTGGCCCGGGCGTGCTTGACGGCGTTGGTGAGGGCCTCGCAGACCGTGTAGTAGGCGCTCGCCTCGACCGCGGGGGCAAGACGTTCGTGGGGAGCGGTGACGGTGACCGCGAGGGGGAGGGAGTCCGCGACGGCCTCGAGCGCGGGGACCAGGCCACCGCCGGAGAGAAGAGCGGGGTAGAGACCGCGGGCCAGGGCGCGCAGCTCGGCGAGGGCGGCGGCGAGGTCGCCGCGGGCGGCGTCCAGGGCGGCGAGGGTGTCGGGTTCGGTGGCGGTGTGGCGGGCGACGCCGAGACGAGTGCCCAGAGCGAGCAGCCGTTGCTGGGCGCCGTCGTGGAGATCGCGTTCGAGCTGGCGCCGGGCTTCGTGGGCGGCCGCGTTGGCCCGGGCGGAGGAGGCGAGGACCTCTTCGAGGCGGGCGTCGGCCGTCGCCTTGAGGCGGACGTTCTCCAGCGCGACCGCGAGCGCCCTCACCGTCACGTGGACGGAGTCCCAGGGACCTCCCTGCGCGCCCTTCAGCACGACGACGGCCAACGGGCCGCCGTCACGGTCACGCAGCGGCACCCGCACGATGCCGTTGGCGGGTGCCGGGGGCTCGGCCGGCGCGCCGTTCGCGCCGATGTAGCGCTTGTCGTCCTCGACCCACAGGTAGATCTCGCCCGTCGGGTCGCGCAGCGCCGTCCGCAGCACGTTCCTGACGTCCGCCAGCGATGGCGGCACCGGCAGCGACGCGAGCAGCAGCGCGGTTCGCTCCCGTGCCAGCCGGCAACGCAGCGCCGCGGCGGCGAACGACCCGGGGATCGCGAGTACGGCCAGGACCATCGGCAGGTACACCTGGTCCTGCGCCGCCGTCCTGACCAGAGTGGTGATGAGACAGGCCGTCGCCACCACGAGGGCCACCGGGGCCATGACACGACATTCGAATCTGCTTGCGTATCTGCTTGCGGGCCTGAGCCTCTCGCGTGACAGCGAGACCAACGACCACGCCATGTCAGCACACCCCGCGATGCTGATAAGCCATGTCATAAGCCTGGCACGGTCCGTCACAATCTCCGCACCGGGATGGGGGCAACCACCTAACTGGCGGCCC
>NZ_MOMC01000153.1 GCF_001983105.1 Pseudofrankia asymbiotica | reverse complement strand
AGAGTGATGTCCCCGGACACGCCCTGTGACGCCGTCTGCAACGCCGACACCAGCGTGAACATGATCATGCCGTCCTGGAAGCTGAGGTCGATGTCCTTTCCATAGGTTCGCCGGCTGACTTTTCCCGGAGTGCGCAACATGTATTCACCTTGCGTGTCGATGGGCGCGAGTTGCCGCGTGGTTCGGCAATACGTTCGCCTGAGCTAGCCGATGGACCACTGGAGCGGTGCTTGTCAGCCGAGCCTGAGCGACTTCAGTGCTGGCCCGCGAAGGCGTCAAGTCCCGCGTCACGCGCCGAAGACTGGTCGACCACCTTGCCCCAATGGTCGACGATCTCCTCCGCGGTGGCGAGTTCTGCGCCTCCCGACCAGCCGGCGTTGCGGGTGATGCCGAACCGCCCATACCAACCACCCCATGAGCACAGGACCTCACCGGTGACCGGACACGTCGAATGGGTGAGGACGGCGATGATCGGGCTCACACGCTCCGGCTTCAGGCTCGCTGCCACCTTCGCGTTGCGTACGAGATCAGCGTCGGCGCTGGCGTGGTAGGTCGCCGACTCCACCATCGCGAGGTGCATCCGGGTACCGAGCGCACCCGGCGCGACGATGTTCGCCTTGATGTTGTGCGGAGCGCCTTCGAGGGCAATGGAGCGTGTCAGCCCGAGGAGGCCGGACTTCGCGGCGGCATAGTTGGCCTGGGCATGCGCGCCCAGCATGCCCGCGCTCGACGTGATCGCCACGATCCGCCCGCCGCCACCTGACTTCATTACCTTGAAGGCCGGATGAAATACCCGCATGACGCCCCGCAGATTCACATCGATCACATCGTCGAAATCGTCGAGCGTCATCTCGTCGAACGGTTTGTCGCGCAGGATCGCATGGTTGGCCACCACCGCGTCCAACCGGCCCCACTCGTCCATGGCCTGCTCGGTGAGACTCCTGGCGCCGTCCGCCGTCGCGACCGACGCCGTGTTCGCGACCGCCTCGCCTCCCGCGGCCTTGATCTCGGCGACGACAGACTCCGCGAGACCAGGGTCGCTGCCACCACCGAAGGGATGGCCACCGAGGTCGTTGACCACCACTCTCGCCCCTCGCCGCGCGAGTTCAAGCGCGTGGCAACGGCCCATGCCGCCACCCGCTCCCGTCACCACGATGACGTCGCCGTCGAAGCTCAGCGTGCTCACGTGTTCTCCTTCTCGCGCTTCGCGAGCGCCCGGCCTCAGTCGTGCCCGGCAGTCGCGGGTGTCGTGTGACCGGGGACACTAGACGAAGGCTGGCACTGAGTGCCAGTCTTGCAACCTCATGGCCCTCATATCACTGGTAAACCGTGGCACTCAGTGCCATCGCGAGCTAGAGTACTCAGCCGTGTGGGACTTCGAAACGCTCAGCGGTCCGCCGTTACGGGAGGCGTCCGACGTCGGCGCGCTCACCCTTGGCCAGGTGCTCGCCGACCAGTGCGCGCAGCATCCTGACCACGAAGCTCTGGTCTTCGACGATCCCCTGGTCGGTGAAACGGTTCGCTGGACCTACCGAGACCTCGCCGACCAGGCCCGCCGGATCGCCAAAGCTCTCCTCGCGCGCGGCACCTGCAAGGGCGCGCGCGTCGGCATCCTCATGGGAAATCGCCCCGAAGCCGTGGCCTCGCTGTTCGGAGCGGTGCTCGCCGGAGCGGTGGCCGTCCCCCTCTCGACCTTCTCGCCCGGGCCCGAGCTGTCCTACCTGGTATCCCATTCCGACGTCAGCGTGCTGCTCCTGCAGACCTCGATGGGCCGCAGACGGTTCGCCGCCGACCTGGTCGGCCTCTGTCCTGGCGCGGCGGGCTCACGGCCGATCAGAGATCCCGCCTACCCGTCCCTCCGCCACGCCGCGGCGCTCGGGCCATCGACGGACCGCGCGAACATCCAGGCATGGGAGGCGTTCCTCGAGCGCGGCGACGCGGTGGGCGACGCGCTTCTCGACGCCGTCACCGCCCAGGTCGACCCGTCCGACTCGGCGACCATCATCTACAGCTCCGGGACGACCGACCGGCCCAAAGGGGTCCTCCACTCTCATGAGTCCGTCGCGCTGCAGTGGTGGATCCAGGCCAAGCTCTTCGGACGCGACGCGGCCACCAGGGTCTGGAGTCCTCTCCCGCTGTTCTGGACGGCCGGCCTCAATGCCGCGATGGGAGCGACGATCGCCGCGGGCGGGACGTGGGTGATGCAGGAGCAGTTCGAACCGGGCCACGCGCTGCGCCTCCTGGAAAGGGAGCGCGTGACCGAGCCGCACGCCTTCGCCCACCAGGCACGGACGCTCGCCGAGCATCCGACGTGGCCGAGCACCGACCTCTCGTCGTGTACACGGGTCTATGGCAAGTCGGTCTTCACTCGCCATCCAACCGTCAAGGGTGACATGACCTGGAACATGCCTGTCGGCTACGGCATGTCGGAAACCGCATCATTCCTTGCGGGATTTTCGAGCGACACCCCACGGGAGTTGTTGCGGGGTGGTTCCTATGGACGGCTGCTCCCGGGAAGCCAGCTGCGAGTGATCGACCCAGATACCGGCCGGGCTCTGCCGGCGCGAGAGGAGGGCGAGCTCATCGTGCGCGGCCCGACCCTCATGGAGCACTACGTGAAGCGGACACGATCGCAGTGTTTCGACCTCGAGGGTTTCTTCCACACCGGAGACCGGGGATTTTACGACGAGGACGGCAACATCTACTTCTCCGGCCGAGCCACCGAGATGATCAAAACTGGCGGCGCGAACGTGTCACCAGCGGAAATCGAGCTCCAACTCCACGCCTTCGAACCCGCCAAGCTCGCGCGAGCGATCGGCGTCGACGATCGTCGCCTCGGTCAGATCGTGGTGCTCTGCGTCGAGCTGAAAGACGGATCGACGGCCACCGAGCTCGACATAAGATCCTTCCTGCGCGAGCGGCTGGCGAGCTACAAGGTGCCCAAGAAAGTGCTGTTCTTCGCTGACGGCGAAATACCGCTCAACGGCAGCGGAACGAAGGTTCAGGACGGCCGGCTCATCGTGATGGCACAGGATCGGCTGCACTCATGACACCTACCGTGCCCGGACTTCTCCAGCCCGATGATCTCTTCCACACCGGGATCGTCGTCGACGACCTCGCCAGCGCCAGGGAGCGGCTCGGCGCCGACCTCGGCGTGACCTGGCACGAGGGCGGTGCCGCCGTTCGCCTGCGCACCCAGGACGGAACGCGCACCGTGTCGACGGCATACGTCCTGTCACGGGAGGGCTCACACCACATCGAACTCGTCCAGGCCATCGAGGGAACGGTGTGGACGGCCACCCCGCCAGGTCACGCCCATCATCTCGGCTACTGGGTCGACGACCTGGCCTCCACGGCTGCCGCCCTGGAGACGCTCGGGTGGACGACCGAGGCGACGATCGCGATCAGAGACGATCGTCCGCCGATGTGCAGCTACCTGCGCGCACGCAGCGGGCTGTACGTGGAGATCGTCGACCGAAGCCTGCTGCCGGTGCTGCTCCCGGCGACCTGACGGCACTCCGCCCAGACGGGTGGATGAGGAGGAG
>NZ_MOMC01000152.1 GCF_001983105.1 Pseudofrankia asymbiotica | reverse complement strand
ACCCGCGTCAGCACCCCCACCGTCACCCGGTCCGGCAACCAGCCCTCCGGCGACAGCCCCTCACTCCCGTCATGACCCACAGACCAAGCCTACCGACACGACGATCACTTAACCTATGGCCATTGGGCCTAGGCGTGATGGTGGCCGTGATGTTGGGCTGGGCCGGTCGGTTACGGGTCGGGAGGAGTGGCCATGGGGTGGCATGCGCGGGCGGCGGAGCTAGCGAGTCAGGAGGGGGCGGAGCTGGAGGTCGCGTTGCTGTTGTTGGAGCATGCGGCGTCGGGTTTGTTGCATCGGCCGGCGGTCGAGAGCGTCGCGGGGTCGTCGGCACTGATGGAGGTGGACCAGGCCGCGTGCCGCCTTGAGGCGTGCGGGGTGCGCGTCCATCCGTCCTTCGCCGTGGGGGAGGAACGGGTCGAGGCGGTGGACGTCCGGCCGTCGCTGGTGGCCGCGGCGGCGCGGCTGGCGGCCGGGATCGGTACGGCCAGGGATCCCGAACCGGTCGCCTATGCGGCGATCTTCGCCCGGTACGCGCTGCGGGCGTTGGACGATGGCTGACCCGGACGGAAGTCCTGACCGCCTTACCTACGGCGTGTTGGTCGAGCGGACCCGCGAGGCCGCGGCGTTCGCCGTCGGCACACCACTCCCGCCGGGCGCGCCGTCTGCCGTCCAGGACGCAGCGGGGCTGTCACTGTTGGTGGTGGTCGCCAGTCGCCATATCCGGTTTCTGGCCCGGCCGTTCAAACCCGCTCACCCGGCCCGGCTGCTGGCCAGCCATACCCAGATGGTCAGCAGGGCGCTGGGAGGCATGGGCCAGCCCGACCGGCCCGCCGCGACCGCCAGCCGCTGGGACGCGGCCGCGCAGCGGCTCGCCGTCGCACACGATCTGCTGCTGGCCCAGATCGGCCCGAACCGTGAGCCGCTCGGCCCGGACGCCCGACTACTCACCGACTCGCAGGTCGTGGCCATGGCCGCCGGCCAGGTCGCGGTCATCGTCCGACTGGCCGCCACCGCCGCCGAGGACGTTGTCGCCCGCTCGTCAGCTCCCGCATCAGGCGGGCAGGGCAGGGACCGGGCAGCGCTGCTCGCACCGTCGGCGCTGTAGCCGCTTCGGCTGGTCGCGGGCCTGGTGGACCCGGCTGTCGCCGTGGCCGACCTGGGCGGTGGGATGCRCCGACCCTACGTGCTCGACGACGTCGGCCCGCTGCTGGGCGACGAGGGCGCCCCGATACTGGACCGTCGGCTTGCGCAGCTGCGGCTGGCGGTGCACGCCCTCGGTCAGCCCGGCCATGCACCCGGGCGTGATCTGCTGGTCGCGCTCGCCGGCTTCGGACTGGCGACCTCGGTGCAGGCCGGCCAGGCGGCCCGCCGGGCCGCCGCACACGCCCCCGCCCAGCGCGGTCACCTGTTCGCCGCCGCCCGCGACCAGGCTGCCGCCTCGGTCGAGGCCTGGCGGGCGGTCCGGACCTCGATGCGCGACCTGCGCTCCCTGGGCGGCGACGGCGCGCGGGTGATCGACCTGGCCGTCAGCCTGCGGCGTCACCTTGACGGCCTCGTCAAGGCCCCCGACCAGCCCGGAACTCCAATGGCGCCAGCCGCCCTGGCCGCCGTCCGCGGCGCCGTGCTGGTCCTGCCCGACCTCGCCACCGGCAGCGCCGTGATCGCCAGCCGGCTACGGGATCACGATCTGCTCTCCTGGCGCGTCGGGGCCGACCGGTACGCCCCGACACCCCCGGCCACCACCGACGGCCTGCTGGCCGCTACCGACAGCGGCCAGCGAGATCACCGAGCGGTGCGGTGGCCTCGCGTTGGCGCTGGCGCTGTCCGGCGCGATGGTCACGATGGGAGAAGACTGGGACACAGTCGTAGAACAGTTCCGTCGTGCTGACCTCGCTGATATCGCGGCACGGTTCCGCGGCTATCCATATCCAACGTTGCTCGCCGCACTTGACGTCTCTGTGCGTGCGCTACCTGCGGCGGAGGCTGCCCGGTTTCGGGAGTTGACGGCGTTTGAGAGCCGCGGCGCCGTCCCGGCGGCCGTGATCGCCGGCCTGTGGCGACGCACCAGCGGCCTTGACAGGCTTGCCGCCAAGAAGCTGATGGCCAGGCTCGCCCGACAGTCCTTGATCGTGGTCGACTCCGCGTCGAGCACGGTCACCATGCACGACCTCCTGTTCGAATACGTCCGCACCTCCCTCGCCACCGAGCAAGTGCCGGTCCTTCATGACCAGGTTGCAAAATGGCTGCTCGACTACTGGGGTGGACTCACCGAAGGGCTGCCTCGCCTTCCCCATGGGGCGGCATACGACGACGTGGATCGCTACGGTCTTGCCACGCTCATCACACATCTGCTCGCGGCCCACGACGCACAGTCGGTTGACCTCGTCCTAGCCGCCGAGCGGCAGGAATCGGACGACAGGGTCGAGAACGTCTGGTACAGCGCCCACGAGGGCCAGGGCAGCGTGGCTCTTTACCTGGCTGCGGTGCGCGCGGCCTGGCGAGACGCCGAAACCCGACAGGACACCGACACAAACGTCTTCATCCGCTTGGTCAACTGCGCGCTACTGATCGGCTCCGTGACGAGCATGGCCGCGAACATCCCACCAGCAATACTCGTTCGCCTTGTCGAAACCTGCCTCTGGCCGCCCGCCCGAGCCCTCACCAGTGCCCAGACAATCCCAAACCTCGGCACACGGGCGACGGCGTTGGCAGGGCTTGCTCCATATCTGCCCGCCGACCTGCTCGGACAGGCGCTGGCTGAAGCCACCAAGATCGACCTTCCGTATCCTCGGGCCGTAGCGTTGGCTGGGCTGCTTCCGCATCTGCCTGTCGATCAGCACGGACCGGTTCTCAGGGACGCACTGGCAGCCCTCGCCGCTATCGAGAACCCGAACTCCCAAGCGCACATCGTGGGCTGTCTGGCCCCCCGTCTATCCGCCGACCAACGCCGCCAGGTCCTTGCCAAGGCGCTGTCCGATGCGATCGCCCTCGGCTACCCCTACTTTCGCCTACGGGCGCTCGTCGAGCTCGTCCCACACCTGGCCGCCGAGCAGCGAGACGTGATCATCAATGTGGCGCTGCACGACGCCATCGTCACTGATATMCCGAGCATTCGAGCAGAGGCGTTCGCCGCGCTGATGCCGCACCTGCCTGCCCTACAGCGCGGCCCGATCATCAATCGGGCGCTGAGCGACGCCAACATCATCAGTGAGCCGCGTGAACGGGCACGTRCACTGGCCGCGCTCACCCCGCACGTTCCCGCCCAGCAACGCGGCCTTGTCCTCACGCAGGCCCTGACCGACGCCAACGCCATCGATGAGCCGCCCGAAAGGACAGCTGTACTCGCCGCGCTCATCCCGCACGTGCCCGCGCAGCAACGCCACGCGGTCATCACCAAAGCCCTGACCGACGCCAGCGCCACCTCCAATCTTGACAAACGCCGACGAGCCTTGGCCGTACTGGCCCCGCACCTGCCCGCCGACCTGCTCGCGCGGGCACATACGGCAGCCACGATCATCGACAAACCGGACAGTCGGGCACAGGCTCTGACCGCCATGCTCCCGCATGTGCCCGCAGACCAGCGCGGCCTGGTCGTCAGTCAGGTGCTGACCGAGGCCAGCGCCGTCGATGAACCACTTGAACGGGCACATGCACTGGCCGCGCTGGTCCCGCACCTGCCCGCCGACCAGCGCAGCCCGGTGCTCGCGCAGGCTCTCGCGGCCACCACCGCCATCGATAGTCAGCTGTCGAGGGATCTGATCTTGAACAGGCTGGCACCGTACATGCCGGCGCACGCGTTGGCCCGAGCCGCAGCCAGCAACTCCGAATTCAGTCGCGCCCACGAATTAGGCCGGCTTGCCCCACATCTGCCCTCGGAGTTGTTTCCGCAGGCGGTCGAAATCGCCACCGCCATCAATAAAGCGAACCATCGGGCRTACGCACTCGCCCAGCTGATCCCGCATCTTCCTTTGAACCAGCGTGGYCCCGCCCTAGCGCAAACCCTCGAAGCAGTCGCCACTGTGGCTGTAGAAAATCAGGCTTTGATATTGGTTTTAGTGATCCCTCACCTCCCACAAGATCAGCGCGGTCCCATCTTCGCACAGGCACTAACGGCCGCGAGTACCAGCCGGTTCTTTAGGGCCGCAATATTTACTCTCCTCGCCCCGCACTTGCCTGCCAAATTTCTCACTCTGGCGCTCGCCGGCGCCAGTGCCATCGACAATCCATACGAACAGGCATCTGCTCTGGCCGCGCTCATCCCGCACTTGCCTGCCGACCAGCGCAGCCTCGCCCTCAGAGGGTGTTCCGTCGGTTGATGTAACAGGTGAGCGGTAGCGGCTTGATGTCTGTTTCGCCTGGTCGCGGGTCTGATGGTCGGGTTGTCGGGTTGCGGTTCTGGGTGGTTGCGGTGTGCTGGAAGGTATGGCCGAACGCAAGCCGTACCCCAGTGATCTCTCGGACGAGGAGTGGGACCTGATCCGCCCGGTGCTGGACGGGTGGAAGGCACGACACCGGTCGGCCTCGGGCGTCGGGGGCCGCTACGAGCTGCGGGAGATCGTCAACGCGATCCGCTACCAGGACCGGACCGGGGTCCAGTGGCGTTACCTGCCGCACGACCTGCCCCCGCACAGCGCGGTGTACTACTACTTCGGCGCCTGGCGCGACGACGGCACCGACCAGGTGCTCCACGACCTGCTGCGTTGGCAGGTCCGCGAGGCCCGGGGC
>NZ_MOMC01000151.1 GCF_001983105.1 Pseudofrankia asymbiotica | reverse complement strand
CCCAACAAGCCGTCATCCACACCGCCCTCACCAACGCCCACCTCACACCCACCGACATCGACGCCATCGAAGCCCACGGCACCGGCACCCGCCTCGGCGACCCCATCGAAGCCCAAGCCCTCACCACCGCCTACAACAACCGACCCCCCAACCAACCCCTCTGGCTCGGCTCCCTCAAATCCAACATCGGCCACACCCAAGCCGCCGCCGGAGCCGCCGGAATCATCAAAATCATCACCGCCCTCCACCACAACACCCTCCCCAAAACCCTCCACGCCACCRCACCCACCACCATGATCAACTGGGAGGAAAGCCCCCTCACCCTCCTCACCGAACCCACACCCTGGCCAAACCACAACCGCCCCCGCCGCGCCGCCATCTCCGCCTTCGGCATCAGCGGAACAAACGCCCACACCATCATCGAACAAGCACCAACAACACCCACGCCAAAAACAGCAGAAACAGAAAGTGACACGGAAACAGCGGCGGAAACGGCCAGGGCTTCCACCGCGAGCCACGCGGACCCCCACCCACCACGGCGACAGCTCACGAGCGTGCCGTGGATCGTCTCAGGCCGGGACTCGCTGTCCGTCCGGGCCCAGGCGAGGGCGCTGGCCAGGTACGTCCAGCGCAATCCCGACGCCGAGGTCGCGGACGTGGGGCTCTCGCTCGCCACCCGCCGGGCCGCGCTGGACCAGCGGGCGGTGCTCGTCGGGGCGGACCGCGCCGAGCTCCTCGACGGCCTGGCCCGCCTGGCGGACGGGGACGATCTCGTCGAGCTGCTGCCGAGCGCCGAGCGCCGGTCGGGGCGGACCGCCTTCCTGTTCACTGGGCAGGGCTCCCAGCGGGTGGGCGCGGGACGAGAGCTGTACGCGTCCTCGCCCGTGTTCGCCGCCGCGCTGGACGCGGTGTGCGCGCGGTTGGACACCCGGCTCGAACGACCACTGAAGAGCGTCCTATTCGGCCTCGACGACGAAGACGGCTCTACGCCCCTCGACCAGACGATGTACACGCAGGCGGCGCTGTTCGCTCTTGAGACCGCACTGTTCCGGCTGCTCGAACATCACGGTGTCACCCCGGATCTCATGATCGGGCACTCGATCGGCGAGATCACCGCGGCTCACCTCGCCGGGGTGCTGGACCTCGCCGACGCCTGCCTGCTGGTCGCCGAGCGCGGCCGGCTGATGCAGTCCGCCCGCCCCGGCGGCGCCATGACGGCCATCGCGGCGAGCGAGGAGGAGGTCCGCGCGACGATCCAGGATGGCTCCGCCGTCGGGATCGCGGCCGTCAACGGACCCACGTCGACCGTGATCTCCGGCGACGAGGCGGCCGTCGACAGGCTGGCGGCGCAGTGGCGCGACGAGGGGCGCCGGATACGGCGGCTCCCGGTCAGCCATGCCTTCCACTCGCCGCACATGGACGACGTGCTCGACGAGTTCCGCTCGGTCGTGTCGGGATTGAAACTTCGGTCACCGGCTGTTCCCGTGGTCTCCAACGTCACCGGTGAGCTGGCGACGACCGACGAGCTGACGTCCGTCGACTACTGGGTGAGACACCTGCGCGGCACGGTCCGCTTCGCCGACGGTGTCCGCTTCGCCGAGGGCCGGGGCGTCACGGACTGGGTGGAGGTGGGCCCGGACGCGACACTGGCCACCCTGGCGTCGCAGGGCCTGGCGGCACCCCCCGCCTCGGTGACAGCCCTCCTGCGCCCCGGTCGCCGTGAGGAACGTACCGTCGCCGAGGCCGTCGGCCGGCTGGCGGCCAGAGGGGCGAAGGTCCGCTGGGACGCCGTCTTCGCCGGAGCCACCCGGGTCACGCTGCCGACGTACGCGTTCACCCGCGCCCGGTACTGGCTCGACGCGCCCGCTCCCACCACCGATCCCACCGGGATCGGCCTGGTGACCGTCGACCATCCGCTGCTGAGCGCCGCCACCGCGCTCGCGGACCGCGATGGCTGGGTTCTCAGCGGTCGACTGTCCCACCGTTCCCATCCGTGGCTGCTCGACCACACAGTGGCCGGCGTCGTGCTCGTCCCCGCGACGGCCGTCCTCGAGATGGCGTTGCTAGCGGCTACGCAGGTCGGCGCTGTGAGCGTCTCGGAACTCACGCTCTCGACGCCGATGGTGCTGCCGGACGACGGCGGTGTGCGGGTGCAGGTGATCGTGGGCGAGGACGACGGCACCGGGCACCGTGACCTGAAGATCTACTCTCAGCCCGATGCGGCGGCCGGCCCGGCGCCGCATGGTGTGGATCAGGGCAGAGTCGGCTGGACCCCGCACGCGGTCGGTCGGCTCGGCCCGGCGAGCCCGCGCGACCCCGGAGACCTGCTGCTCTGGCCACCGCCGGGAGCGACCGAGCTCGAACTGACCGATGCCTATCCGCGGCTGGCGGAGCGAGGCTACGACTACGGGCCGGCCTTCCAGGGCCTGCGCCGGCTCTGGCGCGCCGGGGACACGCTCTACGCCGAGGTCCGGCTGGACGACGAGCGGCGGTCCGAAGCCGGTTCCTACTCTCTGCACCCCGCCCTGCTGGACGCGGCGCTGCACCCGCTGCTTCCCGCGGCCGTCGGCGAGGACGGCCCCGACCTGCTGCCGTTCTCGTGGACCGGCGTCCGCGTCCACTCCCGAGGTGCCTCGTCGTTGCGGGTGCGGCTGGTCTCGGGCGAAGGCGATCCGCGGACGAGGCGCGTCTCCCTGCTGGCGGCGGACAGCGCGGGCACCGCCGTCGCCGCCGTCGACGCGCTGCTGCTGCGGCCGCTGTCGACACAGGCTCTCCAGACCGCGCGCGGCGCCCGCGACGACGATCTCCTCCGGGTCGGCTGGGAGGCGGTGAGCGCGCCGGGGAACGCCGGCGGGCATCCGCCGCGCGTCGTCGTGCTGCCACTCGACCCGGGTCTCACGGCCGCGGAGGGCGTGGCGGCGCACGAGCTCGCCCGAAGCACGATCGACCAGGCTCTGACGGCGGTCCAGGGCTTCCTCGCCGACGAGCGGTTCACCGACGCCCGCCTGCTGGTGGTCTCCCGCAGCGCCGTCGCGACGGCGGTTGGCGAGGACGTGGCCGGTCTCCACCAGGCTGGTGTCTGGGGACTGCTGCGATCCGCGCAGTCGGAGCACCCCGGCCGGCTGGTACTGGTGGACGTCGAGGCCGGCCTCAAGCTGGATCTCGGCCACGACCAACTCGCGGGGACGGGCCTGATCCCTGGTGCCTCGGTTTTCGACGCGGCGTCCGCTGACCACCCACTGGCGCGCGCGCTCGCGACCGGGGAGCCGCAGGTGGCTGTCCGCTCGGCGCCTGACGGTGGTCCGCGCCTCCTCGTACCGCGGCTGCGGCACCTGGCGCCGGCCGCGCTCCCCGAGCATCAGACCGGCCAGGAGGTGGGCGACGGCCAACCCCGGTGGCACGAGGGCACCGTCCTGATCACCGGCGGGACCGGCGCCCTCGCCGGCGCCCTCGCTCGCCACCTCGTGGACCGCCACGGCGCGCGCCGGCTGCTCCTGGTCAGCCGTGCCGGCCCGGCCGCGAAGGGCGCGGCGGAACTGCGCGACGAGCTCGTCGGCGCCGGCGCCGACGTCACCATCAGTGCCTGTGACGTCTCCGACGCCGGCGCCCTCGCCGCGCTCCTCGGGTGTGTCCCCGAGGAGCACCCGCTCACCGCCGTGATCCACACGGCCGGTGTCCTGGACGACGGCGTRCTCACCGGTCTCACGCCCGAACGGCTCGCGACAGTGCTGAAACCCAAGATCGACGCCGCCTGGCATCTGCATCGCCTCACCCAGGAACAGCCGCACGGCCGGTCGCTGCGCGCCTTCGTCCTCTACTCCTCGGTCGCCGGCCTGCTGGGTACCGCCGGCCAGGCGAACTACGCGGCGGCCAACGCCTACCTCGATGCTCTTGCCCACCACCGCGTGGCCCACGGCCTGCCCGCCGTCTCGCTCGCCTGGGGCCTGTGGGACACAGCCAGCGCCATGACGGGCGAGCTGACCGAGGCCGACCGGCGAAGGCTCGCGCGCTCCGGCCTGCGACCGCTCTCGGTCCAGCGGGCCATGGAGCTCTTCAACATCGCCCTCGCCTCCGGGGAGGCGCTGGTGGCCGTCACGCCGATCGACGCGGCGGCTCCCGGCCTCGACGAGCCCGGCGCCTCACCGCTCGTGCGCGGTCTCGCCGCGGGCCGGCCGAAGACGCCACCGGTCACCGCCGCCGAGCCGGGCAGGGGCGGCACCTCGCTGCGGGAACGGCTGAGCAGGCTGACGGCCGCCGACCGGGACCAGGTCCTGATAAACCTCGTCCAAGCGCAGGTGGGTGGAGTCCTCGGGCACGGGGACAACTTCTCGGTTGCCCCCGGCCTCTCCTTCGTGGAGTTCGGCTTCGACTCCCTGACTGCCGTCGAACTGCGAAACCGACTCAACAGCGCTACCGGACTGCAACTTCCGGTCAGCCTGGTCTTCGATCATCCGAGCATCGAGGCGGTGGCGTCCTTCCTACGTGAGCAGCTGGCAGTCAGTGGTTCCTCTCCGGCCGAGCCGCTCCTCTCGGAGCTCACCAGGCTCGAGGAGGCGATCCGGGCGATCGACCCGGACAAGATCACCCATGGCCAGATCGGTTTGCGGCTGCTGGAGATGCTCGCCTACACCGACTCGGTCTCCGGGCGGGGTCCCGCTCCTGAGCTGCTCTGGGAGGGCGGGACGGACGACGAGATCGACCTCGACACGGCAAGCGACAAGGAACTCTTCGCCCTCCTCGACGACGTCGACGGCGAGGTAGCGCCCGACTAAGAGCCCACCGGCCGGTGCGCGTGCCCATGCGGGAGCTCCGCGCGGGCACGCGCGCCTGTTCCGAGCGGCGCGCCGGGGCCTGGCGGCGCCTGAACGCCCGCCGTGGGTGGCCCCGCCAACAGACGACGAAACCTGGGGAGTTGAGATCCCGTATGGCGAACGAAGAAGAACTCCGCACCTATCTTCGGCGGGCGATAGCGGACGCCCGTGACGCGCGCAGGCGTCTGCACGAGCTGGAGCGTTCCCGCGCAGGCGACGCCACCCCGGAGCCGATCGCGGTCGTGGGCATGGCGTGTCGGCTGCCGGGTGGGGTGGCTTCGCCGGAGGACCTGTGGCGGCTGGTCTCCGAGGGCGTCGACGCGATCAGCGAGTTCCCGACGAACCGCGGCTGGGATCTCGACCACCTCCATGACGCCGATCCGGAGCGCGTCGGCCACAGCTATGGGCGGGAGGGCGGATTCCTGCACGCCGCCGGCGACTTCGACGCCGAGTTCTTCGGGATGTCGCCCCGCGAGGCACTCGCCGTGGACCCACAGCAGCGGCTCCTGTTGGAGACGGCCTGGGAGACGTTCGAGGACGCGGGCATCGACCCGGCCACCCTGCGCGGCAGCCGCACCGGCGTCTTCACCGGAGTGATGTACAGCGACTACGGCTCGCGGCCCGATCTGCCCGGAGACGGATTCGAGGGATATCTGTTCAGCGGCAGCGCGGGAAGCGTCGCCTCGGGGCGGGTGGCGTACACGTTCGGGCTCCAGGGCCCGGCCATCTCCGTCGACACGGCCTGCTCCTCCTCCCTCGTCGCCATCCA
>NZ_MOMC01000150.1 GCF_001983105.1 Pseudofrankia asymbiotica | reverse complement strand
CGCCCTTCAGGGCGGAAGATCGCTGAAGCTACCAGAGTCCGATGTACTCTCCTTTGAGGTCGTCGTGGCGTACCGTCCTCGTGGACGGACAACCACTGAAGGCCCATCGCCCGACCGGCGTCGCACGCTAGGAAGTCGAGGTCGTGCCGTCTTCCGGGGCGGAGGATCACTGAAGTGACGTCGCCCCGCTCCGCGCCCCCAACGACCTCCCGCCAGCCCTCACTCCCAGCACGACACCTTGATCCCAAGAGGCCCGCCGGGCGCAATGCGAGCGCTCTGATCACTCGCCAACACGCGGCACCGCTCGCACGCAGGTCAGACCCCCTGCACCCGCACTTTGACACCTCTATAGCGCGCCCCAGCCGATCTTTTCGGCAGACCGCTCGCGATCGCCTGCATATCGGCAGCTCAACGCTCCTGTTTTCCAAGAGCTGTCGCTCGGCCCGCGAGGACGGAAGATCATTAAAGCCAAACGGGGTGCTCATTCTCTCGCCAGTGCCACAGGGTCGCTCGGCCTGCGAGGGCTGACGATCATTGAAGCGACCAGAGGTACTCGCCGAGCCGGTCGGCGACCCAGGTCGCTCGGCCTGCGAGGGCTGACGATCATTGAAGCGGGATCCCGCAGCCCGGCCGCCAGGTCTTGAGCTCCTGGTCGGCCCGCCATGGCGGACGATCATTGAAGCTAGTCGCTCTGGATCGCGGCGAGGGTCGCGCGGATCGGTCGCTCCGCTCGCAATGGCGGACGATCATTGAAGCACTTGTCGGGTTCTCGTGTCCCGCGCCGACGAACGGTCGCTCCGCCTGCAAGGGTGGATGATCATTGAAGCGGGTAGGTGGGTGTGCCCGGCATGACCGTCGTCGCATGTCGCTCCGCCTGTCAGGGCGGACGATCACTGAAGCGGCGGGAAAATGGTCGATCTGAAAGGCCCGCCCGAAGCCGCTCCGCTTGCACGGACGGGTGATCACCGAAGCTGCTGGGCTTCGCATTTGGAGGTCTCGATCGCGGCCGGTCGCTCCATCCGCAAGGACGGACGATCATTGAAGCCTCCATCACGGTGTGGATCGAGTCGACACTCTCAAGTCGCTCCGCCTGCGGGGATGGACGATCACTGAAGTACCCTGTTGCCGGCCCGGACCGGCTGGCGCAAGACCAGCCGTACCGCCTTCCGAGGGCATCGGCCCGGCGTCTCCGGTTCGGGCAGCCGATCCGATCCGTGACTTGCACCCGAACGAGGTGTCCCGTGTGAGTCTCTTTAAAGGGCTACGAGAGCGGCCCGGTGCGGGCAGTCGAGAAATTGTCGGACCCCTGTCGTAGCGTCTCGCTCACAGTCCGGCGTCGTGGGGAGTAGCGATGGGCACCGACCTGGCCGACCTGTCTGCGGCCGTTACCAAGCTGGTGGGAGAGCTTGGGCTCGTGACGATGCCGGTGCGGGTGATCTCAGCGGGCCCGGAAGCCGAGCTTGGGCCGGATGACATGGCTGGGGAGGACTTTGTGCGGGCAGCCCACGGCGTGGGGTCCGGCCTGCTTTACAGCGTTGCTACCGTCTTCGATTACGGTGCCTTCGCTGAAGGCCTACCCCAGGACGACGATGCCGACCGGCAGAAGACGCGCCGCCGAGTCCTGCGCGCTGCGCGCCCTCACGACGGCGAGACCACCGATGTCGAGTACRCATTCGCCTACCAGGGTGTGGTCCATCGTTGGGAGGTCACCGTCGGCTGGTACGACCGCCTGATCGAGGAGGCCGACCAGCTACGCGTGCCGACCGTCGGCGTTCATCAGACGATCGATCATGCCGCTCGAGACGCGGCTGTCGAACGGCTCGTACCGGAGCTGATCGGGATGTCCGGTTTCCGGCGGCGCGCGATGTCGGAGTACGGCGCCAGAGCCGCGGCGCTCGAGCATCCGGAGATGGCGGCATTCCTCAACGGCAGCGACCCGGATGGGATCGCCTTCCGAGTTCTGCGTGAGGCCCGGGAGCGGCTCGGTGTCGAACGTGAGCGGATCTACCAGGGGCTCCAGAACCAGCTGCCTCAGCTGGCCACCGAGCTAGCCCAGAACGAGGGCTTCCGCCGCGMCACCACGAAAGAGGCTCGTCGTACCCACGCCGAGGACCTTCTTGCTGCGAAGCACGACGGGTATCTTCCACCAGCCTGGTTCTGGGACCGCCTCCTTAATACGCCGCCGCTTCAAGGCGGCAAGGTCACACCTACTGCCGCGACTCTGTACTGATCGCGGAGCACATCCTGCCGGTACCGGAAGCGTCGTGGCTGGTGGATAACCGGGCAATTTTGCAACGCCAAGTGCGCGGAGTCGGCGGTGGCCGGGATCTGACCGGCTGACTGGCCGTCACACGGCGACGCGCTGTTCGACAACCTACGAAAGCGGGCACCTATGCCAGCACGTCTCGACCCTGCTGTCGCCGAGGCGAGGATTCGTGCCAGGGGCTGGATCCCGATCGGGCCGTTTCTCGGAGCGGACATGCGCTGGCCGGGCCGCTGCGCGACATGCGGGACGAAGGGCAGTCCTAAGTACGGGAACGTCTGCTCGCCGGGTTCGACACAGGGCCCGTGCCGGGCCTGCAGCGGCTATGCGAAGAAGACCGAGGAAGAGGCAAGGGCGATCATGGCTCGGCGGGGTCTGACGCCGATCGAACGGTATCAGGACGTTAATACGCAGTGGCGATCTCGATGCGGTAACTGTGAACAGATCACGGCCCCGACACTGTYGAGCGTCAAGAAGGCCATCAAAGCGGGGCAGCAAAAATGCTGCGACCGATGCCGGCGCAACGGCCCGATCACGCCAGAGGCTGCTGCGGACATGCTCCGAGTGGCGGGCGCCGAGCCGCTAGAACGGTATCCCGGTATCGATGTTCGTTGGCCGGCGAGGTGCCTCAACGAGGAATGTGGCAAGGACATCACTCCGTTTCTGGACAGCGTCAAGAATGCGAGGAACGGGCCTTGCCGATACTGCGGTGGGTACGGCATCAAGGCGGAAGACAACGCCTTGGTCTATCTGATGATCCACTCGACCTGCAATGCGGCAAAGGTGGGCATCGCAAAGTCGGGGAGCAAGCGCATCCTGCTGCACGAGAGTACAGGTTGGGTTCTCGTTCGGACCGTGCCGATGTCGGGACGTCAAGCACGCCTCGTCGAAGAGTCCGTGATGCACCAGTGGCGGAAACTAAACCTGCCCTATGGCGTGCCGCCATCAAAGATGCCCTACGCCGGCTACACCGAGACGGTAAGTCTCACGCTGCGCTCACTGGACGAGGTCGCGGACGATCTCTCCCGAGCGGTCAGAGAGATCGTCGATCACCTAGCGCGGTAACGCTGTCGGTTTGGTAGTCGCTACGCGCCGCATCCCTGGCGCTCACGCCATTCGCTCCGCCTGCAGGCCGGACGATCACTGAAGCGATTTGATCACGCGCGGGATGCAGGGGCCAACCAAGCCGTTCGGCCTGCAAGGGCGGACGATCACTAAAGTCGACCGACCACCAGATCATCACGCGGCGCCGACGGGGCTTCACCTGCAAGGGCGGACGGCAAGGGCGTCAGCAAACCCACCCACCTACACTTCACCGCCGGCAACCAGCTCTTCCTCGATATGGCCCGCACCCTGCAGCAAAAGGTTCGCCCCGCAGACTTCCGCGAGGCGCTCACCGGCCCCTGGTGGTACGCCTCCAAACTGCCGATCCTGCGCTGGGACCCCACCGGGGAACGCGTCTACGCCCACACCAGCCGATCACCCCAAGACACCAAACCCACCGGCGTCCCCGGCGCCGACTGGCTCGCCTTCCTCGGCCTGCGCCACCTCCCCGTCACCACCCGCGGCACCACACTCCTCACCACCGCCTGCGACCCTGGCTGGAAAGAAGGCGCCTTCCACTGGCCCCTCTGGAACGCCCCCACGACCAGCCGCGTCACCATGTCCCTGCTCGCCCACCCAAACCTGACCAAGATGACCCAGCCCCAACGCGAACTCCTCGGCGTTCACCGCCTCCTCGCCGCTCCCATACGACGCACCGACCAAGGCGGCTACGGCTCCTTCGGTGCGCCCACCGATCTCTCTCCAGCCCTTACCTCCACCGTCCTCGCTACCAGCCCGACACCTTGATCCGGAAAGTCCATCGAGCCGCGCATCGCGAGCGCTCTGATCGCTCGCCAACATGCAGGACCGCTCGCACGCAGGTCAGACCTGCTGTGCCCGTACTTTGACACCTCCATAGCGCGCCACAGGTGATCCTCCCGGCGGACCGCTCGCAACCGCCTACATATCGGCAGCTCAGCGCCCCTGTATTCCGCGAGCTGTCGCTCCGCCCGCAAGGGCGGACGATCACTGAAGCTTGCCGGCCTGGTGGGCATGGTCCGGCGAGGGCTGGTCGTCGCTCCGCCCGCAAGGGCGGACGATCACTGAAGCGCGATGGCGAGGCAGAAGAGCACGGTCGACTGGCCGGTCGCTCCGCCCGCAAGGGCGGACGATCACTGAAGCACCGTGTGTTCGAATCGGCCCGAGGCCAGCCGGCCGAGGTCGCTCCGCCCGCGAGGGCGGACGATCACTGAAGCGGGTCCCAGACGTAGTCGGGGATCTCCTCGATCCAGCGTCGCTCCGCCCGCAAGGGCGGACGATCACTGAAGCACGTAGCCCGTACCCTCGGTCGCCTTGATAAGGATGTCGCTCCGCGCACAAAGGCGGACGATCACTGAAGCCCCGTCCGCGAGTCCGTCGCCGGCACCATCCGCGGGTCGCTCCGCCCGCAAGGGCGGACGATCACTGAAGCTGCACCGCAACGACCGTGGTGCCGGTCTCCGGGTAGTGGCGCATCGTCCTCCGGGACGGACGATCGCTGAAGCCGCTTGAAGGCTTCGAGCTTCGCTCCGGCGTTGTTGCGGCGCACCGTCGTCCGAGACGGACGATCACTGAAGCCACACCACGTAGCCGTCGGTGCCCTTCGCCAGCGCCGGACGCATCGTCCTCCGAGACGGACGATCACTGAAGCAGAATGCGGTGCGGGTCAGGCGTCTCGACGACCTCGCCGGCGCACCGTCCTCCGAGGCGGACGATCACTGAAGCCCGAACCCCGCAAAAGTCGATTACATCGGCGTCGACTGGCRCACCGTCCTCCGAGGTCGACGATCACTGAAGGAGGCGCTCGTAGCGTCCGCCGCTTCGGTCGACCTGGACGCACCGTCCTCGGAGGCGGACGATCACTGAAGGATTCATTCTCTGCCATCATGCGCGGACGGGCGCTGGACGCACCGTCCTCCGGGACGGACGATCACTGAAGCGGATCCATTGACTCTGCGTACTTGAACGCCTTTCCCATGGCGCACCGTCCTCCGGGACAGACGATCACAGAAGCTACGCCTGATAGGTCGCGAACGGCAGCACCACCACCTGGCGCACCATCCTTCGGACGGACGATCACTGAAGCATGAAGTTGGGGTCGTTGAGCAGCCAACCCTTCATGCCGCACCGCCCTCCGGGACGGACGATCACTGAAGCGAGGCCGGGTCGGGCGCCCTGGTGCTCCGCAACGACGAGTCGCGCCATCCTCGGCGACGGACGATCACTGACGCTACCTCTACAAGCGGAGCGAAACCGCGCGCGCGATCATGTCGCACCGTCCTCCGGGGTGGACGATCGCTGAAGCAGTAGGTCGCCGTGTGCCTGCCTGAAAAGCACTTGGTCGTCGCACCGTCTTCCGGGACGGATGATCACTGAAGCCCGACGGCGGCCGGCGCCACCGAAGTGTCCGACCGGTTCAGGTCGTACCGTCTTCCGGGACGGACGATCACTGAAGCCACCCGAACTGCCGGCACACCGTCTCGGCCTACCTCCCCGGTCGCACCGTCCTTTGGGACGGACGATCACTGAAGTACATGCCCCAGATTGCAATTCTCCCAGGGCTTTAGGCCGCACCGTTCTCCGGGGCGGACGATCACTGAAGCGACCAGTCGAGCCGGGCACAGCACCACACGCCGGCCTCGTCGCACCGTCCGTCGGRGCAGATGATCATTGAAGCAACGTGTTCACCGCAACACCGCTGTGGGACTTCGGGTCGCACCGTCCTCCGGGACAGACGATCACTGAAGCCCGGCCAGTCCGGCATGCCACTCCATCCGGGCGATGTCGCTCCGTCCGCGAGGGCGGACGATCACTGAAGCACTTCGGTATACATCTCCCACGGCGTCTTCCTCGTTGTCGTCCCGCCCCCAAGGACGGACGATCACTGAAGCGTGTGGGACATCCTGCCGACCAACGCCGCCACCAGGTCGCTCCRCCCGCGAGGGCGGATGATCACTGAAGTGCCGGCGCCCGGCTGGCGATCTATGCACCGGACGAGTCGCTCCGCCCGTAAGGACGGACGATCACTGAAGCGCTCCCGTTGGCGATCAGGCTGAAAACCTGTATGTGTCGCTTCACCCGCAAGGTCGGACGATCACTGAAGCTGTGTGAACGACGCCCGCCGCCCGCGCTCCGAGGAGGGTCGCTCAGCCCGCAAGAATGGACGATCACTGAAGCTTGAACTTCACCGACGGGAGGATGAAGGAGAGCAGGTCACTCCGTCCGCAAGGACGGATGATCATTGAAGCACGGAACGGAAGGAGGAGTACCGGACGGAATCGTGAGTCGCTCCGCCCGCGAGGCCCTGACGATCACTGAAGCATGGCGCAGATGGTGGCGACCTGGCGTACTACTCCGCCCCGTCGCTCCGCCCGCGAGGTCGGACGATCACCGAAGTGACTCGATGACCCGACGTGCCGGCACGGCGACCCGGTGTCGCTCCGCCCACAAGGGCGGACGATCACTGAAGCACCAGCGTGTCTAGCAGGACCTCGCCAGTGGTGGCGTCGCTCCGCCCCTATCCGTCAGGATGAGATGAGTCAGGCAGTAGCTATCATCTTGTGACCTGGGCGGGTAGGGAGAGGAAGATCGTGACGATGGCAGTGCCGGCTGGGCGGGGCCTGGTCGATGATGTCCGTGTGGACGAGCGTGAAGGTGGTGGCCGGCGGCCGGACCCTGAGGTCGAGCCGAAGGCGCGGCGGCGGTCGTTCTCGGCGGCGTACAAGCTGCGGATCCTGAACGAGTACGAGGCGGCGCCGGACGGTCAGAAGGGCGCGATCCTGCGGCGGGAGAATCTGTACTCGGCGCATATCGTGGAGTGGCGTAAGGCCCGGGAGGCCGGGGCGTTGGCGGGCCTGTCGAAACCGAAGGGCCGCCCTCCGGTCGATGACCGGGACAAGGAGTTGGAGAAACTCCGTGCGGAGAAAGCCAAGCTGGAGAA
>NZ_MOMC01000149.1 GCF_001983105.1 Pseudofrankia asymbiotica | reverse complement strand
CCTTCTTCGACGCTGTAGGTGCAGATGGACAGGCCGGGTTCGCCGGGTAGTTCGAACACGTCGAAGGTGACCTCGAGCTCGCCGACCTCGGGGTGGCGGTAGACCTTCTGGCCGGTGCGGTGCTCGTGCACGTCCTGCTCGGCCCAGTCCGTGCGGAACTGTGGGCTGAGTGTGGAGAGTTCTCCGATGAGTGCGGTGAGGTCGTTGTTGAGCGGGTTGCGTCCGGACTCGAGTCGCAGCATCGCGGCGGTCATACCGCGGGCGAGGAGCCAGTTGACGTAGTAGTTCCGGGCGCGGGGGTCGAGGAAGATGAACCTAGCCAGGTTCGGTCTCTCGGCCTCGAAGTGCGGGGCGAACAGCGCGCGTCCCATCAGGTTCGCGGCGATGAGGTCCTGCTGCGGGTTGAACACGACAGCGGGCACGGCCAGGTTGTCCAGGACCCGTTGCACCGAGGACCGCACCGCCGGCCTGGCTTGCCGCCGGCCGCGCGCGATCGGGGTGCGGGCCAGGTCGAACAGGTGCGCGCGTTCGACATCGTTCAGTTGCAGCGCTCGGGCGATCGCGTTGAGCACGCTGTCCGAGGCGCCGCGGATCTTGCCGCGTTCGAGCTGGGTGTAGTAGTCGATCGAGAGACCGGCCAGGGTGGCGACCTCCTCGSGGCGTAGGCCAGGCACACGCCGCTCGCCGCCGAAGTCGGGTAGCCCCGCCTGCTCGGGGGTGACGTGCGCGCGGCGGGAGATCAGGAACTCCCGCACCTCGTCCTTCCTGCTCATGTCCTCCACCGTAGATCTTGCATCTGTCAGGCGCCTCCCCGGGACGGGACGGGTGCGTCAGATGGTCAGCAGGACCTTGATGGCGCGTCGCTCGTCCATCGCCTTGTAGCCCTCCGCGGCCTGCTCCAGCGGCAGGGTGAGGTCGAAGACCTTGCCGGGATCAATCTTGCGATCCCAGATGAGCTGGATCAGCTCAGGCAGGAACCGGCGCACCGGGGCAGGGCCGCCGTGCAAGTGGATGCCGGCGAAGAACAGGTCGATGCCGGGGATCTTGACGTCGTAGTTCACCCCGACGTAGCCGACGTGCCCGCCCCCACGAGTGGCGCCGATCGCCTGCATGGTGGACTCCTGAGTCCCGACAGCCTCGATCACACTCTGGGCGCCGAGCCCGTTCGTCAACTCCTTGATCTTCGCCACGCCCTCGTCGCCGCGCTCAGTCACTATGTCGGTCGCGCCGTACTCCAGCGCGAGCTTCTGCCGTTCCGGGTGGCGGGACATCGCGATGATCCGCTCCGCGCCGAGCTGCTTGGCTGCGAGAACAGCCATGAGGCCGACCGCCCCGTCACCGACCACCGCGACGGTCTTGCTGGGACCCGCCTCGGCGGCGACGGCCGCGAACCAACCGGTGCCCAGCACGTCGGACGCGGCCAGCAGCGAGGGGACCAGTTCCGGGTCCGGCTGCCGCGGCGTGGGCACGAGCGTGCCGTCCGCGTAGGGGATACGGGCCTTCTCGGACTGGGTGYCGATGGTCTGCGCCACGAAGGAGGCGTGCACACACTTGGACTGGTAGCCGGCTTGGCAGATCTCGCACGTGTTGTCGGAGATGACGAACGACCCGACGACGAAGTCGCCGACCTTGACCTTCCGCACGTCCGCGCCGATCTCCTCGACGACACCGACGTACTCGTGCCCCATCACCTGGTGGTCGGCCGGCTCGATGCCCCGGTAGGGCCACAGGTCCGACCCGCAGACACAGGTCGCCGTCAACCGGATGACTGCATCCGTCGGCTCGATGATCCTGGGATCCTCGCGGTCCTCCACGCGGACGTCACCGGCGGTATGCATCACCACTCCACGCATGGGGATGTCCTCCTTGCTCTGCATTTCGGCATTCGCGCCTTACGCAATCCATCGAACCCGGCGAACGCGCTCGCTGGGAGGGGACGACAGCACCCCCCAGCCGGACCACACCGAACGCGGGGCTCCGTCTCACCTCCGGTGGTGGCGCAGCGTCAGGAGTCATCGCGATCTGTTGTGAGCGGCAGTTCGTCTGGCACTGCAGGTCTTCCGGGTTGTCGTATCCAGCGATGGACCGCTGATCGACGAAACGGAGCTGGTCCCATCACTGTCGCGATGCCGGACATTGGCGCCGTCTCGTCCAGATTTGCACCGCATCGGCCACTGTTGACGCGGTCACCACCGAACCAGTACCAGGGCACGGAACACCGGGCCCCCGCCGGTCGCCGTGGCCAGACCGACCGCATCGTAGGCGCGGCACAGCGCGTCCCACAGATGCCCCATCCGCGAGGCGACGACCGGCAGCGGGGCACCTGACGAGCCGACCACGTCCAGGCCGAGGTCGAGCTCGCCCTGCCCGGCCGCGAGCCGCTGATTCGCAAACGCCTTGAGGGCCCGAATGGTTGCCCTGCGGTGACATGGGACCGCCAGCTGCGCTGAGGACATGGGAGCTCCGACCTGGCGCCAGGCCGGATCTCGTGCTACGTCTGAGTATCACGCCGATCGCGGGTAATGTATACTGAAGAGCTTTCCGGAGAGGAGATGGGCGCGACGTCGGTGGCATGGGTCGACGAGCTGTTCGATCGTCTTGAGATCGGACTAACCCTGACCTGCATCCGAAGCCGGCGGATCCGGCGCGCCAATGCCGCCGCGTGCCATACTCTGGGCCGGGCCAGGGCCGACCTTGTCGGGGCGACCTGGGATGCCCTGGACCTTCCCCCCCTTCTCTACAGCTGGGCGAACTTGTGTCGGCATCTGAGCAGCGAGCGAACGATGTCGAGGCATCTGACACGTATCGTCCGCCCCGACGGCACCCCGGCTGACGTATTGATCACCGCCAGCCTCGAGGCCGATGCGGGTGAGCCGTGCTGTCTCAGCCAGATCCTGGACGTGACCGACGCTGAGACAGCCCGCCACCAACTGCAGCTGGTACTGGAGAACAGCCCCGTTTCGATAGGCCTCACGGATCTCTCCGGCCGGATCGTGGTATCCGCTGGTGGCGACATCGGCGCCTTGGTCAACGACCTAAGGGCCGCCGAGCGATCGTCCATCTTCGAAGTTTTCACCCATGCGCCAGAGTGCGTGTCGATGGTACGGCGAGCGGCGGACGGCGAGCCGTCCACCGGGACGACCGAGGTTTACGGGCACTACTACGACATGCGCATCCGGCCGGTCCGCGATCCGGCTGGGGAGGTTAGCCACGTCGCAGCGATCGCCACCGACGTGACCGAACGCGAACAGGCACATGCCGAGCAGAGCGTCCTCACCGAACTGGCTCATCAGGCGTTGCAGATCGTCGAGCCCGACAGGCTGTGGAACCAAGCCGCCACAGTGCTGGCGAGCCGACTCAGTGCGGCCGTCACCGTGCATGCGACCGAGCCGGGAGACGAACCCCGCCTGGTCGCCGCAGCTGGCGCATTGCCACCGGCTGCTGTCCTTGCCGCGGCAACTCGGGAGGCTCTTCTGAGCGCGCCGTCAAATCACGGCGACGGGGCTGCTGGACGCAATCCCCGCCGGGTGGGGCATTGGTCAACAGCGTCCATGCTGCTCGGCCAACCCAACGCGCCCGCCGCCGTCCTCTCCGTCCACCGGACGGACCAGGAACACGCGGTCGCCGATGGCGACCAGCATGACGAAGGCGGCAGCCTGGGGCCCGCGGCCGGGCCGTTCACCCGCCGCGAAGTGGACTTCGTCGATGCGGTCGCCAGCGTGCTCGGCTCCGCGGCGGTCCGGTTCACGATGGAACGCGAAGCCCGCTACCGTGCGCTGCATGACAGTCTGACCGACCTCCCCAACCGCGCCGCCCTGCTCGACCGACTTGGGCGCAGTCTCGAACAAAACCGGAACGAGCAGGTCCGCACCGGCGTCGCCTTCGTGGACCTGGACGGTTTCAAGTCCATCAATGACACCCTCGGTCACCGCGCTGGCGACGACGTCCTGCGTGAAGTGGCCGATCGGCTGCGTGCCTCGGTGCGGCCGAATGATGTCGTGGCCCGGCTCGCCGGAGACGAGTTCGCCGTCCTATGCGAACACGTCTCCACGATCACCGAGGTCGAGCAGGTGGCGCACCGCGTCATCACCGCACTTACCAAGCCGATCCCTTTGCCGGAGACCGAGGCCACCGTCACGGCCAGTGTTGGCGTGGCGATCTCAGGAACCGGCCTCGCGGATCCCGATCGTCTCCTGAATGCCTCCGACGTCGCGATGTACACCGCGAAACGAGCCGGCCCCGGTCGCTGCGTCGCCTACCAGCCGGTCATGTGCCTCGACCCGGCGACGTCGCCCCACCGGACAGGTCGCCGCTGACAGATCCCGCACGATGAGTCACGGATGGCGGGCTGCGCCCTCCCCATCGGGCTGTCCGGCCGTCGGCCCACTCTCCTTACTTACATATAGGTAATTAATACAGTGAGCCATCGGGCAGGCAGCCGGAGGATGCGGTGCCGCTGCGGGATTGCATGTGGCGAACTCACGTGGCCATCATTTCGCCCAGTGCCTAGACGAGATGACTCTCGTGGCCAAGGTGACTCCATACCAGATCCGCATACCGGACGCCGACCTGGATGACCTGGCCGAACGGCTCTGCCGAACACGCTGGCCGGAACAGGAGACGGTGGCCGACTGGCCCTCCTGCGACCGGCTGCACCGAGGCCGCTCACCCACCGCGCCGCCTGGGAACACCACGTCGGCCAACTGCCGATCCTGGAAGGCACGCTGCTGCGTCTCGCCGTGGACTGGCTGCCCGGCGAGCGCAACCCCAAACCGCTGTGGCTGTGGTGCTCGACCACCGACGCCAGCCAGGCGGACGTGGACCGCTGGTGGCAAGCGTTCCTACGCCGCTTCGATCTCGAAGCACACCTTCCGCCTGTTCAAGCAGACCCTCGGCTGGACCGCGCCCGTTACCATCTCCGGCGACGCGACCCGGCCGCGGCCGACCCGCTGGACCTGGCTGATCCTGGCCGCCTACACCCAGCTCCGCCTCGCCCGGCACCTGACTGTGGACCTACGCCGCCCCTGGGAACGACCCGCCACCCGGCCCGACCGGCTGACCCAGCCCGTGTCCGCCTCGGGTTTCCACCGCATCCGCCCGAAGACCGCCGACCAGCCAACGCACCGAAACCCAGCCGACCTGGCCCCGGCCGCCCCGCCGGACAGCCCAACCAACGACGCACAGTCCACCCGCCAGTCCGGGAAGGTCAAGGATGCGGCCACCGCCGCACGACCTGAGAGGCAGACGAGTTAAACGACAAGCTCAGGACCGTCCCCGTCCTTGACCTAGATGTCGAGCGCGCGCTACCGTTCGCCGACCGTCCGATCGGACGGTCGAAGCATGAAGGGAGCGCGCCCTTGCACCTGCTCCGGCCGACAACCTCTCGACTCCGGTCAAGCTGTACGACGGGCCCGCCGATGGCCAGCCAGTCGAGAAATCCCGGCCAGGTTCACCCATGCGAGCCGCTGTGCTGCTTGCAGAAAGACAAGACGCTCGAGAGCCCGATCCGTCTCTCGGCCCAGCGGCTCTCACGGGCCACGATGGCCTGTCGGACGGTCGGACGGAGTGTTGATCGTCAGCGTCAGTTCGGCCCTAGGGCTGACAAATGGATGCCAGAGGGCTGCCAAGTCCGGAATGGTCGCGCGGGGAGAGAAGTTTTCGAATCTGAGGGCAGGATTTCCGCCAGTAACTGACACGGGAATCCGAGTCCCGTAGGAGCAACGTGACGTCGGCCCTCAGTCAGATCGACTGGATCTGTATATTCACGCTGGGATTGCCCCAGCATCGCTCGACTACGATAGGCGAGATTTGATATGGCGACATTCGTGTTGATTCACGGAGGCGGGCACGGCGGCTGGTGYTGGGAGCGTGCAGCGCCGCTGATCCATCGGGCTGGGCATCACACCGTAGCCCCAGATCTGCCCATGGATGATGTGGAAGCCGGAGTTCGTGAGTGGGCAGATGTCATCTGCTCGGCCACTTCTGGAGAGACCGACGTGATTTTGGTGGGTCACTCAATGGCGGGGCTCGCACTGCCTGTAGTGGCGTCGATGCGACCAGTCCTTAGAATGGTCTTTGTGGCCGCTACTGTGCCGCTACCCGGGATGTCCTGGACTGACTACATAGACACCCAGGCCGGGCCGGTGGTCACCATGAACCCCGAAGCAGTGGTCTACGATTCTCTCGGACGGAGCGTCATGTCGAAACAGACGGCAACCGAGGTCTTCTACCACGACTGCCCGCCTGGAATTGCTTCCGCGGCATGCGAGCGACTTCGGCCGATCGCATTCACTTCTTGGACAGAGTTATGTCCCATCAACGAATGGCCCAACGGCGTGCCATCGAGCGTCATCCTTGGAGCTCACGATCGCGTCCTCGCACCGACATGGATTCGCGCCGTCGCTCGAGACAGGCTGCACACGATGCCCGTTGAGTTGCCCACCGGCCATTCCCCGTTCTACGCGGCGCCGCAGGCATTCGTGGACGCTTTACTTGCACTTACAAATGGTTCGACAGATCAGCCCTGACCGCCCCGGCGAAAGTGCCGAAGCGATCCTTCGCCCGAACCGCCGTCTAAGCTTGTCGTTTAACTTGCCTGTCCTCGGGGGCCTGTGGCTGTTGCTCTGTCGGTGGTATTCCCGACCGGCTCGGTGATCGTTTGTCGTCGGTTGGTGCCACCGGGTGGGCGTCCGGGGCTGGGGCTGCTGGGTTTCGGCGCACGGGCTGGAAGCGGTGTCTTCGGGCGGAGGTTCCGAAAGCCCCTGCGGACACGGGCGGGTGTCAGCCGGTCGGGGCCGGGTGGGTCGTTCCCAGAGGTGGCGTAGGTCGGAGACGTGGAGGCGGGCGAGGCGCAGCTGGGTGTAGGCGGCCAGCACCAGCCAGGGGGACTGCTTCACCAACGGTGGTTCCGCACGATCCGGTTGAGCCACGAGTTGTAGGTCGGGGTATAGGCGATCTCGACGTTGCTCTTGTCAGCCCAGTCGCCGACCTGGCTGTACTCGCACGTCGACAGGCGCGACCTCAAGTTGCCACAGCTGATCGCGATGCGGACGTCAGGCGGGTAGAGCCTGCGTAGGTAGCGACAGAACCTGAGGAACGTGGTCCGGTCCTTTACCGGCTTCACATGGCTGGCCGTAGAGCCGGGTCCTTACGCAGGTCGTAGACGGCGAGCAGGTGGCGCACTCCCTGGGTGCGCCGGTAGGTCACCCGCAGCCGCCGCGGCGGCCCCCCAGGGTCCCGGCAAAGTTGTCGGTTACTGAGCTTTAATCCGCGGGGTCGGATG
This sequence comes from Pseudofrankia asymbiotica, assembly GCF_001983105.1. Taxonomy (GTDB): domain Bacteria; phylum Actinomycetota; class Actinomycetes; order Frankiales; family Frankiaceae; genus Pseudofrankia; species Pseudofrankia asymbiotica. Next base: position 61 of record NZ_MOMC01000149.1, on the reverse strand, counting down.
GGATCGGGGTCTGATCGCCGGGTAGATCGTCTGTATGAGGTACGCGACTGGTGGCGGGTTG
>NZ_MOMC01000015.1 GCF_001983105.1 Pseudofrankia asymbiotica | reverse complement strand
TCGGCATCAGCGGCACCAACGCCCACCTCATCCTCGAACAAGCACCCCCAGCCCCCACCCCACCAGCCGACCAACCGCCACCCGCCGGCGCCGACCAGCCGGAGACGGGTTCCGACGGGTCCGCGACCGTCCCGACGCCCCGGTCCGAGACCGTTGGCCGGTCCGTCGCCTGGGTGCTGTCCGCCCCGAGCTCGGCCGCGCTGCGCGCGCAGGCCCAGCGGCTCGGCGAGCTCGCCGAGCGGCGGCCGGACCTCGATCCCGTCGACGTCGGCCGGGCGCTGGCCACGACCCGGGCACGGTTCGGCCAGCGTGCCGCCGTCGTCGCGGGCGAGCTGGCGGACTTCCGCCGCGGCCTCGCCCTGCTGGCCGACGGCGGCTCGGCGACCAACGTCGTCCGCGGGGCCGCCCGCGCGCCGGGCACGACGGCGCTCATGTTCACCGGCCAGGGCAGCCAGCGGCCGGGCATGGGCCGCGACCTGGCCGCCGCCTTCCCAAGGTTCGCCGACCGGCTGGCGGACGTCTGCGCGCACCTCGACGGCACCGGCCAGTTCGCGCACCCGCTGCGCGAGGTGCTGTTCGCGGACGCCGGATCCCCGCTCGCCGCGGTCCTCGACCAGACCGCGTACACACAGGCCGCGCTGTTCGCGGTCGAGACCGCGCTGGCCGATCTCGTCCTGGCGTGCGGCATCGCCCCGGACTATCTCATCGGGCACTCGATCGGCGAGATCTCCGCCGCGCACGTGGCCGGCGTCCTGTCGCTCGCGGACGCGTGCGCGCTGGTCGCCGCACGGGGCCGGCTCATGCAGGCCGCGCCCGCCGGCGGAGCGATGATCGCGATCCAGGCGTCCGAGGAGGAGGTCGGGAGCGACCTCGGCCYGGACGGGCTCGACGCGGACCGGCAGAACGCCGACCGGCAGAACGCCGACCGGCATGACGCCCACAACGGGCACGCCCGGCACGCCGGCCGGGTCTCGCTCGCGGCCGTCAACGGCCCCACGGCCGTGGTCGTCGCCGGGGACGAGGCCGCCGCCGCGCGGATCGGGGAACGGTGGAAGGCGCGCGGCCGCCGCATCCGGCGGCTGCGGGTCAGCCACGCCTTCCACTCCCCGCACATGGACGGGGTGCTGGCCGAGTTCCGCGACGTGGTCCGGGCGCTCGAGTTCCGGCCACCGCTGATCCCGGTGATCTCGAACGTCACCGGCCGGCTCGCCACCGCGGACGACCTGCGCTCGGCGGACTACTGGGCCCAGCACATCCGCGCCACMGTCCGGTTCCACGACGGCGTCCGGGAGCTGCACGCGCGGGGGGTCACCAGCTTCATCGAGGTCGGCCCGGACGCGGTGCTGACCTCGCTCGCCCACGACGCGCTCACCACCGGCCGGGGCGCGGCCGAGACGGCGAAGCTGCTGATCATCCCCACCCAGCAGGCGCGCCGCCCGGAGAGCCGGACGTTCACGACGGCGATCGCCGCCGCGCACGTCCGCGGCGTCCCGGTCCGCTGGGACGCCCTGTTCGGACCGGCCACCGGTCCCGGGCCGGACGGCGGCCCGGCCGGTCATGTCGACCTGCCCACCTATCCGTTCCAGCGGCAGCGCTACTGGCTGGACGCGGCCCCGGCCGGCCGCGCGACCGCGAACGGCGCCCATCTGGAGGCGCCCGCTGACGACCGGTTCTGGTCGGCGGTCCTGGACGGCGACCTGGACGCGCTCGCCGCCGCGTCGGCGGGCTCGGCGCAGGAGCGGGAGGCGCTGCGAGCCGCGCTCCCGACGCTGGCGGCCTGGCGGCGGCGGTCCCGGTGGTGGTACGGCGAGCGATGGCGACGGGTGCCGCTGGGCCAGGACCGCCAGGGCCGCCAGAACCGTCCCGCGGTACGGCCGGGCGAGCGGCGGTTGGCGGGGACCTGGCTGGTCGTGGTGCCTGCGCCCGGCCGGCACGAGGAGCTGGTCGCGGCCGTCGTCGCCGGGCTCGACCGGGCCGGCGCCCAGGTCCGCCGGTTCGACGTGCCGACGTCCGAGATCACGGCGGGCCGCGGCGAGCAGGCGGTGCGGGCCGCTCTCGCGGGCGTCGCCACCGCCGGTGGGTCGGCCGTCGAGAACCGGGGCACCGGCCTTGGCGGGTTCGCCGGCGCGGATGGCGCCGACGGCGTCGAGGGCGTGTTGTCGCTCGCGGCGCTCGCGGCCGACGGCGGCGCGGAGGCCGCCGCGCTCGCCACCGCGGACGGCGCCACCGCCGGCGTCGTGCGGGCGACCTCGGCCGCGGGCATCGCGGCGCCGGTGTGGGTGCTCACCCAGGGCGCGGTGACCGCCGTCGACGCCGACCGGCTCGATCACCCCGAGCAGGGCGCGGTCTGGGGACGTGGGCAGGCGGTCGCCCGGGAGCATCCCGGGCGGTGGGGCGGGCTCGTCGACGTCCCGGCGTCGTTCGACGAACAGACGGCCGATCGGCTCTGCGCCGTCCTCGCGGGCCCTGCCGACGGCCCGGACCGCGAGGACCAGGTCGCCGTGCGCGCCGACGGCGCCTTCGCGCGCCGCCTCATCCCCCGAACGCCGCCCGCCCGCGCGGACACCGACGGTGGCGCCGCCGTGCCGCGCGGCACGGCGCTCGTCGTCGGCGGCACCGGTCCGCTCACCGTCGAGGCCGCCCGTGGCCTGGCCCGCACCGGTGCCGGCCATCTCCTGCTGGTGGTACCGCCCCGCTCGGCGCCCGCGGCGGTCGCCGAGCTGGAGGCCGACCTGCTGCCCCTGGGGCCGAAGGTCAGCGTCGTGCGCCGGGACGTGGCGAACCGGGAGGAACTGGCCGCGCTGCTCGCCGCGGTCCCCGACGAGCACCCGCTCGCGACCGTCGTCCATGTCGGCGGCGCGCCGCCGGCGTCCGAGCCGGCGTCCGGGCCGGCGTCCGGGCCGGAAGCGCCCGACGGTGCCCAGCCGGCGGCGGACGGCCCGCCTGGCGGTGCCGACGGGGCCGCCCGCGTCATCCGGACCGCCCGCGCGCTCGACGAGCTCACCCGGGACCGCGACCTGACGGCCTTCGTCCTGTTCTCCTCACTGGCCGGGCCGCTGGTCCGTTCCGATGACCGGCCTGGCGTCGACGTGGGCACCCGCGCGGCGGCGGACGGCTGGCTCGCGGCGATCACCGCCGCCCGGCGGGCCGCCGGCCGGCCGGCGGCGACGGTCGCCTGGGGACCGTGGGCGCCCGCCGCGCCCGCGCTCGCGGCCGGCGGCGAGGCGGCGGACGTCGCGGGACGGCCGGTGCCCTGCCGGCTCGCCGTGGCGGACCTCGACGGCCTCTGGATGCCGTCCCCGCCGGGGCGCGACCCGTTGCTCGGTGTCGTCGACCTGGACTGGGACCGGTACGCCGAGCAGGTCGCTGGCGGGCGGCCCGCCCCGCTGCTCCGCGAGCTCGTCGGGACCGGTGCCCCCACCGGCGGCGGATCCGCCGGCGGTGGGGACGAGCCCGCCGCGGACTGGCGGGCGCGGCTTGCCGGTGCGTCCGACGAGGAGCGGACGGCCGCGCTGCTCGCCCTCGTGCGGGAGTGCGCCGCCGCCGTGCTCGGGCACGCGTCGGCCGACGAGCTGACCGGCGAGAGCCAGTTCGTCGAGGCCGGTTTCTCGTCGTTCACCGCCCTGGAGATGTGCACCCGCCTCGGCGAGACGCTGGGGGTCGCCGTGGCGCCGGCGGTCGTCTACGAGTACCCGACGATGGCAGCGCTCGCCGGGCATCTGCGCGACCAGCTACGGGAGGCGTGACCACGCCGCCCGGGCGTGCCAGCGGCCGGCACGCCCGGGCGGGCGGTGGTCAGGGCTGGGCGTCGAGCCGGTGGAGCAGGTCGATGAACCAGGTCATCTGGCGGCGCATCAGGGCCGGGTCCAGCTTGTCCAGGCACCCGTTCACGGGGGTCGTCAGCAGGTACGTCGGCGCGGACAGGAACGAGAGCGCCGGGAGGTCGATGTCGGCGAAGGCCTTGCCGACCCCGGCGTACATCGGCGCGTCCCGGCGGGCCAGCCGGTGGTTGGGCAGATCGTAGTGGTCGAACCTTTCGACGGCCAGTTTCTCCAGCCGCTCGTCGACCCACATCACCCCCCAGTCCGGCAGGCCGGTMGTACGGTATCCCTGCTCGTCGTCGAGCCATTCCGTGACCCCGAGATGCTCGAGGGTGAGGGCCGCCGTGGCCCGGCCGACGAGATCCGGGTGGTCGGCGATGAAACCCTCCGTCTCCGGAAAACGGGCGGGATCCCCGTTGAAATGCCCGGTGACCGCGGAGAACACGACCGTGTGCCGAAGGCCCCGACCGCGCAGCCGTAGCGCGTTCAGGTAGCGGGCGATTTCCACCAGCGCGACCGCGCCATTCTCCTCGACGAAGTTCGTGCCGTCGGAATGCGTGTTGCAGATCAGCGTCCGGTCGGTGCCGCCGTCACCGGGCAGCACGGCGACGATGCTCGGCGTCCGGGTGGCGGTACGCCGGGCGGTCATCGTGAACCGGATCCGCGGCGCCGTGGTCGCGGCCCGGCGCAGCCGGGTGCCCGCCTCGCGGTCGACGTACAGCGCGGGGATCCCCAGGTAGCCCGCCAGCGGCGGCACGTAGTTCCCTTCCAGCGCCTGGTACGACGCGTCCACGACGCACACCACGCCGGCGGCGGCGCGGGCGCCCGGCGCCGCCGCGACCGCCTTCCACAGCTTGCGGTCCCACAGCGTCTTCCAGGGCGTGTCGTCGTCGCCGGGCTGACGGTGGAAGACCCCGGTCTCGGCGTCGAGGTCGGCCCTGGAGCCGACCTCGGGCAGGTGGCTGTCGATGAGCAGGAAGTAGGGCGCGGCGGGGTCGCCGGCGGCCGGCTCGCCGGTCACCTCGGCGAGCCAGCCGGCGACCGCGGCCGGGTCCGTCAGGTCGACGCCGGCGGCAGCGGCGGTCTCGACGTCGACCAGCCGGCCGACGAGGCCCTCGTCCGGCGTCTCGCCGCCGCGCGGGTAGTAGGCGGCGACGGGCACGTCACCGGCCAGCCGGCCGTCCAGCACGCTGACGCCCCAGCTGAGCGCCTCCCACAGGTTGCACGGCGAGTAGGCGTAGGGCAGGACGTCACAGCCGTTGCGCTGGAACTGCTCGTGCAGCCAGCCGATGAAATCGTCGTGCGCCCGCGACCCGGTGATCCGCGGGCCGAGGCCGACCATGAGGGCGTTGTCCTGGTAGATCTCCCGCAGGGAGGGAAGCAACCCGGCCTCGACATAGCTGGGGATCCGCTCCGGGCCGGCCGCGGGGAAGCCGCCGGAGGGCCATCCGGGAATTCCGGCGAGGGCGCCGTCACTTTCGATCCTGATTGTCATTCTGCCCTTTCTCGGGTCGAGCGACGCGGCGTCGACCGCGTCACCGGCGGGCGATGGCGACAGCGGCCTCCAGGTCCAAGACCTGCCTTAGACCGGCTTAAGCCGAGGTCACCACCATCTGGTTCACAGAGATTCGCCGTGGTTGTTCGCATCCTGGAGGTGAAATACGCCGGTGAGAATCCAGGCCGCCGTACTGCGTGAGAGGAACGCGCCGCTGCGCGTCGAGGAGCTGGAGCTCGGGGAGCCCGGCCCCGGGGAGGTGCTGGTCCGGGTCGTCGGCGCCGGCATGTGCCGGACCGACTTCATGCCCCGGCACGGCGAGCTCGTGCCGGTCCCCCTCGTTCTCGGCCACGAGGGGGCGGGCGTCGTCGAGGCCGTCGGCCCGGGGGTCCGCCGGGTCCACCCGGGCGACCACGTGGTGCTCAGCTTCGACTCGTGCGGCGGATGCGCCCGCTGCCGGGCCGGCGAGCCCTCCTACTGCGACGAGTTCATCTTCCGCAACCTGTCCGGCCTGCGGCTCGACGGGTCGACCACGCTCACCGACTCCGCCGGTGCCCTGGTGAACGGACGCTGGTTCGCGCAGTCGTCGTTCGCCACCCACACCATCGCCACCGAGCGGAGTGTGGTCGTGGTCGACGACGAGCTTCCGCTGGAGCTGATGGCGCCCCTCGGCTGCGGCATCCAGACGGGCGCCGGCGCGGTGCTGGTCGCGATGCGGGTCGGCGTCGGCGACAGCATCGTGATCTTCGGAACCGGCGCGGTCGGCCTCGCCGCGGTCATGGCGGCCCGGCTGGYTGGGGCGCGYACGATCGTCGCGGTCGATCTGCACCCGAAGCGGCGCGAGCTCGCCCTCGAGCTCGGCGCCACRCACACGGTCGACGGCGCCGACCCTGAGCTCGCCTCGGCCGTCGCGGGCTGGACCGGCGGCGCCGACTTCGCCCTGGACACCACCGGCATCCCCGCGGTGTCCGTCACCGCGCTCGGGACGCTGCGGGCGCGAGGCGTCTGCGGACTGGTCGGCACCGGTGGCGGCGACCTGGTGGTGCCGGTACCGGCCATGGTGACCGGCCGGACGCTGCGCTACCTGATGGAGGGCGACGCCGACCCGCAACGGCTGATCCCGACGCTCGTCGACCTGTGGCGGCTGGGCCGGTTCCCGTTCGACCGGCTCGTGCGTACCTACTCGCTGGYCGCCGTCAACGACGCCGAGCGCGACTACGAATCCGGCGAGACCGTCAAGCCGGTGCTGCTTCCGGATGGGTGACCGGGGCCGGGCCGGCGCCGGGCGGGCGCCGGCCGGCCCGGGGCGGCCCGCCCGGCGGGGACGGTGCGCGCCGGACAGGCGCGCGGCAGACAGGGAGGAACCATGACCACGACCACCGAATCCGCCGCGGGCGGACCCGGCACGGGCGCGGCGGCGCGGGGCACCGGGGCACCGGGCGCCCTCGCCGCGCTGACCGAGCTGAGCATGACGGTCGGCGGCGCCGCCCTCGCCGGGGCGGGCGGCCTGGAGGTGATCGATCCGGCCACGGCCGAGGCGTTCGCCACCGCTCCCGCCGCGGACCGCGACCAGCTCGACACGGCGATGGCCGCAGCGCAGGGCGCGTTCGACGCGTGGCGACGCGACGACGACGCCCGCCGGGCCGCGCTCCTCGCCGCGGCGGACGTCCTCGCGGCGGCTCTGCCGACGCTTGCCACCACCCTCACCGCGGAACAGGGCAAGCCGCTGGCCGAGGCGCGCGCCGAGATCGCCGGGGCGTGTCTGTGGCTGCGTTACTACGCCGGCGTCGAGCTGCGTCCCGAGGTGGTGCAGGACGACAGCCGGGGATACGCGCGGATCACGCGCAACCCACTCGGCGTGGTCGCGGCGATCGCGCCGTGGAACTTCCCGGTCGCACTGGGCCTGTGGAAGGTGGCCCCGGCGCTGCGCGCGGGAAACACCGTGGTGCTCAAGCCCTCCCCCGACACCCCGCTGACCACGCTCGCCGTCGGTGAGCTTCTTCGCCCGGTGCTGCCCGCCGGCGTGTTCAACGTCGTCAGCGGCCCGGATCCCCTCGGTGCGTGGCTCGCCGCCCACCCGCTGGCCCGGCGGGTCAGCTTCACCGGCGCGACCGCGACCGGCCGGAAGGTCCTCGCCGCGTCGGTCGACGACCTGAAGCGGGTGAGCCTGGAGCTCGGCGGCAACGACCCGGCGATCGTGCTCCCAGACGCCGACCCGGCGAGGATCGCCGAGGGGCTGTTCTGGGGCGCGTTCCGCAACAACGGCCAGTTCTGCCTGGCGGTCAAGCGGGTGTACGTGCACCGTCGGCGGCACGCCGAGCTGGTCGAGGCGCTCGCCGCGCTGGCCGGCGCCGCCGTCGTCGGGCCGGGCCACGTCGACGGCGTGCAGCTCGGGCCGCTCACCAACGTCCGCCAGTTTCGCCGGGTCACCGAGCTGGTCGGTGACGCGGTCCACCACGGCGCGACCGTGGCGGCCGGCGGCGGCCCGCTCGACCGGCCGGGGTACTTCCACGAGCCGACGGTGCTGACCGGCGTCGAGGACGGCGTGCGCATCGTCGACGAGGAGCAGTTCGGACCGGCGCTGCCCATCGTCGTCTACGACGACGTCGACGACGCCGTCGCCCGGGCCAACGGCACCTCCTTCGGTCTGACCGCCTCGGTCTGGTCGTCGGACCTCGACCACGCCACGGCGGTGGCGGCCCGGCTGGACTGCGGGCAGGTCTGCGTCAACGCGCATGGCGCCGGGCTGCGGCCGGATCTGCCCTTCGGCGGGCACCGCTGGAGCGGCCTCGGGGTGGAGAACGGTCGCTGGGGCCTCGAGAGCTTCACGGAACCCCAGGTCCTGGTGACACCTGCCCGTCCCGCCGCGAACCCGGGTACGCCGCCCGCGGCGCCTGGTGACGAACCGCCCGCCGGCGGCTCGGCTCCTGGCGAGACGGCGCCCTGAGCACCGTGGCCGCGTTCCGGGGACTTCACCGGGCCGCCGGCCGGTCACGATGGTCGCCATCAGGCCGGCCGGGCGGCGAGGCGCGCGGGTTCCAGCCGCTCGTCCTCCAGCAGAATGGCGTGGTAAAGCTCGCGAAGTGGCCGGCCCGGTTCCAGCCCGAGCTCGTCGGCCAGGGCACGGCGTATCCGGTGGTAAAGCCGGAGCGCGTCCGCCTGCCGTTCGGAGCGGTAGAGCGCGAGCATGAGCTGCCGGCAGAAGGTCTCCCGCAACGGGTGTTCGGCCGTGAGCCCGTTGAGAAGGCCGACGATTTCTCGGTGGCGGCCGACGTGCAGCTTGCACTCGATCAGGTTCTCGAGGCATTCCAGCCGGCTCTCCTCCAGCCAGATCGCATAGCCGTCGATGACGGAGCCACCGCGCAGGCCGTCGAACGCCGGGCCGCCCCAGAGTCCAAGCGCCGCGTCCAGGTGCCTGATCGCCTCCTCGCGGCGTTCGCAGTGGGCGGCGACGCGGCCGGCGTCCATCAGCCGGTGGAAGTCCAGCACGTCGAGCTCGTCGGCGCCGAGCCGAAGCCGGTACCCGGGCGGAACCGTGTCGATGATGCTGGCCGCGCCGCGCGTGTCGAGGAATTTGCGCAGCTGGGAGATATAGACGTGCACCGCGGCGTTCGCCCGCCGGGGCGCCCGCTCGTCCCAGATCTCGGCGATAAGTCGGTCGACCGAGACCACCTGGTCAGCGCGGATGAGCAGTACGGCCAACGTCACCGCCATCTTCCGTGCGCTGATCGAATAGGCGCCCTCTCCGTCCGTCATTCCGAGGCAACCCAGAACCTCGTACCTCATCGCACCACCAATCGAAATTCATCGTCATGGGCTGGAGACCAGAGGGGCCGGCGACGGCCGGCTAGGCAGGAATCAGTAATACTTTCGATGCCCGCCTGGACAAGTCAGAGGCTAGGCAGTCGCCGGACAGCGGCCAACCCCTAATCTGGCTGCCCGAAATGGGCTTGCCCCTACGGCCGGGCGCGAAGTTGCCCCTGCCGCCCTGCGCCCACTAGGGGTATCGATCGCCAGCCCACGACGGCGACTGGTGGTCTTTGTCACAGCGCAACCGGACCAGACGATTCCCGCAGAAGAATATGATAGAAGTCGTTGGCGGCATACTCAACGCCCATTTCAGGGCGGCGCCTCTGGGCTCCGGTTCGCGAAGTCGCCACGGCCACGCGGTCGACCGCGCACGCCGGATGGCCTTTCCCGCCGTCGGACGCGCGCGGCGGATCACCGCTCCATACCGCGCCGCCGGATACCGCGCCGCCGTCTCCGGTCCGCGGGTGGCAGGCTGAATGGGACGTGTAGCCAGGCTGTCAACGGCCGGGACGAACACCCGCCGTACCCGGCCGCCGGCCGGAGCTGTCCACAGTCAGTCGGGACGGGAGGTTCGGTCGACGAGCTCCGCGATGTCCAGCGACCTGGTCTGCTGCCCCAGTACCCGGCGCAGGTCGTCCCGGCGGTGCACCTTCACCTTGCGGTAGACCTGGGTGAGGTGCTGCTCCACGGTGCTGATCGTGATGTGCAGCCGCTCGGCGATCTGACGGTTGGTGGCGCCGGTGGAGGCGAGCCGGGCCACCCGCAGCTCGGCCATGCTGAGCCGGGCGTCCCGGTGCGTCATCGGCGGACTCGTCGTGAGCAGGCCGCCGGTGGCGGGCACCAGGTCTGAGGGGACCCGGCGCGGCGGTTCGGCTCCGCACTCCCTCGCGAGGGCCCGGGCCCGCCGCGCGGAGGCCCGGGCCCGTTCGTGGTCACCGGTCTCCTGCTGGACGTTGCCGAGGTCGGTCAACGCGTTCGCCAGCTCATACCGGTCGCCGGCGGCGTGCAGGGCCTCGACGGCGGCCTCCAGTAGCGCTGGCCGGCGGGAAAGCGGGCTGGCGGCGGCCAGCGTCCGCAACGTGATCCCGAGCGTCCGGCCCTGGTCGACGCCCGGGCGGGCCAGCTGTTCCTCGGCGAGCCGGCGAGCCGGCTCGCCATGCCCCAGCCGCAGATGGGCCGCGGCCGCGTCGGAGCGCCATGGAACCAGCGCCGGCAGGTCGAGCTCCCAGTCCCGCATCAGCTCGCCACAGGCGAGGAAGTCATCCAGCGCCGCGTGCGGGCGGTCGGTCGCCAGGTAGTGGTGGCCCCGGCCGTGCAGGTAGTGCAGGCCGAACCGGGTCTGGAACATCGCGGACGGGACGGGCCGCCTCAGCTGTTCCTCGGCCTCCGGGCGCCGCCCGGCGGCTGAGGTGGCCGCGAGCAGCGTGCCGAGCGGCAGCCCGACCRCCACGCCCCAGCCCGGCGCGGGCAGATAGGTGAGAGCCGCCTGGGCGTAGCGGATGGCGTCGCTCTGCGCGCCCTCACGACGGGCGATCTCCGCGCGCAGCGCCGCGAGCAGGCCACGCCAGGTGGGGGCCTTACGGTCGCACGCCTCCTGGAGCAGGACGTCGCAGTAGCGCCGGGCCCGCTCGAGGCGGTCCGCGTAGATCAGCGCGGTGATCGACGCCTCGATCGCGGGCAGGGTCTCGTCGTCGAGACGCACGGTCTCCAGCGTGCGCTCGGCGCTGCTCACCGCGTGCTCGACGGGGCCCCTGTCGAGCACGTCGACGAGGGCGGTCGTCCCGCGGACCGTCTGGTCGGCCACAAGCAGGCTCAGGTCGGCGGAGCGCGCACTGGCCAGCACGTCATCGAACCGGCGGAACAGGGGCGGCGAGAGAGACCGCAGCCAGCGCCTGGTGGCGCGCAACGCGATGTCGGTCTGCCGACCGACGTCGCACCGCTCCTCGGGAACCCGCCCCAGTACGTCGGCGGCCTCGGCGAACCGGCCGTGCCAGACGAGCGGGCCGACCATCGCCAGGGCCTGCCGCGCCGAAAGATCGTGGCTCGCCGCCGACGACACCAGCGACACCAGGCGGCGGTCGGCGGCGAGCGGGTCGACCCGCCACTCGGCCCGCACCCGGCGCAGCACGATCTCGCACCGCTCCTCGTCGTTCGAGGCCGCGTGCTGGGCGTTTCGCAGGCACTCGAGCGCCAGCGGGACGTCGTCCTCGTCCAACGCCCGCTCGGCGGCGGCGATGAGCACGTGCATGGCCCAGCGGTCATGCGGCGTCGTCGCCGCGAGCAGGTGACGGGCGATGAGCGGGGTCGGCGCGCCCTCCTCGTGAAACAGCTCGGCGGCCCGGCGGTGCAGCCGGAGCCGCTGGCCGGCGGGCATCTCGTCGAGAATGGCGCGGCGGATCGCGGAATGCCGGAACCGCCCGTTGGCGATCAGGCCCGCCGCCCGCAGCGCGCTGGTCGACCTGCGCACGCGCGCCTGATCGGCCTCCAGCAGGTGGTGCAGCAGGCTCGTCGGTCCGTCGTCGCCCAGGATCGCGAGGCCCCACGCGGCGTCGACGACGCCAGGCTCGGCCCGGTGCAGGAAGGCGTACACGGCGTGAACGAACTGACCGCCGGGAGCCGCCGCGACGCGATCCCCCGTCCCGGCCGGGGCGGACTCGCGGAGGTCCTCCATCAGGGCGATCAACAGCAGTGGGTTGCCGCCGGAGAGCCTGTACAGGTCGGCCGTCACCTCCTCGGCCAGCTCCCCGCCGAACGCGTTGCGGGCCATGTGCCCGACGCCGCGCCGGGTCAGTGGCGTCAGCTTGATCACGTGGCAGTGCGGTTGGTGCAGCAACTCGGCCCGGCAGTTGTGCGACCGGCTGAGCGCCGTCATGACGAGCAGGAGGCGGCTCTTCTTGAGCCGCTGTGCGAGGTAGAGCAGGAATTGCAGCGAAAGCCGGTCCGCATGATGAATGTCGTCGATGACCAGCACGACGAGGCGCTCGTCGGCGAGCGAGAGCAACGTCTCGCACATGCGCTCGCGGGTCTCGACTGGGAGCGTGTCACCCTCGGCGTGCTCACGGGCGTCCGCGACCAGGTCGGCCAGGATCCGGGCCTCGCGCGCGGACCACGCGTCCGTCTGGGCGGCACTCTGCGCGAGCTGACCCAGTATTCCGAGGGGAAGATCCTTTTCAGCCCGCGTTCCGTAGGCTGTGAGCAGGCGGTCGCCAGACCGCTCGACGTCGGCGAAGAATGCCCGGGCAAGCGTGGACTTCCCACATGCGGTAGGGCCGCTCAGCAGTGCGAATCGGCCGATCGACGCCGAGGCGTCGGCAAGCAACCCCCGTAGTGACGCCAGCTCCCCGTCCCGCTCCACCAAATCCATGAACACCTTCCCCAAGCCGTCGCAAGGAATGCATGGAAGAAATCTTCGACATCGGGCGGGGTTAACTTTTACCCAGTAAGCGAATGCCCACGCCGGCGGCGCAGGCCAAGTCTCGAAAGTCATCGACTCGAAAGTCACCCTGAGTAACACATATCGTCCATCCTAGTGATCGAGATTCCACGCGTCAACCGCAGCCCAACGACCAAGGCGCTTCCCGGCCCGCCCGATCAGCACCGGCGCCACCCGCGGGAGGGCACCCAATACGGCGTGGCGACGAAAGAACCCCGGCGACCTGCACCGTTACACAGATCCGGGGCGCGGCAAGCGACGAAAGCACACGCCCGAGTTAGCCGCGCGCGGACGACGAGAACGCTGGTACGCATCGCAACAAAGACCGGGCAGGCCATCACCGACGACGGACAGGAAGCCTCCTAGCAACACGGTGACCGATGTCACCCACTCCCCCGTCGCGTTTGCGCTCTACGCCGCCGCGGGGGCGATAGAGTACTGACCGCGTCGAGCCGTTGCAGCGCTGAAACGTTTCCGGGTTTTCCGGGGCCGCCCGCGTTCGCTGTCGATACGCTCATCAGGCCACCGCCCTCCACGCGGCGTTCGCCCGGCGGCCCGCGACGAGATCAAGTGTTCGGGTATGACTACGGCGATCATGCATGACGCGCCAACGTTGGCGGGCACGGCACTGGTTGTGGCGCGACGAGCGCCTGCGGCACGGCCAGCGCAGGAGCATGGGGCCGAACGCCGCGCCGCCCCTGGCCGCGCCGGTCCGAGGAGACTGGGCGCATGTTGCCCGACCGCGCGGTCGCCGGGGCGGACCTGCCCGTCCGGGCCGCCCTGCCAGCGCTCGTCGCCGCGCTGACCGCCCACGACCAGCACGGGTCGGGCCGCGCCGGCGGGACCGCGGTGCTGGTGGCCCCGCCCGGCACAGGCAAGACAACGCTCGTCCCGCTCGCGCTCGCCGACCACGTCCCCGGCCGGGTGCTGGTCGTCGAGCCGCGGCGGATCGCCGTCCGCGCGGCGGCACGACGGATGGCGACCCTCGCCGGCGGTGGCGCGGCGGACGGTGCCGGGACTCGCGCGGACGCCGCGGGTCGCGGCGGTGTTGGCGGCGGCGCGACGAACGGCGCTGTGGGGGGCGCGGTCGGCTACACGATCCGGGGCGAGCGCATGGTCGGGCCGTCCACCAGAGTCGAGGTGGTCACGCCGGGAGTGCTCGTCCGGCGGCTGCAACGTGATCCCGAGCTGCCCGGTACCGGCGCGGTCATCCTCGACGAGTGCCACGAGCGCCACCTCGACGCGGACCTGGCGCTCGCGTTCCTGCTCGACGTCCGCGCCGCGCTGCGCCCCGACCTGCTCCTGCTCGCCGCCTCCGCGACAGCCGACACCCCGCGGCTGGCCGCGATGCTCGGCGCGCCGGGCCAGCCCGCGCCGGTGATCGGGACGGACGCCTCGATGTTCGGCGTCGAGGTGGTCTGGGCACCGCCGCCCGGGGTGATCACCCCGGCGCACGGCCTGCGGGTCGACCCGAGGCTGCTCGGCCACGTCGCCGCGACCGTCGGGCGCGCGCTGCGGGAGACGTCCGGGGACGTGCTCGTCTTCCTGCCCGGAGCCGGTGAGATCGCCGCCGTCGCCGGCCGGCTCGCCGGGCACCGGGACGCGGTCGACGTGCTCACCCTGCACGGCCGCCAGACCGGCGGGGCGCAGGACGCGGTGCTGCGCGCCGGCCCGCGCCGCCGGGTGGTGCTGGCGACCGCGGTCGCGGAGAGCAGCCTCACGGTGCCCGGCGTGCGCGTCGTCGTCGACGCCGGGCTGGCCCGCTCCCCGCGGATGGACCACGCCCGCGGGCTGGGCTCGCTGGTCACCGTACGGGTGTCGCGGTCGTCCGCCGGGCAGCGCGCGGGCCGGGCCGGCCGGGAGGCGCCGGGCCGGGTGTACCGCTGCTGGTCCGCCGCCGAGCACGACCGGCTGCCCGCCCAGCCGGAACCGGAGATCGCCGTCGCCGACCTCACCGCGTTCGCGCTGGAGCTGGCGGTCTGGGGCCATCCCGGCGGCGTGGGCCTGCCACTGCTCAGCGACCCTCCCGCGGGTGCGATGGAGGCCGCCGGAGCCTCGCTGCGGGCCCTCGGCGCTGTCGACGAGACCGGCCGGGTCACCCCGCGCGGACGTTCGATCGCCCAGGTCGGGGCCCATCCGCGACTCGCGCGGGCGCTGCTCGACGGCACCCGGGCCGTCGGTGCGCGCCGCGCGGCGGACGTCGTGGCGATGCTCTCCGGCGACGGCCCCGCGGGCGGCTCCTCCGACGACCTCGTCGCCGCGTGGCGCCGCCTGCGGGACGGCACCGACCGGGCCGCGTCCGCCCGCTGGCGAGAGGAGGCCCGCCGGCTGCGCTCAGCCGTGGAGGCCCCACCCGCCCGGCCCGGCGAACCAACCGGGCCTGCCAGGCCTGCCAGGCCTGCCCGGCCAGCCGGGTCCACGGCCCGGGGAACGGGTGGGATGACCGACGATCTCGCGGCGGGGCTGGTGGTCGGCCTCGCCTTCCCCGAACGGCTCGCGCGGGCCCGCGACCCCGGCGGCTCGAACTACCTGATGGCCGGCGGCACGGGGGCCGAGCTCGCCGCGGGCTCGGCGCTGACCGGGGCGGAATGGCTCGCCGTCGCGGTCGCCGACCGCGGATCCGGCCGGACGTCGGCCCGCGTGCGCCTGGCCGTCGCCCTGGACGCGGCCACGGCGCGGGAGGCGGGCGCGGCGCTGTCGCGCACCGAGGACGAGGTCGCCTGGTCCGGTGGCGACATCGTCGCCCGCCAGCTCGAGCGTCTCGGCGCGATCATCCTCGCCGAACGCCCCGTGACCAGGCCCGACCCGGCCAGGCTGCGGGCCGCCGTGCTCGACGGGCTGCGCGACGCCGGACTTCCCATCCTGCGCTGGACCGCCGACGCGCTCGCCCTGCGGGACAGGCTGGCGTTCTGCCACCGAGTGCTCGGCGCCCCCTGGCCCGACGTCACCGACGCCGCCCTGCTGGCCCGCGCCCCCGACTGGCTCGGGCCGGACCTCGACGGCGTGCGGCGCCGCGCCGACCTCGAACGCGTCGACGCCGGCCACGCGCTGCGCCGGCTGCTGCCCTGGCCACAGGCCGCCCGGCTCGACGAGCTGGCACCCGAGCGGGTGACGGTGCCGAGCGGCTCCCGGGTGCGCCTCGACTACAGCGGCACCAGCGGCGCGGCCGGCCCCGTCCTCGCCGTCAAGATCGCCGAGGTGTTCGGCTGGGAGCGGGTACCCGCTGTCGCCGACGGCCAAGCCCCGCTGGTGCTGCACCTGCTGTCACCGGCCGGTCGCCCGGTGGCGGTGACCAGCGACCTCGCGTCGTTCTGGCGGACGGGCTACCCGCGCGTCCGCTCCGAACTGCGCGGCCGCTACCCCCGCCACCCCTGGCCGGACGACCCGACCACAGCCCCGCCGACCCGGCGCGTCGCCCCCCGCACCCGCGACCGCGGCCGCTGACATGTCAGGCGGCGCCCCCACGGGCCGGTGTCATGGGCTGGCGGGCCGGGTGGTCTCGCCGAGGAGTGCGGCCTGGTCGTCGAACTGCCCGCGGCGCTGACGGAGCACCGGGCCAGTGGCCCACGCTGCCGGGTGCCGCCCGCACTACCGCTGCAACACGGCGATCAGGCCGATGTAGCCGCCCACGATCAGCGCCAGGAGAAACAGGCAGATGAGGATCGTCGTGGGCACGTCCACCTCGGCACGGTCGGGCTGGGCGCGCCCTTCACCCGAGGCCGGCCGCGACACGTCCGCGAGAACCCCGCCGTTCGGCGAGACGCCCGGACCGCTGGGGCGAGGCTTGTGCGAGGGGACTGGCCGCGCCGCTGATACGGCTCCGACCCCCAGACGCTGGCGAGAAGCTCGGCCTGGCTGACCGGCACGTCCGGACGCAGCAGCAGCGCGGCCAGCAACACCTGCTGGCGCACCGGCCCCAGGTCCAGTGGTTCGTCGCCGCGCCACGCCCGCAGCGGCCCCAGCACCGAGAACCGCAGTCCCCGCCCGTCGCCTGCCACCTTGTCAGCTTCCCCCACGGGTTGCCGGGGCCGTTCGGTGCCATGTCGCCCTCGATGTCCGCCGCGTCAGTGGGTGACCCGGACGACGATCCGACATCCGCCACCGCGCGCTGTCGGGCGTCCGTCATCAGGTCCACCGCGGTCGCCTGCCCGCCCCGTTCGAACGCGGCCTCTCGAGGAAACGCAGCGGAGCGGGCCCGGAACGATCCACGCCTGTCTCTTGTCGGGATCCTTACCCTCCGCCGCGTTCCCGTGCCTGCCAGGCTCCGGCACGATACGCAGGTGCTGAGCGTGCCGCGGGGCTGGCCGGACGTGACCCCGCAGTGGATGACGGTGGCTCTCGCCGCCTCGTGCCCCGGCGCCGCGGTCGTCGCGGTCGAGCTCGACGACCTGGTCGACGGAACGAACAGTCGAGCCCGGGTGCGGCTGCGCTACGCGTCGGGCAGCGGCCCGGAGCGCGTGTTCGTCAAGCGGGAAGGCCGGATGCTCAACCGGCTCGCGCTGACAGCTCTGCGGGCCCGGGAGGCCGAGGCCCGCCTGGCCGGCTCCGAGCTGGACCTGCCACTGGAGCATCCCGCCTTCTACGCCGCCGCCGTCGACCGGCGCAGGCTGGCGACGGTGACCGTGATGGAGGACGTGACGCTACGCGGAGCGCACGCGAACGTCGCCACCGTCCCCCTGGCCGTCGACCAGGTGCGCGACGGCCTGCTCGGCCTGGCCAGGCTGCACGCGGCCTACTGGGAAGACCCACTGCCGCGGTCGCTGGATTTCGTGCGTCCCTGGCGGCTCGGCCGGGTCTGGGCACCGGTCTCCTGGGCGAGCCTGGCACGGGCGCTGCGGCGGCTGCGGTCCGGCGGGCACGGCCAGCTGATCCCCGCCGGCGTCGACGCGGGTGTCGTCGAGCGAGGATTCCGCGACTGGGCGACGCGGGCGGCGGCGCACCCGCGGACGTTGCTGCACGGCGACCCGCACCTGGCCAACACCTACACCCTGCCCGGCGGCGTCACCGGCTTCTACGACTGGCAGCTGGTCCGGGCCGGCAACTGGTCGCACGACGTCGGCTACTTCCTGGTCTCCTGCCTGAGCACCGCCGACCGGCGTGACCACGAGCGTGATCTCCTTGGCGACTACCTGAGCGAACTCAACCGCCAGGGCACACCCGGTCCGGGTCCCGACGAGGCCTGGGAGCTGTACCGCCAGACGCCGGTGTTCGGGCTCGGCACCTGGCTGCACACGCTGTCCGGCGGCGGCTTCCAACCGACCGAGGCGTGCCTGGCGGTCATCGAGCGTTTCGCCACCGCACTCGCCGACCACAGCGGCACGGCCATGCCAACACGACGCCGGCCGCGCGTGACGCCTTCCCGCCCCCGCCCCCCTGGGACCAGCAGGCCGGTCGCGACGTGACCAGGCCCGCGGAGGCACCCGTCGGGAAGGTTTCTCACACGCGGCTCATGCGTCGCCACCGACGGAGCCTCGAGAAGGCGACCGTGGCGGTCCGGTCCGTCGAGGTCAGAATGCTGGCCGGGTCGAGCACAACCACGTCCGCCACGCCCAGGTCGGCAACCACGGCGCCGTTGGGCCAAGCTCTGACGCTCAGACCGCGACCCAGTCGAGCGGGACTAGCAGACGAATCCAGCCAGCCGACCCGAAATGATCTTTTCCGCGTCGGTGACGATCCGGTTGACCAGTTCGCCGACGGCCGGGATGTCGTGGATCAGGCCCTGGGCCAGTCCCGCGCTCCAGATCCCGAGGTCCGTGTCGCCGACCTCGTAGACGCGGCGGCCCCGCGTGCCGACGACCAGCTCGCGGACATCGGCGAACTCGCCGCCCCCGTTGAGGATCGACACGACCTCGCTGCTCACGACGTTGCGGTGGACTCGGGTGGTGTTGCCCAGCTGCCGGAAGATGAGATCGGTCTCCAGCTCGGTGGCGTCGACGAGGTGCTGCTTCACGTTCTCGTGGATGGGCGACTCGACCGTCGCCATGAAACGTGTGCCCATGTTGATGCCGTCAGCACCGAGCGCCAACGCGGCGACGAGGCCGCGACCGTCGGCGAAACCGCCCGAGGCGATGATCGGGATGGAGATCTGGTCGGCGGCGATGGGGATGAGGATCAGCCCGGGGATGTCCTCCTCGCCCGGATGGCCGGCGCACTCGAACCCGTCGATCGAGATCGCGTCGGCGCCGAGGCTCTGCGCGTGCAGAGCGTGCTTGATCGTCGTGCACTTGTGCAGGACCTTGATGCCCGCGGCCTTGAGGTGCGGCAAATGGTCGACCGGCGTGAATCCGGCGGTCTCCACAATCTTGATGCCCGATCCGACGATCACTTCACGGTATTCGACGAGGGGCGGCGGCTTGACCGTGGGCAGGATCGTGAGGTTGACCCCGAAGGGTTTGTCGGTCATCTCGCGGCACCGGGCGATCTCCTTCTCCAGGGCCTCCGGAGTCGGCTGGGTGAGCGCGGTGATCATTCCCAGTGCGCCGGCGTTGGCGACCGCGGCCACCAGCTCCGCCTTACCCACCCACTGCATGCCGCCCTGGACGATGGGGTGCTCGATCCCGAACAGCTCGCAGAATCTAGTCCTCAACATGCGAGAAGCTCCTTTTGCTGCGTGTCTCGACGCCACGCGGTCGTGGTGAAATCGGGCGCGAACGCCAGTCGGCGACGACCTGGTCGGCACTGACGGGGCCGCTCGCCGCGAGCGGATGAGGGGCGGGAGTACGCGAGAAGCGGGGAGCCGGCGCGGGCTGGACCGCGCCCTGCTGGTTGATCAGCGTCCGCCGCGCAACGACATGAGGGTGCGAATCCACCTCGTCGAACGCCAGGACCGGGGTGAGGCACGCGTCGGTGCCCGCGAACACCTCGCTCCACTCGTCCCGCGTTCGGGTGAGGATCGCCGCCGCGAGGCTGGCTCGCAGCAGCGGCCACCTGGACCGGTCACGCTGGGCCGGAAGCTCGGCGAGATCGAGACCGAGACCCGCGACGAGCTCGGCGTAGAACTGCGGCTCGATAGCTCCGACGGCCACGTACCGGCCATCCGCGCACAGGTACGTGCCGTAGTAGGGGGCTCCCCCGTCGAGGACGTTCGCCTCCCTGGCGTCGACCCACCCACCTCGGCCGCGGGCGGCCCAGACGAACTGCGCGAGCACGCTCGTGCCGTCGAGGATGGCGGCGTCGATGACCTGGCCGAGCCCGGAGGTCTCACGCTCCCGCAGTGCGGCGAGGATGCCGACGAGCAGGAAAAGCGATCCGCCACCGTAGTCACCGACCAGGTTCAGCGGCGGCATCGGGCGGTCGCCGCGCGAGCCGATCGCGTTCAGGACGCCAGTCAGGCTGAGGTAGTTGATGTCGTGTCCGGCGGCCTGCGACAGGGGGCCGTCCTGCCCCCAACCGGTGATCCGCCCATAGACCAGGCCCGGGTTCAGGCGCAGGCAGTCGTCCGGGCCCAGGCCGAGCCGTTCGGTCACTCCCGGGCGGAACCCCTCGATGAGCACGTCCGTCTCGGCCACCAGGCCCAGCACGCCAGCGCGGCCGTCCGGCGACTTCAGGTCGGCGTGCAGGATGCGCCGCCCTCGAAGAGTGGCGTCACCGGCTGTGATCCGGCTCGCCCCGGCCGGGCGCGGGCGCTCGACGCGGACCACGTCGGCGCCGAGGTCGGCCAGGATCATCGCGGCGTGCGGTCCGGGCCCGATACCCGCCAGCTCCACCACGCGCAGGCCGCCGAGCGGTCCGGTCACGATTCACCTCGATTGACGGAAGGCGGCCGCGCCGCGCCAGGGCTCGCGTCCGATGGGTCAGCTGTAGCCAGAACCCGAGACTAGCATTATTCGACATCTATGTCGACTCATTGGACGTCGACGCTGAGGGCTTTCCACTACCCCCGCGGGATGTAGTCGACGGTCAGGTCGCTGTAGGTGTCGAGCGCCCACGGCCCGTTCTCGACGCCAAGCCCGCTGCGGCGCTTCCCGCCGAAGGGGAAGACAGGCTCCTGCCGGCCGTGGCAGTTGACCCAGCGGACGCCCGCGCTGACGTGGCGAGCGAGCGCGGCCGCGGCGTCCACGTCGGCACCCCAGACCGAAGCGCCCAATCCGAAGTCACCGCCGTTGACCGTGTCGACAACGGCGTCCAAATTACCGGGGTCGTAGGCGACGATCGGCAGTGCCGGCCCGAACTGCTCACCGGCGACGAGCGGCATGTCATCGGTCGCTCCGGCGACGATCGTCGGCTCGTAGAAGTAGCCCGGCCGGTCGAGCCGGTGGCCGCCGGACGCGACCGTCGCGCCTCGACCGCGGGCGTCCTCGACCAGGCCGTCGACCTTGTCACGCAGGTCCCGCGTGACGAGCGGCCCGAACTGGACGCCCGGTTCGGTGCCCTCGCCGACGACGGCCCGGCCGGCGAGATCCGCGAGCGCCTCGACGACCTCGCCGGCGATCGAGCGCGGCGCGTAGACCCGCTTGATCGCGATGCAGGCCTGCCCGTTGTTGAGGAAGGCGGCCCGGAAGATCGCCTCGGCGTGCGCCGCGAGGTCGACGTCCGGCAGAAGGATCGCCGGATCGTTGCCGCCAAGCTCCAACACGACCCGCGTTCGCGGCGATGTCGACTGCGCTATCGACCAGCCGACCTCCGGGGAGCCCGTGAAACTGACCACCCGAATGTCACGATGTGTGACAAGCGCCTGGCCGAGGGCGGACTCCCCCACCACCACCGTGACGATCCCCTCCGGCAGCACCGCGTTCATCAGCTCGACGACCCGCAGCGTCGAGAGCGGCGTCGCCGGCGACGGCTTGACGATCACGGCATTGCCTGTCAGCAGCGCGGGCGCGAACTTCCAGACCGCCAGCAGCACCGGGTAGTTGGACGGCGTGATGGCGGCCACGATGCCGACCGGCCCGCGCACGACCCGCACCCGCGCGCCCGCGACCTCGGGCTCGACCACCAGCGGCTGGCTGGCATAGTGGTCGAACCAGCTCGCCGCACGGGTGATCTCGATCCGCGCGTTCGCCACCGGCTTGCCCTGCTCCCGGCTCAGCAGGACCGCGAGCGTGTCGACGTCACCGCGCAGCGCCGAGGCTATCCGGGTCAGCGCCTCGCGGCGGCGCTGCTCGTCCGAGCCCCAGTCACGCAGCGCGGCGCGGGCACGCCCGACGATCGCGTCGAGCTCGTCGGCCCCGGTGCGAGGCACCCAGTCCAGAACCTTCTCCGTCGCGGGGTTCTCGACCTCCAGCGCGCCGCCGGCCGTGGACGCCGCTGTGCGATCACTCACAGTGGGCTCCTCTCGGGTTCGAGAACTTCGGGCGTTGCGGTTCCAGCTTCCACCGCCCATGATAGTCGACAACCGTATCGATTTCGAGACGTACTGGCGTGTGGAGGTTCGGACCGTGCTGACGTGGACCGACGAGGAACAGGAGCTTCGCAAGGCTGTGCGACGCTTCGTCGAGGCCGAGGTCGCGCCGCGGCGCGAGGAGCTCGAGCATGGCGATCTGGCTCCGTACGGCATCATGCGCCGGTACTCGGAGGCGTTCGGCGTGGGCGACATCGCGATCGAACGTTTCGAGAGCAGCCTGCGCGGCGAGCCCGGCCCGGCCGTGACCGCCGCGCAGACCCTCATCCCGATGATCGAGTTCTCCCGCTACTGCCCGGGAATCGTGACCTCGATGGGCGTCTCGACGAGCCTCACCGCCGGCGCGATCATCAAGGGCGGCAGCGCGGAGCAGAAGGAGCGCTGGGTCCCGGACCTGCTGACCATCGCCAAGGTCGGGTCCTGGGCCATTACCGAGCCGGACTCGGGGTCGGACGCCTTCGGCTCGATGCGGGCAACGGCGCGCCCCGACGGCGACGGCTACGTGCTCAACGGCGCGAAGACGTTCATCACCAACGGCCCCGACGCCGACACGATCGTCTTCATCTGCAGGCTCGCGGACGGCACCGAGGAGCGGAGGTACGCGACCTTCGTCCTCGACCGGGGCCTGCCGGGCCTGGTCCAGTCCGCGCCGCTGCGCAAGATGGGTCTGCACTCGTCGCGCACCGGCGAGCTGTCCCTGACCGATGTCGTCGTGGGCCCCGACCGCCTCCTCGCGCCCGCGAAGAAGAAGAGCGGCCCGGCGACGAGCGATCGATCCAGCGCCATGGCGACCTTCGTCAAGGAGCGGGCCAGCATCGCGGCCATGGCGCTCGGGATCATCGAACGCTGCCTGGAACTGAGCGTCGACTACGCGCGGACCCGCGTGCAGTTCGGGCGCTCCATCGGCGACTTCCAGCTGATCCAGCTCAAGCTGGCGCAGATGGAGGTCGCGCGCCTCAACGTCGAGAACCTCCTGCTGCGCTACCTGCGGCAGGTCGACGCTGGCGTCCGCCCCAGCCTGACCGAGGCGTCGGCGACGAAGCTCTACGCGGCCCAGGCCGCGATGCAGGTCTCCCTGGAGGCGGTCCAGGTGTTCGGCGGCAACGGCTACATGGCGGAGAACCACGTCGAGCAGCTCTGCCGCGACGCCAAGGTGCTGCAGATCTACGCCGGCACCGACGAGATCCAGGTCAGCCAGATCGCCAAGGACCTGCTGCGCGGCCGGCGCTGACCGTCCCCGTCCCCGATCTCGATCGGAGCGCGCAGCGCGCCCCGGGCGGCCACTGACCGCTTGACCCGCACGGACCGGTTCGCGGTGACGTGCTCATCGGGTTGGACAAGGAAATCATGACGACGAACAAACTGAACTACGCCGAGACGTTCGCGCGGATCRCCGCCGCCGACCCGGAGCGCGCGGCCCTGCGCTGGCGTGGTCGGACCTGGGCATACGGCCAGATCGACGACCGCGCTTCGCGGGTGGCCGGTGTGCTCATGCAACACGGCTTCGGTGGCGTCGTGAGGCCCCGACCGGACGCCTCCACCACAGGCCAGGATCACGTCGCGCTCTGCCTGACCAACGGGAACGAGTACCTGGAGGCCATGGTAGGCGCGATGAAGGCACGAGCGGTTCCGTGCAACATCAACTACCGCTATGTGGCCCACGAGCTCGCGTACCTCTTCGACAACTCGGACGCCGCCGCCATCGTCTTCCACGCGACCTTCGCGCCCACGATCGCGGCGGCGCTGGCGCAGTCGGCCGGCCGCGACCGCCTGCTGGTGCAGGTCGCGGACGGGTCCGAGAACCCTCTGCTCCCCGGCGCGATCGACTTCGAGACGGCGCTGGCCCAGGCACGCCCAGCCGTCGCCCCGGGCCTGTCGCCCGAGGACCGCTGCATCATCTACACCGGCGGTACGACGGGCATGCCGAAGGGGGTCATCTGGCCGCAGTCCGACTACATCGTCAACTGCCTGCGCATCGCCGACCGCGACGGGAACTCGTACTCGACGCAGGAGGCCGTGGCCCGGGCCGTCGCGCGCGGACGCCCGCTGCGCTCACTTCCGGCCGCTCCACTCATGCACGGCGCGGCCCAGTGGACCGCCCTGAGCTGCTGGCTCAGCGGTGGCACGATCGTCCTTCCCGCCGAGCCGGCCAAGGTGATCCCCGCGGACATCCTCGACACCCTTGAGGCGGAGGGCTGCACCTCCCTGCAGCTGGTGGGAGACGCCTTCGCGCAGCCGCTGATCGCCGAGAACCACCGCAGGCCCCGGCTGCTCGCCAGCCTGCGGCAGATCATCAGCGGCGGCGCGCTGCTCTCCCCGGTGTCGAAGCAGGCCCTGCGGGAGATGGCGCCGAACGCGCGGGTCGTCGACACGATCGGATCGTCGGAGTCGGGCACGATCGCCATCAGCTCCGACGCCCAGTCGACGTACAGGCCGACGTCCGGCTGCGTGCTGACCGATGACCGCACCGGCCGCCTCGAACCCGGCAGCGACGAGGTCGGCTGGCTGGCCACCACCGGGGCGATGCCCGCCGGCTATCTGGGCGACCCCGCCAAGACGGCGGCCACCTTCGTCGAGCTCGGGGGAAAGCGGTACGGGATCGTGGGCGACCGGGCCCGGCTCGCCGCGGACGGTTCCATCCAGCTGCTGGGCCGTGACTCCAGCTGCATCAACACCGGCGGCGAGAAGGTCTACGCCGAGGAGGTGGAGCAGTCGATCAAGCGGCATCCGAGCGTGGTCGACTGTCTGGTCGTCGGCCGGCCGCATCCTCTGTGGGGAAGCGCGGTGGTCGCCGTCGTCGCGGTCCAGCCAGATCGAACCCTCCAGGACGAGGAGGCGGAGATCCGCCATCTCATCGGGCAGGAGCTGGCCCGTTTCAAGATCCCGAAGGCGTTCATCCCGGCCGCCCGCATCAGGCGGCTGGAGAACGGGAAGCCGGACTACCGGTGGGCACTGGAGATGGCGACCGCCGCCGGCGACCGCGTCGAGGCCTAGCGTCAGTCGCCCGGTCGCCCGGTCGCCCGGTCGCCCGGGCACCTGCCTCGAAGGAGGGAAAGTGCTCCCGCGGGGGGCGGATCGGGCCGACGCTGATCCGAACCGGTGAGCACTTTCCCGCCCAGGACGGGGCGTTACCGCGGAATGTCGCGCCAGGAGACGTTCTTGTCGGTGCGTGGCTCGCCGGGCAGATCCAGCAGGCGCTCCCCCAGCATGTTCCGCAGGATCTCCGAGGTGCCGCCCTCCAGAGTGCTGGCGCGGGACCGGAGGAACTGCGACGAGATCGACGGCGTGCTCGAAAGTTGGTCGGCGCGCGCCAACGGGTACCCGGCCTCGTGCAGCATCCCGTCCGCTCCTTCGAGGTCCACGCAGAACTCGTAGATCTCCTGGTGCAGCTCGGTCCACATCAGCTTTCCGATGGAATGGTAGGCACCGGGCACGGATCTCGACATCGCCTTCGCGCGCTGCCCCTGCAGGCGGACCACCTCGGCGCGCAGCCAGATGTCGGCCAGCTGATCGCGCCTGATGGCTCGCTCGGCCTCGCCCAGGGCATCCCGTCGGCGTGCCCAGAGATTGAGCAGCGTACGGACCGGCCCCGTTCCCCTGCCTCCCGCGCCGCCGCTCAGCATCGCCCGTTCGCTCATCAGCGTCGTCGTGGCGATCCTCCAGCCGTCACCCCGGCCGCCGAGCATGGCGTCGTCGGGGACGTGGACGTCGTCGAGGAAGACCTCGTTGAACTCGGCCACACCGGTCATCTGGACGAGCGGCCTCGACTCGATCCCGGGCAGGCGCATGTCCAGCAGGAAGTACGAGATTCCCTGGTGCTTGGGCAGGTCGGGATCGGTGCGGGCGAGCAGCACGCCGAACGAGGCGACGTGCGCGAGGGAGTTCCAGACCTTCTGGCCGTTGACGACCCAGGTCCCGTCCTCCCAGGTGGCCCGCGCCGCCAGGCCGGCGAGATCGGAGCCGGCGCCCGGCTCGGAGAAAAGCTGGCACCACACCTCTTCGCCGGTGAACAACGGGCGCAGGAAACGCCGCTTCTGCTGCTCGGTGCCGTACTCGAGGATCGTGGGCGCGACCATGCCGATGCCGACCGGGTTCAGCCGCAGATTGTGGTAGGTGCACCCGGCGTCGCGCAGCTTCTCGTCGACGAGCGCCTGACGGGTCAGCGGCAGGCCCAGGCCGCCCAGGCCCACGGGGAAATGGACGAAGGCGAGCCCGGCGTCGTACTGGGCGCCACGGAAGGCCACCTGGTCCGCCATCAGCCCGCCGTGGCGTTCGAGGAAGTCGGCGACGCGGGCTTCGAGGTCGTCGACGACGGGTGGCGCGGCGTTGTCCATCGGGGTCCCCTACCGGGCTCGGTGATGATGTCCCGCTCACATGCGGATCGACATCGTTGTCGACTTCGGTCTACAGTACCGCGTAGCCAACCGGTCAAGGGAGTGTTCGATGCCAGAGGTAGTCGTCGTCGACGCAGCACGTACGCCGTTCGGGAAGCGCAAGGGCGCGCTGTCGGGCATGCACGCGGTCGACCTGCTGGGCATCGTCCAGCGCGCCGTGTTCGACCGGACGGGCGTCGACCCGTCGACGGTCGGCCAGGTGATCGGCGGCTGCGTGAGCCAGGTCGGGATGCAGTCGATGAACGTGACCCGGACCGCCTGGCTGACGGCTGGCCTGCCGTTCACGGTCCCGTCGACGACCGTCGACGCCCAGTGCGGGTCATCCCAGCAGGCGATGACCCTGGCCTACGGCCTCGTGGCCTCGGGCGCGGTCGAGTCGGCGCTGGCCTGCGGCGTCGAGGTCATGAGCAGGGTTCCGATGGGCTCGACCACGCCGCGCGACCCGAACGCCGGCAAGCCGGTCAACAAGAACTACTGGAGCCACTACGAGTTCACCAGCCAGTTCGAGGGCGCGGAGCGGCTGGCCGAGAAGTACGGCATCGTGCGCGCGGACACCGACGCGTTCGGCAAGACCTCTCAGGACAAGGCGGCGCGCGCCTGGGCCGAGGACAGGTTCGCGACCCAGCTCGTGACGCTCGACGCGCCCGACGTCGACGAGGCGGGCAAGCCGACGGGGACCACCCACCACGTCGCGCGCGACGAGGGCCTGCGAGCCACCACGCTGGAGGCGCTCGGCGCGCTGAAGGCGACGGGGCGGACCGACGGCGTCCACACCGCCGGCACGTCGTCGCAGATCTCGGACGGCGCGTCCGCGGTCCTGCTGATGAGCAGGGAGAAGGCGACCGCTCTGGGCCTCACGCCGATGGCGACAGTGGTTGACAGCGTCCTGGTCGGGTGCGACCCGGTCCTGATGTTGGAGGGCCCGATCCCGGCCACCCGGCTGCTGCTGGACCGGAACTCCCTGACGATGGCCGACATCGACCTCGTCGAGATCAACGAGGCCTTCGCCTCGGTGGTGCTCGCCTGGGAGCGCGAGCTCAAGGCCGACCTGGACAGCGTGAACGTCAACGGCGGGGCGATCGCCCTCGGCCACCCGCTCGGAGCCACCGGAACGGCGCTGGTCGCGAAAGCCGTCCACGAGCTCGCGCGCGCAGACAAGGAGCAGGCGCTCGTGACGATGTGCTGCGGCGGCGGGCTCGGCACCGGGACGCTCCTGCGCCGCTGACCGGCCAGCCGGCCAGCCAGCCGATTCGACCGAGAGGAAACAGATGGACATCAACGGCGCCGCCGCCATCATCACAGGCGGTGGATCTGGGCTCGGCGCCGCGTCGGCCCGCCTCCTCGCGAAACGTGGCGCTCGCTGCGTGATCGTCGATCGCAACGAGGAGACCGGCAGCCAGGTCGCCGCCGAGCTGGGCGGCGTGTTCGTGGCCGCCGACGTCGCGGACGAGGAGCAGGTGCAGGCCGCTGTCGACACCGCCGTCGGACTCGGGCCGCTGCGGGTGCTCGTCAACGGCGCCGGCATCGGCCCGCCG
The DNA here is from genome assembly GCF_001983105.1 of Pseudofrankia asymbiotica. Classification (GTDB taxonomy): domain Bacteria; phylum Actinomycetota; class Actinomycetes; order Frankiales; family Frankiaceae; genus Pseudofrankia; species Pseudofrankia asymbiotica. The sequence goes on along the minus strand of NZ_MOMC01000015.1, from coordinate 218,593 downwards.
GCACGGACGCTCGATCGCGACGGAGCGCCGCTGCCGCTCAAGCGGTTCGACTTCGTCGTCCGGGTCAACCTGCTGGGCACGTTCAACTGCATCCGGCTGGCCGCCGCCGCGATGGCCGTGACCGAGCCGCTCGACGAGTACGGCAGCCGCGGCGCCATCGTGAACATGGCGTCGGTCGCGGCCTTCGACGGGCAGATCGGCCAGGCCGCGTACTCCGCGTCCAAGGCCGGCGTCGTCGGCATGACGCTGCCGATCGCCCGTGACCTCGCGGTCGTCGGCATCCGCGTCAACACCGTCGCGCCCGGGCTGATCGACACCCCGATCTACGGGACGGGCGAGAAGGCCGAGGCGTTCAAGGCCCGGCTCGGCGAGAGCGTCCTGTTCCCGCACCGCCTGGGGACCGCCGACGAACTCGCGTCGGTCGTGGTCGAGCTGGTCACGAACGACTACGTGAACGCCGAGACCGTCCGCGTGGACGGCGGCGTGCGCCTCCCCCCGAAGTAAGGAAGAGCGACATGAGCGACGTTGTCCTGACGGAGAAGCGTGATCGCGTCCTGCTGATCACGATCAATCGGCCGGCGGCCCGCAACGCGATCGACAACGATGTCGCGGACGGTCTACTCGCCGCCCAGCGGCAGCTGGACGAGGACAGGGACCTGTCCGTCGGTGTGCTGTGCGGGGCGGGCGGGGCGTTCTGTTCGGGGATGGACCTCAAGGCCTTCGCGCGGGTGGGCTTCCCGAAGGCGCTGGCCGCGGTGCTGTTCGAGTCGACCACCAAGCCGGTGATCGCGGCGGTCGAGGGCTACGCCTTCGCCGGCGGGCTCGAACTGGCGTTGAGCTGCGACATCGTCGTCGCGGCGCGCGACGCCGTGTTCGCCGTGGCCGAGGCGAAGGTCGGCCTCGTCGCGATCGGCGGCGCGCTGATCCGGCTGCCCCGCACGATGCCGTACGGGCAGGTCATGGAGATGGCGCTGACCGGTGACCCGATCAGCGCGCAGGACGCCCATCGCCACGGCCTGGTCACCCGGCTGACCGAACCGGGCGAGAGCGTGCCGGCGGCGCTGGAGCTGGCGGCCCGCATCGCCCGCAACGCCCCGCTGAGCCTCGCGGCGACCAAGCGGCTCGTCCAGGACGCGCAGGGCCGCACGGAGCCGGAGTTCTGGGAACACCAGAAGGCGGTCGCCCGCCCGGCGCTGCGCTCGAAGGACGCCAAGGAGGGCCCGCGGGCCTTCGCCGAGAAGCGCGACCCGCAGTGGTCGGGCGAATARCCGCCAGGCGGATCGGAGCCCACCGATGACCTTCACCCTGTCCGAGGAGCACACGCAGCTACGGCAGGCGGTGCGCGGCTTCTTCGCGGAGACGTCGCCGGAGTCCGAGGTCCGCAGGCTCATGGCCGACCCCACTGGGTTCGACCGGGCGGTGTGGAAGCGGATGGGCGGCGAGCTCGGCCTCCTGGGGCTGGCACTGCCGCGTGACTTCGGTGGTCAGGGCTACTCGACCGTCGAGCTGTCGATCGTCCTGGAGGAGATGGGGCGCAGCCTGCTGTGCGCCCCGTTCCTGTCCTCGGTCGTCCTGGCCGCGAACGCGCTGCTCGTCAGCGGCGACCTCGCGGCGCAGAAGCAGTACCTGCCGGGGATCGCGGCCGGTGAGACGATCGCGGCGCTCGCCGTCACCGAGGAGGCCGGCGGCTGGGACCCGGCCGGCGTGCGGACCCGCGCGACCCGCGCGGCGCGGTGCTGGACGCTCACGGGCACCAAGTCGTTCGTGCTGGACGGCCACGTCGCCGACGTCGTTCTCGTCGTGGCGCGCACGCCGTCGGGGTTCGGCATGTTCGCGGTGCCGGGCGACGCGCCCGGCCTGGAGCGTCACCTGCTCCCCACGATGGACCAGACCCGCAAGCAGGCGAGCCTGACGCTGCGGGACGTCCCGGCGACGCTGGTCGGGGATGAGGTCGCGGCGTGGAGCTACCTCGATCCGGTGCTCGTCCGCGCGGCGGTCGCGCTCGGCGCCGAACAGGTAGGCGGAGCGCAGCGCGTCCTGGAGATGGCCACCGAGCATGCCAGGAACCGGATCCAGTTCGGCCGGCCCATCGGCAGCTTCCAGGCCATCAAGCACAAGGCGGCGAACACCCTGGTCGCCGTGGAGTCGGCCCGTTCGGCGGTTTACCACGCGAGCCTGTGCGCCGAGACCCATCCCGAGGACCTGCCGGTCGCCGCGGCCATCGTCAAGGCCTACTGCTCGCCCGCCTACGTGCGGGCGACGAAGGACAACATCCAGATCCACGGTGGCATCGGGTTCACCTGGGAGCACTCGGCGCATCTCTACTTCAAGCGCGCCAAGTCCTCAGAGCTGCTCTTCGGCGACCCCACCCTGTGGCGCGCCAGGCTCGCCGACCAGCTCGGCCTCTAGCCAGCTACGTCTGAGACGGACCGGCATCCCCCYCGCACCCTTTGCCGTTGGGCTTCGTCATTGCGGCCTCAGCGCAGCCCGTACCAGTCAATCGCGTTCTGGCGGCGGAGCAGGTGCTGCTGCTCCGGGGTGAAGCCGCCGATCACCTCGCTGATGATCTTCGAGGTGTGCGGGAACGACGAGTCGTGGTKCGGGAAGTCCGCCTCGGTCAGGAACAGGTCGGCACCGAACCGCTCGATGACGTCGCGGGTGTAGTCGGCGTAGGCGGCGAGGCCACCGACGAAGCACGCGCGGATGTGCTTGCGGTAGACGTCCATCGGGAGCAGGTCGCCGTGCGGCCAGCTCTTGATCGGCACCTCGCGGACCTTGACCTCCAGGAAGTCGTCCGCGTCGCGCTGGAAACGGTCGTTGTACTGGTAGTGGTCGACCGCGTACGACGCCGCCTCCATGAACTGCGGGAACCAGCCGATGCCGCCCTCGGACAGYGCGATCCGCAGGTTCGGGTGGCGGCGCAGCGCGTCGTTGAACATCCAGTCYGTCGCCGTCGTCGCCGAGTACCACCGGACGAGGACGGTGCGGATCAGGTACGGCGTGTTGGGGCCGGTGTTGGGTACCGTCGAGGACGACCCGATGTGGATCGAGAAGGGCATCCGTGCGTCACTGACCGCGGCGAAGACCGGCTCCCAGTAGCTGGGGTCGTGGATGGACGGCAGGCCCAGCGCCGGCGGGTGCTCGGAGAACAGCACGCTGCGCGCGCCCTTCTCGGCGCAGCGCTCGATCTCTCTGGCGGCCAGCGCCGGGYCCCAGAACGGGATGATGATCGCGGGGATGAGCCGCGCGGGGTCGGTCGCGCACCACTCGTCGAGGATGAAGTCGTTGTAGGCCCGGACACACAGCAGCGCGAGGTCCTTGTCCTTGGCCTCCCAGAACTCCTGGCCACAGAAGCGGGGGAAGTTCGGGAAGACCATCGACGCGAGGACGCCGTCCGCGTCCATCGCCGCCAGCCGCGCGGTGGCGTCGTAGCAGGCCGGCCGCATGTCCGCGTACCGGACGGGGCTGGGGTCGTACCCCTCGGGCCCGACGCCGGCCTGCGTCACCAGTCCGGTGATCGTCTTGCGCTTCTCCTCGTAGCGCCAGACGTCGACGCCGTCGACGTTCTCGACCCGCGGGCACACGTCCTGGTACTTGCTCGGCAGCCTGGAGGTCCACAGGTCCGGCGGCTCGATCACATGGTCGTCTACCGAGACGATCCAGTTCCGCCGCTGCTCGTCCTGAAGTAGCTCAGGCAGCGAATGACTCATCAGTACCTCCGTGACGACGGCCGACCTCGACCCGATAGATTCGATATGAATGTCGATTTTATCTCGCGAAACGTGCGGGCACAAGGCGGTGGAGCGAGCGGCCCGGCGGCCTACGGGACGACGTCTCGCCGCGGGCCTCGGTGCCAGGTCACCGCCTCGTCGATCTCGGCCCGGCTCGTGYGGAACCGGTTCACCGGATGGTCGGTGTCCGGATAGCCGAAGGCGACGCCGAGTACCACTCTGYGGCCGTCGGGCACGCCGAGGTGGTGACGCAGGAACGCGGAGTGCGCGGCCAGCGCCCCCTGCGGCGCCGCGCCCAGCCCGACACTGTGCAGTGCCAGCAGCAGCGAGCCGACGTAGAGGCCGCAGTCGACGGCGCCGTAGGTGCCCAGCTCGCCGTCGGTCGTCACGATCGCCACATGTGGAGCGCCAAAGAACTCGACGTTGCGCCTGCCCTGCTCGCGGGCTCGCTCCCGATCGGACCGCGCGATGCCCAGGCTGCGATACAGCGCGACGCCGGACTCACGTCGCCGCAGCAGCGATAACCCACTGTAACGGGGAAACGCGAAGTCCGGGTCCGGGGCGTTCGGTCCGTCGGCGTGAGCGGCGAGCGCGTCACTCAACGCAGCCGTCGCCTGGCGATCCGCGGTCACCTCGACGTGCCAGGGCTGGGTGTTGCACCACGACGGGGTCCGCTGCGCGAGCGCGAGGACCTGTGCGATCACCGGTCGCGGCACCTGCGCGGGCAGGAACTGGCGGCAGGTCCAGCGTTCGTCGAGCAACTCCTTCAGCGCCTCGTAGCGCTGGTCGGCGAGCGCGTCCGGCATGCGTGTTCACCTCGCCTCTCAGGATCACCGTCGCCGGCTCGGTCGCCTAGTCGCCGATCAGCACTGCCTGCCGGGAGCGGGCGACCAGGACGTCGCCCGCCCACAGCTCACCGTCGTCGTCCGCGTAGCCGTCGCTGACCGAGCCCGCCTCGAACGTCACGAGCGCGTAGTCGTCCGCGGACAGCCCGACAGGCTCGGCCAGGAACTGGACGTGGTAAGCGACGGTCAGCATCCGGCGGACTGGCACAAGCGCCGCGACGGCCGCCGTCCACGAGTCGAGCAGCGTCACCACGCTCAGCTCGTCGGGCGGCCGCGGCTCGGCCAGCCGGATCCAGCCGCCGACCGGGCCCGCCGGCAGCCGGCGCCGCTCGAATCGGGCCGCGAGCGCGAAACGTTCGCGGACCTGCGGGCGGACCGTGAGCTCCGGGCAGTCGGCCGCGGCGGGAACGGCCGGCTGGGGCCAGCGCCGCAGCGGAGGCCCGCCACGGCGGCGGCCGAACGACGCCGTCGCGCAGGTCGTGGTCACCCCGCCCTGGCTCAGCGTGGCCGACACGCTGGACACCGACCGGCCGAGCTGATCCGGGCGCACCGTCACCAGTGCCTCGCCAGGAGCCACCCGTCCACCGAAATGGACCGCCAGCGCCAGCACTCGCTGGTCCGGCGCCTCCACCCCGGCCGCGATGGCCCGCAGCAACAGCGCGGCGAGGTAGCCACCGAACGCCGTGCCGTCCAGCCACCAGCCGGCATCCAGCCGGGCCAGGTATCGGTGCGGGCCGGCGGGCGTCAGCGCGGTCGCCGCGTCGAGCGACATGCCCACCCCCTTCCAGAGTGTCGACATCGTTATCGAAAGACTGTAGCGTGACGGTCGCGTCAGCGCACCCGTGTGTGGACGTCGCATCTCAAGGAGGTCCCGTGACTGTCTCGCTCGAAGCGCCGCCGGCGAACGAGAACGCTGAGCTTCTCGACGGCCTGCGGTCCTTCGTGGACTCGTACATCGTGCCGCTGGAGAAGGAGCAGGCCAGCCTGCTGGACGACCGGCGCCGGTACACGGAGACCGGCGGCTACTCGGCGGACTACGTGGCGCTGCTGAAGTCGGTGCGCRCCGAGTCCGCGCGGGCCGGGTACTACACGATGTTCTGCCCTGAGGAGATCGGCGGCGGCGGCCTCGGCAACGAGACGATGGTGCTGGCCTACGAGATGCTGTACCGGGTCTACGGCCCGGGACGGCCGCTCGTCACCAGCACGATCGCGCACTGGACGTCTGGCCCGAGCTACCTGTGCACGCACATGACGGCCCCGCTGCGCGCCCAGCTCCTGGACGGCATCGTCAACGGCCACCTGAGCGTCTGCTTCGGCATGTCCGAGCCCGACGGGGGATCCGACGCCTGGAACATGTCCACCACCGCGGTCCGTGAGGGCGAGACCTGGCACATCACGGGGACGAAGCAGTGGATCACCGGCTCGCCGTACGCCGACTACTGCTACCTGTTCGCCGTGACCGACCGCGAACTGCTGCGTGCGCGCAGGGGCGGCATCACCTGCTTTCTCGTGCCGATGGACGCCCCCGGGGTCTCGGTGAACTCGGTGATCCGGATGTTCGGCCACATCGGCGGCAACGAGGGCATCCTGTCCTTCACAGACGTCACGGTGGCCGACGACAACGTCGTCGGCGAGGTTCACGACGGTATGCGCCTCGCGCTGCGCGGGGTGAACAACGGCAAGGTCTACAACTCGGGGGTCGCCCTGGGGATCGCGCGGTGGGCGTTCGAGCTGGCCACTGAGTACGCGGGCATCCGGCAGGCCTTCGGCGGGCCCATCTCCCGCAACCAGGGCGTCTCGTTCAAGCTCGCGGACTCGGCGATGGACATCCACTCCGCGCGCCTCGTCGCGCTGGATCTCGCCCGGCGCCTCGACCACGGCGACCGGGCGCTGCGCGAGCTGGCGATGAGCAAGGTCTACTGCGTCGAGGCCGCGTATCGGGTCGTCGAACGCTGCATGCAGATCCACGGCGCGATGGGCTTCACGAACGAGATGCGGCTGGTCGACGGGTGGCAGCATCTGCGCAGCCTGTTCATGGCCGACGGCAGCGCCGAGATCCTGCGTCGCACGATCGCCAACTACGTCCTCAAGGGCGACCGCGGGTTCTAGGCACGGTCACCCGCGCCGGCCATCCCGCGCGGCACCCGGCAATCGCAGTTCAACGAGCACACGGCGCGCCACGTCCGGGCGCGCGGAACGAGCGTGGAGGCGTCAACGTGTCCAGCCCGACCGACCACGGCATTCCGGGCTTCTGGGATTTCGCCGCCGCCAGCCCGGACCGGCTTGCCGCGGTCGACCACGACGGGCGGCTGGTCACCTTCGGCGAGTCCGGGCGGCGGGTCAACCAGCTCTCGCGCGCGCTGCGCGAACTGGGCCTGCGGGCCGGCGACCGGCTGGCCATCGTCCTTCCCAACCGCCTCGCCCAGCTGGAGACGACGTTCGCCGCCGCGCAGATAGGCATCGAGCAGGTCCCCGTCAACACCCATCTCACCCCGGCCGAGATCGCCTACATCCTCGCCGACTCGGCCCCGAGTGCCACGGTCGTGGACGACTCCACCGCCGCGGTGGTCGCGCAGGCGGAGAGGCTGCTGGACGAGAGCACCCGCCGGGCCCTGGATTTCGATGGGGATCTCGCCGTCCTCGCGGCCGCGCAGGACGAGACTCCCCCACCTGACAGGTCCGGCGCGAGCGCCATGCCGTACACGTCCGGGACCTCGGGGCGGCCGAAGGGCGTCAGCCGGGCACAGGTCACCGGGACGCCGGAGGAGGTCGCCTCCACTCCCCTGACCTACCTGATCCGCCGCTTCGGTGTGAACCCGGCCGAACAGGTCGCCAACGGCGTCCACTTAGTCACGTCGCCGCTTTATCACGGAGCCCCGGGCGGGTACGCCAAACTGGCCCTGCACCTCGGGCACACCGTGGTCATTCCGTCCCGCTTCGACGCCGCGGCGACGTTGCGGCTCATCGCCGAGCACCGCGTCACCTGGACCAGCCTGGTGCCGACGATGTTCAAGCGGCTGCTCGACCTTCCCGATGACGCGCGGTCCGCCGCCGACACCTCGTCGCTCCGGTGGGTCTTTCACGGCGGCGCGCCGTGCCCACCGGAACTGAAACGCCGGATGCTCCAGTGGTGGGGCCCGATCATCTACGAGTACTACGCCTCGACCGAAGGCGGCGGAACGTGCATCGGTCCCGAGGAATGGCTCGCGCACGCCCCGAGCGTCGGGCGCCCCTGGCCCGGAGCGGAGATTCGCATTCTGGACGAGGACAGCCAGGAGCGGGCGCCGGGCGACGTCGGGCAGGTGTACTTCCGCAACACGCGCCCGTTCGAGTACCACAACGACGCGGCGAAGACCCGCGGCGTGCAGACGGCTGACGGCCGGTACATCACCGCCGGCGACCTCGGCTATCTCGACGAGGAGGGCTACCTGTTCCTGGCCGCCCGGCGCAGTGACCTGATCATCTCGGGCGGTGTGAACGTCTACCCCGCCGAGGTCGAGGCGGTGCTCACCGAGTCGGCGCGGGTCGCCGACGCCGCGGTGATCGGAATAGAGGACCCCGAATGGGGGCAGCGCGTCGTCGCCGTCGTGCAGCCGGCCGACGGCGTCCTGATCGACGACCTCGCGGACGAGCTGACCACGCTGTGCGCGCAGCGGCTGGCAGCCTTCAAGCGGCCCAAGTCCTTCGAGTTCGTGGACGATCTCGGCCGCACCCCGTCCGGCAAGATCCGCCGGGACGACGTACGAAGGCGGCTGGACCAGGCCTCGCGGCACGCCGGCTGAGACACGCCGGCTGAGGCACGTCGGCAGTCCCGCCGGAGCTTCCGCCGCTCCGGTCCGAACAGGCTCCGCGACTCTCCAGCTACACTCGACACGAGTGTCGGCTACCTGTGACGACGCCGGATCCGCGCGTCCTGACGCGGGCGGACGGGTGACGTCGCGGCATCTGGAGGAGTGCAACGCGGTGTCAGCAGGCCCGAGCAAGCCCGCCACGGTCGCGGGAGCGGCCAACTCCGCCACCAGCACCTCCGGCGACCCGAAGAACGGCGCCGGTGTGCCTCGGACCCGTGGCGGGCACATCGCGACCGGCACCTCCGCCGAGCGACGCGCCAAGTCCGCGACCAGCGCGACCGAGAAGGGCGAACGGACCCGGCGGCACATCATCGACTGCGCCCGCGCCGTGTTCGAGGAGAAGGGCTACCTCGAGGTTCGCGTCAGCGACATCGTGAAGCGGGCCGGCGTGGCCCAGGGCAGCTTCTACACGTACTTCCCCTCCAAGCTGGAAGTCTTCCAGGCGATCATCCGCGAGGTCGGGGACGAGATCGACAAGACCGCGAGCAGGGGCCCTGAGCACCGCCACGGCGACTGGACCCACAACCTGCTCGTGGCCAACCTGCGCTACCTCGAGGTCTACACCCGCAACGCGAAGATCTACATGCTGCTGGAGCAGACCTCGACGCTCGACCCGGAGATCAAGAAGATCAGGTACGCCGGTCGCCGCCGGCACGTCACACGCGTCGAGCACTACATCCGGCATCTTCAGGACGAGGGCATCGCCTCCCGGAACATCAACGTGCCCCTGACCGCGGACGCGTTGATGAACATGCTCGTCGGCGTCGCGTTCTGGCTCAACGCTGACACCGACAACCCCGATCACTACGACTCCGCGGCCACGGTCACGGAGATCTGGGTCAAGGCCCTGACTCGCTGACCTGCCGGTATCCGGCACCTGTCGGCACGGACCAATCCCGAGACGTCTTGCGGTGGCAGCCCCTTGGCCATATTGTCGACATCAGTGTCGATTAGCCTCCCGCCTGGCCATCGGCGATCACCGCTAGGGAGTCGGTCCCATGGACCTTGATGAGTACCGCGACCACCTTCCGCCACTCCTTCCCCCCGAGGACGCCCATGCGGCCTCCAGGCTCCTGCTGGAGCGTCGCCCCGTCGCGCACAGCGACCAGGACGGCGGCTTCTGGATCGTCAACCGGTACGCGGACTTCGTCCGGGTCATGCAGGACTCGGCGTCCTACGAGACCGGCACGCGCGGTGTGTACGTCCCCACGCTGCCGGTGGACCGCCCGGCCATGCCACCGCTGGAGTACAACGGGCCGCGTCACCACAAGATCAAAGAGGTCATGAGCCGGTACTTCTCGCCGAAGTCGTTGGCCCGGTTCGAGGACCGCTTCCGCGGCATCATCGGCGGCATGATCGACGAGTTCGCCGCCGACGGTCACTGCGACCTCGCGCAGCAGCTCTCGAAGCGCTACCCGGCCCAGATCATCTGCGAGGTCCTGCTCGGCGTCTCCGACCCGGCGGAGGTCCGCCAGCTCAGCCGCTGGGTGCGTGAGCTGACGTACGACATGACCCGCCTGGAGCCAGCGGTACTGAAGGCCTCGCAGGCGCAGTGGCGCGACTGGTGCGCCCGGCTGGTCCAGGCCCGCCGGGCCGAGCCCCAGGATGACATCGTCAGCCAGCTGCTGGCGCTCGACCTCGACGACGCCGGCGAGCGGCTCGACGACGGAGAGATCGTCGGAGCCATCCAGCTGCTCCTGTTCGCCGGCTTCGGCACGACCTCGGACGCGACGTCCAACGTCGTGATCAGGCTGATCGAGGAGCCGGGCCTGGAGGACCTGCTGCGCGCGGACCCGACCAAGATCTCCATCGCGATCGAGGAGACGCTGCGGCTCGACCCACCGGTGACGACCAGGCCCCGGCGGCCCTTCGACGACGTCGAGTTCGACGGCCAGACCATCCCCGCCGGCTCGCGCATCCTGTGCAACTACCTGGCCGCGAACCTCGACCCCGACGAGTGGGATGACCCGGACGCGTTCCGGATGGACCGCAAGCGCAATCGCGCCGTCACGTTCGGGATCGGTGAGCACCGGTGCAGCGGCTCCCACATGGCCCGCATCGAGCTGCGCATCATGGTCGAGGAACTGCTCAAGCGCGTCACCGACATCCGTTGGGCCGGCGACGCCCACGAGGAGCGGGTCTCGTTCCTGGCGACCGTGTGGCGCGGCGTCGACAGCCTTCCGGTGGTGTTCACCCCGCTGGCGCCGGCCGCGGCCGTGACCGCCCCGGCCGGCAGCGCTGGATGAAGCGTGCGCCCCGGACACCCAGCGAAAAGGATCAGCCAGTGCGTGTGAAGGTCAACTCCGAGCAGTGCCAGGGCCACCTCGTGTGCGCGTTCAAGGCCGCCGAGCTGTTCGACGTCGACGACCGGGGCTACGCGGTCACGCCCGATCGTCCGCTGGCCGGCGAAGCCGAGGTGGCGATGGCCCGGGACGCCGCGAACTTCTGCCCGGAACGCGCGATCGAGCTCGTCCCGTGACCGCGGCACCCCCTCTGCCTACGGGGCTGCTGATCGGCGACGAGTGGGTCCACCACACCGCCGACGGGAGCTACCAGCACGTCAACCCCGCTACCGGCCTGGTCCAGGCGGAGTTCCCGGTCGCCGGGGCCGCCGAGGTGGATGCCGCCGTGGCGGCCGCCCGCGCGGCGCTTCCGGTGTACCGCGCCTGGTCGGCGGCACAGCGGCGACGCGCGCTCCAGCGCCTGGCCGCGCTGATGCGCGAGCACTCGGCGGAGTTCGCGGCTCTCGGCACGGCCGAGTCGGGCCTGCTGACCGCCGTGGCCTCGGGCGTCGCCGGCCATGCCGCCGACTGGTTCGAGTACTACGCGGGCTGGACGGACAAGATCGGCGGATCGGTGTCCCCGGCCGCCGGGCTGAACTACACGCTGCATGAGCCCGTGGGTGTCGTCGCCGTCCTGCTCACGTGGAACTCACCCACGGCGATGATCGGTACGAAGATGGCGGCCGTACTCGCGGCGGGGTGCACCATCGTCCTGAAGCCGCCGGAGCTGGCGCCGTTCGGCTCCGTGCTGTTCGGCCGGCTGTGCCTGGAGGCCGGCCTCCCACCGGGCACGGTCAACATCATCACCGGTACCGGGGCGGCCGGAGACGCGCTGGTCCGGCACCCGGGCGTCGACAAGATCACCTTCACCGGTGGTCCCGAGACCGCGCGGCGGATCCAGGAGGCGAGCGCCGCGTCCCTGACCCCCTGCCTGTTCGAGCTGGGCGGCAAGTCGCCGAACATCGTCTTCGCGGACGCCGACCTGGATGCGGCGGCACTGCACGCGGCCCTCGGCGTGGTGCGGCTCAGCGGCCAGGTCTGTCACGCGCCGACCCGCCTGCTGGTCCAGGACAGCGTGTACGACGAGGTCCTCGACGCGGTCGCGGGCCACCTGGCCGCCGTCCGGGTCGGCGACCCGCTGGACCCGAGCAGCGAGATGGGACCGGTCATCGGCCAGCGCTCCTACGACCGCGTCCTCGCCGCCGTCGAGACGGCCCGGGCCGCGCACGCCGGCGAGTTCGTCATGGGCGGCGCGGCGGCTGGCCTCGGTTCGGGCTTCTACCTGCGGCCGACGCTGTTCAGCGAGGTCGATCCGGCGAGCGAGCTCGCGCGCGAGGAGCTGTTCGGCCCGGTGCTCGCCGCGACCCGTTTCACGGACGAGGCGCACGCCGTGGCACTCGCGAACGACTCACCGTACGGGCTGGCCGCGCACCTGCACACCAACGACCTCTCCCAGGCTCACCGGCTGGCTCGGGACCTCGACACCGGCAACATCGCCATCAACGGCGGCCTCGCCTATGCCGGGCCGGCCGCGCCGTTCGGGGGCTTCAAGGCCTCCGGCCACGGCAAGGAGGGCGGGCGCGAGGGGATCGAGGAGTTCCTGCGGGTCAAGAACGTCAACATCAGGATCAACTGATCCGTACGTCCGCGCGGGCAGCGTGACGCGTGGATTCGGGAGGAGTGTTCCATGCCTAGAGCCGCCTTGCTCACGGCCCCGGGTCGACCGCTCGAGGTGGTGGACCTGGACCTGACAGCCCCCCGCGCCGGCGAGGTGCGGGTGCGGATAGCAGCGTGCGGAATCTGCCATTCCGACCTGCACGTGCAGCAGTCGGGGTTACCGAACCTGCTCTTTCCCTGCGTGCTCGGGCACGAGGCTTCCGGGGTCGTCGAGGAGATCGGGCCCGACGTCGACCATCTCGCCGTCGGCGACCACGTCATCCTCACTGTGATTCCGCAGTGCGGGAAGTGCGCCTTCTGCCTGCGCGGCCAGCGCACGCTGTGCACAAACACGTCGGTGCTGTATTCCGGGGTCGCCCTGGACGGGACCGCGCGGTTCAGCCACGCGGGCCGGGGTGTCGGCCAGATGGCCGGGCTCGGCGCCTACAGCGAGGAGGTCGTCGTCCCGGCGATCTCGGCGGTCAGGATTGACGTCGAGATGCCGCTTCTGCCCGCCGCGCTGATCGGGTGCGGCGTCGTCTCCGGCTTCGGCGCCGTCACGCACGTCGCCGCCCTGACGGCCGGGCAGACCATCGCCGTCATCGGCACGGGCGGGCTCGGGCTGAGCGCCGTCCAGGCCGCGCGCATCGCTGGCGCCGGCCGCATCATCGCCATCGATCTCAAGGCCGGCAAGCTGGAGCTGGCCAGGTCGGTCGGGGCGACGGACGTCATCGACGCTTCCGCGGGCGACCCGGCGAAACAGGTCGAGGACCTGCTCGGAGGCGACGGCGTCGACGTCACCTGCGACTTCGTGGTGAACCACGCGACCGTCGGCCAGGCGCTGGCGATGACCCGGCCCGGCGGGGTCACCGTCATCACGGGTTTCGGCGACCGGACGGTAGAACTGCCCGTCACGCCCTTCATCCGGGCGGGGCGGACGCTGAAGGGCAACTACATGGGCATGGCCGACTTCGGCCGTGACTTCCCGAAGCTGGTCCGGTGGTACCAGGAGGGAACCCTCCAGCTGGACGCGATGATCGGTCAAACCTTCTCGCTCGACGACGTGAACGCGGCACTCGCGGCCGCGCACGACGGGGAGGCGGCGCGCGCCGTGCTCGTCCTCGACGAAAAGCAGCGCGCGGGCGGGTAGCAGCCCCGACAAACCGAAGCACGAGTACCTCAGAACCCCTCTCCCCGCCGCGTCCTCGCCGCCAGCGCGCCAAAATCATCACGTTCGCGACCGGCACGTCAACAGTGTGGTCAACGCGACGGGCCGGGTCCCCCAGAGGTCCCGGCCCGTCGCGCTGTTTCCCCGTCCTGGCTCAGGAGAATGCTCCGTCCTGCCCCAGGTAGCCCCGCATCACCTCGTCCTCGTCGACGCCGGACGCGGAGCCGGAATACGACACCGCCCCCTTGTTCAGCAGCACGACGTCGTCGGCCATGTCCAACGCGCGGTTCACATACTGCTCGACGAGCAGCAGCGCGACACCCGTCGCGGCCAGGGTCTTCAACGACGCGAAGATCTCGTCGACGACCCGGGGTGACAGGCCCATCGACACCTCGTCGAGCAGGACGACTGACGGGTTACACAGGTAGGCGCGGGCGAGCGCGAGCATCTGCTGCTGCCCCCCGGAGAGGCTTCCCGCGCTCTGGCCAAGCCGCTCGCCGAGAATCGGGAACGCCGTGAACACCTCGTCCAGCGCCGTGTGCTTCTCCCACGGAGGGATCTGCAGGCGCAGGTTCTCGAGCACCGAGAGGGTGCGGTACACGCTTCGGCCCTCCGGGATGAGACACAGCCCCATCCGCGCGCGCTCGTGGGGCGCCTGGCGGGTGACATCACGACCGTCGAGCGCGACGCGCCCGCGGGCCGGGCGCAGAAGTCCCGACGCGACCCGAAGAAGCGTCGTCTTCCCCGCGCCGTTGGAGCCGAGCAGCGCGACGACCTTTCCGCGCGGCACGCTTAGGCTCACCTCGCGCAGTACCGTCGTGCGGCCGTAGCCAGCCGTGACGCCGGATATCTCCAGAACGGGCGCCGACGCGCCGTCATCCACCGTCTTAAGAGTCGAGGGTGTCACCATCTCGGTCATCGTCCACTCACCACCGTCTCGGCGTCGTCATCCGCGGTCCGCTCGATCGCTCCTTCGACACCGGAGTCACCGAGGTAGGCGGCCCGCACGACCGGCGACGACATGACCTCCTCCGGCGGCCCGGAAAGAACGGGCCTGCCGAAGTCCAGCACGTAGATGTAGTCGCACACCTCGGTGACGAGCGCCATGTCGTGTTCGACCAGAAGAATGCCGACCCCGCGCTGGTCGACGATCCGGCGCAGAATCTCTCCGAAGCGCCGGGTCTCCTGGCGGTCCAGGCCGGACGACGGCTCGTCGAGAAGCAGGACGTGGAACGGTCCGGCCAGGCACCGGGCGAGGTCGACCAGCCGGCGCTGGCCGGTCGACAGCGACCCCACGACCTCCCCGGCGAGCGGCCGCAGATCACACAGGTCGAGGGCGTTCTGGGTCGCGTCGGCCACGTGCCGGCTGTCCTTGCGCGTGCCGACGATGTGCCGCACGACGTTGGCGCCGGCCAGGCTGGCCTCGATGCCGAGCGCGACGTTCTCCCGCACCGTGAGCGACTCGAACAGCTCCATCTGCTGGAACGTCCGGCCGAGCCCACGCCTGGCCCGGGCGGACGGGGACACGCGCGAGACGTCGTCGCCGTCCAGGCTGACCTTTCCGGCCGACGGTCGGTTCAGTCCCGAACACGCGTTGAACGTCGTCGTCTTTCCGGCGCCGTTCGGGCCGATCAGGCCGGTGATCCGCCCGGTCGGCGCGGACAGCGAGACGCCGTCGACGGCGACGACGCCACCGAACCGCACCCGGAGCCGCTCCACCGTCAGGCTGCCGCCGGCCGGGGCGATCTCGCGAGCGGCCGCGGGGGTCCGATGGACCTCCTCGGCCCGGGGGGCGCGCCAGGAGACCCGGTCCAGCAGGCGCTGGAGGGCGCGCGGAACTCCCCCGACCTGGTCCGGCGACATCGCGTAGAGGACCGCGCCGATCCCGAAGACCAGCATCAGCCAGTTCGAGGTCTGGTTGTTCGTCAGGTAGGACGGAATCAGCGTCAGCCCGAGCCCGGCGATGACCGCGTACCAGGGCTCGCCACCGACGGCGATGATGATCAGCGCGAAGTAGGTCAGCGAGGACATCGGCTGAAAGGTGGTCGCGTCTGTCGGCTGAGCGGCACCCAGCAGACCACCCGCGACCGCGGCCAGGAACGCGGACAGGCAGAACACCAGAACCCTCGTGACGTTCACGGCGGCGCCGCTCGTCGACAGGGTGGTCGGGCTGTCCGCCATCCCGCGCAACAGCCGGCCCAGCCTGCTCCGGTTGACCACCGCGATGAGCACGGTCACGAGGACGGTGATCGCCAGTACCAGGTAGTAGAAGCCCTTGTCCGTGTCGACCGACAGCCACGACAGGCTCGGCCTCGGCACGGTGACGGGCTGGCCGAAGGCGCCGAACATGTAGCTCTGGCTGTAGAACATGTACTGCAGAAGCAGGCCGAACCCGAAGGTGGCCAGCGCGAGGTAGAGGCCGGACAGACGGATGGCCGGAATCGCCAGCAGCGCACCGATCGGAACCGCGATCAGCCCGGCCAGAAACAGGGAGACGAGCCACGGGATGTGATGCCCGCTGGCGAACTCGGACATCGCGCACAGCCCGATCGCCATGAAGCTGACATGGCAGAGCGAGACCTGGCCCGAGGTCCGCACCAGCAGCCCCAGCGACAGGAAGACGACCACCACCGCGAGGGCGTTGGTCCAGTCGGTCAGGTGGATACCTGCGAATCCGGGCACGCACGCGAGCACCGCGATACCAACCACGCCGCCGGCGATCTGCACGGGCGCGGGCGTCGTCCACGACGGCCGGCGTCTCGGGATGAGCCGGGACCGCTCCGCGAGCCGCCTTCGCGGCGCCACCAGGAGAACGGCGAACAGGACCAGGAACGGCAGCGCCTGGGCGAGGCCGGTCCAGAATCCCTGGATGAAGTACTTGGTGCAGATCGCCTGGCCGAGGCCGATCGCCAGGCCGCCCGCGTAGGCCAGCGGCAGGTTCGTGAACCCGCCGATGGCCGCCGCGCCGAAGGCGGTGATCACGAGGAAGGTCAGCGCGGTCGGGTCGAGCGGCGTCAGCAGGGGCCCGATGAGCAGGCCGGACGCCGAGGCGAACGTCGTCCCGATGACCCAGGCCCAGCGGCGCACCCGCACCGGGTTGGTGCCGCTCACGTCCAGCAGGTCGGGGTTGTCGACGACTCCGCGCATGGCGACGCCCAGCCTGGCCAGCCGGAAGAAGACCATCAAACCGACGGTCACGGCCAGCGCGACACCGATGATGATCAGGTCTTCGGCAGTGACGGGCGTTCCGTCGATCTTGAAGGACTGCCGCGGCAGGAAGTGGGGCAGCGACTTGTCGTACGTCGATCCGTAGATCAGGGTGATGCCGGCCTGGACGATCAGGATCATTCCGACGGTGGCCGCGACCCGTGTCGCGAGACCGGTGCCCGACAGCGCCCGCGCGAGCCGTTCGAGAGCGAACCCGAGGATCGGTCCGGCCCCGAACAGGCAGATCACCGACGCCAGTTCCCATGGCAGGTTCAGCGAGACATGCAGCGTGTAGAAAAGAAAGGCCGAGACGGTCGCCAGGGCACCGTGCGCGAAGTTGAACACTCCCGACGTCTTGTACGTCAGGACCAGTCCGGTGCTGGCCAGTCCGTAGACGGAGCCGGTGACCAGGCCGCTGATGATGTAGGGCAAGAATTCCACGGCGCCGTTCTCTCTCGTCGAAACGCGTGGGCGGGAGGGGACAACTCCCGCCCACGCGGCACAGCGATTTCAGACGCGCCGTGAGCAGTCGCGGAGCACCCGTTCGCTGCCGTTGATTGAGCTGATCAGCCGCCGATGCCGGYGACGATGCCCTTGATGAGATCGTCCGGAGCGCACTCGGTCTTCAACCCGGTCGGAGTGCTGAACGTGGAGTTCTTGATCGCCACGTTCATGTAGCAGTTCACCAGGGTCGGCTGGTCCTTCACGAAGGTCAGCGGTGGCGAGATCCCGCCGAGGGTCTCACCCTTGAAAGTCCAGAGCGCTTCCTTGATCGACGCGGGTGTGATGTCACCCTGGACGAGCGACACCGCCTTCTCGAACAGCTTGCCGGAGGCCCAGGCGTAGAACGAGACGGGGCCGTCGAGGTCGCCAAGACCGGGYGCGTACTGCGCGACCGCGTCCCGATACTCCTTGACCGCCGCCACCGAGCCATCGGTGAACGGCGCGTTGCCGGCGGTCAGCAGCGCCCCGTCCGTGGCCGGGTCCTTGAACCAGTTCTGCGAGACGGCGAGCGTGTTGCCGACGTACTTCGCGGTGACACCGGCGGCGGCGCACTCGTGTGCGACCCGCAGCGCGACCGCGGACGAAGCGACGACCTCGTAGCTCTGCACCCCCGTCGACTTCAGCCGCTGACAGACCGCCGTGTAGTTGGGCGCGGCCGCGGCGACCTGGGCGGTGAAGCTCAGCTGCAGGCCGGTCTCCTTGGCGATCGCCTTGTTCGTGTCCACGCTGCCGGCGCACTGCGGGACCTCCGCGCAGTAGAGCACCGCGAACTTGGTGCCGAGCGTGAGCGCCAGCTTCTGCGTTCCGTAGGACAGCGCGAACAGGTTCGTCCCGACCGGGAAGAAGCCGGAGTTCGTCTGGAACGGCACGTCGATGGGGTCGCCACCGACGACCGGGACGCCGGCGTCCTCGACGTAGGAGGCCCACACCGAGTCGCCGTTGTCGGCCTCGCCCACGATCGCGGACACGTGGTCGTTCTGGACGAGGTCCTTCGCCGCGGCGAGGCCACCCGTCAGGTTGCTGCCCAGGTCCTTGATGACGAGCCGCACCGGGTGCCCGTTGATGCCGCCGTGGGTGTTCACCCACGACTGCCAGGCGTTCAGGACCTTCGGGATCCCGCCCTGAGAGGACGCCTGCGGACCCGTGTAGCTGCCGATGTTCCCGATCACGATCTCGGAACCGGTCGGCTTCGCGCTGGTGGGCCCGGCGGCTGCCGCCGAGGAGCCCGCGGCCCCGGTCGTCGAGGATGTGCCTCCGCTGTCCGAGCTGCCACAGGCCGCGGCGACCACGGCGATGCCGGCGACTGCCGCTAAGACTTTAAGTCGACTGACCCACATGTTTCTCCGGCTCCGTTCGTTCTTTACAGCCAACAATGTCGGCCGACTTCTGCCAGTTGCTCGCCGCATCGCCGCGGTCGAGGTCTACCCATCGCCCGACGCAGGATCAGAATGCTCGGGCAAGACCGAATCCCTGCCATTTCCGCTCTCGATCAGGACCAGCCTGGACCAGGAGACGCGAAAAGGTTCACTCATACGCGACGCGACGCGACGCGAGCGACGGTGAGAGGTTGACCGTCTTCAGCTCGAAGAAGGCATCGAGGCCCTCGCGGCTGGTGTCCCGCCCGATCCCGGAGTTCTTGACGCCGCCGAAGGGGGCTTCGGTGTTGTAGGAGAAGCCGTTGATGGTGAACGTGCCGGTGCGCACGGCGCGGGCGACCCGCAGCGCCGTCTCGTCGTCCCCGGTGAAGACGGCGCCATGCAGGCCGAAGTCGGAATCGTTCGCGAGCGCGATCGCCTCGTCCACGTCCTCGTAGGAGATGACGCTCGCGACCGGGCCGAAGATCTCCTCGCGGTTGATCTTCATGTCGTTCGTCGTGTCCGCGATGACTGTGGGCTCGATGTACCACCCGCGGGGAAGGTCGGCCGGCCGGCCGCCACCCGCGACGATGGTGGCGCCGTCCTCGCGTGCCGAGGCGATGTACGACTCGACCCGCGCGCGTTGCCGCTGCGCGACCAGCGGACCCTGACTCGTCGCCGGATCGAAGGGGTCTCCGACCACCAGCGAGCCGGCGACGGCCGCAAGCGATTCGACGACCTCGCCGTAGCGCGACCGAGGCGCGAGGATGCGGCTGTAGGAGAGGCAGGCCTGGCCGCTGTTGACGAAGCAGCCGGCTCCCAGACCCGCCAGCACGGTCGGAAGGTCGGCGTCCTCCAGGATGATCGCGGCGGACTTTCCACCCAGCTCCAGCTGGGTCCGCCGGAAGGACCGGCCGCAGATCTCGCCGATGGTCCGCCCGGCGGCGGTCGAACCGGTGAAGCTGACCTTGTCGACTCCGGGGTGACTGACCAGTTCCCTGCCCGTCTCGCGCCCACCGGTGACGATCCCCAGGACGCCGGCCGGCAGACCGGCGGTCGCGAGGGCGTCCGCCAGGTAGAACACGTCGAACGGGGTCTCCGGCGCGGGCTTGAAGATGATGCTGCAGCCGGACAGCAGCGCGGGCACGATCTTGTTGATCGCCATGTTGAACGGGCCGTTCCACGGCGCGATGGCCGCCACGACACCCACTGGCTCCCGCCACACCAGCGCCGGCGTCACGCCCGGCCGGTACTCCTCCGTGCTCAGCTGCCTGGCCAGCTCCAGGTAGTGCCGACCGTTGGCCAGCGCTCCAGGCGGTCCGGCGGCGGAGTGCATCTGCTGGGACATCGAGATCGGCATCCCCATCTCGGACGTGACCAGGTGGGCGATCTCGTCGGCCTTGGCCTCAAGCGCCGTCAGCGCCGCCTCGACGACGTCGATGCGGGCTGTCATCTTCCGGTTGGCCCAGAACCCGGCGCCCAGCGCCGACCGGGCCGCCGCGACGGCGGCCGCGACGTCGACGTCGTCCGCGTCGGGCGCGCGCCCGATGGTCTCCTCGGTGGCCGGCGACACGACGTCGATCGACCGACGACTGTGCGGCGGCCTCAGCCCACCGTTGATGAACAACGTGTCGTGCTCGATCATCAGCCACCTCCCCTAGCGTCAGCCGCCCGCTCGCGGTGCCGCCCCGTCCGCCCGGTCACCCCGGACCTGGTGTGAGCCGGCACACTAGCCGATTTCGGCATCTATGTCGAATCTACCGACGAGGCAACCTCGAAGCCGGCGATGGAGGCACCCGTCCTCGACCGTTTTGCACCGTCTTATCCGCCATCTCCTACCGATAGCGAGACTCCACCGATACTCGACATGCGTATCGAGTGACGATCGCGGGATCAGCATAGGTACGAGACGTCGGTGTGTGCTGAGGACCCGTAGCGACTCTGTTGAACGAGATCAGGTCGTGGCTCGGATCGGTGGCCCAGGCATGATCGGGTGATGCTTCGCCGCCGTGGGTCTGTCGCGGTCAGCCCTGGCCCGCTGGTCCGTGCCGCCAGCGGCATGATCGAGTGATGGCTCGAGGCGTCCTGCGTCCGCCGGTCCCGGCATCGGCGTTCGCCTGTGGGGTGCGGAACGTCAGCGAGCTGGCGCCTGGTAGCCCAGCGCTGAGTGCCGACGATGGTGGTTGTCGTCCGCAGAAACCGTGGAGATGATCGGCCGGATCAGGAGCCTGGTCTGATCTGGCTGGCCGGTTGGCCGGTTGGCTTTGTCTGGGCGCACCCGGCGCCGCGTGTGTGATCGGTCAGGTCCCTACCAGGGCTCCGGGGCAGGCGGAGAAGCCTGAGAGATCGCGACAACCACTGGGCGCAGCCTCCCGATACGAGCGAATCCGCCCTCCCGCCGACCGGGATCTCGAGCACGGAAGGCGAACGACGCACTACTCGATCATGCCTGACCAGGCGGTTCGACCGCTGGGCCCGGTCAACGCGACCGCGCCTATCAGTCGGGCCGCCGGTGCGCCGGATCAGTATTTCACCGCCGACGCTCATCAACGGGTCCCGGCGAAGTCCGCTGTCTGTCACGCTCCGTGGTGAAATGCGGGAAGTCGAGAACGGTTCGGGGGTTCCGTCCAGGGAATGACCAGCGGGTCTATGGCGTGGCTGGTCGACGTCCGGCTTGGATCAATCGAGTGGCTTGGATTGGGCGCGCCCTGCGGGCTCCCGGCCGCCTCGAGTATGCCGGGCGTCCGGCTGAGCCGACGGAGGCGAGTGAGGATAGTGAAGCCTGTGCGGCGGCCCGGCGACAGGCAGACCAGCCGTCGGCTGACCGCTGGC
This sequence comes from Pseudofrankia asymbiotica, assembly GCF_001983105.1. Classification (GTDB taxonomy): domain Bacteria; phylum Actinomycetota; class Actinomycetes; order Frankiales; family Frankiaceae; genus Pseudofrankia; species Pseudofrankia asymbiotica. The sequence continues at coordinate 197,162 of NZ_MOMC01000015.1, read as the reverse complement.
GGATCCCGTCCGGCTGCTGGTCAGGATGCGGCCGCGGGGGAGGCGGCTCGGCGCCGGCTGCTCGCTGATGACGGCCAGATGGGGCGCCTCATCGCGGCGAAGGACTGGCGCTCCACCTCGCTCGGCCCGCTCAGGAAATGGGATCCCGCCCTGTGGACGGCTCTGCGTCTCTGTCTGGAATCGCGTTTCCCGATGGGTATATTTTGGGGTTCGGAGCACATCTATCTCTATAACGACGCCGCCGCYCGGCTCATAGGCGACAGTCACCCCGGCGCCCTCGGGCGTCAATACCGGCAGATCTGGCCCGAGCTGTGGGAGAAAACCGCCCCGCTATTCGAACAGGTAATGTCGGGGCAGGGTGCGACATGGGGCTACAACGAGTATTGGCCGCTTTGCCGGGCTGGTCGCCTGGAGGAGGGGTATTTCACCATGTCCTACAGCCCGATCCACGGCAGCCCGGCCGAGGAGACGGCGGCCGGAGTCCTTGCGACGGTTCTGGATACGACTTCTCAGGTCCTCGCCGCGAGACGTCTCGTCTGTCTGCGGGAGATCGCCGTCGCGGTCGCGGGCGGGCGCGGTCGACGAGCGGTCTGCGGCGCCGCCGCCGCCGCGCTGGACCGCTTCCGCGACGATCTTCCGTTCGGGGTGATCCTTCTCCACGAGCCGCGCATGCGGCCGGCGCTGCGGCCAATGGGCACGTGGGGTCTGGCTGACGAGCGCGTCGCACTGGGCTCGCTCGGGGTGCTCGACGACGAACCACCCAATGACCTCGCAGGTGTGCTGGCCTCCGGCCAGATGGGTGTCGTCGACCACCTGCCCGGCTCGTTTCCCGTCCGGGTCGACGAGTCCCCGCCGGCGGGCTCCCTGGTCATCCTGCCACTCACCCAGGACGCCGAGGGCCGGCCGATCGGCCTGGTCCTCGCCGGGATCAGCAGCCGCCTCGTCCTCGACCCGGAGTACCTCGACTTCGTCGACCTCGTGGCGGGCCAGATCGCGGCGGCGGTGACGCGGGCACGCACGGACGAGGCCCAGCGGGCCAAAGCGGCGGACGCGCTCTACCGTGCCTGGCACGATCCGCTCACCGGCCTGCTCAACCGGCCGGCACTGCTGGACCGCCTGGATCGCGGCCTGCGCCGCGCCGGCCGGGACCAGCGCATCATCGGCGTGCTGTTCCTCGACCTGGATGGGTTCAAGTCGGTCAACGACACGCTGGGGCACCAGGCCGGCGACGATCTGCTGCGCACGGTCGCCACTCGACTGTCCGGGGTTGTCCGGCCAGGCGACGTCGTAGGCCGGCTCGCCGGCGACGAGTTCGTCGTGCTGTGCGAGGGCGCCGACGGCCCGGAAGACCTGCTCACCGTCGGAAAACGGGTGCTGACCGCGCTGGACGAGCCGATCGAGCTCGGCCGGACCGTCCAGCTCGGCGGCAGTGTCGGAATCGCCTGGTCAGGGCCGGAGCTCGCCGACGCTGAGGAACTCCTCAATGCGGCGGATATGGCGATGTACGCAGCGAAGAAGTCCGGCTCTGGGCGATGCGTCGCCTACGACGAACGGATCCGCGCGGCGCTCGCGGCCAAGCTGCAGGAGACCACCGAGCTGCGCCGGGCGGTCAACTCCGACGAACTGCAGCTACGTGTCGCGCCGATCGAGTCCCGTGACAGCGCCGTCGTGGGCTTCGAGGCGATTCCCTGCTGGCGGCACCCAGACCTCGGCTCCGTCGGACCGGAGGGCATTGAACCGGTCGCCCGGGATGCCAGGCTCACCGGCGACATCGACCGCTGGGTCGTCGAAAACATCGCCCGCACCACCCCCACCGCGCACGGCGCCCAGCTGTGGGTGAGGATGTCCGAGCCCGGGGCCACCGACTCTCGCCTGAGACGCGCGCTCATCGATCTGGTTCCGGCCCTGCGGGCCGCGGGCACTCCCGTGCTGACCGTGCTTCTGCCCGACCAGCTGGTCCAGCGTGACCACCGCCTGGCGGACATGATCGCTGCCGAGCTCGACACCGCCGGGGTCACCGTCGGGGTGGACTTCACCGACACCGACCCCGTGGGCACGGCCACCGACGACATCATGCCCTCCAAGATCCGTATCGTCCGGCTCGGCGCACGACATGTCCACGGGGTGGACCGGTCAGGAGTATCGCGGGCGATACTCGCCGGAACCGTCCGATTCGCCCACCTCCTCGACCTGCGGGTCGCCGTCCGATCCGTGGACACGCCGCAGGAGCTGGCCACCGTCCGGGCCCTGCACTGCGACCTGATCCAAGGCGCCGCGGTCGGGACCGCGACCCCCGTACAGGACAACGGCCAGCGGTAGCGGCCCTGACTTCGACTGCGCGGTCGCGACGGCCACCGTGCCAGGCCACGAGCAGGTGCAACGCGGATCCCAGCCCCAGCTCACTACGCCACCTGGACTGGACCTGCAGCCGCACCGATGCTGTCTTGTCACGGCGGCAGTGAGCTCCCAAGCCCCCATGCACTACGGATGCGCCGCGGGTGGCACCCAGGGCCGCCCTGGACCGCTCACCGCGTTTCCCGTGACRCCGCCAGTAGCTCCTCGATGGTCACCAGCTTCTGCCGGGGTCGGGAGCGCTCACGGCCCCGGCGCCGCTCCTCCAGGTCGATCCGGTTCCAGGCTTCCTTGTCCAGCAGCCGCTCGACCCGCTCGCGGAGCAGGTGCTCGAGCTCCTCAGGTGAGCGTGACGGCTCCCGGAGCCGGTCCGCGCCGAGGTCCCGCAGGATGCTGTCCACGGTCTCCTCGGCGTCCTGCCTGTTGCTGCCGATGATCCCGCGCGGGCCTCGCTTGATCCAGCCGGAGCAGTAGACGCCGTCGATGGCCTCGTTGCTCTCCGGGTCGACGACCCGGCCGGCGTCGTGCGGCAGGGTCGCGGTGATCCCGTCGAAGGGCAGCCCGTCGACCCGGGCGCCCCGATAGCCGATCGCGCGCAGCACCAGCGAGGTCTCGATTCGCTCGGTGGCGCCGTCGCTCCCGCGGAAGCTGACCGCCTCGACCCGGCCGGTGCCTTCGATCGAGATCGGCTCGAGCCCGAAGCGGAACCGGATGGCCTTCCCTTCCGCGCCGCCACGCGCGGCCGCCCGTAGCAGCACCTCCTGCTTGCGGTCCCCCTCGTGGCCGCCGGCCTGACCGACCTCGCCGACCTCGCCAGGCTCGGCCAGCACGGTGAGTCCCTCGACCTGGTCGAGCGCGAGGAGCTCGCCCTGCGAGCACGCCGCGTGCTCGGGGCCGCGCCTGGCGGCGAGCACCACCTCGGTCACGTTGCTCGCGGCCAGTGCGTCGAGCGCGTGCTGGGCCATGTCGGTGGTCATGAGGTCGCCCGCCGGACGCAGCAGGGTCCGAGCGACGTCGAGGGCGACATTGCCGTTGCCGATCACCACAACCCGGTCGCCGTCGAGGTCGAAGGTCTCATCGGCGTGCTCGGGGTGACCGTTGTACCAGCCGACGAACGCCCGGGCCGCGTGCACGCCGGCGAGCTCCTCGCCCTCGATGCCGAGCCTCCGGTCGTCGGGTGCCCCGCCGGCCCAGAGAACCGCGTGGTGACACGCGAGCAGCTCCTCGATCGTCACGTCGCGGCCGACCTCGACGTTCAGGTAGCACGAGACGTTGGGGCGGGCGAGGACACTCGCGAACCGGTCGGCCATCTTCTTGGTGTTCGCGTGATCGGGCGCCACGCCGGCCCGTACCAGTCCGAACGGCGTGGGCAGCCGTTCGAACATGGTCACGGAGACACCGTCGATGTCGCTGAGGGTGCCAGCCGCGTAGCAGGCGGCGGGGCCGGTACCCACGATGGCGACCCGGAGCTCGGGTCTGTGCGGGGGCAGCGCRCGGCGCGTGAACGACGGCGAGCCGACCGCGGCCAGCGGGTTGGTGACGAAGTACTCGGCGTTGATCGCGAGGTACTCCGACAGGTCCTCGGGCAGGTCCCAGTCGGAGTGCACCGCCTCGACGGGGYACTCGTCGAGACACGCTCCGCAGTCGATGCAGGTGTCGGGATCGATGTAGAGCTGCTCGGTCGTGCTGAAGTCCGGGTCCCCTGGCCGCGGCCGGATGCACTGGACCGGGCAGACGGTGACGCACGAGCCGTCGTTGCAGCAGCCCTTCGAGATCACGAACGTCATCGGTGTGCTCTCCGTGGTCGGTGGTGGCGTGGGGGACACCGCGGATCGGCCAGGACGCCCTGCCCGGGACGCACTGCCGGGACAAACTTGGACAGCAGTCTAACATAATTAGAGTTCACACAGCTCTCGAGACATGCCAGCGGATACCGCCGTTGACGTCACCCAGTACTGTTGTCACAGTTGTGTCCAAGCATGCTTCCGGTCGCCCGGCAGTGAGGAGCTCCATGAGCGCGCCAGCTGACGTCGTCGTCACCGACTTCGACCACCACTCCGCGCAGTTCGCCGCCCGGCCGTTCGAGACGCTCAGGGAGCTCCGCGAGGCCGCCCCCGTGGCCTGGTCGACCGCGCACGACGGCTTCTGGGTGGTCACCGATCACCAGAACGTCCTCGACGGGCTGGCCGACTACACGACGTTCTCCTCGGCGGCCGGACCGGCGATCCCGGCCAACCCGTTCGGCGCCCGGCACATCCCGGTGGCCTTCGACCCGCCGGCGCACGGGCTCTATCGCAAGGTCCTCAACGAGTGGTACAGCAGGGTCGAGATCTCCCGGCGCGAGCCGGCGATCAGGGCGATGGTCGAGGAGATCGTCCGGGGCCTGGGCGACAAGGGCAGCTGGGACTTCGTCTCCGACCTCGCGAACGTCTCGCCCGGYGCGGTCACCCTGGGCATCCTCGGCTGGGACCCCGGCCAGCGCCTCGAGCTGCTGGACGTGATGACGCAGTCGCTGCGCAACCAGGCGAACCCGGACCCGGAGGTCCGAGAGCAGAACGCCCAGCGCAACGTGTGGTTCCGGGAGCAGATCCTCCGCGAGGCCAACGACCGGCGGGCCACTGCGCGCGACGACCTCATGACGGTGCTGGCGAACGATCCCATCGTCGACGGCGAGCAGCTGACCGACGAGGAGCTCGCCGACATGGTCGTGCTGCTGCTGCTCGCCGGTTTCCACACCACCAGCGGCGCGCTCACCGCCCTGCTGATGCACATGGAGCGCCATCCCGAGGACAGGAAGCGGCTCGACGAGAACCGCGCGCTGATCCCCCAGGCGATCGAGGAGATCGTCCGTATCTACTCCCCCGCGACGGCGCACGCRCGGATCGTCACCGAGGACACCGAGTTCGGTGGAGYGGCGATGAGGAAGGGCGACTGGGCCCTCTTCGTCAACATGGCCGCCAACCACGACCCGGACGCCTTCCCCGAGCCCGAGAAGGTCGACCTGAGCCGCGGCCGGGCCAAGAGCGTGGCCTTCGGCTGGGGCGTGCATCGCTGCCTCGGGCTGCACCTGGCGCGGCTGATCCTGYGGCTGGAGATCGAGGCCGTCCTCGACCTGCTGCCGGGCTACAAGATCGACCTGGACGCCTGCGTGCGCTCCGACCACATGGGGCTCGGGTACTTCTACCACTCCGTCCCGGCCCATCTCGCCTAGCGAGCCCGAACTCCTGGCGATCACGACGGCGGACTGACGAGGACGGAGCAGGACGGACATGGACGGCGTACCCGCGGCGACCACCGCCGGAGCGGCGGGAGTGCCCGAGGGCGCCACCGTCGTCGACTTCTCCCACCACTCGGCCTCGTTCGCCGAGCGCCCCTTCGAGGTGCTGGCCGATCTGCGGCGGAAGGCGCCCGTCGCCTGGTCGACCGCCCACGACGGTTTCTGGGTGGTGACGGACCACCGGGACGTGATGGCGGGGCTGGCCGACTACGGCCGGTTCACGTCCAGCTTCGGCCCGGCGATCCCGGCCAACCCGTTCGGCGCCCGGCACATCCCGGTCGGGCTGGACCCACCGCTGCACACGACGTACCGCCGGGTGCTGCACGCCTGGTTCAGCAAGGCCGAGGTGACCCGGCGTGAGCCGGAGCTGAAGGCCCTGGTCGACGGGATCGTCCTGGGTCTCGCCGAGCGCCGGAGCTGGGACTTCGTCTCCGACCTCGCGGACGTCTCCCCGGGTGCCGTGACGTTGGGCATCCTCGGCTGGGACCCGTCGCGGCGCCTCGAACTGCTCGACGTGATGGCGCGTGGGCTCAGGAACGCGGCCAGCACCGATCCCGCCGTGGTCGCCCGCAACGCCGAGGGCAACCGGTGGATCCGCGAGCAGATCCTCGCCGAGGCCCGGGACCGGCGCGCGCACCCGCGCGACGACCTGATGACGATGCTGGCCACCGAGCCGATCGCCGACGGCGCGCCGATGACCGACGAGGAGATCAGCGACACGGTCGTCTTCCTGCTCCTGGCCGGTTTCCACACCACCAGCGGCGCCCTCACCGCCCTGCTGGTCCAGATGGCGCGCCAGCCGGAGCTGCGCACCCGGCTCATGACCGACCGCGGGCTTGTCCCGGCCGCGATCGAGGAGGTGATCCGGATCTTCGCGCCGGTCACCGCGGTGGCGCGACGGGTCACGCAGGACACCGGGCTGGGCGGTGCGCGGATGAGGGAGGGGGACTGGGCCCTCTTCGTCAACATGGCCGCCAACCACGACCCGGACGCCTTCCCCGAGCCCGAGAAGGTCGACCTGAGCCGCAACCGGGCCAAGAGCGTCGCGTTCGGCTGGGGAATCCACCGGTGCATGGGGCTGCACCTGGCCCGCGTCATCCTCCGGCTCGAGGTCGAGGCCGTCCTCGACCTCCTGCCCGGCTACGTGATCGACCTCGACGGCACCCGGCGCGCCCGTCACCTGGGCATCGGCTACTTCTACGAGACCGTGCCCGCGCGCCTCCCACCGGTGTGAGCGGCGCCCGGCGCGGTGCGACCCGGCTCAGGCGGTGATCCGGCCCGGGCGGTGACCAGACGGTGATCCGGCTCAGGCGGTGACCGGGCCGTCCGGGCCGTCCGGGCCGAAGACCGGGACGGACGGGTGCTCCCCCACCGCCTGGAACCGCGCCCGGACCCGGGCGCCCATCGGGTCGGCACCCGCGGGGAAGCCGACCAGGGTGCTGAGCAGCCGGACGCCGCAGTCGAGCTCGACCAGCGCGACGTCGTACGGGATCCGGCCCTTCAGGTGGCCGGCGTAGGCGCGGTGGTACACGGCGTAGCTCCACACCGTGCCCGTCGCCTCGACCTCCTCCCAGGCGAAGCCGCGGCCGAGGCACTCCGGGCAGACGCCGGCCGCCGGCCAGCGCGGGAACGCGCAGTCGGCGCAGCGCTGGAACACGAGCCGCCCCCGAGCGGCCTGCTCCCAGAAGGTCGAGTCGTCCTGGGCCTCGGGCGTCTCGTGGGTCACGGCGCCTCCGTCGAGAGAATCGTGCTGGCCGCCTTCATGAAGCCGAACGTCGAGCAGTACTGCGCGGTGGTCAGCCCCTCGATCTGCCGCTCCCCCGCGTCGCCACGCAGCTGCCGGACCGCCTCGCACAGGTGCAGGAACCCCCACATGTAGGCCTCGGAGAGCTGGCCGCCGTTGGTGTTGAGCGGCAGCCGGCCACCGTGGCCTATCGCCCCGGAACGGAACGCCTCGCCGACCCCGCCGGGCTCGACGAAGCCGTAGTACTCGAGCATCTGCAGCACCCAGACGCTGGTGGGGTCCTGGATGTAGAGCGCGTCGATCCCGTCCTGGTCGATGCCCGCGGCCGGGTAGACGCGCTCGGCGACCTGGCGGATCCACGGGCGCAGCCACTGGTCGGCGTTCTGCCGGTCGCGCAGGCCCGTCTGCTGGGCGATCCCCATCACGTGGACCGGTCTCTCGGTGAGCTCGGCCGCCCGGTCGGCGCGCGCCACGATCAGGCAGGCGGCGCCGTCGGAGATCATGCAGAGGTCCGCCCGGCGCAGCGGCGCGACGAGGTACGGCGCCGCGAGGTAGTCCTCGACCGACATCGGGGCACGGAAGATCGCCAGCGGGTTGTCGACGGCGTACCCGCGCTGCGAGACGGAGATCTCGGCGAGGTCGGCCTCGGTGGTGCCGTGGAGCAGCTGGTGGCGCCGGAACGCCATCGCCGCCGGGCCGGCGACGTTCAGGAAGCCGTAGACCGAGGCCTCGTCCTGGCGCCCCAGCGGATGACTGAACGTGTTGCCGGCGCTGCGCTGGTTCGTGCCGTAGACGATCGCGACCACGCTCGCCAGCCCGGCGTCGATGACCGCGCAGGCCAGGTGCAGGGAGAAGTTGCAGGTGCCGTAGTCCAGCGTCGCGCTGTACGCCGGGTTGAGGCCGGCCAGCCGCCCGATCTCGGTGTCGATCCCGAAGCCGCCGTAGGACTTGCAGGTGATCAGCCCGTCGATCTCGGCCTTGTCGATKCCCGACCCGGCCAGGGTGACGCGCAGTCCCTCGACGGCCAGCTCGTCGGCCGAGATGCCCGGGACGGTGCCCTGCGCGGTGTTGCCGACCGCGACCACCGCGGTGCGGCCGCGGATCGCGCCGCCGAGCCGGGCGGACGCGGACGCGGACACGGATGCGGATGCGGATGCGGATGCGGATGCGGATGCGGATGCGGATGCGGATGCGGATGCGGATGCCATCAGATGGCGCCCTCGGCGGCCAGCCCGTCCACCTCGTCCGTCGAGAGGCCGAGCAACTCCTCGTAGACCTCGTAGTTGTGCTCGCCGTAGGTCGGCGCGCCGCGCCCGACCCGGCCGCCGGCGTACTGCGGGGTCTCGGACATCCGCACCGACGGGGCGGCCACCGGCCAGCGGCCGAAGTTGGTCGCGTCGAGCTCGGTGAGCCAGCCGAGCGCGGCGAGCTGCGGGTCGTTCTCGACGCGGTCCTGGGTGGTCTGCGCGACGCCGGCCGCGACGCCGATCGCCTGCAGCCGGTTCATCAGGTCGAAGCCGTCATGGCCGGACGTCCACGAGGTGACCAGCCGGTCGAGCGCCTCGCGGTTCTTCTGCCGGGCTTCGGCGGTACGGAGGTCCGGGTGCTCGAGCCACTCCTGGTGGCCGGCCTCCTTGGCCAGCGCGACCCAGTCCGCGTCGGTCTGGCAGGTGATGGCGATCCAGCGGTCCTCGCCCAGGGTGCGGTAGAGGCCCTCGGGCGCGGCCGTCGAGTACGGCGACCGGTTGCCCGCGCGCTGCCAGACCCGGCCGTTGACCTGGAAGTCGAGCGTCGGGACGCTCGTCATGAAGATGCCGACCTCGCTCTGCGAGGCGTCGATGGCCTGGCCCTGGCCGGTCACGTCGTGGTGGTAGACGGCGCTGAGGATCGCGAGCGCGAAGCTGTAGGCGCCGTACCAGTCGAGATAGGAGTAGCCCCACCCCGCGGGCGGGAACGGGTCGGGCAGGCCGCTCATCTCCGAGGTGCCGGCGAAGGCCTGCGCCACCGGGCCGATGGTGCGGAACCGTCCGTAGATCCCCCTGGTGCCCATGCCGGACTGCTTGGCGTAGATGATGTCCGGCTTGATCTTGCGGAGCTCGTCGTAGCCGAGCCCCCAGCTCTCCATCACGCCGGGCGAGAAGCCCTCGGTGACGACGGTGCTTTCCGCGACCATGCGCCGGGCGAGCTCGAGGCCCTTGGGATGCTTCACGTTGAGCGAGATACCGCGCTTGCCGGGGTTCTTGTTGTTGTACTGGGCACCCACCGGGCCGCCCAGGTCCGCCGGCCACTGCGAGGGCACCGGTCCGGTGGCCCGCTCGCGGGCCTCGCGGCCGCCGACCGGGTTCCCACCGCGACGCGGGTCGAGGTTCTTGTGCCACTCGACCTTGATGACGTCCGCGCCGAGCGACGCCAGGAACCGGGTGGCGCCGGCCGAGGCCAGCATCCAGGTGAAGTCGAGGACGCGCAGGCCCTGCAGCGCCCATGGCTTCCCGTGCACCGACAGCGCGCCGGGCGTGCCGCGCGTGCCGGGCGTGCCAGGCGTGGCGAGTGCGACCCGCTCGACGGCGCGCGGCCTGACCCGCGGCCGCGGGTCACGGTCCTGGTCCAGTCGCGGCGCCGGTTGCCCGGCCACCCAGCCGGTCTCGGAGGCGATCCACTTGCTGATCGGGTAGCGCAGGGTACGGCCGAGGTCGGCGTGCTCCACGTCCCCGAACGTGCCGCGCTGGATCCAGTGCTCGTCGTAGGCCGACTCGTGCGGCTTGCGCACCGGGACCCACATCAGCCCGGCTTCCTGCGCCTCGCGCCAGGGGACGTCGTCGAACAGGTAGCGGCGCACCGTGTGCTCGACGGCGTCCATGTTGCGCGCGGCGCCGCCCTCCATGCCGGGCAGCACCCGGGAGTCCTGGCGCTTCTCGTCGCTGCCGTCGCTGATGTCGTCGCCGATGCCGTACTTCTCCAGGAACGGGCCGAGCAGCTTGGCGTTGCGGGTCGAGGCGAGGATCCAGCGGCCGTCCTTGGTCGCGAAGATCGAGCGGTGGACGGACACGTCCGGCGCGGAGTGCCGGCAGGTCTGCCGGTGGAAGGGGGTACGCAGGCAGACCCACGACATGAGGTCGCCCTCGGTGTTCTTGGCCAGTGCCTCGTGCACGGCGCACGAGAGGTGCTGTCCCCGGCCCGAACGCCGGCGACTGATCAGTGCCGCGATCACGGTGAAGGCGAGCTGCTCGCCGGCGACGGCGTAGGAGTGGTCGAGCTGGGGGGCGATCGGTGGCAGGTCGTACCTCCCACTCGGGTCGGGGTCGTAGCCGTTGTTCATCACCTGGCCGCCCAGTGCCAGGTGCACCAGGTCCGTGGCCTTCCAGTTCCTGCGCGGGCCGTCCTCGCCGARCGGCGTGATCCGCGCGACCACGAGCGCGGGCTGCCGGGCACGGAGCGCGGCGCTGCCCAGTCCGCGCTCGTCCAGGTAGCCGAGCGCAGTGGCATCGAGCAGCACGTCGCTCCCGGCGATCAGCTCCGCCAGCTCGCCGCGCCCGCCGTCGGTCTCGAGGTCGAGGACGAGCGAGCGCTTGCCCCGGTTGTAGGCCCAGAAGTGCAACGACCTCTCCGGGTCGGGCACGTCGTCGACGAACGGGCCCATCCGCCGGCTCTCGGCGCCCTCGGGCGGCTCGATCTTGATCACCTCGGCGCCGAGGCCGGCCAGCATGAGTCCGCAGTACTCGCCGATCCGGTCTCCGACCTCGAGTACCCGCACCCCGTCGAGGGCTCCGGGATTCGGCTGCGCTCCCGTGGCGTCGCTGGACATGGATTCCCTGCTCTCTGCTCTCAGTGCTCGCAGGCGCTTGGCGGTCCGTCAGGGCCGGCTGGTAGCGGTGGTCAGGACCGCGCGGGGGCGGACAGGGTGCCGCGCGCCTCGAGCCGCTCGAAGTCGGCGAGGTCCGCGTCGGCGTACTGGTCGACGTGCCGCTGGCGGGTGAACGGCCAGATGATCGGCGTGCCGCCCTGGTCCGTGTACCAGTTGTCGCACAGGGAGTACGTGGTGTCGGGGAGCGCGGCGCGCACACCGTCGCAGAACTTCTGGGTGGCGGCCTCCGACGGCGCCAGTGCGCGCCCTTCCCGCTGCATGGTCTCGAACAGCCGCATCAGGAAGCCCACCTCGTCGCGCAGGCAGGTCGGGATCGCGATCGAGTTCACGGGCGCGAAGGGGCCGTTGAGCAGGAAGAAGTTCGGCAGGCCGGGCAGGCCGATGCCGCGGTAGCTGTAGACCCCGTCGGCCCAGAGCTTGTCGACGGTCAGCCCGTCGGGACCGACGACGTTCATGGGCCGCATGTAGGCGTGGGTGTCGAAGCCGGTGGCGTACACGATCACGTCGAGCTCGTGCAGCTCGCCCTCGCTGTCGACGATGCCGGCCGGCTCGACCCGCCGCACCCCGCCGAAGACGGGGGTGACGTTGGGCAGCTGGACCACCCGGTAGTAGTCGGGCGACTTCGGGATCCGCTTGCAGCCCAGGGGCTCCTTGGGAGTGAGCCGCTCGCGCAGGACCGGGTCGGGAATCTCCTCGGCCAGCTTGTCCCGGAAGCGCCTGTTCATCGCGTCCCGCTCGGAGCCGGGCACCAGGCGCCAGGTCTCGGAGCCATCCGTCTCCAGCCGCAGCGCGGCCATCCTGCGGTCCCAGTGACCGGCCAGGGCCGGAACCCGCAGCAACAGCTTCTCGAGCAGGGAGATCTTCGGGTTCTCCTTCACCTGGATCCACTGCGGGGTCCGGATGAAGTGCTTGACCTGGTGGCCGCGCCTGCCGAGCTCGCTGACGATCTGGATGCCGCTGGATCCGGTGCCGACCACGCCGATCCGCTTGCCCCGCAGGTCCACGCCGTGGTCCCACTCCGAGGAGTGCCAGCTGTGCCCGGCGAACGTGTCGGTGCCGGGGAACGTGGGGCGCTTGGGTACGTGCAGGAACCCGGTCGCCGCCACCACCACGTCGAACACCTCGGTGCCACCGTCGGGCAGCGTGAGCGTCCAGGCCCCGTCCTGCCAGGTCGCCAGCCGGACCTCGGTGCCGAACCGGATGCGCTCCTGGATGCCGGTGTCACGCGCGAACTCGGTCAGGTAGCGCCGGATCTCCTCGCCCGGCRCATAGCGCTTGGACCAGTAGTGCTTGCGCGCGAAGGGGAACTCGTAGGAGCGGGTGATCACGTCGACGTGCAGGCCCGGGTAGGTGTTGTCGTGCCACGTCCCGCCGGCGGCCTCGCGCTTCTCGTAGATCGTGTAGTCGATCCCGGCACGCGCGAGGTGGTGGGCGAGGAACAGACCCGACATGCCARCACCGATGATCCCGACTCTCACAGGCCACCCTCCACGCCCACACTCCAACTCGCTAGCAACACGAGTCTAACATGATTATAAACGCGATCGGTGTCCGCTCGCGGCGTCGTCAGGGTCACACGGAGGACGACCACAAGCAGCGATGGGGCTGTGCCTGTACTGCACTCACAGTGGTGTTGTAGCCAAGTTCGCGAGTAGGATCGCGACTTGTCTGAACTTCACTGGAGGAACCATGACCGAGACCCCGGCCAGGCTCGACGCGACAGCAGCCGACGCACCGGGCGACCAGAGCGGGGTCCGCTCGTTCGACGTCGTGATCGTGGGCGCCGGCCTCACCGGGATGTACCAGCTCAAACTGGTCCGTGAGCTCGGCCGGTCGGTCCGGGTCATCGAGGCCGGCTCAGGCGTCGGCGGCACGTGGTACTGGAACCGCTACCCGGGCGCGCGGCTGGACTCGGAGTCGTACTCCTACCAGTACTCCTGGGACGAGGAGCTGCTGGCGGAGTGGCGCTGGAAGGAGATGTTCGCGAGCCAGCCCGAGCTGGAGGCCTACTACAACCGGGTCGCGGACAAGCACGACCTCCGCAGGGACATCGACTTCGACACCCGGGTCGAGAGCATGGTCTTCGACGAGGAGACCGACACCTGGACGCTGCACTCCACCGAGGGCCGCCTCTACCGCGCGCGGGTCGTCATCATGGCGACCGGCATCCTCTCCGACCCCAACTTCCCGAAGATCCCGGGCCTGGAGCGCTTCAGGGGCGAGTGGTACCACACGTCGCTGTGGCCCGACAAGGACGTCGACTTCACCGGCAAGCGGATCGCCGTGATCGGCACCGGGGCCACCGGCGTGCAGGTGATCCCGGAGGTCGCCAAGACGGCCGGCCACCTCACCGTCTTCCAGCGCACCGCGAACTGGGCCGTACCGTTGCGGAACCGGCCGCTGTCCGACGAGGACATGCGCAGGATCCGCGACGAGTACCCCGAGATGTTCCCCTTCCTGCGCGGCTCCTTCAGCGGGTTCCTGCACACCTGGGACCCGACGAAGTCGACCGATGTCAGCCCCGAGGTGCGAGACGCGCGCTTCGAGGAGGCGTTCAGCTCCCCGGGCTTCGCCAAGTGGATCGGGCTCTACAACGACCTGGCCTACGACGCCGAGGCGAACCAGATCTACTGCGACTTCCTCGCGGACAAGATCCGTGAGCGCGTCGACGACCCCGAGACCGCCGAGAAGCTGATCCCCAACGACCACTACTTCGGCACCAAGCGGGTCCCCTGCGAGACCAACTACTACGAGACCTACAACCAGGACAACGTCGACCTGGTCCTGCTCAAGGAGAACCCCATCCGGGAGTTCACCGAGAAGGGCATCCGCACCGAGCAGGGCGAGCTCGAGGTGGACATGATCATCCTGGCCACCGGGTTCGACGCGTTCACGGGCGCCCTGACCAGGCTCGACATCCGCGGCCTCGGCGGCCAGACGCTGCGCGACAAGTGGAAGGACGGGCCGCTCACCTACCTCGGCATGCAGGTCGCCGGGTTCCCGAACTTCTTCATCGTCGGCGGCCCGCACGGCAAGGGTGGCCACGGCAACGGCCCGCGCTGCTCGGAGCCCGTCGTGGAGTGGGTCGCCCAGGTGGTCGAGGACATCTTCACCCACCCGTGGCGCCGCGTGGAGGCCGACCCCACGGCCGAGCAGGCGTGGACCACGAGCGTGACCGACAAGGCCGCGGGCACCCTGCAGGCGACGGCGAAGTCGATCTTCTTTGGCGACAACATCGAGGGGAAGCCCCGCGTGTACGTGGCCTACCTCGGCGCGCTGCCGGAGTTCGTCGACGGGCTGTACGACGCCCGCAAGGCCGGCTACCGCGGCTTCATCCTCAGCTGAGCGCCGAGACGCCTCGGACGGCTCGGATCCAGCTCGGCGATCAGGAGGCCTCCGCATGACACCGCGCCCCTTCGTCCTCGACGTCCCCGAGGCCGACCTGCGCGACCTCGACGGCCGGCTCGCCGCCACCCGGTTCGCCCCGGACGTCGACAACGAGGACAGCCGCTACGGAGTCCCGACCGAGCGGCTGCGGGAGCTGGTCGGCTACTGGCGGGACGGCTTCGACTGGCGCGCCCAGGAAAGAGCCATCAACACGCTCCCGATGTTCGTCGCGGAGATCGACGGGCTGCCGATCCACTACGCGCACGTTCGCGGCAAGGGGCCCGCGCCGGCTCCGCTCGTGCTCAGCCACGGCTTCCCCTGGACGTTCTGGGACTTCCACCGGGTGATCGGCCCGCTCACCGACCCCGCGGCACACGGCGGGGACCCGGCGGACGCGTTCGACGTGGTCGTGCCGTCGCTGCCCGGGTTCGCGTTCTCGTCACCACTCCCCCGGTCCGGGGTCAGCTACCTCACGGCGGCGGACCTGTGGGTCACGCTGATGACCGAGGTCCTCGGCCACGACCGGTTCGCCGCGCACGGCGGTGACTGGGGCGCCCTCGTGACCGCGCAGCTCGGTCACAAGCACGCCGACCGGCTGCTCGGGATCCACCTGAGCAGCCTCGTCGCCTTCCCGTCCGGCTGGAGCTCCGACCGCCCCTGGAACCTGCTGCAGAAGGCCGCGGACGCCGCCGCCCCCGAGCACCGCGCCGCCGTCGTCGCCTGGGAGCGGCTGCGGGTCGGGCACCTGGTCCCGCAGATCGTGCACCCGCAGACGATCTCCCACGGCCTCAACGACTCCCCGGCCGGCCTGCTCGCCTGGCTGACCGAGCGCCGCCTGGCCTGGATGGACCACGCCCAGCCGGAGGGCGAGGTCTTCCCGCCGGACTTCCTCATCACCTCGGCGATGCTCTACTGGCTCACCCAGAGCTACCCCAGCGCCGCGCGGTTCTACTACGAGGCGGCCGCCCACCCGTGGCGGCCGGCGCACGACCGAACGCCGGTGATCCAGGCGCCCGCCGGGCTCTCGGTCTTCCTCGACGACAACGCGCCGGGCGCCCGGTTCGACTGGCTGCCCGCCGTGTACGCCGACATCGTGCACCAGGCCGAGCACAAGGTGGGCGGTCACTTCGGCGCGATGGAGCGCCCCGACGACGTGGTGGCCGACATCCGCGCCACCTTCCGTGGCCTGCGCTGAGAGGAACCCACATGGCCCGCGCTCCGAAGACCTCGACCTTTGACTACGTGATCGTCGGTGCCGGTGCGGCCGGCTGCGTCCTGGCCAACCGGCTCTCGGAGGATCCCCGCACCAGCGTGCTCGTCGTCGAGACCGGCCCGGGCGACGCCAACCTGATCCACCTGGTCCCGAAGGGCTTCTACTTCACGCTGACGAACCCGAAGTACTCCAAGTCCTTCCCCACCGTCGAGTTCCCCGACGGCCACGTCGAGCGGCTGCCCCGCGGCAGGGTGATCGGGGGGTCGACCACGATCAACGGAATGGTCTGGAACCGCGGCTGGGCCGACTACTACGACGGCTGGGAGAAGGCCGGCAACACCGGCTGGAACTGGGAGCGGTTCCTCGACGCCTTCAAGAAGATCGAGCGTCACCAGCTCGGGGGCAACGAGGTCCGCGGCGGCGCCGGCGCCGTCGACATCGAGATCGCCGGGCCGCCCGAGGCGGCCTGCGACGCCATGATCGCCTCGTTCGGGGCGAACGGCATCCCCTTCGAGCCGGACATGAACGGCAGCGGCGGCAAGCGCGCGTCGTACGTCGCGTCCAACACCCGCAAGGGCACCAGGATGAGCGCGGCCCGTGCCTACCTGCGCCCGGCGCGCCGCCGCCGGAACCTCACGGTGGTCACCGAGACCGAGGCCGAGCGGCTGCACCTGGACGGCACGCGCGTCACCGGCGTCCGCTGCCGGACGAAGGACGGCGGCACGGTCACGTACCACGCGGCCCGCGAGGTGCTGGTCTGCGCCGGCGCCTTCGACTCACCGCTCCTGCTGGAGCGCTCGGGCATCGGCGCTCCGGAGGTCCTCGAGAAGGCCGGCGTGCCGTGCGTGGTCCCGAGCCCCAGGGTGGGCGAGAACTTCAAGGAGCACCGCGRCATCCTCCTGCAGTACCGGCTCACCGGCGTCGAGGGTTACAACCCGGCCGCCGCCTCGACACCGCGATACCTGTGGACCGGGTTCAAGTACCTCCTGTCCCGCGGCGGGATGATCGCGCACGGTGGCTACGCCGTCAGCGCCATCTACAAATCCGACCCGGCCTCGGAGCACCCCGACACCCAGTGCTTCTTCACGCCCATCTCGACCTCGGACGTGAACCCGATGACCGGGCGGATGGTGGTCGACAGGTTCCCCGGCGCGAAGTACGTCGCGCTGCCGATGTACCCCACCAGCCAGGGCTCGCTGCACATCACCGGCCCCGGCCTCGACGACGTCCCCCGCCTGGAGCCGAACTTCCTCAGCACGGAGAAGGACCGGCGGATGCTGGTCAGGGCGGTCCGCAGGGCCCGGGAGATCGTCGCCACCGAGCCGTTCGCCGGATACGTCGTCGAGGAGCTCCAGCCCGGCCCGGCGGTCGCGGACGACGACGAGATCGTCGAGTACGGCATCAACAAGGGCAACGCGGGCGCCCACGGGCTCGGCACCTGCGCCATGGGACCGGACGACGACGACGTCGTCGACGCCTCGCTGCGCGTCCGCGGCACGCGGGGACTGCGCGTGATCGACGCGTCGGTCTTCCGGGATCAGCCCTCGGGCAACAACAACGCGCCGACCATGGCCCTGGCCTGGATCGCCGCCGACATCATCCTGGCCGAGAGGTCCGCGGCGGACACCCTGGTCCCGTAGCACCCGTCTGACGCGGACGCGCCCGAGAGAGTCGCCCCGCGGCCACCGCGGCGACCGGCCCCGCGACACTCACGGATCGCCGTTTGTGCCCCCCGGTGGTCACGATCTGGCCCGCTGACAACCACGGCAAGGCACAAACGGTGATCACCGGGGGGCTGCTCCCGGCGGGGGCCTACTTCTCCACGAGGGTGATGGCGCCCTCGGGGCAGGCGGCGGCGACGTCCTCGGCCTGGGTGCGCTCGCCCGCGCCGATGACGACGTCCTTGATCTCGGCGTAGCCGACGTCATCGCAGTCGAACCACTGCGGTGCCAGCGTGTAGCAGCGGCCGTGCCCCACGCACAGGTCGGTGTCGACGACGAACCTCAGCCCGGTGGTCTGCTCGGTGCTCTGGGTCATGTCCATCCTTCCTTTCGTCTCCCGCGGCCCGCGGCCGCGGGAGGTCAGCGGGCGGCCGGCTCGATCTCGAGCGGCAGGTTGAGCAGCTGCTGCATGAAGCTGCCGTAGCGGTACTTCTCGACGAAGTCGTCGGGGATCCGGTAGTCGGCGATCCGCTCGTGCCACACCTCGAGGCCGATGCGCATCTCCAGCCGAGCGACGTGGGAGCCCAGGCAGCGGTGGACGCCGAGGCCGAACGCCGAGTGCGGAACTCCGGTCCGGGAGAGCTGCACCTGTGGGGCGAGCTGGCGGTCGGCGCCGCAGCGGGCGATGAAGATGCGGTCACCGGCCCTGACCGGGAAGCCGTTGAGCTCGGTGTCCTGCTTCGCCACCCGGCCGGCGGAGCCGCCCGTGTTGTAGAAGCGCATCAGCTCCTCGATCGCCCCGGGGATCCGGCTCGGGTCGTCGAGGAGGAACTGGCGGTCCTCGCGGTTCCTGGCGAGGTGCCACATGATGAAGCCGAGCTGGCTGGACGTGGTCTCCTGGCCCGCGATGAAGGCCAGCTTGGCCATGCCGACCAGCAGGTCCTCGGGGATCGCCTCCCCGTCGACCTTCATGTTGACGAACGCCGTCGCCAGGTCTCCGGGCCGCGGGTTGGTGCGCCGGTCGGTCATCGCCCCGCGGACGATCCGGTCGATCTGGCGCTCGATGTCGTCGCGCTCCTCCTGGGTCGGGAAGTCGAAGGTGGCGCGCTCGGCGAGGTGGAACATCCGGTCGACGTCCTCGGTGCCGATCCCCAGCCACTCCAGGAAGAACAGCGCGGGCAGCTTCGCCGCGAAGTCCTTGGCGAAGTCGCAGCTGCCACTCGCCAGGATCCTGTCGATCAGCTCGTGGCAGATCTCGCCGATCCGAGGCTCGAGGTGCGCGACGGCCTTCGGGCCGAACAACGGAGCCAGCGCCTTGCGGTACCTGGTGTGTACCGGCGGGTCCATCGTGATCGGCGGGACGTCGAGGATGATCTCCTTCTTGGTGTAGACGATCGAGCTCGGCAGGTTCGACCAGGTGCGCGGGTCCTGCAGCACGTGCCGGACCGTGTCGTAGTCCGCCGCCACGAGATAGCCGCGGTTCACCGGGCTGTAGAACAGACCGCCCACGTCGGTCATCTCGTCCCACACCGCGAACGGGTCGACGCCCAGCCGCTCGTCACCCTCAAGATCGAGCCTGTGGATCGGAAGACCGTGTGATTCGGCCCGCTCCAGCATCGATGTCATGTCCGAGTCCTTCTCCGTCCGCAGCCCCGCACAGTCAGAACATTAATGTAAGACTATTACAACTTGGTTGACCACCGTCCCGAGGACGAGTCATCACGGCCGTCGCCCGAGGCCGTCAGCGCGAGATCCGCTCGCACATGCCGCCGGACCGGAAGGACCTGGTCATCGAACTGGCCAGGTAGTGGTGGGGGGCAGGCGAGCGGCACKGCGCTCGTCCGTTCACCGGGTCGAGACCACGGTGGTCTTCAGCTGGGTGTACCAGCGCAGCGACTCGAAGCCCTTCTCGCGACCCACGCCGCTGGACTTGTAGCCGCCGAACGGCGTCTCGATCCCCGTGCGGCCGCCGTTGACGATCACCTGGCCCGCGTCGATCCGCGAGGCCACGCGCAGCGCGCGGGCCGAGTCGGCCGTCCAGACGCTGGCCACGAGCCCGTAGTCGGAGTCGTTGGCCAGCGCCACGGCCTCGTCCTCCGTCGCGAAGCGGGTGACGGCGAGGACCGGCCCGAAGATCTCCTCCTGGAAGATCCGCATCTTCGGCGTGACGTCGGCGTAGACGGTCGGCTCGACATAGCGACCGGCCGCCAGGTCCCCGGTCACGGCGTGGCCGCCGGTCACGAGCCGGGCGCCCTCCCGGGCCGCGACGTCGAAGTAGCCGACCACCTTCTCGAACTGGGCCTCGGTGGTCATCGGCGCCAGGCGCTCCCCCGGCGTCCGGGCACGCATCCGCTCCGCGACCCGCGCCAGCACGGCGTCGTGGATCTCGTCCTGGAGCAGCAGCCGGCTCAGCGCCGCGCACTGCTGGCCGGCGCCGGTGCAGATGGCCAGCGCCCCGGCCACGGCCCGGTCGAGGTCCGCGTCGGCGAAGACCACGTTGGCCGACTTGCCGCCGAGCTCCAGGATCGTCGGGACCAGCCGGTGGGCCGCGCCGGCGGCCACCGTCCGGCCGGTGCCCACGGAACCGGTGAACGCGACCAGCCGCACGTCGGGATGGTCGACCAGCGCGGCGCCGACCTCCGGGCCGGTACCGAGCACGACGTTCACGACGCCGGCCGGGACGCCMACCTCCTCGCACAGCCGGGCCAGCATCAGGGTGGTGCTGGAGGTGAGCTCCGAAGGCTTCACCACCACCGTGTTCCCGGCCGCCAGGGCCGCGGCCAGCCCGCGCGACGCCTGCGTGAGCGGGCCGTTCCAGGGGGTGATCATCCCGACCACGCCGTAGGGCTCGCGGCTGGTGAACGCGTGGTCGCCGGCCCCGAGGTCGATGGTCTCGCCGAACAGGGCGCGGACCACGCCGCCGTAGTACTCGAAGTAGTCGGCCGAGACGTTCAGCAGGCCGCGCATCTCGGCGACCAGCTTGCCGGTCTCCTCGACCTCGACGGACACGAACTCGTCGGCCCGCTCCCGCAGCCGCCGGGCCACCTCCCCGAGCAGCCGGCCACGGTCGACCGGAGCCCGGTCCGCCCAGCCGCGGGCCGCCGCGCGCGCCGCGCGCACCGCCAGCTCGACGTGCCCGGCCTCGCCGAGCGCGACCCGCGCCACGACCGAGCGCTCGAACGGCCCCTCGACGGCCAGCGCTCGCTGGGTCCCCCGGGGCACCGACCTGCCGTCGATCCAGTGGTCGAGCTCGCGGACCATGCGCTCCTCCTCGCCACGGGCCGGCGCTTCCCCACCGACATCATTGAACCATGGTATTACCATTATTAAAGTCGTGACCGGGCTCCCCGGCCGACGGACCCAGGGACCGGGAGGTTGACCGACGTGACCGACACTCCGGAGCTGCCCGCTCTCGCCGGCGTCCGCGTCCTGGACGCCGGCCGCGGCATCAGCGGGCCGCTGGCCGGCATGGTGCTCGGCGACTTCGGCGCCGAGGTGATCAGGCTGGACGATCCGGCCGACGCACACCACCGCACCAGACCGGGCGCGGTGGTGTGGGACCGCAACAAGACGGTCATTCCGCCGGAGTTCGGCCCGGCGCTGGCCGCCGAGGCCGACCTGGTGCTCACCTCCGACCGGCGCACGGCGGCCGCGCTCGGCCTCGGCCTCGACGCCGAACCGCCGGCCGGGGTGGTACACCTGCACCTCCCGCTGTGGCGGGAGGAGGTCGACCTCGATCCGTTCACCCGCGACCGGATGGTGTCGGCCGACTTCGGGGCCGCGCGCCGGCAGACCTCGTTCGGCGGCGGCCCGGTCGACGAGGTGTACCCGTTCCTGGCCTACATGCAGGGCACCTGGGGCGCCGTGTGCGGCATCGCCGCGCTCGTCGAGCGCGCGCGCACCGGCCACGGCCAGCGCGTGGTGGTGGACCCGCTGCACGGCTCGATGGTCACCACCATCACCACGATGCTGGTCAGCCCGACCGAGCCGCTGCCGGACACCACGGTCGGGCCCGGCGGCCCGAACCCGACGTTCGGGACCTACCGGTGCGCCGACGGCGAGTGGCTGTTCGTCGGCGCCCTGGGCTCGAAGTTCCAGGACCTCCTCTTCACCTGCCTCGGCACCACCGACGTCGTCGACGACCCACGGATCCAGAACGTGCGCGAGCGCCTCTACGCGCCCGCGAACCGCGGCTGGGTCCGCGCGCGGCTGACCGAGGCGTTCCTGCGCCGGGACCGCGCCGCGTGGCTCGCGGAGCTGACGGCGGCCGGTTGCCCGGTCAGCCCGGTCGGCGACCGGGACGACTGGCTCGACCATCCGCAGGTCGCGGCGCTGGGCCAGCGGATCGAGCTCGACGACCCGCTGGTCGGGCCGTCGGTGGTGGTGGGTGCCGGCGCCGATCTCTCTCGCGGCGCCCTGCGCCACCACCAGCCGCGGCGCCTCCAGGAGCGCGCGGCCTGGCGCCCGCGCTCGGGCGAGCCGCCCGCTCCGTCGGCCGAGCCGCCCGCCCCGTCGACCGAGCGCCCCGCCGGGTCCGGTCCGCTGGCAGGGATCACCGTGGCCGACCTGGGCACCGTCCTGGCCGGTCCCTACGCCGGCATGCTGCTCGCGGCGCTCGGCGCCAACGTCCTCAAGATCGAGACGGTCAGGGGCGACGAGATGCGGCTGCGGGGCTACGGCATCGGCCGCGGCCAGCGCGGTCTCGGCATCGACCTGCGCGATCCCGACGGGTACGCCGCCTTCCTGCGCGTGGTCGCGGGCAGCGACGTGGTGCTCGACAACTACCGGCCCGGGGTGCTGGAGCGGCTGCGGATCGACGACGCGACGCTGCGGGCGACGAACGCGGAGGTGGTGACCACCTCGATCACCGGATACGGCGGCGTCGGGCCGCTCGGTGGCCAGCCCGGCTACGACCCGGTGGTGCAGGCGCTGACCGGGATCATGAAGGCGCAGGGCGGCGCCGCCGAGCCGGTGTTCTCGACGCTGTCGATCAACGACGTGACCGTCGCCTGCCTGGCCGCCCTCGGGACCTGCGCGGCTCTCTACCAGCGGGCCGTGGGCCGCGGCGGGCAGCACGTCAGCACCTCGCTGGCGCACGCGGCGACGTACATGCAGAGCGGCGAGCTGGTCCGGTACGCCGGCCGGCCGCCCGCCGGGACCGGCGGGCGCGACTTTCCGGGGCCGGGCGCGCTCTCGCGCTTCTACGCCTGTGCCGACGGCTGGGTCCGGGTCCACCTGCGCGACGCCGGCCAGGCCGTCGCCGCCGGGCTGGCCACGTCCGCCGACGCCACGGAGGCGGAGCTGACCGAGCGACTCGGCGCGGCCATCGGCGTCCTCAGCTCCGGCGAGGTGGTCGCGGCCGTGGGCGCCGCGGGCGGGGCCGCCGTCCGGGCCCGCGACTTCCGCGAGGTGACCGGCGACCCCGAGCTGCTCGGCGACGGACACGTGGTGGAGCTGGTCTGGCCGGACGGCAACTCCACCTTCCTGCCGCATCACCTCGCCACGTTCAGCGGCCACGCGCCTCACCCGGTGATGAAGGCCGCCGGGCATGGCGAGCACTCCCGGGAGCTGCTCGCCGAGGCGGGGCTGACCGATGAGGAGATCGCGCGACTGGTCGACGCGGGTGTCGTGGTGGTCGGCGAGCCGATGCACTCGGTCGTCGGCGTCGGCTACCGGTGACGTCGCCGGTCTGAGCTGACTCCGAGCTGGCTCCGATCCGGCTCCGACCGGTACCGCGACCGCCGCCGGCACCGCGACGGTCGCGGTACCGGGTGCCAGCACCGCGCCTGTCTCGTCCTCCACCCACACCTCGAGGTCGGCGTGACGTTCGGCCGCCTCGGTCCGCACGGCGACGACCCGCGCCTTCACGTCGAACGGCGCGTCGCGCAGGGTCGGGCCCCGGAACCGCAGCGCCATCGACACGATCCGGCCCTCGGGCGGCAGCCACTCCCGCAGCAGCCGGTGCGCGTAGGACCACTGGAGGCGGCCCATCATGATCGCGCCGGGGTACCCGGCCGCGCGCCCCGCCTCGTCGTCCATGTGGATCGGCACGAACTCGTCGTTCACGGCGGCGTAGCGGTTCCACTCGGCGAAGCCGCTGCGGCGCGGCCCGGCGGCCAGCTCCTGGCCCACCTTCAGCTCCATCGTCGTCTCCCCTCGCCGCGTGGTCGGGTCAGTAGCGGATGGCGGTCTGGCGCTCGGCCAGCACCCGCTCGCCGTCCTGGTTGGTCCACACGGACTCGGTGACCGCGATGAGCATCGGCCCCATCCGGCCGGTCGTCTCGCGGTACTCGACCAGCCGGGTCTCGGAGTGGATCACGTCCCCGGGCCGGATCGGGACGCCGTAGTTCACCTCGGTCCCGCCGTTGATCTGGACGCGCAGGCCGGGCCCGGTGATGCCGATGGCCTTCTCCATCCGGTCGGTGTCGCGCGGCAGCGGCGCGACGACCGGCTCCCGCTGCTCGGCGGCCATCCAGGCGAAGGGGTTGAACTCCTCGGGCGCGACGATCCCGCCGGCCGTCGCCGCCTCGTCCCAGAACCGGCGTGGCGGCGGGTCGGGGTGGTAGACGGCGATCGCCCAGCGCCGGATGTCGGAGGCCGCGACGGGGAAGGAGACCCGCCAGTCGACGACGGAGCCGACGGCGGCGCGCATCTCGTCGGTGAGCAGTCCCATCGCTACCGGTTCCGGTGGTCGCGCTGCCCGGCGGCCCTGGGGTGCGCGTAGGGGTGCGCGGCGACCATGGCCGGCCGCTGCTCGGCCAGCAGCCCGGCCGTGGCMCGGAGGTAGGTCTCGATGATCCTGTCCTCCTCGGCGTAGTCGAACCKGTCCACCAGGTTCCCGGACGCGCTCTCGTCGGGCGGATGCTCGACGTACCACCGCACCGTCTCCGTGAGCGCCCACGCGGCCGGGACCGGTTCGGCGTACCCGAGCCGCTCGGCGGCCTTGTGGGTGTCGACGAGCAGGTGGGCGTCGTGGGAGACGGGGAACAGGCCGCGCCCGGGGCCGGCGAGCTCGAAGGGCAGCGAGACCGGGCGCAGCGTGCCGCCGGCCGCGGCCGCGCACACCTCGACCCACTGGCGCACGGTGAGCTGGTCGCGGTCGCCGACGTTGAAGATCTCCCCCGCGGCGGCCTCGGGCCGGTCGACCGCGGCGAGCAGGTGAGCCGCCGCGTTGACCGCCGCGCAGCGGGTGGTGATCGTGAGCCCGGAGTCGGGAAGGATGATCCGGTCGCGGCCGTCGCGGACCCGGCGGACCACCGACCACTCCCGCGGGTAGACCTGGCGCGGCCCGTAGATGGTCGGGTACCGGAACACCGAGGCGCGGAAGGCGCCCGCCGCGTGCAGGCGCAGCACGTGCTCCTCGGTGGCCCGGACCTTGCGGGCGAACCCCTCACCAGGGGTCTCCGTCTCCGCGCTGGCCCGGCCGGTGTCCGCGGCCTCCTCGCGGGCGAGCACGGGCATCCCGTGCGGGCGCGGCCGGCCGGACTCGTGGTAGCCGGCGTAGACCGGCAGCCCGCTGACCGCGACCAGGTCACCGCAACGCCCGGCCACCGCGTCCGCCACCAGCCGCAGCCGCCCGTAGGTGGCGACCACGACGTCGAAGCTCCGGCCGGCCAGGCTCTCGTCGAGCGACGCGCGGAAGTGCGGGTCGGCGTGGACATGCTCGTACCCGGCGAGCTCGGGCAGCTCGTGGCTGCCGCGGTGCAGCAGCGTGACGGCGTATCCGCGCCGGGACAGTCCCGCCGCGACGTGAGGGCCGGTCGGGCCGCTGCCACCGACCAGCAACGCGGTGCGTGACGTGTTCAGCCCTCCTTCCGGGCCTGGGCACGGAACTCGCGGACGGTCTCGGGTGACGGCAGGGCGACCAGCTCGACCTGGATGCCGTCGGGGTCCTCGCACAGGAAGAGCGTGACCGGGCCGTAGTTCTTGACGATCGTCGTCGTCGGCTCCGAGTAGACCTCGTAGCCCATGCCGACCAGCCGGGCGTGGATGGTGCCGATGTGCTCGGCGTCGACCGGKAAGGACAGCTGGCCCATGCCGAAGTCGCCGGGCCGCTTCGGTGACCCGCCRTCGTTCTGCGGAAGATCCCACTTCACCAGCTCGAGCTGGCCGACCCGGGAGTCGCCCTGCACGAACACGGTCGTGCCCGTCGTCCCGGCGGGCAGCCGCATCAGCGCCGGGGTCAGGTCGCTGGTCGCCTTCTCCAGCGTCTTGCRCATGCCGAGTCCCTCGACGTAGAAGCGCAGTGAGGCCTCCAGGTCGCGGACCCCCAGCGCCACGTGGTTCAGGCTCCTGACACTCGCCGGGCCGTTCTCGCCGACACCCTCGCTCACAGCGCGAACCCCTCGTCCTTGAACGGGCGGTCGCGCCACTCGAGGGCGGACTTGAGCCCGTCACGCGCGGCCTTGGTCTGGAACTCGCCCGCCCCCGGGCGGAACGAGCGGGCGATCGCGTACCAGGGGACGA
The DNA here is from genome assembly GCF_001983105.1 of Pseudofrankia asymbiotica. Taxonomy (GTDB): domain Bacteria; phylum Actinomycetota; class Actinomycetes; order Frankiales; family Frankiaceae; genus Pseudofrankia; species Pseudofrankia asymbiotica. The sequence goes on along the minus strand of NZ_MOMC01000015.1, from coordinate 171,200 downwards.
CGCTGTGCAGCGCGGCGCGGAACCCCATCGCCTCGTAGCTCTGGTTGAGGCTGAGCTTGTTGGCGGCCAGCATCGCCGGGTGCAGCGCGGCCATCGGCCTCAGCTCGCGCATCACCTGCTCGTCGAGCTGGTCGGCGGGGAAGCTCTTGGCGATCCAGCCCATCTGCGCGGCCCGCTCGCCCGTGACCGAGTTTCCGGTGAGCTGGAGGTACTTGGCCTGGGCCATCGACATCTTCCAGGGGAAGTATTCGATGTCCGGGGTCGACTGGGCCCGGGTGGGCGGGTACCCGATGACGCAGTCGTCCGCCGCGAAGGCGATGTCGCACATCGACATCAGCTCCGAACCGCCGGCCAGCGCGTAACCGTGCACCTTGGCCACGACCGGCTTGAGCAGGTCCCAGATGGTCAGCCAGTCGCGCAGGCAGCTGCGGGGGAACTGCCCGGTCCAGGACTCGAACAGCTCGGAGTGGTTCCACCCGTCGGGGCGCTCGGGGCGCTCGTCGCCGCCGGCGTAGCTGTTCATGTCGTAGCCCGCGCAGAACGCCTGCCCGGCGCCCTGGACGAGGATCACCGTGACGTCGTCGTCCGCTTCGGCGGCCTTGAGCGCGTGGACCACCTCGCGCCTCAGCGCCGGACTCAGCGCGTTGCGCTTCTCCGGCCGGTTGAGGGTGATCGTCGCGATCCGGTCCTCGACGGCGTACAGGATGTTCTCGTAGTCCACGCTCTGCCTGCTCTCGCTCTCGTCGTCGAAGGTGCTCGTCACGTGCTCGCCGCGCCGACGGCGGCCTGGTCGGCGCCGAGCGGCCTGGGCGGGGTCCGGACCGAGCCGGGAGTGCGGCTCAGCCGGATGGGCACGCCCAGCAGGCGCAGCCCGTCGAGCCCGGTCACCATGCCGCGCTCGGCCGCGTCCGGCGCGTCGAGCACGTCGGCCAACGGCCGGATCAGCGTGGCGGGCACGCCCTCGGTGACCAGGGCTCGGGCCAGGTCGACGCCGGGATCGAGACCGGCGACCAGCCGGGCGAGGGCCGCGTTGAGCTCGTGGCGGTGCGCCAGCCTGTCGGCGTTGGTACCGAACCGAGGGTCGCGCGCGAGCTCCGGCGCACCCAGGAAACCGACGAGCACGGCGAACTGCCGGTCGCTGCCGGCGGCGACGTACAGCTCGCCGGCCGGCGAGTGGAAGGTGTCGCAGGGCGCGATGTTCGGGTGCGCGCTGCCCAGGCGCCGGGGCGGCTCGCCGGTCATGAAGTAGTTGGCGGCCGCCGGATGCAGCAGGCTCATGGCGCCGTCCTCAAGACTCAGGTCGACGCACTGGCCCCGGCCGGAGCGCGCCCGCTCATGCAGCGCCAGCAGCACACCGGCGAACGCCAGCAGCCCGGTGGTGAGGTCGGCGACCGGCATCGGCACCCGCAGCGGCGGCCCGTCGGGCTCGCCGTTGAGGTCCATGATCCCGGTGTAGGCCTGGATGACGGCGTCGTACCCGGGCAGGCCGGCCATCGGCCCGGCGCCGTCGAACGCCGAGATCCGGCAGTAGACCAGCCGTGGGAACCGCTCGAGCAGCTCCTCGGTGCCCAGCCCCCAGCGCTCCATGGTCCCGGGCTTGAAGTTCTCGACCAGGACGTCGGCGTCCCGCAGCAGGCGCAGCGCCAGGTCGCGGCCCTCGGGACTCGCCAGGTCCGCCGTGAGGTGTTCCTTGTTCCGGTTGAGGCCGGCGTAGTAGGCGCTGACGCCGTCCCCGCGGGACGGTCCCCACGAACGGGTCAGGTCACCGGTGACCGGCTCGAGCTTGGTCACCTGGGCGCCGTGGTCTCCCAGCAGCTGGGCGCAGTAGGGGCCGGCGAGGACGCGGGAGAGGTCGACGACGCGGATACCCGCGAGCGCGCCGCCGTTCACTCGGCCGCCCGCAGGACCTCTTGGGCGTCGGGCGCCCCGGCCATCCGGCGCTTGCGCATCTGGATCTTCCAGCGGCCTTCCTCCCGGCGGAACGCCCACTCGTTGATCGAGGCGCTCAGCAGCCTCAGGGTCGGGCCGTCCTGGTGGAGGATGAACGAGTAGCCGTTCGCGACCGCGCCGTCTCCCGTGACCTTGATCGCCAGGTTGTTGCCCTGCACGTGGAAGCTGYGCCCGTAGAAGCCGTTGTCGTGCTGCGCCGTGCGCTCGCCCAGGAAGCGCCGCATCTGGTCCAGCCCCTCCCAGCGGATCACCTCGTAGGGGTCCTCGCCACGGCCGGAGGAGACGTCCATGACGCAGTCCTCGGTGAACAGCCGGAAGTACTCCTCGTCCAGGGGGGCGTCGGCGTAGTAGCCGTAGCGGGCGAGGAGCTCACGGATCTCCCGGTCGTCCTCGAGCTCGCGCAGCCGCGCCTCCAGCACCGCCAGCCGGTCGTCCACCGGTCACCGCCCCTCTCGCGCGTCCGCCGCCCCGCAAGCATGACTGTAACACCATAGAAAGATAGTTTGGGACCGCCGGCGCGGCCGCCGTCCGTGGCCGGCGGCCCCGACCCCGACCGCGCCGGCGCGCGGCTCAGCCCACGCGCTCGTCGAACTGGAGGATGGTGCCGTCGGGGTCCTTGACGAACATGGCGCGCATCTTCTGGTCCGCGCTCTCGCCGTACCCTGCGCCGGTCGTCTCCTTGACCCAGATCGGCTCGTGGCCGGCGGCCCGGAGCCTCTCGGCGAGCGCCGGGATGTCGTCGACCCAGAACCCGACGTGGTGCAGCCCGATGTGCTCCAGGGTCGGCGGCTGGTTGTCCGCGAGCTCGTCCGACTGGGAGATGACGAGGAAGACGCGGTCGCCGTAGCCCTCCCCCTCGTTGCCGCCCATGCGCAGCATCACCTCACGGCGCCGGGTGGAGCCGACCCCGGCGCCATAGAGCTCGTCGCGGGGCGGTTCGTTGGTGGCGTCGCGGATGACGGTCATCCCGAGCGCGTCGCGGTAGAAGACCAGGGAGCGCCCGAGGTCGCGGACCCCGATGGCGATGTGCGAGGCGAGTCTCATGGTGGCCCTTCTGACCAGGGTGGGGATCGGGAAGCCGGGTCGGGAGAGGTGTCAGAGGCCGAGCACCGGCAGCGGTGTCCTGGGCTCGCCTGACCTCGTTGCCCGGGCTCAGCGTTTGGCGATCATCAGCCGTTCGGGGCCGCGGAACTGGTACTCGCGCCGGTAGCGGACGGGGCCCGCGACCCGCAGGGCCGGGTACCGCGCGTACAGGACGTCCAGCCCGACCTCGATGTCCAGGCGGGCCAGCCACTGGCCGAGACAGGTGTGGATGCCGAAGCCGAAGTCGAGCTGGTTCCTCGCGTCCTCGCGGGTGATGTCGAGCCGGTCCGGGTCGGTGAACATCGCCGGGTCGTGGTTCGCGGAGGCGACCACCAGCCGGACGGTCTCCCCGGCGCGCACGGGGAAGCCGGCGATCTCGCAGTCGCGCGCGGCGACCCGGTGCACTCCGTGCGCCGAGGGGCAGAACCGCAGGAACTCCTCGATCGCGGGCCGAAGGAGCGTGGGATCGGCGCGCAGCAGCGCCTTCTGGTCGGGCCGCTCAGCCAGCGCGATCACCGCGTTGGAGATCATGTCGTTGGCGTTGCCCGTGGTGAGCATGACGGCGAACATCGCGACCAGCTCGGCGTCGGTCAGCGGGGAGCCGCCCTCGGCGTCGTTCGCGACCAGGCCGGTGACCAGGTCGTCGCTGCCGCCGGCCGCGCCAGCGCCAGCGTTGGCGTTGGCGTTGGCGGAGACCTGGGCACGCCGCTCTCGGATCAGGTCGAGGACGTAGGCCTCCAGGTTCCGCGTCGCGTCGTATGCCGCGTCGAGGTTGTCGTAGTTGGTTCCGAGGCCGCGCCGGATCTGGGCCGCCCACGAGCGGAACGTCGCGACCTGCGCGTCGGGGACCGCGAGCATCGAGCAGACGACCAGGAACGGCAGCCGCCAGGACAGCGTCGCCAGGTCGAACGGGTCGTCGCCGGACGCGTCGATCTCGTCGCACAGCTCGTGGGCGATCCGGGTGGCGCGGTCCCGCAGGTTCTCGACCGCGCGCCGGGAGAAGGCCTGGCTGACGAACCTTCGCAGCCGGGTGTGGTCGGGTCTGTCGTTCTGGCCGATGTGGTGGACGTCGAGGCGGATCAGGTAGTCGTAACGCTCGGCCTCGGCCGGGGTCAGGGACGCGCGGCGCTGGGTGACCCGAGTGCCGGTCCAGCGCCTGCTCGAGAAGGTCTCGGTGTCACGGAAGACGTCCCTGACGTCGGCGTACCGCGTGACGACGACGGCCGGCCCGACCCGCAGCACAGGCGCGTGGTCGCGCAGGTCCGCGTAGAGCGTCCACGGGTCGCTTAGCAGCTGCTCGTCGAGGCCGTAGAAACGGGCGGCGCGCTCCTCCAGCGACAGCGCGCCCTGGCCCCCCGCGGTGGCCTGGCTCATGCGACGACCTCCATCAGGCTGCGCCCACGGTTGAACATCATTCCAATATAAAAGTAGCATTATTGCAACACACGTAGGCGGGGCCCGCGAGGAACGACCCACCGGACGGGAACGACCCACCGGACAGGAGAGCCAGCGTGAAGTTCGCCGTCGACCTCACCCAGTGCGAGAACCACGGGCAGTGCGCGTTCGCCGCGCCGCGCCTGTTCGCCCTGGACGACGAGGGGCAGCTGTCCTACCGCCACGAGGCCGACGAGGAGTTCACCTCGGCCGAGCTCACCGGCGATGACGAGGACGCCGTCGCCTCCGCCGCGGACATGTGTCCGATGCAGGCGATCCGGCTGGTCGGCTGAGCGGGCCGGGCGGTGAGCACACGCCGGTTCGAGGACCGCGTCATCCTGGTCACCGGCGCGACCGGCGGCCTCGGCGAGGCGACCGCGCTTCGGCTGGCCGGCGAGGGCGCGCACCTTTTGCTGACCGGCCGGCGCGCGGACCGGTGCGCCGAGGTCGCGGCGTCCGCGCGGTCACACGGTGTCGAGGCGCTGGCCGTCCCCGGCGACCTGGCCGACCCGGAACTCCCCGGTCGGCTGGTGGCGGCCGCGATGGACCGGTGGGGACGGCTGGACGGTGCGGTCAACAACGCCGGTGTCAGCCCGGCTCCTCAGCCGGCCGCGACGTATGACGAGACGTTGTGGGCGAGCACCCTCGACCTGAACCTGGGCGCGGTCTTCCGGTGCCAGCGCGCCGAGCTCGCCGTGATGGTGCCGGCCGGGCGCGGCGCGATCGTCAACGTCGCCTCCTACACGAGCACCACCGTGCGGGCCGCCGGCGTGGCGTCGTACGCCGCGGCCAAGCACGGAGTGCTCGGGCTGACCCGGGCCGCCGCCCGCGACCACGCCGCCGACGGTGTCCGCGTGAACGCGGTCGGGCCGGGCCACATGCGCACCGCGATGATCGACCGGCTCCTCGGCGACCCCGCGAGCGAGGCCCGCCTGCTGGCCCGGATCCCGATGGGCCGGGTCTCGGAGCCCGCCGAGGTGGCGGGGGTGGTGGCGTTCCTGCTGTCGCAGGACGCCTCGTTCGTCACGGGGCAGATCGTGGTCGCCGACGGCGGCCTCTCGATCTGAACGCGATCTGAACGGACGCCCGATCTCGGCGGGATCAGCCGGTGGAGGTCTTGGCCTCCGGGTTCTCCGGCCACTTGAGCCGGCTGTAGAGGGGGTCGGTCCTGTCTCGCGTGCCGCGGAAGTGACCGCCGGGGACCGCGTTCTCGCACGCGAGGGTGCCGTCCCACTCCATGACCACCCGCCGGTAGGTGATCCGCCATCCGTCGTCGGCACRCTGGAAGTAGTCGAGGTAGCGCCCGATCGACTGGTAGAGGCGGTCGTCGGAGGTCTGCATCCAGTAGGCGAAGTAGGACTCGCCATAGGCCTCGTCCCCCTCGATCTCGAAGATCGACTGGCCCATCAGGTGGTAGATGAACCTGGAGGCCGTGGTGAAGCCAGGGTTGTCGCAGATGAACTCGGCGAACCCCTCGCCGCTGCCGCGCCAGCGGCCGTGGTCGTCGAAGGACCGCGGGGAGTAGCACGCGAGGATCCCCTCGCGGTCCATGCGGTCCACCGCCTGCTCGAGGCGGGCGACCAGCTCGGTCAGGGCCATCCTGTCGGCCAGGGTCTCCAGGTCCGGCGCCACGCCCATGCTCGCTCCTCAGTCCCGTCCGCAATTGACTTCTTATGGTGTTTCCAGCACCTTAACGGCGGTGCGCCGGTGCGGGTAGAGCCGGGGGCGGGCTCCCGAGGATCCGGCTCGCAGCCACGGCCCGCACCGTCCGCCCCGATCGGGGAGGTGGGCCCAGCCGCGCAGGCCGTCGGYGCGGGCACCTCTCAAGAGAGTTTCTACTTGACTTCTAATTGTGCTTAGATGATCGTCCAGTTATGCTTCCTCGATCTGGCCTCCGCCGTGAGGAGCAGCCCGCCGCACCGGCGGAAGCGATGATCATCATAAGGAGCTACCCGTGTTAAGCAGGACCCTCGCCCGTTCCTGGGCACTCAGGCTCGGAGCCGTCATGGCGGTCGGTTGTCTGGCGCTCAGCGCCTGTGGTGGCGGCGACGACGACACCGCGTCGGCGTCGGGCGGCACCGCGCAGGGATCGGCCCCGGCCCTGACGGGCGATCCCATCAAGATCGGCTACGGCGCGTCCATGTCCGGCCCCCAGGCCTCCAACGGCCTGGGGGCGCAGGCGGTCGCGCACGCCTGGCAGGAGTACACCAACAGCCACGGCGGCGTGCTCGGCCACCCGGTCGACATCAAGGTCGTGGACACCAAGAACACGGTGCCCGGCGCCACCTCCGTGGCCAAGGACTTCCTCAAGGACGACTCGGTCGACGCCATCTTCCTCACCGACCTGGTGGCCGAGGGCGCGATGGGCGACCTGTTCAAGGACACCCCGGTCGCGGTCATCAGTGGCGGTGGGTCGAGCGACCTGCTGTGGTCCAAGCTGCCCGGCGTGTTCCAGGACGTCTCCGGATCGGACTACACGATCAAGGCGTACGCCGACCAGGCCAAGGCCGACAAGGGCACCAAGTTCGGCTGGGCCGCCTGCGCCGAGGTCGCGGTCTGCCAGGAGAACGGCGGCAAGGCGATGAGCTACGCCCAGTCGATCGGCATGACCCCCACCGGCACGCAGCTGGTGTCGGCCTCGGCGCCCGACTACACCGCCGAGTGCCTCTCCTTCATCGGTAAGGGCACCGACGCGATCGCCTTCAACATCGGCTTCTCCGTCGGCACCCGGTTCGCCTCGGACTGCCTGCAGCAGGGCTACACCGGCATCTTCTCAGTGATCAACTCCGGCTTCGACCAGCAGGCGTTCGGCAAGGTGTCGGGCTTCCGCTCGACCGGCGGCACGAACGGCTTCCCCTGGTGGGCCGACGCGGCGCCGGTGAAGACCTACCGCGACGCGATGAAGAAGTACTCCCCCGAGGGCATCGTGACCTCCGGCAACTCCACCGCGATCTGGTCGTCGTTCGAGCTCATGAAGAAGGCGCTCGAGAACGCCAAGCCCGCCGAGATCAACCGCGCCACGGTTCTGGACGCGATGTACGGCGTCAAGGACGAGACCCTCGGCGGCCTGCTCCCCGAGCCGGTCACCTTCACCAAGGGCCAGCCGTCGAAGCCTGTCGGCTGCAGCTGGCTGTTCACCTTCGACGCCGGCCAGGACAACCCGAAGAGCATCGTCCCGGACAAGTCCGGCAACGGCGCCGACGGTGACCTCGCCAGCACCTGCATCGGGTACTGACTGACCCCCGGTTCACCCCGCGGCTGACTCACCCGCATCGACCGAGGCCCGCGTCCCTCCCGGGGCGCGGGCCTCGCGCTGACCAGGCGGTGGATGCCGCCTCTGCCTGGTCGCGCCGCTCAGCCAGACCCGCACGTCGGTACCCTCGGGCGAGGCCGGTGGTGTGGCGGCGTCCGCCCCGGCCGTCTCGGTGCCTGTGCGACGACCGCGGACCGGGAGGTTCACCGATGACGTCCAGGGAGTCGCTGCCCGCGCACGGCACGCCGGCGGCCGACGTTCTGGCGAGTGTCCGGGCGAACCGCCACGATGACGCGCCGTGGCGGGAGGGACGGATCTTCAGTCTGATCTACCACCCGGACGATCCCGTGCTCGAGGAGCTGCTCGCCGCCGTCAGCCGCGAGTACCTGGCCGAGAACGCGCTCAACCCGTTCCGGTTCCCGAGCCTCGCGCGGCTTGAGCAGGAGGCCGCCGACATGGTGTCCGGCCTGCTGCACGGACCGTCCGGGACTGGCGGGCTCACCTCCGGCGGAACAGAGTCGATCTTCGTCGCGGTGAGCGTGGCGCGGGCGGTGGCGCGGGAGCGCGGCGTCGACCAGCCCGGGATCGTCACGGCCCGCACCGCRCACCCCGCGTTCGCCAAGGCGTGCCACCTGCTCGGCGTCCGCCAGACGCGGGTCGAGGTCGGTCCGGATCTCCGGGCGGACGCGGCGGCGATCCAGGCCGCGATCGGGCCGGACACGGCGATGGTCGTCRCCAGCGCCCCCTGCTATCCCTACGGCGTGATCGACCCGGTCCCGGAGATCGCCGGTGCCGCCGCGGCGGCGGGAGTGCTGTGTCACGTGGACGCGTRCCTCGGCGGGCTGCTCCTGCCGTTCTGGGAACGCCTCGGCGAGCCGGTGCCACCGTGGGACTTCCGCGTCCCGGGAGTGACGAGCATCAGTGCCGACATCCACAAGTACGGGTACAGCTTCAAGGGCGCGTCCACCATTCTGTGGCGCGACCCCGATCTCGCCTTCAAGCGGGTGTGGTTCGACGACGGCGTCTGGGGCGGCGGCCTGTACGCCACGGCGACACCGGCCGGCACGCGACCGGCGCCGCCCATCGCCGGCGCGTGGGCCGCGCTGAGATACCACGGCGTCGACGGCTATCTGGCCAAGGCACGCGCGGTCCGCGACGCGACGCGACGGCTCGTCGCCGGCGTCGAGGGCATCGACGGGCTCCACCTGCCGACCCGGCCCGACGCGGCGGTGTTCCAGTTCGCGAGCGACGAGGTCGATCTCGCCGCCGTCGCCGACGTCCTGGAGGAACGGCGGTGGTGGCTCAACCGGCAGCCCGGCGGGCTGCGCCTGATGGTCTCCCCGTACCACGTGCACGTCGTCGACGAGCTGCTCGCGGAGCTCCGCGCGGCCGTCGAGGCGGTGCGGGCCGGCCGGCGCAGCCAGGGAGCGGCCGCGAGCTACTCCGGCGACCCGACGCCGCCCACCGGATAGGCGCCGCGCTTCGCGCCGTTCACCGTCTCCGTCCGGCCGCCGGCGTCTCGACCGGGGCCGGGGGCTGGACCTCCTCGACGACGCCGCGGCGGCGCAGGAGCCGACCGGCGCCCTCGCCGAACCAGTAGGCCTCCTCCAGGTGCGGCTGGCCGGAGAGGATCGCGTGGTCGATGCCCAGCGCGTGGTACTCCTCGAGCCGTTCGGCGACCTGCTCGTGGCTGCCGACCAGCGCGGTCCCGGCGCCCCCGCGGACCAGGCCGTAGCCGGCCCACAGGTTCGGGTAGATCTCCAGGTCCTCGCGGCGGCCGCCGCCGTGGAGGTCCCGCATACGCCGCTGCCCGACGGAATCCATCTTCGCGAGATCGGCCTGCGCCGAGGCGATGCGCTCCGGGCTGAGGTTCTCGATCATCCGGTTGGCCTCGTCCCAGGCCTGGCGTGCCGTGTCGCGGCCGAGGACGTGCAGCCGGATGCCGAACCGCAGGTCGTCGTTCCCGGCGGCCGACGCCTTCTCGCGCATCCGGTCGAGCCGCTCCTTCAACTGCGGCGGCGTCTCACCCCAGGCGAGGTACACGTCGGCGTGCCCGGCCGCGACGTCCTCGGCGGCCGGGCTCGCGCCGCCGAAGAACACCGGCGGCGCCCCCCACGGGCTCGGCCGGGACGTCGCCCCCTCGACCTGGAAGTACCGGCCGGCGAAGTCGAACGGCGTCCCGCCGGACGCGCCGCGCAGCACCTGGAGGAACTCAACCGTGCGCGCGTAACGCTCGTCGTGGGAGAGGAAGTCTCCGAACCGTCGCTGCTCGGTCGGGTCTCCGCCCGTCACGACGTTCAGGTACAGCCGCCCCGCCGAGATGCGCTGGAACGTCTGGGCCTGCTGGGCGGCGAGCGTCGGGCTGATGAACCCCGGGCGAAACGCGACCAGGAACCTCAGCCGCGAGGTGACCTGTGACAGCGCGGCGGTGGTGAGCCAGGCGTCCTCACACCAGCTGCCGGTCGGGGTCAGCATCGCCTCGAATCCGAGCTGTTCCGCCGAGCGGGCGATCTGGCCGAGGTAGTCGATGTCGGGCGGACGCTCGACGGCCTCCGAGTCGCCGATGCCGCTCGAACCCGCGCGGCCGGAGCCGACGATCCCCCGGCCGTCACCGTTCGTGGGCAGGTACCAGTGCAGGTGCAGGGACATCGGCGGCCCTTTCGGTCAGCGGCTGGTGGGGTCAGCGGCTCGTGGGATCGGCGAAGCGGTGCAGCAGGCGCAGCAGCCCGTCGAAGGTGATACCCAGCACCGAGATCGCGAGGATGCCGGACAGGACGAGCGGCGTCTGCAGGTTCACCCCGGCATTGTTGATCAGATACCCGAGACCGCTCGTCGCGGCGATCAGTTCCACGGCCACGATGCTCGTCCAAGCTCCGCCCATGGCCAGCCGCATGCCGGTGATGATGCCCGGCAGCGCGCTGCGTAGCCGGACGGTCAGCAGCGACCACAGCGGCGACGCGCCGAGGCTCCGGCTCGCCTGCACCAGCTCCTTGGGRACCGCGTCGAGCGCCGACACCGTCGCGATGATCATCACGGGCACCACCCCGATCAGGATCAGGATGAACTTCGGCGTCTCACCGATGCCGAACCACACGATGAACAGCGGGATGAACGCCAGCGGCGGCAACGGCCGGCTGATCTCAATGATCGGGTCAAGCAGGTACCGGATGACGCGGACCGAGGCCATGACTCCGCCGAGCGCGACGCCGATGACGACCCCCGCGCCCCAGCCGGCGAGGATGCGCGCCGCGCTGACGAGCGCGTGCCGCCACAGCGTCTTGCCCTGCACCGCCGGGTACTTCTGGGTGAGGTAGTCCCAGAAGGTGCTCACCGTCTTCTGCACCGTCGGGAGGATCACCGGGTCGTCCTTGAGACAGGACACGAGCTCCCAGATCGCCGCGGACAGGATCAGGCCGAGCACGCCGTACGCCACCCGGGACCAGGAGAACGTCCGGGCCCGGGTCCGACCTCCGGCCAGGATGACCGTGGCGTCCACGGCCGTCGGCGCCGAGACCAGCGCCGGGCTCGCGGGGGCGGCACCGGTCGCCGCGCTGTCGGCGGCCTTGGAGTCGGTCGTCACCTCAGTGCTCACCTTCCAGTGCCTCGCGGATGTGACGCTTGAGCCGCACGAACTCCAGGGTCTCCGTGTCGGCGATGGTCCGGGGCCGAGGCAGGTCGACGTCGATGACCGCCCGGGTCCGGCCCGGGCTTCCCGACATGACGCAGACCCGGTCGCCCAGCAGCGCCGCCTCCTCGACGTCATGGGTGACGAACACGATCGTGATCCGGTCTCGTTGCCAGAGGTCGAGCAGGAACCGCTGCATCGCGACCCGGGTGATCGCGTCGAGCGCGCCGAACGGCTCGTCCATCAGCAGCAGCCGCGGGCGGTTCACCAGCACCCGGGCGAAGGCCGCCCGGTGCCGCATGCCGCCGGACAGCTCGTGCGGGTAGGCGTCCCGGGCGTCGCCGAGGCCGACCGTCTCGAGCAGTTCGACAGCACGCCGACGGGTGTCGCCGTCAAGCTCGTGGCGCGCTCGCGGCCCGTAGAGCACGTTGTCGAGCACGCTGAGCCAGGGGAAAAGCATCGGCGTCTGGAAGAGCACGCCGCGGTCGGGACCGGGCCCGGTGACCGGCCGCTTGTCGACGAGCACCTCACCGCCGTCGGGGTGCGAGAAGCCGGCGAGCATGTTCAGCAGCGTCGACTTGCCGCAGCCGGACGGTCCCAGCAGGCACAGGAACTCGCCCGGCGCGACCGTCAGGTCGAACCCGTCGAGCGCGAGCCGCCCCGGCGCCCGGCGCGAGCGTCCGGCGAACTGCTTGCGCACACCGATGATCTCGACGGCGGGTCTGTTGCCGGCGCCCGCCCGCGCCTGCTGGGTGATGGTCACGACGCGCAGTTGTCCTTCAGGGCCTGCTCGACGTAGCTGGAGTCGAGGTGGGCGGTGATCTGCTCGGCCGTCGGCACGGTCGTCACCCGGCCCTGGTCCTTGAGGAACTGCCCAGTCAGCGCGTAGGCCTTGGCGATCTCACCGTCGGCCAGCGTTCCGCCCGGCTTCTTGAACCAGGACAGCTCCTCGTCGGCCGGCACGAAGGGAATGATCTTCGTGGCGGGGATGGCCTGCTYGGCCGGCGAGCCGGTCAGCCCGGTGGCCCTGGTGATGTACGCGTCCGCCCGCGGACCGGCGCTGATCGCCTGCGCGTGCATGATCTGGCAGACGAACTGCTGCACGACGGGACGGTTCTTGGCGGCGAAGTCGTCGGTCACGCCCAGCACGTTGAGCGACGGGAAGCCGAGCTTCGCGATCTCCTCGGCGGTCACGACCTGCCGGCCCGAGTTGTTGGCCTTCAGGTCGAGCGCCTGGGCGATCTCGACGTACGCGCCGTCGATCCGGCCGGCCTTGAACGCGGCCGCGACCGCCGCCTCGCTCGGGAAGCCGACGACCTTGGTCTTCTCCGTGAGCCCCTGCTTGGACAGCCAGCCGCGGATCTCGAAGTCCTCCGAGGATCCCTGCAGGTCACCGACGGTCCTGCCGGCGAGGTCGCCGTTGGCCTTGATGTCGGGGCCGACGATCAGCTGCGCGGCGTCGAAGTACTCCGCGTAGATGACCTTGAACTTGGTGTCGTTCGCGATCGCCCCGACCACCGGCGGGTTGCCGACGCCCGAGACGAACGGGAACGCGCCACCCCGCAGCTCGGCGAGACCCGCGACACCGGAGTCGATGGGCGTGAGCTTGATCTTTCCGTCGATCTTGCCGGCCAGGTCGGAGTTCCCCGCGACCAGCACCTCGGGGCCGACCGTGGCGCTCTGGAAGTACCCGACGCCGATGGTCGTGTTCGAGCCGGATGAACCGGTGGTGGCCGCCGAACCGGCCGGGTCCGGGGAGTCCGAGGAGTCGGATCCGCACGCGGCGAGGGCTAGCGCTCCGGCGGCGAGCAGGGAGATGCCGAGAAGGGTCTTGCGCATGACCGGGTGTCTCCTGGTGAGGGAAGCCGAGGCCGCGAACATGGGCCGGCACGCGCCTGTCGGGGCGGCGCGAGCGACGGCGCACGATCGTCGTGCGGCGGACGATGTGGGAGGCGATCGGCACTCGATCTGCCGGATCGGAAGCATCTCGGCGGGCGGCGGGGGCCGCCGGCCATCAACACATCGTGACGGGACAGCTGGCGCTCGTGACGTGACCGAGATCGACGTGACGCCTGCGCGTCCCCCTGAACTCCGTCTTCACATTGCACACAATCCAGATCGGAATAGTGCCTGTCAACCGCACTGTTGCGGAGGAACCGACACATCCCGACCGAGGAGAGCCACCATGGCAGGCGTCACCGACGACCTACGTGCACCCGCGGCGCCCCAGCCCCTGGTCACGCGGACCCCGTGCGTCGACGGGGGCACCCGCCGGGCCGCCGCCAGCGCCTGGCGGGCGCAGCGGCTCACCCCCCGGATCGGGGCGCGCGTCGACGGGCTGGACCTGCGGGCACTGACGCGTTCCGGCGGGGCCGAGGAGCTGCGCGAGGCTCTCGTCGCCCACAAGGTGCTGTTCATTCCGGATCAGGATCTCGACGCCGACGACCACGTCGCGCTGGGACGGGCACTCGGCGACGTGACCACCTCACATCCGGTCGTGCCCGGGGCTGACGAGCGGCACCCGGAGATCTACGAGCTCGACAGTCACGACGGGGGAACATCCGACGTCTGGCACACCGACGTCACGTTCATGGCCCGGCCGCCCATGGCGTCGATCCTGCGGGCGGTCCGGCTGCCCGAGCTCGGCGGCGCCACGAACTGGGTGGATCTGGAACAGGCCTACGAGTCGCTCTCGCCGGCGGTGCGCGCACTCGCGGACGGGCTCGAGGCCATCCACGACGGGAACCGGGAGTTCGGCGAGTATCTCGCCCAGCGCCGGGGCGGGGAGGGCAACGACTGGGACGGCGCGCGGGTACGAACCCTGGTTCCTGTTCGGCACCCCGTGGTTCGGGTGCACCCCGAGAGCGGCCGGCGGTCGCTTTTCGTGAATCCGGGCTTCACCGTGCGGATCGCCGGAGTGAGCGACGCCGAGAGCCGGGGGCTACTCGATATCTTCTTCGCGCACATCACCCGGCCCGAGCACCTGGTTCGTCATCACTGGCGGCCCGGAGACGTCGTGCTCTGGGACAACCGGAGCACCGCGCACTACGCCGACCACGACTACGGCGACTTCCAGCGGATCATGCACCGCGTCACCCTGCGCGGCGACATCCCGGTCGGTCCGGACGGCCCGCGGCGCACGCCCGCCGCGCCGGCAGCAGACCTACCGCGCGAAACCTCCGCCGCGACGGTCAGATCCGCCGCGCCGCGGTAACGCCTCGATCAAGTCGCTCCGTGCCGTAGTGCCCATCTGGGCGTGGGTGAACCGCTCAACGGCATGAACCCTGGGCGCCGACGCGTGACGACGGTCCTCGAGCCGGCCATCTCCCGCCGGCGGTCAGCCGGCGAGCGAGGCTCGGAGGAACTCGCGGATCTCCGCTCGCGCGGCCTCGGCCTGCGGCGCCATTCCCGGGACGCTGAGGAACGCGTGGCCCGCTCCCGGGTACTCGGACAGYCGGGCTGACGTGCCGGCCGCTCGCAGCCGTTCGGCGTACTGGCGGCCCTGATCGGCCAGCGGATCATGGGTCGGCACCACCACGAGCGCTGGGGCCAGCCCGTCCAGGCTGTCGGCGTACAGCGGCGAAAGCGCGCGGGGGTCGGTTCCCGGCGTGACGGCGAGCCGCTTGAACAGGCGCAGCACCGGCACGGCGAGCGTCGGGGTGTGGGGGTACTGGGTGACCGAGGCGTATTGGAGCATCGTGTCGGTCATGTCGACGGCGGGGTTGACCAGCACCTGCGCCCTGAGGTGCTGACGGGACTCCCTGGCCCGGATCGCCGCCATGGCGCTGATCAGCGCGCCGCAGCTCTCGCCGAAGACGGCGGTCCGCGCCGGGTCGACGCCCCACTGCTCGGCGTCCCGCATCACCTGCTGGAGCACGTCCCAGCCGTCGGCGACGGCCGCCGGCAGCGCGGTTCGGTAGTCGAGGAGGCGGTGCTCGACCGAGACGACGACCGCGGGCAGCTGGGCGGCGAGGTGGCTGTTGACCCAGTCGTTCTGCACCGCCGTGCCCACGAACCCGCCGCCGTGCACGTGCAGCACGAACGGCAACCTGGCGCCTTCGTCGGCGCGCGCCGACGGCCGATACACCCGGACCGGGAGTCCGCGGCCGGGCAGCGCCAGCTCCTGCCAGCCGATCGCGGCGCCGGGATCCGGATCCCCGGTGATCGGCCGCACCGCGGGGGACGCCCGGAAGAGGTTCTCCGCGTCGCGGTAGGCGACCAGCTCCTCGGCCGTCATCGCCAGCCAGTCCGGCTCCGCCGGACGCTTCGTCGCCGCGATCTCACTCATGCCTTCTCCTTGCCGACGCAGTTTCACAACCTTCGGTATCGAAACCTAGGGTAGCGAAACACGTATGATGTGGCAATGGCACCGGCCACCTCCGCCAGACCACCCGGCCGGCCGCGCGCCGGCGTCCATGCCGCGGTCTTCGCGGCGACGCTGAGCACGGTCCAGGAGCTCGGCTACGCGCGCGCCACCGTCGAACGCATCGCCGCGGCGGCCGGCATCGCCAAGACGACGGTCTATCGGCGCTGGCCGTCCAAGGGCGACCTGATCGTGGACTGCCTCCTGGACGCGTTCGGCCCGGTGCCGCTGGAAGGCCGGAGCCGGGCCGAGATCATGTCCACGGCCATCCACTGGATCGCGGCGAAGATCGGCGAACCAGGGGTGGGCGACGCGTTCGCCGGCGTGTTCAGCGACGCCGTCAGCGACCCGGCCCTGCGCGAGATCCTGGCCACACGGTTCCAGGATCCGTACCGGCTCGCGCTTCAGGACGCGCTGGGCGAGCCGGAGAACCGGGTCCTGTTCTTCATCGACGTCGCGGTCGGATCCCTGCTGCACCGGATGGGCATGACGGGCGAGCCGATGGCCGACGCCGACGTCGTCGCGCTGGTCGAGATGATTCTGCCGGCGTTTCGCTGACGGTTCGCGGCGGCGCCGCGGCGACGGGGCGACAGGGCGCGGGCCCGCCTCGCGGATCGGCGATGACGCGGGGACAGGCGTCCGACGGCGGCGGAACCGTCAGCTCGCGTCCACGATCAGGATGGCGAGCGCCCGGGCGCTGCGCGCCGGCCCCTCGGTGCCGAGCGCGGCGGTGGAGGCGTAAAGCCCCTCGACGACCAGGGCGAGGCGGTCGGAGATCGCCTCAGCGGTCGCGACGTCACGGTCGGGTAGCTCGAGGGCGAGCTCGCGCAGCCTGGCGCGAACCCAGGCCTTCACCGCCTGCGCGCTGGCGTGGGCCGCGGACGTCGGCTCGGGGTACTCGGCGAGCACCATGAGGAACGGGCAGCCGCGGAACGCGTCGGGACCGGTGACGGTGACCAGCCCGTCGAACAGCGCCAGGATGCGATCTCGCGCGGGCCGGCTCCCGTCCGCGGTCAGCGACTCGATCCAGTCTCGATAGCCGGCGGCGTAGCGGTCCACGTAGGCCGCCACCAGCGCGTCCTTGGATCGGAACAGGCGGTACAGCGTCGTCGGACCGACGCCGGCCGCCGCCGCGACCCGGTCGACACCGGTCGCGGTGATCCCGTGCCAGTAGAACAGGTTCTCGGCCGCGTCCAGGATCGCTTGCCGGGTCTCGGCGGCTGGGCGGCGGGCGCGCGTGGGCGGCGAGTCGATAAACACGGTTGCAACGGTAGGGAACGTTCCCTATCGTTGCAAGGCGACCCGCCGACCAGAGGATCCGAACCATGCGCGCCACCGCGACGCCCCCCGGCATCAGTACCGACACTGGCACTGGCACTGGCACCGATACCGGCACCGAGCCAGAGGCAGAGCCCGGGGCCGAGCTCCGGCCCGACCAAATCCTGGCCCGGCGCCTCCGGCCGCTGCAGGTCGGCGTCGCGCTGCAGAACATGCTGCTGTGGGTCCCGGTCGAGAAGATGTTCATGACGCAGATCGGCTTCGACGCCGCGGCGATCGGACTGGTCGCGGCCGTCTACGCCGCGGTCGCGCCAGTGCTGGAAGTGCCCTTCGGCATCCTCGCCGACCGGTGGAGCCGAACCGGGATGGTCATCCTCGCGACCCTGGCACTCGCGGCGAGCTCCCTGGTCGGCGGTCTTAGCAGCACGCCAGCGACGTATGTCGGCTCAGCCGTTCTGCTCGGCGTCTTCTTCGCGCTCAACTCCGGCACCGTGGAGAGCATCGTCTACGACACTGTTGTCGAGGAGACCGGCGCGGGCGACGGCTACGAGCGGTGGATCGGGCGGATGCACGTCGTCGAGGCCGCGGCGCTCGTCGCCAGCGCGATCCTGGGCGGGCTGCTCGCCGCGTTCGCCTCGGCCAGGGTCACCTACTTCGCCACCGTCCCACTCATCGCGGCCGCCGCCCTCGCCTTCGGGCGCTGCCGCGAGCCGCGCCTGCACCGGCGCGCGGAACGGGTCACCTTCCGGCGTCAGGCCCTGGCGACCGTGCGGGTGCTGGCCGCCGACCGGGCACTGCGCCCGGTCGTGCTGCTCACCGCCCTCACGGCCGTCGTCGCCCAGCTGGTCTTCGAGTTCGGGCCCCTATGGCTGGTCTCGCTGCACGCGCCGGCCGCGCTGTACGGGCCGTACTGGGCGGCGCTCGTCTCGACCGGTGGCCTCGGCGGCTGGCTCATCTCCCGGACCCGGCTCGACCGACCGCCCGTAGCAATCGGGTTCGGCGCGTTGCTGGTGCTCGCGGCCATCCTGCCGACGCTGGGCCACACCCTCCCCGTCGTCATCGCGGGCCAGTTCCTCGTCGCCCTGGTGGCGGGGATGACAGGCATCCGAGCTGGCCGGCTGCTGCACGACGCGGTCGGCGCGCAGCTGCGGGCCGGCGTCACCTCCGGCGCGGGCACGCTGTCCTGGCTGATCTTCCTGCCGGTCTCCGTCCTGTTCGGGCAGCTCAGCCGCGGCCGGGGCGTCCAGACCGCCGGACTGCTGATCGTGCTGCTCGCTCTCGCGATGGCCCTGCTGCTGGCACACACGTCCCGCCGGCCGCGGCCTGTGGCCGACGCCGGCCCCCAGGCCGCCGAGCCGACACTCAACGCGACCTGAAGATCAAGGACGCGGTGTGTCAGGGCCGCGACCGGGCCCCCGACGCGGGGAGGCGGGTCTGGCGATCGGCGCGGCTCGGGATGAGGAGCGCGAGGGCGAGGCCGATCAGCGTGATGACCAGCAGGGTCGTGAGGGACAGCGCGAAGGGCCGGCCGCCGGGGTGGGTCGCGGCGACGAGGATCGAACCGGCCAGTGCCGTTCCCAGTGATGACCCCAGGTTGGAGACGCTTCGGGACAGTCCGGAGATGTCGCTCTGGTCGCCGTCCGGGAAGCTCGACTGAACGAGGTTGACCGCGGCGGTGAGCATGATGCCGACGCCCAGTCCGGTCAGGAGGAGCCCCGGGATCAGGCTGAGGACTCCCGAGGTGGTCCGGACCAGGGCGAGGATCAGGGCCATGCCGATCGTGGTGACGACGAAGCCCGCCCTGATCAGCGTGCGTTGCGAATGTCGTCTCGCGAGCCTCTCGGCGGCCGCCGAGGAGACCAGGATTCCCACGCTGGCGGGGGTGAGCATCAGGCCCGTACGGATCGCGTCGTACTTCCAGGCCTGTTGGAGGAAGAGGCTGACCACGAAGAAGGAGCCCTGCATGGTGAGCCACTGGATGAGTTGAACGCCGAGGCCCAGGTTGGCCGTGCGGTCATGGAGGAGCCGGCGGCGCAGCAGCGGCTCCTTGCCCTTTCGCTCCCGGGCGCGCAGGTACCAGAAGAACCAGGCGAGGATGGCGACCCCGACGCCGATGTACAGCCAGACCGGGGACATCCCGCCCTTGGAGATCAGGACCGTGCCGGCGACCGAGAAGTCCTTGCGGGAGACGAACCAGCCATAGGCGTTGGTCTGCAGGATTCCCAGCACCAGGAAGAACAGGCCGGCCGCGGACAGCGCCGCGCCCCCCAGGTCGAACGGAGGCCGAGGTCCCTGCCGCGGCTGGTCGGTGAGGTCGCGCGCCAGGAAGATGATCAAGGCTACTGCCAGGGCCTGGATCAGGAACAGCGCGCGCCATCCGAACAGGCTTGTGATCAGTCCACCGAGCAGCGGTCCGGCCGCGRCTCCCAGGGCGCCCGCGCCGCTGACGACGCCGAAGTACTTCGCTCGCGTCCTGACCTCGGGGAAGGTCACGGTGACCAGGATGTACACCGGCGGGATCATCAGCGCCGAGCCGACGCCCTCCAGGATGGAGTTTCCCAGGATCATCAGCCCGAGGCCCGGCGACAGTGCTGCCAGGAGCGCGCCCACGCCGTAGACAGCCAGGCCGGCGATGAAGCACGTCCGCCGTCCCCAGATGTCCGACAGCTTGCTGCCGGGGATCATCAGCGCGGCCATGGTGAGCGTGAACAGTGTGATCGTCGTCTGCACGCCGATCACGGTGGTGTCGAGGTCCTGCGCGATGGCGGTGATGGCCACGTTCAGGCTCGATGCCGCATAGCTGCAGATGAACTGCGCGAGCGCCAGCGGCAGGACGACCGCGCGGGCGTCGATCTTGGACGGGCTGCCCGGGGACGAGTTCAGGATGGTCCTCCTCGCGCGTCCGGGACGACGGTCGAGTCCAGGCGCGTCAGCCCGCTGTACGCCGGGTTGACGGTCATCCGGTTATGCCGCGGCGCGCTCCTCCGCGTCGAGCTCGTCGTCCAGTGCCATGGCCGCGGCGACGAGCGCGAGATGGGTGAACGCCTGCGGGAAGTTGCCCAGCTGCTCGCCGGACGGACCGATCTCCTCGGCGAACAGGCCGACGTGGTTGGCGTAGGTCAGCATCTTGTCGAAGGCGTACCGGGCCTGGACCAGCCGGCCGRCCCGGGCGAGCGCCTCGACGTACAGGAAGCTGCAGAGGTTGAAGGTGCCCTCGGAACCGCGCAGCCCGTCCGGGGACGCCTCGGGGTCGTAGCGGTAGACGAGGCTGTCGCTGACCAGTTCCTGCCCCATCGCGTCGAGGGTGCTCAGCCATGCCGGGTCCCGTGGGGACAGGAATCCCACGCGGGGCATGAGCAGGAGCGATGCGTCCAGAACGTCGGTGTTGTAATGCTGGACGAATGCTTCTCGCTTCGGGCTCCAGCCACGGTCGACGATCTGGTTGAAGATCGCGTCGCGGACCTGGGTCCAGCGGGGGATGTCCGCGGGGCGCGAGTACTGGGATGCCAGGCGAATGCCACGGTCGAAGGCGACCCAGGTCATGAGCCGGCTGTAGGTGAAGTCCTGCTGGCCGCCGCGGGTCTCCCAGATCCCCTCGTCGGGCCGGTCCCAGGTGTCGGTGAGCCGGTCGAGCATGGCGGCGAAGGCCTGCCAGCCGCGGATGCCTCCGATGTCACCGGCGACAGCGAGCGCGTCGGCGGCTTCCCCGTAGATGTCGAGCTGGACCTGGTCGGCGGCGGCGTTGCCGATCCGGACCGGTCCTGACCCCTGGTAGCCCTCGAAGTGATCGAGGGTCTCCTCGGTCAGCTGAGGGTCGCCATCGATCCGGTACATGATCTGCAGCGGTTCGCCTGAGGCCGTGCCACCGGCGGTGAGCCGGTCGCGCAGCCAGTGGCGGAAGGCATGGGCCTCCTGGGTGAACCCGAGGTCGATCAGTGACCGGACCGAGAGGGAGGCGTCCCGGATCCAGGTGTAGCGGTAGTCCCAGTTGCGTTCGCCGCCGATCTGTTCTGGCAGTCCGGCGGTGGCCGCGGCGATCGGGGCCCCCGTGGGGGCGTAGGTGAGCAGTTTGAGGGTGATCGCCGAGCGGTTGACCGCGTTCTTCCAGCGGCCCCGATAGGTGCAGGAGCGCAGCCAGTCGATCCAGAAGCCGCGGCAGGACTCCAGGTCGTCCCGGATGTCGTCCAGTGACAGCGGGCGCGGTGCGGGGCTGCCCGGCRCATCGCTGGTCAGGACGATGGCGGCGACGTCCCCGGCCGCGAGAGCGAAATGGGCCGAAACATCGTTGGAGTCGGCTTGGAACGTCACCGGCTCGGTGGCCTGGATGTGCAGATCGGCATTGGGGCCCCGGAAGACCGCGGATCCGCGGTCGACCTGGGTGAGGGTGTGCGGCGCGCGCGCGTAGTCGAACCGGGGACGGCAGACGAACGTGAAGGGAAGACTTCCTCGGACCACCCGCGCGACTCTCAGCAGGCGATGCCGGGCTGTCGGCGTGGTGGTGTCCAGAGGCTCCATGAAGTCGGCGACCTCTCCGACGCCGCTGGGAGCCATGAATCGGGTCACCAGCACCGCGGTGTCCGACAGATACAACTGGCGGATCGTCAGCCCGCTTTCGCCCGGAAGCCCGGCGGCGAGCCGGCAGAAGCCACCGCGATCCTTGTCGAGAAGGGAGGCGAAGATGCTGGGCGAATCGAATCGCGGCGTGCACCACCAGTCGATCGATCCTTCGGAGGAGACCAGCGCCGCGGTCTGAAGATCTCCGATCATTCC
This sequence comes from Pseudofrankia asymbiotica, assembly GCF_001983105.1. GTDB lineage: Bacteria > Actinomycetota > Actinomycetes > Frankiales > Frankiaceae > Pseudofrankia > Pseudofrankia asymbiotica. Next base: position 149,444 of record NZ_MOMC01000015.1, on the reverse strand, counting down.
GTGGTCGGCGATCGGTGGGTAGCTGCTCACGGTCGCTTCTCCTTCGGTCGGGCCCACGCGACGGGACTGCTCAGACGCAGGTGTCGGCACGCGGGTCGCGTCGCCGGAAGGTCCGGCCGGATGCGAGCTCACTTGTGACGCCGTACCGGAGCAGCGCCCGGCGGACGACGCCCGCGCACCTCGATCGGCCGATGYGCTCCACGTTCCGAGCGTGCGCTCGATCGCGGCTCGGCGCACTCCGGCCGCCGGGTCGTGACGCCTGCGCATTGGTCCAGGTGCGGCCCGAGTGCACCTTTCGCGCGCGGATCTGTGCCGAAAAACCCACCGAGAAATCGGGACAGTGCGACCTGGTAACCCGGCCACCGCACCGACGCGGCCGCCGCGCCGGTATGTCCGGGATCCTCGGTTTGGCGCCCGGCCGACGGAATTGGCCACCCGTCACCGTCCGTGACTGATCGAGTCGACTGTTTCGTTCCGGGGCGTGATTGTGGAGGTGATACCGGCTACGGGACGGAGGATCGTGTGTTGGCTACCCAGTACCTTGCCTATGACTATCCGGTGCTAGGCGCCTTCTGGACCCTTGTCTGGATCTTTCTGTGGGTCGTCTGGCTGGTTCTCGTCGTCCGCGTCATCGTCGACATATTCCGGGACAGGGAGACAAGCGGCTGGGCCAAGGCCGGGTGGCTCGCCTTCGTCCTGGTCCTGCCGTTCCTCGGCATCTTCGCCTATCTCATCGTGAGAGGGCAGAGCATGGCCGACCGGAACGCGCGGCAGTTGCAGGAGCAGCGAGGGACGCTCAACGCCTACATCCGTGATGTGGCTGGCGGAAGCAGGGATGTCGACGACCTGGCCAGGCTTTCCGGGCTCAGGGCCAGTGGCGACATCACCGCGGCGGAGTTCGAGCGCGCCAAGGAGAAAATCCTGCGGTGAGCAGGCGGCCGTCCCATGCCCGGTCCCGCGTGTCGCCGCCGCCCGGCGACCGCGGGACCAGGCGGCCGGCGTGGCCGGCCGGGCGTCGCGGGGGCCGCGTGACCACCGCCGCGGAGTGCCACGCCGCGCTCAGTCCTTCAGGTCGCCCAGCCAGCGCAGTGCGTTCAGACCTGGCAGGAAGCAGTACTCGCCGCCGCGCGTGACGACGAACCGCGGCAGCCCGGACAGGCGCCGGCGCAGTGGCCGTCGGGGGATGGCGAACCCGGCGGGGCCTTCATGGCTTCCGGTGATGGGGTCCGTGGCGCCGTCTGCGCCGAAGAAGACGCCGTCGTTCATCCATTCGGACTGGACGAACTCGAACTGCCGCCCGAGGTGGGCGCCGACGAACGTGAACATCAGGCCGCGGTCGGCGCCGTCGTCGTCCAGGACTCCGGCAGGCAGCGGCGGGCCGTAGACACCGCCCCGCCTGATCATGCGGTGCAGCCGTGGCTCGCCGGCCACCGAGGCGTCACGGGGATTGGCCCGGCGGATGTGGCAGCCGCCCGGGGTGATGAATCCGCCGGGATCATCGCGCTCGTAGAGGAACGTGTTGCGCCGTTCTGGATCAGCCCCGAGGGCGGGGTCGTCGTGATGGGGGCTGAGCGCGAGCGGCGCGCCGCTACGCCACCGGCCCATGATCTTGGCGGCCAGCAGCTCCTCGTCCTCGGCGCTGGTGGCGTTGTCCCGCAGGTAGCGCCGGAACGCGCCGACCCGTTGGTAGAGCTTGCGGATGGCCACGTAGCTCCCGTTGCGCCCGAGCTCAGTCGGCTGCGGAGCCTGGACACCGCCGAGCTCGTCGGGGTAGCCGAGCACGAACTCGCCGGCCTTCAGTGGCGCCTGCAAGGCGTTGGACCCGGCGATGCCGCTGCCCTCGACCGCCGGCTGGCTGACGCCGTCGCGGTAGCCGAAGTGCTCGGTCTCGGTGKGCAGGGTGTAAGAGTCCTGCCGCCAGATCGCGGTCACGCCGGACAGGTGGTCGTAGGCGGACCGAGCCCGGTCGATGGCCGTCCGCAGCTGGGTGGCGTCYGGCGCCACCACGAGGAGCACGACGTGCACGGCGCAGGTGCCCAGCGGCGCCTCCCAGTTCTCGGGGCAGCTCTCGCCGACATCTCCGAGTGCCTCGGCCCTGGCGGCCATGCCCTGCCGGAACTCCCAGGCGAACGTGGCCAGGGCGGGCTCCGGAACGCCGAGTGCCCGCAGTCCGTGGCAGGTCAGCGCGACGCTGACCCAGGTGTCCCCCAGCGGGCTGACCGGGTCGGCGACGGAGGTCACCATCGTGCTCGCGCGGCGCATCAGCTCCCGCCCGTGCGCCGGGTCATCGACCCGGAACAGGAGATAGCTGGCCGCATAGGGGGTCGGCCGGGGGCTGAGGACCCCGCGCTGGATGTCGTCGAGCTGCAACGAGGCACGCGTCTGCCTGGTCACGGTCCGGGCCTCCTTCCAGCCTCAGGTCTCGCGGTGCCGGGTCGAGACGAGGTTGCGCCAGAAGTTCCGCAGGCTCTCGTCGCCGCCGAACAACGAGCTGAAGATCGTGGAGTCCGCGAGGAGCACGTCGCCGGCCCGGTCCCCGGCGGGAGGCATCCACAGGAACGCGTTGAGCTCGGTGGCCCCGGTCTCGGTGAACGGATGCGGCCGGGTCGTGTCGATGGGCTGCCTGGCCAGCACCTGGACGAGGCCCGGCTCGTCGGTCGTCACCGCGTAGTGTGGCAGATGCTGGTGGAAGTTGACGTGGCTCACGCCGTCGAGCCATCCCCTCGGGTCCAGGTCCCTGGCCACGGACAGCGGGGCGGGCTGGTTGTGCTCCCGGACGGCGGGACGCAGCCCATAGCGGTTCTCGACGGGTACCCCGAGTCCCCGCATGAGGCTCCGGACGTATCCGGCGAACCGCTGCTGGYGGGGAACCAGGAGATCCCCGTGATGGTGGTACTCGATGTCCCGGGCGGCCAGGTCGTCCGAGGCCCCAAGGTCGTGGTGCGGTCCGAGGACCAGGCAGGCTTCCTCTCGGCTCAGGAAGTGCCGCAATGCCTCGATCTCCGCCGGCTCGGYCCTCTGCCCGGTGATCGTGTGATCCAGCCCGAACACGAACAGGGTGTCGGTATCCGCCAGGACCCGTTCGTCCAGCACGGTCCGAAACCCCGCCTGATCGATCCGCTGATACACCGGCACCGGATGCCCGGTGACCTTCTCCACGTATGCCTGAAAGGGCACCCACGCCCAGAAGAACAACTCCAGTGCCCCCGCGATGCCCTGCTGGAACTGGAACGGGTCGGACCACCGCGGTTCCTCGTAGGTGGGCCAGGAGACCCGCCGGACCTCGGTCATCGTGGAGAACCGGTTGTCGAGCTCGGCCGGGTTCCTGCCGGCCTCGGCCGGATAGCTCCACGACACGTAGACGCTCACCCGCCGCCGACCCGGGGTGTACGGGCGGGAGACGTGACTCTGGTTGTAGGTACGGGCCGTACCCGACTCGGGCATCACGGCGTCCGCTCCGCGAAAGAGGGTGGTGAGGGTGCGGACGGTGGCATTCTCACGGCGCCTTCCTGTCACGGCTGGCGATGGGGTGGGTATGGTTCCCGCGGCGACGCCGGAGGATCACTGCATCTGGTCGAGCATCTCCGACAGGGCGTTCTTGACTCGCAGGGCCTTCTTGATCTCGTCGGAGGTCACGTACGGATACTCGCCGTACTCAATGAAACTCGGGCAGTGGTGCGCACGCACGAAACGGACGAACGCCTCGGGGTTCGTCCGCCAGTCCTCGGGGAACCCCTCGAGATTCTCGAACGCCGTGCTTACTCCCGCCCTGCTGAAAAGCGCGACCGCGTCCTCGGTGTACCTGTCGAAGTCCGTGTCGAAGATCCCCTGGTACATGAAACGTGTGTCGTCGTCGAAGAGCACCCAGCGCAGGTAGTGCAGCTTCAACGGCGCGAGCAGATGAGGATTCCCATCCAGCGCGCCGGCGAGGGTGCGGCCGTGCGCGCGTATCGCCTCGGCCCGGCCCGGCTTGACCTTGGCGATGATGGTGAACCCATAGCACGCCGGCGTTTTCGGGTAGATGGGGCCATATTTTCCCTGCTCGAGCTGGTCGGTCTCCTTGGGGATGGCCACCGCCCGCGGCCTGATCTCCATCTGGGCTCCTTCGCCGCCGCGCACAGAAACCACCGCAGCCTCACACACCGCGCGATGGACCGCCGGGCGACCGGCGAGGGCTCCACCAACCCGACTCACACCGGCGGTTGGGGCGCATGCCTCACGCTCTGGGCGATCAGCGACCGTTTCGGTTTATATAACAGCACGCGTGGGGCGATCGGGTCGCCGCGACAACCTATCCGTCGGCACATACCACCCTCCTCGGTGTACCGCGACGAGGGTGCCCGCGCCACGCCAAGGCAACCGTCGCCTTCGCGGCCGACCGCCAGGTTCGCCGAACATGCGCCATTTCGCCGAATTCGGGAGAGTTCCTGGCCGCTGATCGAATCGACCGGTCCCCCATTGAGTGGGACTGTAGAGGTCTGACCGTGATAGGCGGGGTGAAAATCACGGCCGGCAGCGACAATCCCGCGGAAGAGCTCCGGCGCGTCAGTGAGAAAGCGCCACGCCGAGCCCCAGCCGATGCCACGTCGAGGGAGACGACAGTGACCAGTGCCCTGCCGCTGGCCATCGTCGCCGGTATCTATCCGCTCGGCCTGGCGATCGTGGTGCGATACCTGGGCGATCCTCCCTCTCTGCGGCACGCGTTCGCCTACCTCGGCGGGGCGGCAACGGTCACCGTCGGCGCCGGGGTGGCCATCGTGGTGACCCTGCGCCTCGCCGAGCTGCCTGGAAGGCAGGAGCGGACCCTGAGCGCCGGTCTGCAGACGTTTCTTGGAGCGGCGCTGCTGCTGCTGGCGCTCTGGGTGGCCCGACACCGCGCGACCGCGATCCACCGGCCGTCGCGAGGCGCCGAGGCAGCCTCGCAAGAAGCGGACAGGTCAGACAGGTCAGACAGGTCGGACGCGGCGCGCGCTCCGACACCACAAGAGAACGTTGGCGGTCTGGGGGCGGCGGGAACTCGAACGATCTTCCTCGTCGGGGTGACGACATATCTGCCTTCCGCGTTCTATATCGCGGCCCTCAGGAATCTCGCGGAGGCACATTCCGGCGTGGGCATCACCATTCTGTCGATGTTCGTGTGCGCCGCGCTCGTGCTGTTGATGGTGGAGTTACCGATCGCTTTGCGACTACTTGCGCCGAGACAGACCGGGCGAATTCTCGCCGCTTACAACGCGTGGATGAACCGCCACGGATGGAATATCGTCCTTCTGATTGCCACAGCGAGCGGGCTATACTTCCTCGCGAACGGCGTCGTGGAACTTTTGACATCCGGCCAGTAGTGCCGGGAGCCGCCGGYGAGCTTTCCCGCGTCGACGCCTCTCGACACGCGCGAGCGCGGAAGGGTCGGAACACGGTGCGGATCTCGTCGACCGGCGCCCCGACGGGATCGCTGGCGCGCCCGATGGTGATCCTGCTGGGACTCGCGTCCCTGGCCGTCGCCACGGCCGGGTTCAGGGCCTTCCGCGACACGCTGGGCCCGGCGTTTCTGGCGTTGGTCCTCGTCGTCACGGTGCATCCGCTGCAGGCACAGCTGCGCCGGCGCGGGGCGCCCGGCTGGGTCGCCGTCGTCGTGGCGATGATGACGATATACGCGATTCTGTTCGGCCTGGTGGTCGCCCTGGTGGCGTCGGCCGCCCGGCTGATCACGCTGCTGCCGGACTACAGCGCGCAGTTCGACGACCTGCGCCACCAGGTCGCCCGGTGGCTGGAGGGTCTCGGCGTCCAGCCGGAACAGGCCAGCGCCACGGTCGGCCGGCTCGACCTGTCCAAGCTGTCCGGCGCGCTGCGGGACATTCTCTCCGGGCTGACCTCGGTGGGGTCGAATCTGGTCCTCATCGTCACGCTGGTATTTTTCCTGACAATCGACTGTGACCAGTTCGCACGCCGGCTCGACGTGGTCGCCGAGTCACGGCCGCTTCTGGTGGGCGCACTGCGARAATTCGCCCGCAACACGCGCCGCTATCTGGCCGTCTCCTCGCTCTTCGGACTGATCGTCGCCGCGCTCGACGCGCTGGCCCTGCACTGGCTGGCGATCCCGCTGCCGCTGCTGTGGGGGCTGCTGTCGTTCATCACCAACTACATTCCCAACATCGGGTTCGTGGTGGGCCTGGTCCCGCCCGCGCTGCTCGGCCTGCTCGAGGGTGGCGTGGTCCGCATGCTCTGGGTCGTGGCGGTCTACTCGTCGATCAACATGGTCGTGCAGTCGTTCATCCAGCCGAAGGTCGTCGGCGACGTGGTGCGGCTGTCCGCGACGCTGACCTTCCTGTCGCTGGTGTTCTGGGCGTTCGTCCTTGGCCCGCTCGGGGCGCTGCTGGCGGTGCCGATGACCCTGCTCGCCAAGGCCCTGCTCATCGACGCCGACCCCGCGGCCCAGTGGCTGCGTCCGCTTCTGGGCGATACAGCCGCCGAGGCGGCGGTCGAGGATCCCTCCATGCCCGGCCATCCAGGAACCCGGTAGGACTCTGCGCGGAGGCGACGATGAGCAACACCACCGAGGCTCAGGAGATGCCGAATATGACCACCGCCGCCACACGGCCTCCCGCGCGCCGTTCCCGACGACGGTCACCCGGGGAAATCCCCGACAATGCTCCGCGGAAACCGGCGGAGCGAGCGGCCCAGGGAAAAACGGCACGGACCCGGGCCCCGCGTGGGACCCACGCGGAATATGAACCGGCGCCGGACCGGGCCGATCCGATCGAGGTGCTCGACCGGCAGTCACGCAGCCGCCTGCCCGAACTCGTTCCGCTACGCTACCAGCGGATGACGGAATCGCCGTTCAGGTTCTATCGAGGCGCCGCAGCGATCATGGCCGCGGATCTGGCCGGGACGCCGACGTCGGGAATCACCGTCCAGCTCTGCGGCGACGCGCACATGCTGAACTTCCGGCTGCTCGCCTCCCCCGAACGACGCCTGACATTCGACATCAACGACTTCGACGAGACCCTTCCCGGCCCCTGGGAGTGGGATGTGAAGCGGTTCGTCACCAGTCTGGTCATCGCCGGCCGCGCCAACGGCTTCGGCACGTCCGAACGGCGTGCCATCGTGACCGCGGCGGCCGGGGCGTACCGGACGTGGATGCACCGGCTCGCCGCGATGACCAACCTCGACGTCTGGTACGCACACGTCGATGTCGACGATCTGGGCACGCGGTTCGCGGACGTCATGGGTCGGCGGGTTTCCAAACGCCTGTCGCGGGCGACCTCGCATGCCCGGTCGCGTGACCAGCTGCGGGCGTTCACCAAGCTGACCGAGGTCGTGGACGGCGAACGGCGTTTCGCGTCCGACCCTCCCCTGCTCGTCCCGATCAGGGAGTTGGAGGCCGGGAGTGAACGCGAGCTGGTGATGGGATGGCTCGGCTCCATCGTGAACCGGTACTCCGCGACCCTGTCGGCCGACCGGCGCTCGCTGCTCGCCCAGTACCGTCTCGTCGACTTCGCGCGCAAGGTCGTCGGCGTCGGCAGCGTGGGCACCCGCTGCTGGGTCGCGCTGCTGCTCGGCCGTGACGACGACGATCCGCTCCTGCTGCAGATCAAGGAGGCGGGCACATCAGTCCTGGCCGACCATCTGCCCGGGAGCGCGTACGACAACCAGGGCGAACGGGTGGTCGTCGGGCAACGGCTCATCCAGGCCGCCAGCGACATCTTCCTCGGCTGGCAGCGAGTGGAGGGCCTCGACGGGCAGCGGCGCGACTACTACATCCGGCAGATGCAGGACTGGAAGGGCGTCGTGGAGACGGAGAGCATGCGCCCCGACGGCATGGCACTGTTCGGGCGCCTGTGCGCCGCCACCCTCGCGCGGGCCCACGCGCGGTCAGGCGACCGCATCGCGATCGCGGCCTACCTGGGCAACGGTGCGGCGTTCGACCGGGCGGTCGCTCGCTTCGCGGAGGCCTACGCCGACCAGAACGAGGCCGACCACGCCGCGCTGGTCGAGGCGGTCCGAACGGGACGGGTCAGCGCCGCCGCATCCTGACGCTCGGTCGTCACGAAGACCACCCTTCTGACAGCCAGACGTCCCGGGTGCCGCACGCCCAGCCCTGGTGCCGCACGCCCAACCCTGTTCGGTCACTCACGCCAGGCCCCGGATGTTCCCGAGCGACCCAGATCGTGTGTGTCAGGGCTTGGGGCGGAGTCGGAGCTTGGGGCGGAGTCGACCAGTGCGGCGAACTCGCGCCGCAGCGGCGGGAAGGGTGGCAGCTGCGCCGGTTCCCGCGGCGGCGCGGGGCCATCGCCACGGATCCCGGCGGCGAGCTGGCCGAACAGCAGACGGATGCCGTCCGGCGAGGCCGCGGTGGCGGGCAGCGCGTCGCGCAGCCCGAGGGGCTCCAGCAGGACGACGTAGCCGAGCCGGCGGGCGGCGACGACCGTGGGCCAGGTGGCCCGCGCTGTCTCTCCCGGCTCGTTGTCGGCCTCGACATGCATCTCCGAGAGCCATTCCAGCCTCGCCTCGACGTGGTGACGGGCCGCCCCCCGCCGTCGGTCTCTCCGAGCGCGCCGGTGATCCTGTCCCGTGCGCCGCGGAAGGCGCTCCGACGTCAGGACTGGCCGCAGGGCCGGGGGCGTGCTTCCGGTGCGTGCCTCGGTCAGGAGGTTGGCCAGGAGAACGCCGGTGGCGCCCACGCAGTCAGCCAGCGCGTCCGGCAGTCTCCGGGCGGCGACCCGGGGCCAGAGGACCAGCGAGGCGACGAGACCCACGACGAGCCCGAGCAGCGTGTCGACGAACCGGGACACGACCAGCGCCTCCGCCGACTCGCCCGGGCCGGAGACCTGAGCTACGAGCATCGTCAACGGCATGACCAGGAGCGCTCCGAACCCACCATTGGCGGGGCCGAGCAGCTCGATCGCCGCCTGTAGGACCATGGCGACGACGATCAACGACCACACCGGGAACGGAACAGTCAGCAGCGCGAAGGTCGCGAGCGCGCCCAGGACGGTTCCGGCCGCGTGCTGCAGGGTGCGCTGCCCGGCCACCCGGGCGGTCCGCACCTCCAGGACGGTGGCGGCGGCCACCGGGGCCCAGTAGGGCCGATCGATACCGGCGGCGATCGCGAACAGCGCCGCCGCCGCGGTCGCCACGCCACACCGCGTAGCCCAGGGCCACGCCGGAGACCGGAGCCGCAATCCGTCCGCCAGGAGATCCCGGGTCGGCGCGATGATCGGCGCGACCGCCCGCACGCCTGTCGGGCAGGCCAGGTCAGCGATCGTCACAGCGAGCCGATGCCAGGCCCACGACGTACGTTCCTGTCCTCGATCCGCCACCGGCCGGTCATGGTGGGCGAGCTGCCCCACCCTCGTGGTCAGCGCCGAGACCCAAGCCCGTCGCCTCGGGTGACCTGATGTGTCGAGGTGGTCGACCAGCACGTTCGCGCGGGCCGCGGCACCCGCCCAGGCGGTGGCCAGCGCCACCTCACCGACGGCGCCGGGCTGGGCAGGCGGCGCCCTACCCCACCCCAGCGCCCACGATCTTCGGGCCGGGTCATACCGGCCGCTCAGGACGCCGGCGGCGTAGTCCCGCAGGCGCCCGGGCACGCTGGCCGGTGGGGGACGTCCCGTGAGCGTCGCGTAGTCCACGATCCGGGTGAAGACGCGCCGCAGCCGTGCCGCGATGGCGGCGAGCGGACCGCCGGGACGGTCGCGGGCGACGATCACTTCGGCACGGCGGACCTCTCTCTCGGCGTCGTGACGCGCCATCTCCGTCCGTTTCGTCCCCCAGGTGCCAGCCAGGGTCGCGAGCGCCTCCAGCGCCTCGGCGACGGCGTGCCGGCTTGGCCCGGCCTGGTCCCGACGCGCGCAGATCATCGTGAGGAAGTAGGCGAAGGCGGCGCCTGCCAACGTGAGCCCGGCCCGCGTGCCGATGTTGGCGGCGCCCGGCGGAAACTGGGTGGCGACCGCGCACGCGACCACGATCGGCACCGCGCCGGGCGGCGGCGCGAGCAGGGCCGCGAACAACGCGGTGGCGACGAACGCGACAGCGGCCACCGCGACGGCGGTTCGCCACGGGTTCCCCCCGGCCATGGCCCCCACAGCGCCCGCCGCGGCGGATCCCACCGCGACCACCGGCAGCGCCCGCGCCCGGTAGCGCCAGCTCGACCTCGGGTAGTAGATCGCCGTCACCGCCCCCAGGGTCGCCGTCAGCCCCAGATCGAGCCGACCCGTCAGCTGCCCGGCGATCAGCGGGATCCCCATCGCCAGCGCGCTGACCCACGCGAGACGGCCCCGCCCGCGCGGCGGCCGCCTCACCGTGAAAGCGCCCCGCAACGACACTCGACCCGAAACGGGCGCCCCCCGTCGCACCAGCTCCACCCAGGCGCAATGCCCGCCCCCGCGCACCACCAGCCACCCACGCACGGAACGCCGCTCGACGAGCGGACCGCGAGGTCAGCCACGACAGAACGAAGCGACGCGTTCCGCGGATACCTCTCGAGGCTCGGCACACCTGACAGCACGGAATTTGTCGAATGCGATGGAGGTCGGACTCGCGAGCTCGCCCGAATCCATGAGATCAGCCGATAATCAAAGATGAGACGGCTTGTGCGTCGAATTCTTAATTGTCGCTTGACTGTGACCGCGCACCCCTCTGTGCAGGTTTTGCTGGTCGCMCGCCGGGTGGTCCCACATTTGGTGAAGACTCCGCGCGAGCACAGCCCGCGAGGTGACGTACGCATGGCACGTCTGCTGGTCGCGTCCGACGTCGCGGAACCGGCGCGTCGTCACCTGCGGCGCGTGGACCCTCTGGCTATAAGCTGGCCGGTCCTCCCAGCCCCTGGACGTCGGTCTTCCCGGCGGTGCCGGCGAGCTGGGGATCGAGATATCCGGTCCGGAGACCGTGGCCATCGCCTACGGTTCGATGATGTTGAACCCGGGATCGCCGGGATCCAGCACGTCCAGCAGCTGCCCCAGCGTGCCCTCGTCGCCGTCGAGGGACAGCCCGGCCGCGCGGGCGGCGGCGAGGTCGCCGGACGCGAGGGCGCTCAGGGCCGCGCGCGGCACGGTGATGGTCACCGAGACGGGACCCGAGCCATCGCGCGCGTAGGTGAGCACACCGTTGGCCAGGGTGGCGCGGAAGGTCGAACCGTGATCGGGGAAGACCCAGCGCATGGCCAGGTCGAGGTCCCACGCCGCCGGGCCGTTCACCTGCACGGCCAGCCCGCCGAAGAACATCTCCGGGGGCAGCTGCGCGACCACGTCGGGTGAGTTGGTCATGGTCGGAGTGCCGAAGTTGCCCTCACGCAACTCCCGTGCCCCGGACAGGTAGGCGTTGCGCCAGGTCCCGTTCTCGCAGCCGAATCCGAGCCTCTCCAGGACATCGGCCAGCAGCGCGCGGGCTTCCTTGTACTCGGGCTCGGCGAACACGACATGGTCGAGGACCTGGGCCGCCCACCGCAGGTCGCCGGCGTCGAGCGACCGCTGGGCCTTCTCGACGACGGCGTCGGCGCCGCCCATGAACTCCACATAGCGGCGGGCGGACTCCTCGGGCGGATGCTGCCAGAGCCGGGCCGGGTTTCCGTCGTACCAGCCCATGTAGCGCTGGTAGATGGCCTTGACATTGTGGCTGATCGAGCCGTAGTAGCCGTGCGTGTGCCACGCGCGGTGCAGCGCGGGAGGCAGTTCGAGCATCTCGGCGATCTCGATGCCGGTATGGCCCTTGTTGATCAGCCGGACGGTCTGGTCGTGCTGGTAGGCGTACAGGTCCCGTTGGGTTCGCAGGAACTCGACGACGTTGTCCGTGCCCCAGGTCGGCCAGTGATGAGACGCGAAGACCACGTCGGCCTGGTCGGCGAACATCTCGATCGCCTCGGTCAGGTACCGCGCCCAGGAACGCGGGTCACGCACCAGCGCCCCGCGCAACGTCAACACGTTGTGCAAGGTGTGGGTGGCGTTCTCGGCGATGCACAGCGCGCGGCGGTCCGGGAGCAGGAAATGCATCTCGGCGGGCGCCTCCGAGTCGGGCGCCAGCTGGAACACCAGCCGGACCCCGTCCACGGTCATTTCCTGGCCCGACCGAGTGATGTCGATCGTCGGCGGGATCAGGCTGACCGTCCCGGTGGAGGTCGTCTGCCCCAGCCCGGCGCTCACCCCACCCCGCGGACCGCGCGCGAGAGCGGCCCCGTACATGTACCCGGCCCTGCGGCCCATCGCCGTGCCGGCGTAGACGTTCTCCGAGATCGCGTGCTCGACGAAGCCCTGCGGCGCGATCACCGGGACGCGGCCGGCGTCGACCTCGTCCTGGGCCACGACGCCCTTCACCCCGCCGAAGTGGTCCGCGTGGCTGTGCGTGTAGATCACGGCCGTGACCGGCCGGTCCCCCCGCTGGGACCGGTACAGCCCCAGGGCCGCCCGCGCCGTCTCCACCGAAAGCAGCGGGTCGATCACGATCACACCGGTGTCACCCTCGACGAACGAGACGTTCGACAAATCCAGCCCACGTACCTGGTAGATACCCGGAACGACCTCGAAAAGGCCCTGCTTCGCGACCAGCCCACCCTGCCGCCAAAGACTGCGGTGAACCGACTCCGGGCTATCACCGGTCAGAAAGGAGGCGTAGGAGTCGTTGTCCCACACGACCGCCCCGTGCCCGTCCTCGACAATCCCCGGATCCAACGTCGCCAACAGCCCACGGCTCGCGCCGAAAAAATCTCGTCGATCGTCGAACGGAAAGACCGTTTCGCCCATCCCGCGCCTCCAGTCGACCCACCACCGGACTGGTGCCCAAACGCTCGGGCACCTGCCTGGCCAAGTCCAGCGAGAAGGACGATTCGCAGGATTCCGTCAACGCGCGTATGAACCGCGTTGGCTGGCGGAACAGGTGCGGCCGGAGACCGCTGGCGATCCGGTACCCATCAGATCGTGCGCCCGGACCTCACTTCCGGCAAGTCGACGCCGCCGCCAAAGGCGACGGATACCCGACGGCACGGGCACGAACCCCTGTCAGCCCGAGAACGCTGGACGCAACGTCAACTACGGCTCACCAACGTTCGGGCGTCTCCGTGGCCGAGACGGACGCGGCGCCGCGTCGGGCACCATCGCCTTCGGCTGGTCCGGTGAGGGCCTTCAGACGGGTCCCGGCCGGGCTGGCGCCGGTGGCACCGCTTGTCGCGCCCGCTGTCGACCTGTCGGTGGTCACCCTTCCGCTGGGTAGCCGGCAACTCGCCGTCAACGGCCGCCCGGTGGAGGTGCCGCGCTGGACGCGCCGGCCGCTCGGCCGGCCGCCGGTTCGCTAGAGGCCGACAACGCCGTCAAGGAGCTCTCTGATGATGTCCGCGTGGCCGTTGTGGCGCGCGTACTCCTGGATCATGTGCAGGTACACGGACCGCATCGAGACGAGTTTCTCCCGCCACACGCCGCAGTCGTCGAGGGTGCGGGACGCGGCCACCCGGCGGCTGTGATCGCACTGTTTCCGGTAGGTAGCCAGGTCCTCGTCCCAATCCACCTCGTCCAGCGGAACCAGCGGGCTGCCGTCCACCGAAGGGTCGTACCAGATACGCGGCAGGTCCGGCTTCTCCTCGAGAATCCGGCTGAACCAGTTCCGCTCGGTCTCCGCCAGGTGACGGACGAGCCCGTGCAGAGACAGGAGTGACGACGCCACGGGTCTGGACCTGCGCAGCTCGTCGCTGATCCCCTCGCATTTCAGCAGCAGCGTCGCGCGATGGAACTCAAGCCATCCGTCGAGCAGGTCGCGTTCTCCACGCAGATAGGTCGGCCGCGTCCTCGCGCGCCCTTCCGCGCTGTCACCCACGGCTCCTCACCCGGGGTGACGCGGCGGCGGAGCCCGTGGCCCGAGCGATCGCGAAGGGCTCGAAGACGGTGGCGATGTGCGCCTGCTGCACGGGTGACTTCGACCGCTGCATCTCGTAGAGGTGGGGGAACTCCGTCCAGGCCGTCACCACGTCCCACAGGCGACCGGCGGCCGGCCCGACCGGCGCCGGCGCGACGACGGGGCCGAACAGGACGTCACCGTCGTCGACCACGAGGGACGGCACACCGAAAACGCCCAGCTCGACCGCCCGGGCGTGATCCGCCCGCACCTCGTCATTCGTGGACTCGTCGCCGAGGGCCTCCTCGACAGTCGCCGGATCTTCCCCGAGCTCGGCGATCACCGCGTCGACACCGTCCCGGGTGTGGACCGCTCTTCCCTCCTCGTGGAGCATCCGGCCGGCGACCGCGTAGAACTCGCCGACCGCGTCATTCCCCTCTCCCTGGCGGCGCAGGTACGCGGCGATCCGCAGCAGGGACCACCCGAACGACCACGGGCGTTCCCACGGATGCTTCTTCTCTTCGCCGCGGTTGAACTCCTCCAGCGAGAAGAACCGCCAGGTCACGTCGACGTCCCGCTCGGAACGAATGGATCTGATCCATTTGCTGGTCTGGTAGGCCCACGGGCACATGACGTCGAAATAGAAGTCAACGGTAGCCATGATCTCCTGCTTCTCGACGTCGGCAGGCTCCCGCCCGCCCAGGCGCCCCCACGTCGCTCGCCTGGGCGCGCTGATGCGTCCGGGAAATATTCGTGTCAGCTTACCGCCACCAACTCGCCCGTCAAGGTCACCAGACGCCTACGCCGCCCCGCCGAGGCGACCGCGAGCCGGCTCGACGCCGCGGCCGGTGACCATGAGCGCCGTCGACCCGCCGACTCAGACCGTCAACCCTGGGGTCGCGCCGCGCGACCAGCCGGGACACCAGCGCCGTGCCGCACCCGCGCCCCGTCCCGATCTCACTCTGGCCGTGCGGTGGCGGAGAGGGGATCAGGCGCCCTCGCCGATGTACTTCTCGAACATGTTGCCCTGGAGCAGAGCGCTGGCGGGGCCGTCGTACACGATCTCGCCGCGGCGCAGAACGTAGGCGTGGTCGGCGATGGCCAGGGTGCGCAGGGCGTACTGGTCCACCAGGAGCAGGGCGACGTCCTTCTCCCGCAGGGTCTTCAGGAAGTCGAAGACCAGGTCGACGATGATGGGCGCGAGGCCGAGCGAGGGCTCGTCGACGAGGACCAGCTTCGGGTTCGCGACGTACGCCGCCGAGAGCGCCAGCATCTGCTGCTCGCCGCCGGACAGGGTGCCGGCCTTCTGCGAGAGCCGCTCGCCCAGGCGGGGGAACACCGACGTGGCGGTCTCGATGGTCTCCTTGGCCCCGGCCGCGTTGGACTGCATCAGCAGGTTCTCGCGCACGGTGAGGTTGCGGTACACGCCGCGGCCCTCGGGCACGTGGCACATGCCGCCCTTCGCGCGGCGGGCCGCGGACGCCCTGGTCACGTCCGTCCCGCCGACGAACACCTCGCCGGCGCTGGGCCGCATCAGGCCGGACGCCACCCGCAGCGACGTCGTCTTGCCGGCGCCGTTGGGGCCGATCAGGGCGGTCACCGAACCGGGGGCCACGGTGAGCGACACGTCGCGCAGCACGGCGGTGCTGCCGTAGCTGGCGCTGATGTTGCGCAGCTCGAGCGCGGGTGCCACGGATACGGGCGCCGCGGCGCCGTCCGCCTCRGCCAGGGTGAGTTGGTCAGTCACTGGTGCACCGTCTTCCTACCGCGCTTCCTGGCGGCGGGCTTCCTGCCGGGTGTCCTGGGCGCCGCGCTACTGCACGTCGCGCTACTGGGCGTCGCGATGCTCGATGTCATCCGACCGCTTCCTCGATCAGGTCGGACCGGGTCCCGGTCTCCGAGCCGAGGTACGCCGCCTGCACGACCGGACTGGTGCGGACCTCCTCCGGAGTGCCGTGGAAGAGCAGCTTCCCGAAGTCGAGAACATAGATCTCCGCGCAGATGCGCAGCACCAATGCCATGTCGTGCTCGACCAGCAGGATGCCGCAGCCTCGCGTCTCTACGACCCTGGTAAGCGTCTCGCCGAACCTCTCGGTCTCGACCGGGTCGAGACCCGAGGACGGCTCGTCGAGCAGCAGCGTGTCGAAGGGACCACTCAGGCACCGGGCGAGCTCGACCAGCCGGCGCTGACCGGTGGACAGCTGCCCGGCGTTCACGGCGCGCAGGTCGCTGATACCGCACAGCTCCATGGCGTACTCGGCCGCCTCCAGGGTCGCGCGCCGCTCCGCGCGGGTGGCCAGGACCTGACCACGCGGATTGGAGCCGGCCATGCCGGACTCGATGCCGAGCGCGACGTTCTCGCTCACGGTGAGCGAGTCGGCGAGCTGCATCAGCTGGAAGGTCCGGCCCAGTCCGCGGCGGCCGCGGGCGGCGGCGTTCAGGCTGGTCACGTCCTGGCTCTGGAGCAGCACCTGCCCGCTGGCCGGCGTGAGCAGCCCGCTGGCGGCGTTGAACATCGTGGTCTTGCCGGCGCCGTTGGGCCCGATGAGACCGGTGATCTGGCCGACCGAGGCCTTGAGGCTCACCTTGTCGACAGCGGTGCGACCGCCGTACCGGATGGTCAGGTCGCGGACCTCAAGACCGCTGGCGTTCGGCGGCATCGTCCACGGGTCGGCCTCGACCGCGACGAGCGGGCCGGTGTCCCTCTTCCGCGCGAACCGCCTGTCGATCCAGTCGCGGGCCTTCTGCGGAAGCGTGTCCGCGCCTCCCTGCGTCGCGATGATGATCGCGGAAAGGCCGAACAGCACGTTGAGCCACGGCTGCGCGTTGGGGCTGTGCCAGAACGCCGGGACGAGGGCGGCGACGACGGCGACGACGGCGTACCAGGGCTCCCGGAACGGCATCAGGGCGAGGGTGGCGACGAGGACCAGGGAGTAGTAGGCCGCGTAGTACTGGTCGCCAAGYACGACGTAGTTCACCGTGCTGCCGTAGAGGATGCCGCCGATCCCGGCGAAGTAGCCGGCGATGCAGAAGACGATCAGCCTGAGCAGGTTCGTGTTCAGGCCCAGGGTGCGGACGGCGAGCGGYGCCTCCGACAGGCCGCGCAGCGTGCGGCCCAGGCGGCTGCGGTGGACGACGATCATTAACAGCGCGCCRACCACGAAGAAGGCGACGACGACGTAGTACCAGCGTTCGTCCGAGTCCATGCCGCCCGGACGCGGCATCGGCCGGCCGGTGCCGGTGGTTCCGAAGAACCAGCCCTTCTGGTAGGCCCAGGCCTCCATGGACAGACCGAAGCCGAGTGTGGCCAGGGCGAGGAACAGTCCCTGCAACCGGATGGCCGGGAGGGCGAGGAGCGCCGCGACCGGGACCACGATCAGTGCCGAGAGCAGCACGCCGATCACCCAGGGCAGGTCCCAGCGGTCCGCGAGCTGCGCGAAGGTGACCGCGCCGATGGCGGCGAAGACCGCCTGGCACAGCGAGACCATGCCGGCCGTACGGACCAGGAGGCCCAGCGAGAACAGCACGATCGCCTGGGTCAGGCCGACGGTGAGGAACGTCAGCTGGCCGCTGAACAGCTGGGGTCCGAGCAGCAGGAGCGCCAGCACCACGACGCCGGCGAGGACGCGGGTGGCGGCCGGCCCCTGGTAGGGGATCTTCGGCGGCTGTTCGGAGCGCGAGGGCAGGTCAAGCCTGCGTTTGGGGATCACCATGAGCGCGACCAGCAGCAGGATGAACGGCAGCGCCGTGTTGAGGCCGCGCAGGGCCGGGGCGTCGATGGCGAACTTGGTGATCACGTTCGAGAACACGCCGATGACCAGGGCGCCGACGTAGGTCAGCGGGATGTTCGAGAAGGCTCCGACAGCCGCCGCCCCGAAGGCCTGCACCACCAGGAAGGTCATGGTCACCGAGTCGATGCCCGCCGTCGGGGCGATGAGTACCCCGGACAGGGCGGCGAAGGACGCGCCGATGCCCCACGACAGCCCCTGGACCGACCGCGGGCTGGTGCCGTGCAGGGCGACCAGGTCCGGATCGTTGACCACCGCGCGCATCGCCAGCCCGGTGCGGCTGACCCGGAAGAAGTAGTAGAGCAGCGCCACCGCGACCAGTGAGATCGCGATGATGGTCAGCTGGGCGTAGGTGATGTTGACGCCGCCGAATCGKACGATCTTGGTCGCCTTCGGCAGGAAGGGCTGCGGACGCAGGGAGTTGAAGCCGTACTTGACCGTGGCCAGCCCCTGGACCAGCAGCACGAGGCCCACGGTCGCCACGACCTTGAGTGCCGGCCGCTGGTTGCTCAGTCGCAGGCTCATCGCCGACAGCGCCAGGCCGAACAGCGGCCCGAACACGAACACCGCGATCAGGCCGGCTAACCACCAGCTCAACCCATGATCGATGTGCAGCCAGTAGAACACGAACGCGGCGGCCGCGGCGATCGCTCCGTGTCCGATGTTGAAGATGCCGGACGTCTTGTAGGTCAGAACCAGGCCGGTGCCGGCGAGGCCCAGGACCGAGCCGGTCACCAGACCGGCGACGATGAAGGGCAGGAAGGTGTCCACGGCCTACCTCGGGTCAGCTGGCGACGCACGGGCGTCGACCAGACTGCTGTCGGCTTCGTCTTGTCCTCTATAAATGGGCAAGACAGCCTCTAATGGTTGTGCAATAGTGCTCGACGAGAGGCGCGGCGTCAACCATCTGCCTCGCCCTCTTTGCCGCGAGGCTCTACGTGGCGGCCCGGCGCGGCCGCAGCGCCGGGTTCTTCCGGAAGTCCCAGCTGACCAGCCGGGTCGGCACCAGGCGCAGCCAGGCGTGYCTCCCGTCGGCGACGAACACGGGGACGCCGGCGTACTTCTCGGCGTAGCGACGCTCGGCATCGGCGAGCTCCGGCCGGTGCTCGGCCGTTCGAGGCACCTCCGAGGCCACCTCCACCGAACCGGCGAGCTCGACCCCGCGCAGCTCGTCGAACTCCACACCGGCGTCGACCACCACGCAGACGCGAGGGTCGCGCCGCAGGTTGGTCCAGCGCCGGCTGCGGACGATGGAGTTCAGCCACAGCGCCGATCCGTCCCACACGAACCACAGCGGCACGACGTGCGGGTGCCCGTCGGCGCCGGTCGTCGCGACCCGGCAGACCCGCTCCCCCGCGAGGAAGGCGTCCACCTCCTCAGGGCTCATCGCGATCGACCGGCCGCGGCGCTGCTCCCTCATCCGGCCTCCCTCATCCGACCCGTCTCGTTCGGTCCGCCTCATTCGGTCCGCCGTGTCCGCGGCTCCCCCAGCACGACCCGGCGCACGGCGTCGTCCGGGACCCAGCGCGGGGCGCGGCGCTCCTCGAAGGCGGCGTTCCCCTCGGCGCGGTCGCCGGACCCGCGCAGCGTGGTCATCGCCTCGTGCGTCGACCGCCACCCGACCTCGTCGGCGCCGTCGGAGACCGCCCGCAGCCCGGCGAACAGCTGGGCGACGGCCTCGGGCGCGCTCACACAGGTCGCGAGCGCGAGCGCGAGCGCGCTGGGCAGCACCTCGTCCGCGTCGACCAGGCGGTTGACCAGGCCGAGCCGGTGGGCCCGCTCGGCCTCGATGCGACCGGCGGTCAGCATCAGTTCGAGGGCCACGTTGCGCGGGAGCCGGTCCGGTGCCCGGAACAGCCCCCCGGCCGCGGGCACACGCCCGCGCGTGGTCTCGGGCAGCGCGAACCAGGCGGTGCGTGCCGCCACCACGAGGTCGGCGGCCAGCACCAGCTCGAAGCCCCCGCCCAGCGCCGGTCCGCCGACCGCCGCGACCAGCGGCTTGGTCCGGCGCCGCTTGATGACGCCGTACATCCCGCCGCGCTTCGTGTGCGGCCCGGCGCCTGTCCTGAGATCGGTGCCGGCGCAGAAGAACGGGCCCTGCGCGGCGAGCACCCCGACGCGCAGGCCGGGGTCGTCGTCGAGCCGGTCGAAGGCGGCGTCGAGCGCGAGGGTCATCTCCTCGTTGACGGCGTTGCGCTTCTCCGGCCGGTCCAGGGTGACGAGCAGCACCGGGCCGCGCGCCTCGGCGCGGACCAGCTCAGCCACGACGGGCCTGGACGCCGGTGCCCGTCGCGTCGAGCCGCTCGAGCGGCTCGGTCCAGCGCAACCAGGCGGCCAGGGCTCGGCCACACACCAACGCCCGCTCGTCGCCGTCCAGCTCGGGAAGGTGATGGACGAAGACGTCGACCAGATCGCCGTAGGGCACCGGTAGCCGGGACAGGTCGGAGCCGAAGAAGACGCGGTCGGCCCCGAACGCCTCGACGAGGCGGTAGACCGCCTCGGTGATCGACGGGTACGGCGGTCCCTCGGCCCCGAGGTCGAGGAAACAGGGCAGCGCCGACGCCTTGACCGCGATGTTCGCGTACGCCGCCAGCCGCGCCAGCGGTGCCACCGCCTCTGCCAGCGGGCGGTCGGAGGTCTCGACCGCGGCGTGGTCGACGGCGATCCGGAGGCCGGGGTACTCCCGCGCCAAGTCGCGGTAGAGGTCGTGGCGGCCGGGGGCGTAGACGCTCAGCGGGACGCCGTACCGCTCGGCGGCGGCGAAGAATCCGCTGCCGCGCGCGGCGGCCAGGGTGCCGGCGACATCCCCACGGTTGAGTGACATGCGGATCGCGCGCATCCCGGCGATCCCGCGCCAGTCCGCCAGCCTCTCGGCCTGGGCCGGGTCACCCGTGGCCCAGCGGCAGATCGCGCCGAAACGGCTCGGGTCGGCGGCCGCCGACCCGAGCACGTAGTCGTTGCGTGACCCCTCCCAGGTCGGGCCGAGCAGCAGCGCCCCACAGACGCCGGCCCTGGCCATCTCGGCCCGGACCTCCGGGACCTCGAGCGGCTCGGGTCGCTGCGGCTCGATGGCGTCGGCCGGCCAGGGCCGGGCCGGGGTGGACGCCTTCCACACGTGGATCTGGGCGTCGAGGACCAGAGGCGCTGTCATGGTGACCGCACCATAGCAGCACTACAAACTGCTTGTGGCATCAAAAGGGCCGGCCCGACCACGACTCACGGGCCTCGGCCCACGGGTCGGTCACCGTCGTGCTGGGCACGTCCAGGCGACGCGCGCATCCCTGGGCGCCGTAGCCCGGCCAGCCGGGATCCCCGTCGCGGACGAAGGCCACCCAGGCCGCGTGCACCTCGTCGGCGAGCGCCCGCGGCGCGGCCGGCCCGCGCAGCTCGATGCCCCACGGGTCGTCGAGGGTGTCGAAGACGAACGGGACCTCGAGGGTGTGGCAGGCGCCGACCCTGGCGTCGTGTGTCGGGGGCCGCCAGGCGAACTGGTAGGCGTGCACCGGGTTCCCGGCGTCACGGCGCGCGGCGACCAGCCGCTCGGTGGGCGCGACGCAGAACCAGTCGGACTGGATCGCGACGAACAGCTCGGCCGGGCTCGCGCCGGGCCGCCGCGACCGGTACGCCGAGATCATCGCCTCCGGGTCGGCGTGGATCCGGGCGGTCGTGGCCACCAGCGCCTCGTCGGTCAGCTTGTCCCACATCCCGGTGGGGGCGACGAACAGCCCGTACTCCTCGGCGTTCGCGCCGATCAGCAGGTCGACGTCGGGACTCGCGCCGGCGGCCACGGCCGCGAACGGGTGCTCGGGCAGGATGTCGCCGTCGACGACCGGCTGGAAGGTCAGCCGGGTGAACTCCGAGAACCGCGGGTCCTGGCCGGACGTCAGCCGGTTCATGACGAGGTTGCTCGCGGCGTGCAGCTTGTCGACCGGTACTCGCGCGATCGCGGCGGCCGTCGGTTCCACGCCCAGCTCGGTGGCCAGCTCGGCGGTCACCAGCCGGCCGCGCTCGGCGGTGTGCACGTGGTGCGCGGTGCCGCTCTGCGAGATGGCCCGGCGGAAGAGGCCGCGCGCCCGCGGCATGGCGAGCAGGGTGCACACCGCCATCGCGCCGGCCGACTCCCCGCAGACCGTGACCCGGCCCGGGTCGCCGCCGAAGGCCGCGATGTCCGCCCTGACCCATTCCAGCGCGGCGATCATGTCGAGCAGCCCGCGGTTGGGGGGCGCGTCGGGGAAGAGCCCGAAGCCCTCCGCCGCGAGCCGGTAGTTGATGGTCACGGCGACCACGCCGTCGCGCGCGAAGGCCGTGCCGTCGAACGCGGTCGTCGAGCCCGCGCCCGTGGCGAACCCGCCGCCGTGGATGAAGACGAGTACCGGTGCCCGCCCCGTGACATCCGGGGTCCAGACGTTCAGGTTGAGCCCGTTGTCGCCGGGGCGGTGTGGGTCGGGCAGCAGCGCGTCCATGACGGGCGACCGCTGCGGCGGGGTCGAGACGGTCGGCCCGTAGGCGGTGGCGTCGGCCACGCCCTGGTGTGGCTCCGGTGGCCCGGGGGCGGCGAAGCGGGCCGCGCCGACGGGCGCGGCCGCGTACGGGATTC
This sequence comes from Pseudofrankia asymbiotica, assembly GCF_001983105.1. Classification (GTDB taxonomy): domain Bacteria; phylum Actinomycetota; class Actinomycetes; order Frankiales; family Frankiaceae; genus Pseudofrankia; species Pseudofrankia asymbiotica. The sequence continues at coordinate 127,247 of NZ_MOMC01000015.1, read as the reverse complement.
CCTTGAACGCCCAGCCATGGCTCGTCGGCGCCCCTCGGAAGGCGCCCTGCCGGGTGGTCACGTCCACGCTCCACACCTCCCAACGAAGTTCAACTTATGTTGTTATGATGAAACATCATCGCAGGCGTTCCGCCAAGGGCGCCCGCGCCGCGCGGAGGCTGTGCGAAAGGTAGGGCGTCATGCCCCTGGACGAGGCGTCCCGGCTCCGGATCCTGACCGCGCCCGGCGGGGCGTTCCCGCTGGTGGAGGTCGATCTCGGCGGCGGCGCCCTGGAGGTGTTCGACCGGGACCCGCGCACCATGCGGGACGCGTTCCTCGCCACCGCCGCCCACGCCGACCGGACCGCGCTCGTCTTCCAGGACCGGCGATGGACCTATCAGGACCAGTGGTACACGGTTGTCGCCCTCGCCCACGCCCTGCGGGGCCTCGGCGTCGGCAAGGGCGACCGCGTCGGGATCGCGATGCGCAACTACCCCGAGTTCGCCTTCTCGTTCTGGGCGACGCAGCTGCTCGGCGCCGTGGCCGTGCCGTACAACGGCTGGCTGCGGACCGACGAGCTCGTCGAGGTCATGTCCGACTCCGGGCCGGTCGTGCTGGTCGCGGACCGGGAGCGGATCGCCCTGCTCGCCGAGGTCGACCTGGCGGCGATGGGCGTGCGCACGGTCGTCGCCGTGCGGTGCGAACAGACCCCGGCGGCCCGTGGCGAGGTCGTCGGCTTCGACGCGCTCGTGGCGGGCGTCGGCCAGGTCTCCGGCCCGCCCGAGGCCGACGTGTCGCCCGACGACCCGTCGACGATCATGTTCTCCTCCGGCACCACCGCCAAGCCGAAGGGGGCGATGCACACACATCGGAACCACACCGCGTCGCTGCTCAACAAGTACATCCGGGCGGTGCGCATCGTGCCCGCGACCCTTGAGGGACCACACGAGATCCTTCCGCCGGCGCCGTCCACGAAGGTGGTCACCTTCCCGTTCTTCCACGTCGCCGGGCTCAACACGCTCTACACGGCGTCCTACTCCGGGCACACCCTGGTGCTGATGTACAAGTGGGACGCCCAGGAGGCGGCCCGGCTCGTCGAGGCCGAGCAGGCCAACGAGCTGGCCGGTCCGCCGTTCGTCATCCAGACCTTCCTCGAGGCCGCGGCGGCCACCGCCCACGACCTCGGCAGCCTGCGCATCCTCGGGATGGGCGGGTCAGCCGCCCCCACCAAGGTCATCGCCGCCATGGCCGAGCGGTTCGGCGACCAGGTCACGCCGCGCACCGGCTACGGGCTGACCGAGACCACCTCCGGCGTCGTCTCGATCTCCGCCGCGGACCTCGCCGAGCACCCCGACAGCGTCGGCCGGCCGCTCCCGACCGCCGAGGTGGCGATCCTGGGCGAGAACGGCGAGCGGCTCGGCGTGGGCCAGGAGGGTGAGATCGCCATCCGCGGCCCGCAGGTGGTCACCGGCTATCTGGGCATGCCCGACGCCGACGAGCTGCGCGGTGGCTGGTTCCGGACCGGTGACCTCGGCAGGGTCGACGCCGCCGGGCTGATCTACATCGTCGGCCGGCTCAAGGACACCGTGATCCGCGGTGGCGAGAACATCCAGTGCGCCCAGGTCGAGGCCGTGCTCACGGCGCACCCCGACGTGGTCGAGGCCGCGGCCCTCGGCGCGCCGCACCCGACCCTGGGCGAGGAGCTCGTCGCCGTGGTGCGGGTACGCCCCGGCAGTGGCGTGGGGGCCGAGGAGCTGCGCGGGTTCGCGGCCCAGCGGCTGGCGGCCTTCAAGGTCCCGGCGCGCATCGCCGTCTCCGACATCGCGCTGCCGCGCACGCCGAGCGGCAAGGTGATCAAGCGGGACATCGTCTCGGCGCTGCACCTGGACGACCTCGTCCGGCCCRCCGCCGGCGCCTGATCGGTACGTCTCGTGTACGAGCTGCGCTGGAGCCTGCGCGCCAGCTTCTTCCGGTACGTGGCCGGGCTACGCGACGGCCGGGCCTCGGTCTCGGAGGGCGCGACGCTGACCATGGACGACCCGCAGTTGGTGGTCTACCCGGCGGACCCGGGCCGGACCTCCGACCAGGTGCTCGCGTTCAGGGGAGACCTGCGGCTCGGGGGCCACGGAGGGCTGCTGTTCGTCCGGCTGGCCCGCCCGCGGATCACCATGGGCGCGGCCGGGCCGGAGCTCGCCGGGCCGGAGCTCGCGAGGCAGGAGCTCGCGAGGCAGGAGCCGGCCGTGCTCTCGGTCGACAACCCGCTGACCGAGGACGGCACCGGTCCCCGGCTCGACCTGGTCACCCTGCGCCTGGCCCTCACCCCGGACGGCTGGGAGGGCGTCGACGTCCGGCTCACCGAGGCCGGCGTCGGGCTGTTCAACCACGTGTACGCCGCGGGCGACCCCTTCGACCCACTCACCGTCGTCCGTCGGTGACCGGCGGGGCCGGCACGGCGGCGGGGCCGGCACGGCCGGCCCCGCTCGGTGAGCACCGCCGCGCGCCCTTCAGCCCCGGCGTTCGGGCTCGGGCGAGCTGACGTTGAACAGGACGTGGTTGCCGCCGTCGACGACGATCGACTCGCCGGTCACGTGCCCGGCCAGCGGCGAGACGAGGAACAGCAGCACGCTGGCGATGTCCGAGGGATAGGCCAGCTTGCGCAGCGGTGTCTTGTCGATGTTCTCGCCTAGCAGCTCACCGGTCCATCGCGGGTTGGCCTGCTGCCGCGGGGTCCGGATGACTCCGGGTGCCACCGCGTTGACGCGGACGCCCAGCGGGCCGAGCTCGACGGCGGCGGTGCGGACCAGGGACATCAGCGCGGCCTTCATCGCCCCGTAGGCACTGAGCTTGGGGGAGCTCGCCATCCCCGCGACCGAGGCGACGAAGGCCATCGAGCCGCCGGTACTGGTGCGCTCCCAGAACCTCGCGGCATAGGTGATCGCGAGATAGGCGTGCTTGAGCACGAGATCGACATGGTAGGTCCAGTCGTCGTCGGTCAGGTCCTGGAGCGTCTTGTACCGGGCGAGACCGACGATGTCGACGACCCCGTCGAGCCGGCCGCACCGCTCCCCGACGAAGTCGAACAGCGCGGACATCGCGTCACGGTCGGTGATGTCACCCGTCCAGGCGATGCCGCCGACCTCGGCCGCGACCTTCTCGGCCCGCTCCCCCTCGCGGTCGACGCACACGACGGTCGCGCCGAAGGCGGACAGKGCGTGCGAGGTCTGCCGGCCGATGCCGAAGCCCGCGCCGAGGACCACGTGGACCTGGTCGTCGAGCCGCATCAGTCCGGCGTAGTCGGGGGTCCAGTCGGCGTCGCGGTCAGCCCAGGGCGCGGTCATCGCCCGGCCTCCGCCGGCCGCGCGACCCCCGCACCGGCGGCCTGCCCGGACGGCTCGCCCGGCGGCGGGGAGTCGTCCTGGTCGGGGTTCGCCGAGGACGGCCGCTTGCGCCACTCCACGGCGCCGTCCTCCACGGTCGCGTGGGCGACCCGGCCGCCGTGGATCTCCGCCCAGTGCGCGTGGTTGATCTGGTGCAGGCTGAAACAGGCCTGCAGCGAGTTGTAAAAGCCCATGTTGTCCTGGGTCTGGTTGACGGCCTCTTTGATCATCAACGCCGTCATCGTGGGCCGCAGGGCGATCTCGCGCGCGTAGTCGAGGGTCCGCTCGGCCAGCTCGTCGGCCGGGTAGATCTGGCTGACCATGCCGATCCGCCGCGCCTCCTCGATGCTGACGTCACCGCCGGTGAGCATCAGCTCCTTGGTCCGCCGCAGCCCGAACTCCCAGGGGTGGGCGAAGTACTCGACCCCGCACATCCCGAGCCGGGTGCCGACCGGGTCCGAGAAGGTGGTGCCCTCGGCGCCGACGATCAGGTCGCAGGACCAGGCGAAGGTCAGCCCCGCCGCGTGCACCGGCCCCCGCACCGAGCAGATAGTGATCTTGCGAAGGTTCCGCCACCGCAGCGAGTTCTGGTAGTAGTAGTGCCACTCCTGGAGAATGCGCTTCTCGGCGCTGCGCCGCGTGGCGCCGTTGGTCTGGAACGTCGGGTGCTGGTCGGGGCCCTCGGCCCKCTCCGTCGCGCGTTCCGGCGTTCCCATGTCGTGCCCGGACGAGAACGTCATGCCGTTGCCGGTCAGGATCACCACGCGCACCGTGTCGTCGGCCTCCGCGCGCAGCATCGCCTCGTCCAGCTCGACGAGCAGGCCGCGGTTCTGGGCGTTGCGATACCGCGGCCGGTTCAGCGTGATCCGGGCGATCGTGCCCTCGTCGAGCAGCTCATAGGTGATGAACCGGTAGTCCGACATGCTTGTCCTCTCGTGTCCGGCAATCATCGCGCCATCGATGGTCCCAGCTTTAACCATAACAACGACACGATTGGCCTGCGGCGCGTCCGCCCGTGGGACGCGTCCGGCCGGGGGCGCGGGCCGGGCGCGCTACTTGATCGCGATCGGGTTCAGCGGCGAGCCGACCGCGCCGGTCACGGTGAGCGGCTGGGCGCTGAGGAAGAACTCGTACACCCCGTCGGCCGCGCAGTCGGCGGCCAGCTCCTCCAGGTCCCAGATCTCCCCGATCAGGACTCCGGCGTTGACCAGGAAGATCACGTGCAGGGCGAACTTCACCTCCGGCAGGGACTCGCTGGGCACGCTCTCCAGCCCCCAGGTGTCGCCCGCGACCGCGGCGACCCCGCGCGGCAGCAGGTAGTGGGCGCTGCTCACGCCCAGCCCGGGGGCGGGGCCGGCGGCGTAGTCGCCCCAGTGCTCGTCGCCCTCCTCCCGGCGGCGGCGCATGTGCCCGGTGCGGATCAGGACGATGTCCCCCTGGCCGATCTCCACGTTCTGCGCCTCGGCGCAGGCCGCCATGTCGACGTCCTGGATGGCGTCCCCGGGCTCGAGCCAGTCCACGCCGTAGAAGCGCGGGAAGTCCAGCAGGACACCGCGCCCGACCACCCGGCCGGCGACCTGGGCGATGCTGTTGTGGACGGCTCCCTGGCTGGTGACCGACTCGGGGCCGTACCCGTTGTAGGTCACCCCGTCGTAGAAGACGTGGCAGAAGGCGTCCCACTGCGTCGCGCACTGAAGCGGCATGTAGATGCCGTCGTCCGTGGACTGCATGMCGTGCTGGGCGTTCTCCCAGTCGGCGAGCAGGTCACCGCCGTGYCGGTACATCTGGTGCTGGGGGTTCACCCGCGCCGTTTTCGAGGGCATCGGCCCGTCGCGGTCCAGCGGGATGGCCAGCGAGAAGGTCCTTCCGGTCCGGGCCAGGGCCGCGGCGGCGGACACCCGGTCCGGGGTGATGCGGTTGAGTGCGCCGGCCTCGTCGCCAGGCCCCCACGCTCCCCAGGTGCGGTAGCTCTGGGCAATCGCGTCGAGCTCGGCCTTGGTGTAGGTGCGTCGGGACGAGACGACGCGGCGGGCGTTGATCGGAGCGCTCCTCGATGGAGGTGATGCCGCCCGCGCCGTGTGCCGCCGCCGGGCCGGGGCCTGGACCGGCGGCGGCACACGGCGGGACGCGCGGCGGACGTGCCTGTGCGGGAAAGCTATGCGGGAAAGCCGTAGGTCTTGAGGTTGGCGAACATGTCGATGCCGGTGCGGCCGCCGAGCTCGCGGCCCACGCCGGAGCGCTTGGTCCCGCCGAACGGCGCCTCGGTCGGCGAGCCGAGGAAGGTGTTCACGCCCACGCCACCGGTGTCGATGCGGCCGGCGACCCGCAGCGCCTCCTCCTCCTCACCGAACACGGCGCCGCCGAGCCCGTACGGGTTGTCGTTGGCGAGCCTCACCGCGGCGTCGGCGTCCGGCACTCGGAAGATCATGCCGAGCGGGCCGAACGCCTCCTCGCGGTAGAGCCGCATCTCGGGCGTCACACCGGTGATCACGGCCGGCTTGAAGTAGAAGCCGGGGCCATCGATCCTGCCGCCTTCGAGGAGCACCGTCGCGCCCTTGGCGACCGCGTCGTCCAGTTGCTCCTGGAGCAGGTCGACGGCGGACTGGCTCGACATCGGCCCGACGGTCGCCTTCTCGTCGAACGGGTCGCCGAGGACCTGCGAGGCGAACACCGCGACATACCTCTCGGTGAGCTCGTCCGCGACCCCCTCGGTCGCGATCACCCGCTTCGGCAGCGCGCACGCCTGGCCACCCAGCACCAGCCGGCAGGCCGCCGCGGTGCCGGCGGCGAGCTCCACGTTCGCGGAGTCGAGCACGATGAACGCGTCGGAGCCGCCGAGCTCGAGCACGACGGGCTTGATGTGGCGGCTGGCCTGCTCGCCGACGGCCGAGCCGGCGCGGTCGGAGCCGGTGAGCGTCACGGCGCGCACGCGGTCGTCCGCGATCAGCGTCGAGACCTGGTCGGTCGAGGCGAGGATGGTCTGGTAGCAGCCCTCGGGGAACCCGGCCTCGCGGAAGATGTCGTCGAACATGAGTGTCGAGCCGGCGCAGATCTCGGCCGGTTTCACCAGCACGGTGTTCCCGAGGATCAGGTTGGGGGCCGTCGCGCGCATCGCCTGGTACAGCGGCGCGTTCCACGGCTCGATGCCGAGCACGACGCCGACGGGCTCCCGGCGCAGGACGAGCTTCGAGAATCCCGGTGACTCGATCACCTCGTCGGCGAGCTGCGCCTCGCCGTGCTCGGCGTAGTAGCGGAACATGCTGACGGCGCCGGCGCCCTCGCCCAGCGAGTAGGGCAGGATCTTCCCCATCTCCAGGGAGGCCTGGTGGGCCAGCTCCGGGAGCCTGGCCTCGATCAGGTCCGCGACCTTGGCGAAGAGCGCCACGCGCTCCGCGAGCGGAACCTCGCRCCAGGTCAGGTAGGCCTGATGAGCCAGCGCCAGCTTCGCCTCCAGCTCGGCGTCGGCGAGGAACGGGTACTCGCGCAGAAGCTCACCGGTCGCCGGGTTCAGTGACCGGTAGGTACGTGTCGCGGTCGGGGCTGCGGTCACCGGGGGTCCTCCTGTGCTGGCGCGTTGCTGTGATGGTTAAGTACATCTCAGTCGACTCAAAACAGTAGTGCAGCACGACACGAAGCGCGAGGCCCAGCTTGCGCCCGAGGACGGCCCGGCTGCCTGGCTCGTTTTGACCACCACTTGTGGTGTAGGCCACGATGACTGCAAACTTGTTTATACCATTATTGGCCGACGGCCGGACCGACCGCATCCGAGGTGCCGCATGGAGATCGACCTGCTCGACCCCGCTCACTACGTGGTGGGGCAGCCCTACGAGCTGTACAAGTACCTGCGGGAGAACGACCCGATCCACTGGCAGGCCGAGCACGACGGCGGCCCGGGCTTCTACGCGCTCACCCGGTACGCCGACGTGAAGGCCCTCGAGACCGACTCGGACACCTTCGGCAACGCCCCGACGACGCTGATCAGCGACACCGCCGTGCAGGGCGACGCGACCCACCAGCACCTGATCTTCTCCGACCCACCGCACCACACCCCGCACCGCAGGCTGCTCAGTCCCGAGCTCAGCCCGATGACGGTCCGCTCGCAGCAGGAGGTGCTCGAGGGGCTGGTCAACGACATCATCGACCGGGTCATCGAGAAGGGCGCCTGCAACTTCGTCGACGACATCGCCGGGCGCATGGCCAGCTTCGTGATGGCCGACCTGATCGGGCTCCCCCGCGAGCAGTCCCTGGTCATGTTCAACGCCGCGGCCACCCTTGCCCGGGGCAGYGACCCGTCCCACGGCATCGGCGCGGAGGCGATCACCACCCTCTACAACTGGGCCAGCGAGGCCTACCGGGAGCGGACCGACTCGCCGCGGGACGACATGCTCACCAAGATCGCGCACGCCGAGGTGCTCGACATCCCCTTCGACGAGTTCCAGTTCCAGCTCGACTTCCAGCTCCTGGTCTCCGCCGGCAGCGACACCTCGCGCAACGTCCTGGCCACCGGGATGAACCGCCTCTTCCAGCACCCCGAGGCGCACCGAGCGCTCGTCGACGACCCCTCCCTGGTCCCCCAGGCGGTCGAGGAGATGCTGCGCTACGACCCGCCGATCGTCTTCCAGCGCCGGACCGCCACCCGCGACGCCGAGTTCGCCGGCGTCCCGGTCAGCAAGGGGACCAAGCTGGTCAGCTACTACGGCGCCGCGAACCGCGATCCCCGGGTGTTCGCCGACCCCGACACCTTCGACATCCACCGCCACCCCAACCCGCACCTCGCCTTCGGCGCCGGCCGGCACTTCTGCCTGGGATCGCACCTGGCACGCGCCGAGCTGGTCGCCATGTTCACGGCGCTGGTGACCCGGATGCCCGACCTGCGACCGGCCGGCGACGTCGAGTGGCACCAGCACCCGCAGACGCCGTCGGTGGTGGGGCCGAACGAGATACCGGTCCGGTTCACCCCCGGAGACCGGGTCGGGGACGCCGTGCTCGCCTGAGCGCTGGGCCGGTCGACAGCACCTTCAATAATGTTTAAGTTATGTTAGACGAGCCGTCTCGCCTGAATCAGTGATGTTGTAAGCAGGTAGAGTCTCGGCATCACCGTCATCCGCCGCGAAGGGACACGATGACCGCGCCCACAGCGACCGTCTCCGACGCCGCGCTGGTCGAGGAGACCGCCCGTCGGGTGCTGGCCGAGCACCCACCTGTCTCGACGCCGATCCCCGAGCTGATGGGCGCGTGGTACGACGCCGGGCTCACCTGGGTGCACTTCCCGGCGGGCCTCGGCGGCCTGGACGCGCCTCGCGCCCTGCAGCCGCTGGCGAACCGCCTCCTGCGTGCGGCCGGCGGCCCCGAGCCACGCACCGTCAACACCATTGGCTACGGGATCGTGGCCGGCACCATCCGGCGGTACGCCGACCCCGAGCTCGCGGCCCGGCTGCTGCGCCCGCTGGCCACCGGCGAGGAGAAGTGGTGCCAGCTGTTCAGCGAGCCGGGCGCCGGCTCCGACCTCGCGGGTCTCGCCACCCGTGCGGTCCGTGACGGTGACGGCTGGCGCGTCAACGGCCAGAAGGTCTGGAACAGCCTCGCCCACCTCTCCCGCTGGGCCGTCCTGCTGGCCCGCACCGATCCCGACGTGCCCAAGCACAAGGGCCTGACCTACTTCATCGTCGACATGCGGACCCCGGGCATCGACGTCCGGCCGCTGCGCCAGATCACCGGGCGCGCGGCGTTCAACGAGGTGTTCCTCGACGACGTCCACATCCCCGACTCCCAGCGTTTCGGCGGGGTCGGCGAGGGCTGGCTCGTGGCCAACAGCACGCTCGGCGACGAGCGGACATCGCTCGGCGACCGGGTCGCGGCCCGCGGCAGCGGCCCGGTCGCCGACGCGCTCGCGCTGTGGGCGGCGCACCCCGAGCGGCACACACCGGTGCTCCGGGAGCGGCTGACGCGGCTGTGGGTACGCGCGGAGTCCCAGCGGCTGACCGGGGACCGCGCCCGGGTCGCGGCCAGCAAGGGGGTGGCGGGCGCGGAGAGCGCGATCATCAAGCTGCTCAACTCCGAGCTGTCGCAGGCCGTGTACGACTTCTGCCTGGAGCTGCTCGGTCCCGAGGGCACGCTCATCGACACCTACTCGCTCGAGGCTCCCGACGACGAGTCGGGCCCGGCGGCGATCCAGCGCAAGTACCTGCGCTGCCGGGCCACCACCCTCGAGGGCGGCACCTCGGAGATCATGCGCAACGTCATCGGTGAGCGGTCGCTGAAGCTGCCGCGGGAGCCGCGCGCCGACCAGGGCCTCGCGTGGAAGGACATTCCCCGATGACGCGGGAGTTCGAGTTCGACGACGAGATCGTCGCGCTGCGGTCCATGGTGCGCGAGTTCTGCGCCGAGTTCTCGCCCGAGCCGGTGGTGYGGACCACGATGGAGTCGGAGCCGGGCCACGATCCGGATCTCTGGCGGCGCCTCGGCGGCGAGCTCGGCGTGCTGGGGCTCGCCGTGCCCGAGGCGTACGGCGGCGACGACGTCGGGCTGGTCGCGCAGGCGGTCGTCGTCGACGAGCTCGGCGCGGCCCTGGTCTGCGGGCCGGTGCTCGGCACCCTCGCCCTCGCCATGCCCGCCCTGGTGGCGATCTCCGACGAGGACGCGAAGCGGGAGCTCCTGGGGCCGCTGTGCTCGGGCGAGCGGGTCGCCACGCTGGTCGCGCCGCTGTCCGGCGGCCGCCTCGACGACGCCGCGGTCACGATCCACGCCGAGCGGGACGGCGAGGGTGACGGCGAGCGCTGGCGGCTGTCCGGAGCGGTCGCGCAGGTCCCGGACGGCGCCAGCGCCGACACGCTCCTGGTCGTCGCGACGGCTGGTCCCGGCATCGCCACGGCTGGTCCCGGTTGCGACCTCGCGCTGTTCGCCGTCCAGGGCGACGCGGCGGGGCTGACCCGGACGCCGCTGACCACGCTCGACCTGACCCGCCGCCAGGCCGCGCTGACCTTCGACGCGACCCCCGCACGGCTGCTGGCCACCGGATCCGAGGCGGCGCGCGCGTGCGAGCGAGCCGCCCAGGTGGCCGCCGTGCTGCTGGCGGCCGAGTCGGTCGGCGGCGCGCAGCGGATGCTCGACGTCACCGTCGAGCACGTCAGCACCCGCAAGCAGTTCGGCCAGCCGGTCGGCGCGTTCCAGGCCGTCAAGCACCGCTGCGCGAACATGCTCATCGCGGTCGAGACCGCCCGCTCGGCGGCGTACCACGGCGCCTGGGCGCTCCAGGACGGCACCGACGACCCCCGGCTCGCGGCCAGTCTGGCCAAGGCCGTGGCGAGCGAGTCCTACCACGCGGTCACCGCGGCGGCCATCCAGCTGCACGGCGGCCTCGGCTTCACCTGGGAGGGCTCGCCGCACCTCTACTTCAAGCGGGCCAGCACCGACGGGCTGACGCTCGGCACCGCCACCCAGCACCTGGAGCGGGTGGCCGAGCTGACGCTCGACGTGCTCACCCCGGCGTAACGCCCGCTCACGGCCCCGAAGGAGACCCGGCCCCGAAGGAGAACAGCGTGGAGTTCGACTACGTCATCATCGGCTCCGGCGCCGGCGGCTCGGTGCTCGCCGAGCGGCTCTCGGCCGGCTCCCGGGCCAGCGTCCTGGTGATCGAGGCCGGCGGCCACGACCGCAACCCGGTGCACAGGATCCCCAAGGGCTTCTTCTTCACCATGCACTCCGCGCGGTACGCCAAGAAGTTCACCGCCGGCCCGTTCGGCCCCGACGGCGCCACCGACGAGTGGTGGCGGGGCCGCGTGGTCGGCGGCTCGACGACCATCAACGGACTGGTCTGGAACCGCGGCTGGGCCGGCGACTTCGACCAGCTGGTCGCCGACGGCAACGCCGGCTGGGGCTGGGACACCTTCCTCGACGCGTACCGGCACCTGGAGTCCTTCCAGCTCGGCGCGTCCGACCTGCACGGCGGCAGCGGGCCGGTCAGCGTCGAGATCACCGCCCCCGCCGAGCCGGTCTCCGAGGCGTTCATGGAGTCCTGCGCGGCGGCCGGCGTGACGCGGGTGCTCGACATCAACGGCTCCGACGACGCCCGCACCGGCTACACCCAGTTCTCCACCAGGCGCGGCACCCGGGTCACCGCGGCCGGCGCCTTCCTGCGCCCGGCCCTCCGGCGCGGCCACGTCACGCTGATGACAGGGGCCGAGGTCGGCCGGATCCTCTTCGACGGCACCCGCGCGGTCGGCGTCCTGGCCCGGCGTGGCGGGGAGCAGGTCGAGATCCGCGCGCGTCGCGAGGTGCTGGTCTGCGGCGGCTCGCTCGACACTCCCATCCTGCTGGAGCGCTCCGGCGTGGGCCGCGCGGACGTGCTCGACCGGGCCGGCGTCAAGCTGGTGGTGGAGAGCCCGAACGTCGGCGAGAAGCTGAACGAGCATCGCGGGCTGCGGTTCATGTACAGGCTCCGGCCCGGTGCCGCCGCCGGCTTCAACCCGCTCGTGAACAGCCAGGCCAAGCGGATGTACCAGGGCGCGARGTACCTGGTCCGGCGCGACGGCATCATCGCCCAGGGCTCGGCGACCTGCCTGGTCTACTTCAGGGCCGACGAGAGCTCCGACCGACCCGACACGTGCGGCTTCTTCAACCCCATCTCGATGAAGGGGAAGACGATGCACAACGACAGGCTCGCGGTCGACGACGAGCCCGGGATGATGCTGGCGGCCTACCCGCTGCGCCCGACGAGCCGGGGCCACATCCACATCACCGGCCCGGACCCCGAGGATCCCGTCGCGATCCAGCCCAACTTCCTCGACACCGAGGCGGACCGGCGGATCCTGTCCAAGGTCGGCCCACGGGTGCGCGAGATCTTCGGCTCCGGCCCGGTCGCCGACCTCGTCACCGACGAGCGGATCCCCGGCCCGGACGTCCGTACCGAGGCGGACTTCGAGCGGGTGGGGCTGTTCCAGGGCGCGTCGGGCTACCACCCGCTCGGCAGCTGCGCCATGGGACCTGGCGACGACGACGTGGTCGACGAGCGGCTGCGCGTGCGCGGGACGACCGGGCTGCGGATCGTGGACGCGTCCGTCTTCCCGCGCCAGCCCTCGGGCAACACGTCCGCGCCGACCCAGGCGCTGGCCTGGCACGCGGCCTCGCTGATCCTGACGGACGCGGACTCCTGACGGACGCGGACTCCTGACGGACGCGTGGCCGTACGCGGCCAGGCGGCGCGCCCCCGCGTCCGCGCCCGCGGGGCGGTGACACCGGCGGGCGCGCCGCCTGGCCTGGCCGGCGCGCCGCCTCGCCGCCCTCGCGGTCAGCCGCGGCTGACCTCGTCGTCGACCGTGTAGGTCCGCTTCCACTTCAGGAACACGCGACGCTCGGTGATCCGCCACCCGTCGGGAGTGCGGGCCAGGGTGTCCTCGTAGGACCCGCCGCCGGACACCCGCACGACCTGGCCCTCCCGGTCACCCCGGCGGCCGGTCTCCATCTGGAAGTGCGAGAACGCCGTGGCGGTGTCCCCGTCGAGCGTGATGATCGTGTTGTAGAGCGGGTGCTGGGCGAACAACCAGGCCGGATCGGGCTTGCTGAGCCGCCCGCGCATCTGGTCACGGGTCTCGCGCCTGCCACCCATCGGGGTGAAGTCGATGATCCCGTCGGGCGTGAACGCGAGGTCCCACTCCTCCCACCTGCGCTCGTCCAGGCCGACGGCGTAGTGGCGCATCGCCTTCTCGATGTCGAGCCGGTCCCGCAGTTGGTCGGTCATCCCGCTCCTGTCCTGGTCCCTGGTGGTGCTGGTGCTGGTACCGCTCCGTCCCCGGTCGGGGTCCGTCCGTGCCGCCGCTCAGTCGCGCCAGTCGACGGTGAAGTACTGGGTCTCGAGGAACTCCTCGAGACCGGCCCGGGCGCCCTCGCGGCCCAGGCCGCTCTGCTTCATGCCGCCGAACGGCGCGGACGGGTCGGACACGAGCCCGCGGTTGATGCCGACCATGCCGGCGTCGATCCGCTCGGCGAGCCGCAGCGCACGGCCGAGGTCGCCGGCGACGACGTAGGCGGCGAGCCCCATCTCGGTGTCGTTGACCATCCGCAGCAGGGTCTCCTCGTCGGTCCAGGTCACCAGCGGGGCGACCGGGCCGAAGATCTCGTTGCGAACGACGTCGGCGTCGGCGGGGACGTCGACCAGCACGGTCGGCGGGTAGTAGAACCCGCCGGCCTCGGGAACCGGGGCCTGGTGGCTGACGACGGCCCCGCGGGAGATCGCCTGGTCGACCAGGGCACCGACCTCCGTGACGGCGCGGGCCGAGATCAGTGGGCCGATGTCATGCCCGTCCGCGGCCGGGCCGACGGTGAGCTTCTCGACGGCGGCGCCGAACCGGTCGGCGAAGTCGGCGGCCACGGCGGCGTGCACGTAGAACCGGTTCGCCGCGGTGCAGGCCTGGCCGCCACCGCGGAACTTGGCCACCATCGCGGCCTCGACGGCGAGGTCCAGGTCGGCGTCGGCCGTGATCACGAACGGCGCGTTGCCGCCCAGCTCCATCGAGGCGTTGACGACCCGGTCCGCGGCCTGCCGCAGCAGCACCCGGCCCACCTCGGTGGAGCCGGTGAACGAGATCTTGCGAACCCGCGGGTCGGCCAGCCAGGCCGACACCAGCGGGCCGGAACGCTTGGTCGGGACCACGTTCACGACGCCGGCCGGCAGCCCCGCCTCGACCAGCAGGCGGGTCAGCGCCAGCGTGGTCAGCGGCGTCTCCGACGCCGGCTTGAGCACCGTGGTGCAGCCGGCGGCCAGCGCCGGCGCGAGCTTGCGGGTCGCCATCGCGGCCGGGAAGTTCCACGGCGTCACCAGGGCGGCCACACCCACGGGCTTGTGCGTGACCACGGTCCGGGTGCCGCCCGCCGGGCCGGCCCCGAAGCCACCCGCCGTGCGCACCGCCTCCTCGGAGAACCAGCGGAAGAACTCCGCCGCGTAGGTGATCTCGGCCCGCGCGTCGGCGAGCGCCTTGCCGTTCTCGGCGCTGATCAACGCGGCGAGCCGCTCGCGGTCGCGCAGCATGAGCTCGAAGGTGCGGCGCAACAGCTCCGAGCGTTCCCGCGGTGCCGTCGCCGCCCAGCGCGGGAACGCGGCGGCCGCGGCGTCGACCGCGGCGGTGCCGTCCGCCTCCGAGCCGTCGGACACCCGGGAGACCACGGCGCCGGTCGCCGGGTCGAGGACGTCGAACTCACCGGCCGAGCCAGCGCGCCAGCGGCCGCCGACGAAGACGTCGGCGCGGGCGGAATCACGGTCCGAAAACATAGGAACATTATTCCAAACATAATTACAACCGTCCAGCCGCCGTGGCCGCGGACCAACGCCCAGACGAGGAGGCCGGGCCGCTGCCGGCGCGACGTCGAGCGCCGCGAGCAGCAGAGTGACCACGCCCACCTCGATGGTGGTCGCCAGGGCGGTCGCGACGGGCCCCGCCACCGAGCGTCGGCCGGAGGCGGCCACGAACGCGACGACCGTCACCACAAGGCTGTAATACAATTACAACATAACAATCGCCGGAGCGGACCGAGCACCGAACGTCAATAGGATCGTGGCCCATGGAGAGATCTCGTGACGAGTCGATCTCGATCGCGCTCGAGCGACTCGCCCTCACTCTCGGGGAGAGCGGGGCCGTACCGGTCCCGGAGCTGGTTCGCGCCCTGGAGCGGGCCGCGGAGCGGCTGCGCACCAAGACCGTCTCCGAGGAGCTGCCCTTCGACCTCGTGACCCAGGCGGAGGCCTCACGCACGGTCGGCGTCAGCCGGCAGGCGGTCAACCAGTGGGTGCGCAACGGCGTCGTGCGCTCGTACGCCGGCACCGGATCCAGCAGCCGGTACGGCCCGAGGGTCTCGCTGGCGGAGATCGCCATCGCCGCCAACCGCCGCTCGCGGGACGTGCCGTTCTCGAGCAGCCGCCGCCGCGAGCTGCTGGACTTCCTCCTGCTCATCGAGCGCGGCTCCACCGCCCCCGTCGCCCGCGAGGTCCGGCACGCGCTCGAGGACGACAGCTACGACAGCCACAGCCCCGAGCAGATCCGGGTACTGGGCGAGTTCGTCATGTCATCGATGGGGCTGGGCGACCAGCGGCGTGAGTTCACCCCCGACGGGCTGCGGCTGCTCTCCGAGCTCGAGCCGTCGATCACGGTCGACACCAGCACCCCGTTCGGCGGCCTGGTCGACTCGCTCGGCGTCCTGGTGCGCTCGGCCCGGGGGAACGCCGGCTTCGACTCGCCGGCCGTCGCCCTGCTCGCCCTGTTCGGCGGCGCGACCGTCGGCGCGCAGTACACCGGCGGGAACGCCGACGTCGGCCGCGCGATCCGCGCGGCCGCGCGCGAGGTGTGGAACGAGGACTGGGTCGAGCGGCTCCTGGACGCGGTGTTCCACCTGAGCGAGCTGCGTCCCTCCCCGCTCACCCGTTTCACGGCGTCGCTGACATACCTCGACCACAACCGTTTCCTGCGCAGGGCTCAGGCCACCGGGGTGAGCATCGCCTACTCCCGTGGCCCGGGACCGCTCCTCCCCCAGCGCCTGTACGGCGGGCCGATCCTGCGCGACCTGATGGCCGGCACCGCACGCCCGCCGCAGGCGTGGGCCTTCTCCCCCGAAGCGGCCCTGGACGCGTGGCCGGCCCAGCTGGAGAGCGGAGCCAACCCCTTCCGCATCGTCAACTACGAGTACGGGCTGCTCGACCCCGAGATCCACGGCATCCGGCGCTACTGCTTCTCGGCCACCGACGCCCGTCGTGGGCTGCGCGCGTACGCCGGCTCCCTGTCCGGGAACGACCGGCGCCGCTACGTGAAGTACTCCGTCGAGGGGCTCACCCGCACCCTCCTGCTGCAGAACATCGAGCTGAGCGCGATCGACTCCGAGCGCGACTTCGACTGGTGGAAGGACCACATCATCCGCTCCTCCCAGCAGGAGATCCTGCTGGGCCTGCGTGACGAGCGCGCCCGGAAGGTCGCGCACGCGCTGCTGGTCTCCACCAGCCTGCTGCCCGAGGTGGTCGAGGCGGCGCACACCGACGGCGCCCTGCGCGACCGGCTCCGGATCTACGTCAAGAACCTCGAGTTCGACGTGATCGAGGCCCGCTACCGCGACGACGCCCGGCGCGGGGTGAGCCGGGTGATCAAGACCGGCGGCGTGGCCCTCGACGCGACCGAGGCCCGAGCGCTCGCGGAACGAGAGATCCACGACATGCTGGCGTAGGCGCGGCCGCCTTCGCTTCCTCGCGAGGAGCCCGATGGAGTTCACCCCTTTTGAGGTCCACGTCGACGACGCGGTGATCGACGACCTGCGCTGGCGTCTGCGGCGGACCCGGTGGCCCGACCAGATCCCCGGCAGCGGCTGGGACTACGGCACCGACGGCACGTATCTGCGTGAGCTCTGCGCCTACTGGGCCGACGAGTTCGACTGGCGCGCGGTCGAGACCCGGATCAACGCGTGGCCGCAGTTCACCACCGAGATCGACGGCCAGCGCGTCCACTTCATCCACGCCCGCTCGCCATATCCGAAGGCGCGGCCGCTTCTCATGGTGCACGGCTGGCCCAGCACTCCGCTGGAGTTCCTCAGGACGCTCGGGCCGCTCACCGATCCGGTCGCGCACGGCGGCGACGAGACGGACGCGTTCCACGTCGTGGCCCCGTCCATTCCCGGCTACGGGTGGAGCGGGCCGACCGCCGGCCGCGGCTGGCATCCCGGCCGTATCGCGGCCGCGTTCGGCGAGCTGATGGACGGCCTCGGCTACGACCGCTTCGCGGCGTTCGGCACCGACATGGGCTCGCCCATCAACACCGAACTCGCTCGCCGGTCACCCGGCCTGCTCATCGGGCTGCACCTCACCCTCCTGCAGAGCGGCCTGCGACCGCTTGACGGCGTGCTCACCCCGGAGGAGGAGGCGATGGTCGCGGCCAACGACCGCCGCCGCGGCGACGAGCTCGGCTACGTCGCGATCCAGTCGACCCGGCCGCAGACGCTGTCGTACGGACTCACCGACTCGCCCGCCGGGCAGGCCGCGTGGATCGTCGAGAAGCTGCGGAGCTGGACCGACTGTGACGGTGACCTCGAATCCGTCCTGAGCAGGGACGAGATCCTCGCGACCGTCATGACCTACTGGGTCACCGCTACCGCGGGCTCGTCCGCGCGGCTCTACTACGAGATGGCGCGTTACTTCGCCGGCACCTCGACGCGGCCGGCCGGGTCCGGCCGCGTCGAGGTGCCGACCGGCGTGGCGGTGTTCCCGAAGGAGCTCTACCCGACCACCGAGCGGATCGCGAACGACCATTTCGCGATCGAGCACTGGAACCTCATGCCGCGCGGAGGCCACTTCGCCGCGGCCGAGGAGCCGGGCCTCCTGGTCGACGACCTCCGGGCCTTCTTCCGTGGCCGCGCCTGAACCAGGTGTCCCTAGCCTTCCCGCTCCGCGCATGGCGCAGGGAGTCCTCCAGGGCGGCCGGTCCGGACCCAGGCGCCCGGCAGGGCACCCGGATGCGGCCGATCTTCAGGCCACGCGTCGTGCCAGATTCCGCGTCGGCCGGGTTCCTGGTCCAGACAACGTGGATTGGTAGATGGTCACTTTGCCGCGTGCCCGCTTTGCCGCGTACATGGCCAAATCCGCCTGGTGCAGCAGCGTCTCCGGCCTCGCCGGTACGCCTGGGTCAACCGCGGCCAGTCCGACGCTGCCCCGCACCGTGTACGGCCTTCCGGCCAGCTGGCAGGGCGCCTCGACCGCTTTGGCGATTCGATGACCTATCTGGCGTAGGTCCTCGTCCGAGTCCTCGATCAGAATCGCGAACTCGTCACCCCCGAGCCGGGCGACGGTGTCGACCGAGCGGACCGAAGAGCGGAGGCGGGCCGCGGTGATCCGCAGTAGCTCATCGCCGGCGGCGTGGCCGAGCACGTCATTGACGTTCTTGAAGCCGTCCAGATCGCAGAACAGCACAGTCAGCGACCGGTCCGCGCGCTCGCGGGTCCGCCGCTCGAGCGCGTGCCGCAGCTTGTCGCCGAACAGCGCCCGGTTCGCCAGCCCGGTGAGGGGGTCATGGAACGCCTGATAACGCAGCTGGCACTGACTGCCTCGATAGCTGGCCAAGAGGTTCTGGTTGTCCCACAGCGTCATCAGCTGCCGCAGCAACGCCAAGGCCAGCAGCCCGACCAGGGCGAACGTCTCCGCCCGGTCGATCTGTACCCACAGAACCAGCTGAACCAGCACGAGCAGACCCACCGCACCCACCGGCACATACGGCAGCATCAGGTGCATCACTTGCAGTCTGTTCGGGCGCCCGACTCCGTGTCCGGCCTCCTCATGGGCGGCGGGCGTCCCGACCACAGCCCCGCGGGCGGCGGTCGGCCGCGCCGGAACCACTGCCGCCAACGCAATCAGCAGCATGCCGACAGAAAACACGACTGAGATCGGCGGCGGTACCACGGTCCATCGACGGACAGTGCCAACCACATAGGTTCCCGTCACCAGCGCGATCAGGACCGTGCCTGCTCCAAGCAGTCCAAACGCGCGCCAGCACCGTGGCCGTCGAAAAGTGCCGACCAGCGCAACCACCACAATCAGCATAAAAGCGGCCAATGAGTACGACGAGATCGTCAGCACTGATTCCAGGTTGTTCCCGCCCGCGCRCACGAGATCATTCAATATCAGCACCCAGACAAGCAGCGCCAGCGAGCCAACCACCAGCAGGCTGTCAAGCACCGTCACAGTCAGCCATCTGCGGCCCGGCGCCCTCGGTCGACCGTCGCTCTGATCAGTCACTCGTTCCTGATACTCATCGAGGCCTCGGTCGAGGGGATCCGATGGCATCGCCAGCAGCCCCGCGAGCACCAGCAGATAGGGGGCCAGATAGCCAAGATCGGACAGGTTCAGTGCCATCACATTGGCCCCGGACGCGGCTGCCACTCGCACGGTCGCCACCGCGCCGACCGCCGCCAGGATCGTTCCGGACCCGATCAGCCATCGCCACCGACGTTCCGCGCCCCGACTGCGCAGTCCCCCAACCACGCACGCCACCGCAGCCACGGTGGACGTTGCCCCATTCGAGGCCAACTCCGCCGCGACCGCGACTTCCTGATCCACCACCAGCACGAACACCAACACGACCACCAACGCGGAGGTGGAACCGACCGCTATCCGGCGAAACACCCGCTCACTCACGCCAGTCGCGCTCGGGCGGGTTTGGGCCGTCCGGGCGGGAGCACCATTTTGGTTGTGCCGACGTCGCCGGCGCCTCCGAAAGCCCGCGTCTCCCATCGCCCGTTCCCCCTGTCCGGTCCGGGACCTACAACTCCATAGTAGGTATCACCAGCATGCGCCACATCGGACCCAGTAACAGATCCCAAAAGGTCGAGGTCTACCGCCGGCCTGTGTGGCACGCGGACGAGCGCGAAGAGCGTCAGCGACTCGTGGTGGTGCTGCCCCGAGGACTTCTCGACCGTCCTCGGCCGCGAACCCGGGCGAACCTTGTCTGAAGCGGTGCTAGCCGCCTTCCCTCCGCCGTTGGGCTCCCCGTACCAGCCGGCCGGGCAGCTCACCCGTCTCCTCGCCGTCCGTGTACGTCTCGACGCCGCTGACGAACGTGTGCAGGTAGCCCTCCGCGCGTTGCAGCAGCCGGCGCCCACCCGCGGGCAGGTCGTAGCGCACCGTCGGGTTCAGCAGCCGCAGGTTGTCCATGTCGATGATGTTGATGTCGGCCTTGTAGCCGGACGCGAGCAGACCACGGTCCTCGAGGCCGACCGCGACGGCGGTCTCGCGGCACTGCCTGCGGATCACGAACGGAAGATCGAGCCGGTCACGGTCACGGTCCCGCGTCCAGAGCTGCAGCAGGGTCGTGGGAAAGCTGCCGTCACAGATGGACGCGACGTGCGCGCCGCCGTCGCTGAGCCCCGGGAGCGTGTGGTCGTGCGCCAGCATCTCGCGTACCGCGTCGAGATTGCCGTCCGCGTAGTTGGTGAATGGCTGGAAGATCATGCTCCGGCCACTGTCCTTGATCAGGAGATCGTAGGACAGGTCCTCGGGCGTCCGTCCCGCGCGAGCGGCGCGCGCGGCGATCGAGTCCTCGCGCGCGGGTTCGTAGTCGGGAACCTCGTCGAACTCGTACATGATGTCGTAACGGTCGATGCGCAGCCCGCCRGGAACATTCTGGAGCTTCTCATCCGTCTGAGCGCGAAGGATCTCGGCCTTCAGCCCTGGATCCGCCATCCGCGCGGCCTGCTCCGCCACCGGGAGGTGCGAGATCGACCTCCACACGCGGTTGGTCACGAACGGGTGCAGGGTGCACTGAAGCCCCAGCAGCATGCCCATGCTTCTGGCGGCCACCTGCGCCCTGATCGCGTAACCGTCCTCGTTCGCCCTGGCGAGGTGCTCCAGGACGACGCTGTACAGCCGCGGCCGGCTGCCGAACTGCACGAGAGAGACCGTCAGCGGACGCCCCGAGGCGGCGACCATCCGCCGCATCAGCGCGAAGTCCTCATCGACGTCGTCGAAGTCCGTGATCAGTTGCAGGACGCCGGTCCCGGTTCGTCCCACCGCGGCCGCGATGGCGGTGAGCTCGTCGCCCTGCGAGCCGTAGACCGGGGTCAGCGTGCCGGCCACGGACTTGTGATTGATCGTGCGCGACGTGGTGAAGCCGAGCGCGCCGGAGCGGATCGCCTCGGCGGCGAGCCGCGCCATCACGGCGACCTCGTCCCCGGTCGCCGCCTGCCTGGCGGCCGCCCGTTCCCCCATCGCCGCGAAACGCAGCGCCGCGTGCGGCACCTGCGCCGCGACGTCCAGGTCACGTGGCCGGCGTTCGAGAGTCCTGAGGTATTCCTCGAACGTCTCCCACTCCCAGTTCAGGCCCTCGTGCAGGGCGGTGCCGGGAATGTCCTCGACGCCTTCCATGAGCTCGATGAGCATCTGCCGGTTCTCGGGCGCGACGGGCGCGAAACCKACCCCACAGTTACCCATCACCACCGTGGTCACGCCGTGCCACGACGAGGGCTGCATCCGGCCGTCCCAGACCGCCTGGCCGTCGTAGTGCGTGTGGACGTCCACGAAGCCCGGCGCGACGACGGCGCCGTCCGCGTCGATCTCCCGGGCGCCGCGCCCCTCGACGCGCCCGACGTCGACGACCACGCCGTCCCGCACGGCGACGTCCGCGACCCGCGCCGCGTTCCCGGTGCCGTCGACGACGGTTCCGGACCTGATGACGAGGTCGAACGCCGGCATCAGGCGCCGCCGCGCGCCGGCGCCGGCTGGGCCCCGCGGACGACCCGGCCGGGCAGGGCACCGGTCGGCTCGCCGTCGTGGTAGGTCTCGACGCCGCTGACCACCGTGTGCCGGTAGCCGTCGACCCGCTGCAGCAGCCGGCGACCTCCTCCCGGCAGGTCATAGACCACCTCTGGGCGGTGAACCCGCATCCGGTCCAGGTCGATCACGTTCAGGTCGGCCTTGAACCCGGGCCTGAGCTCACCACGATCCAGCAACCCGACGGCCCGAGCGGTGTCGCGGGCCTGGCGCCGCACGACGAACGACAGGTCAAGCCGGCCGGCGGGGCGCTGACCGACCCAGTGCTGCAGCAGCGTGCTCGGGAAGCTGCTGTCGCAGATCGAGCCCACGTGCGCACCGCCGTCACCCAGGCCCGGCAGCGTGTACGGGTGCGTCAGCATCTCCCGAACGGCGTCCAGATTMCCGTCGGCGTAGTTGGAGAACGGCTGGTAGATCATGCCGCGCCCCTCGTCCCTGACCAGGACGTCATAGACGACGTCCTCGGGCGTGCGGCCCGCCCTGCGCGCCCGGGAGAGTATGGACGCCTCCCGGCTCGGCTCGTAGTCCGGGAACTCCTCGAGCTCGTGCATCGCGTCGTAGCGATCGGTGCGAACGGCGCCTGGGATACGCAGGTCCTTCTCGTCGGTCTGCGCGTCGAGAATCGCCCCGCGCATGGCCGGGTCCCGCATCCGCGCGGCCTGCTCGGCCACCGGCAGGTGAGAGATCGAACGCCACACCGCGTTCGTCGTGAACGGGTGAAGAGCGCACTGGAGGCCGAGCAGCAGGCCCATGCCGCGGGAGCCGACCTGCGCGGTGATCTGGAGGCCGTCGGCGTTGGCCGCCGTGATCGCGTCGAGCACCTCCCGATAGCGCCGCGGTGTCTCGCGGATCTGCAGCAGCGAGACCGACAACGGCCGGCCGGACACGCTGGCCATCGTGCGCATCAGCGAGAACTCCTCGGCCACGTCCGGGAATTCGGTGATCAGCTGAAGCACGCCCGTGCCTGTCTCGCCGACGGCGCGAGCGATCTCGATCAGCTCCTCGTCCGCGCTGCCGTAGGTCGGCGTGACCTCGCCGGCCTTCGTCTTGTGCGCGAGCGTCCGGGAGGTGGTGAACCCGAGCGCCCCGGCCTCGATCGACTCCCTGGCCAGCAGGGCCATCTGAGCGATCTCGTCCCGGGTCGCCGGTTCCCGGGCGACGGCCCGCTTGCCCATCGCGTAGATACGCATCGGGGCGTGCGGGACCTGGGTGGCGAAGTCGAGATCACGCGGGCGGCGGGACAGGACGTCCAGGTACTCCCCGAACGAGGTCCAGCCCCACCTGAGCCCCTCGTGCAGGGCCGTGCCCGGGATGTCCTCGACGCCTTCCATCAGCTCGATGAGCTGCTCGTGGTCCTGTGGCCGCACCGGCGCGAAGCCCACGCCGCAGTTCCCGCCGACGACCGTGGTGACGCCATGCCACGAGGACGGCTGCAGCGTGCTGTCCCACACCGCCTGGCCGTCGTAGTGCGTGTGGATGTCGACGAACCCCGGGGCGACGATCGCCCCCTCGGCGTCGATCTCCCGGGTGCCGCGCCCCGTCACCCCGCCGACCTCGACCACGAGGCCGTCGCGGACGGCGACGTCGCCGAGGAAGGGCTCGCCGCCGCTCCCGTCCACCACGGTGCCCGACCGCACGACCAGGTCGTAGTCACTCTCACTCATCGCTACCCGCCTCATCCATCTCCGGTGGCCTGGCCATCTCCGGTGACCTGACCGCTCAGCCGTGGATCGCGGTGGTGGCGAGCCAGGAATCGGGCACCGGGTGACGGAAGACCTTCTCGGCCGTCCGGTAGGTCATGTTCAGCGCGTCCTCGACCGGCAGGTCGTGGAAACGGTTCTCCAGCAGCTTCTGCGTGTCGGGCCAGGTCGAGTCCGAGTGGGGATAGTCGGTCTCCACCATGATGTGATCGCTGCCGATCATGGTGTAGGCACCGAGGTTTGACGGGTTGTCGATCATGCAGAAGTAGAAGTGGCGCAGCAGCGTCTCGCTCGGYGACAGTTCGTATCCCCACTGCGAGTGCAACGAGGCACCGGAGTGCTCCATCATGTAGTCGAGCCGGTCCACCGCCATCGGCACCCAACCGATGCCGCCTTCGGACAGCGCGACCTTCAGATCCGGGAACCTGGCTGGCACACCGGAAAACGTCCATTCGATGCCAGTCACCATCGACGACGCCGGGAACAGCGCCGCGAGCGTGTAGTCGAGCTTCGGATCGTGCGAACGCGGACGGTTCGGCAGCGGGTCGAGTACCCAGCCCGCGGCCCCCAGGTGGACGCAGGCCACCGTCTGGGTCTCCTCCAGGGCCTCCAGCACGGGATACCAGTACGGGTCGCCGATGCGGGGCAGGCCGAGATGCTGAGGCAGGTCCGGCAGGGTCGCCGCCGTGTAGCCGCGCTCGGCGTTCCTGCGAATGTCGTTCGCGGCGACCAGCGGATCCATCATCCAGATCATCTGCATCGGAATGATCCGGCCCGGATGCGTACCGGCCMGGTATTMGAGGTGCCAGTCGTTGTACGCCCGGACGCAGGCCAGCCCCAGTTCCTGGTCCTTGCTGAGCGACAGCACCCGGCCGGCGAAGCCGAAGGCGCCGGACGGGAAGCAGATGTGCGCATAGACGCCGTCGAGGTCCATGTCGGCGACCCGCGCGTCGATGTCCCACGAACCCCGGCGCATCTCGTCGTCCCGCACGGGCGCCCGGGTCCACGTCGTGGAGTCCCGCCCGACGACATCCTCCAGGCCGCTGCCGGCGAGCAGGCTCCCCTCGTAGGACCACCACTCGGTGCCGTTCTCGTCCTCGTACCGCCTGGGCGCCCGGTCCTGGAGATTCCTGGGTAAGCGGCCCTCGAACGTGTCGGGAGGCTCGTGCAGATGGTCGTCCACCGAGACGACCGGGTAGATCCGATCCCGAGGAGCCGGATCGGGCAGGAAGATCGGAGCGGGACGGGTCATTCCGGTCGCCTTTCAGCCATCTGGGCGGTTCGCCCCGTCGGCCGCCGGCGCGGGCCTGCCAACGAGCCGAACGGTGGGCCGGTCGCCCTGAGGATGCTCAACCAAGTCGAGTTCAGCCTACGCCAGACATAATTTGAACACAACTTGATGGTGCTGGCGACCCACGGCCCCGCTTCGCGCGAAGCGGGGCCGCCGTCGCGGCCAACACAAAGATCATGCGCGGTGGCGGCCCGCTGGTCAGGCCCACGCCGATCCGGCCCCGAGGTACGGATCGAGCGACAGGTAGATCGTCCTCGGCAGGAGCTCGCCGTCGCCCGGTTCCGGGACCGGCCCCGTCTCGATCCGAAGTCGTCTGCCGGCGGCGCGGCGTCGGGCCGCGCGGCGGGCACCACGCGCGTATTGATGGTCAAACCTTCTCGCTCTTCCCGTAGTCAACGGCGAGGCTACCCGCGACACCATACCGTGACCACTGCATGACTATAGTGTGCCGCAATGCTTACGAAGATCGCGGACACGCAGGTGCCTTCCGATGTCGGCCATGGGCCGGTGACTCCCGAGCTKGGGCCGGGCGGGATGCGGCGACTCCGCTGGTGTCGCCGACAGCGCGACGCGCCTCCGTCATCCCCATCACGCGCCCGCCGTCCACAAGAGGGAGAAGTACATGAAGGCCGCGCCAGATCTTCTCGATCCGACGATGTACCGCGAGGGCGTGCCGTACGACCGGCTGCGCTGGTTACGCGAGAACGACCCCGTCCACTGGCACGAGGAGCCTGACGGCGGCCCGGGCTTCTGGGTGCTGACGCGCCATCGTGACGTCAGGGCGGTCGAGAGCGACTCGGCCACGTTCTCCTCCGAGCCGTCGACCGTCATCGTCGACACCGTGTCCATGTCCGGCACCGGACCGGCGAAGCACCTGCTCATGTCGGACCCGCCGCACCACACCGCGCACCGCGGGACCCTGCGCGACGAGCTCAACCCGATTCCGGTCCGCGGCATGCACGACCGGCTCGAACATCTCGTCGACGACATCATCGACGACGTGATCGAGCGGGGTGAGTGCGATGTGGTCGCCGACCTCGGGGGGAAGCTCRCCTCCTACGTGACCGCCGACCTGCTTGGCCTGCGCCGCGCGGAGGYGGTCGAGCTGTGCGAGGCCGCGGACGTGCTCACCCGCGGCGGCAGCAAGGAGAGCGGGCCCGGGCTGATCGCCACGCGGACCATGTTCCGGCACGCGGCCGGGGCCTGGGAGCAGCGTCGCGCCTCGCCCGGCGACGACATGCTCAGCCGTATCGCCTTCGCGGACGTCATGGGCGTCCCGATGGACCGGACCCAGTTCTCGATGGACTTCCTGCTGCTGGTCACGGCTGGCAGCGACACCACCCGCAACGCGGTGGGCGGCGGCATGGCGGCGCTCTTCGAGAATCCCGACCAGCGCCGGAGGCTGGCCGACGACCCCGATCTCCTGCGGGGCGCCGTCGAGGAGATCCTGCGCTGGACGACCCCGATCGTCTACCAGCGCCGGACGGCCACCAGGGACACCTCGATCGGCGGCCGGGAGATCGCCAGGGGCCAGAAGGTCGTCTCCTACTACGTGGCGGCGAACCGTGACCCGGAGGTGTTCGAGCGTCCGGAGACCTTCGACATCACGCGGTCGCCGAATCCGCATCTGGCCTTCGGCGCGGGCCGCCACTTCTGTCTCGGCGCACACCTGGCGCGCCTCGAGCTCAGCCTCATGTTCCGCGCCATCCTGCGGCGGCTTCCGGACGTGCGTCCCGCCGCGCCCTGGCGGTACCGCCAGTCTCCGATCGCGCCCTCCGTGCTCGGGCCGGCCGCCATGCCGGTGACCTTCACGCCGGGCACCCGCATCCGCGGTTGAGTTTTTTCCATCACTGAGATTCAAAGAACGGAACCTTTATGTCTCTCTTACGTCGGCCCCGCCGCTCGCGCTCCTTTCCGATCATGGTAGCGGCCGGTGGTATGGCGGGGTTGCTGGCCGCGTGCAGCGTCGCCAGTGAGGAGTCCGGTAACTCCAGACCAGGAAGTTGCACGACCCCCGGGGTCAGCCCGACACAGATCCAGCTCGGCGCGGCGATCGATGACACCGGGCCCGGCGCGGCGACCTTCGGGGCGTTCCGTTCGGGGGTCGACGCCCGACTGGGCGTGGCGAACCAGGCGGGGGGCGTCAACGGACGTGCGGTCGTCTACGACTGGGAGGACGCGAGGTCCGATCCGGCCCTGAACCAGAAGGCCGTGGAGCACCTGATCGAGACGAAGAACACCTCCTTCGGAATCATGCAGGGCTCGATCGTCGCGTTGGGTTCGGCCGACTACACCGCCGAACGCGACATCCCGGTTATCGGCATCGGATTCGACTCGTCCTGGAACAGTCACGAGAACATGTTCAGCTGGACCTACTACCTGTCGGACGGACCTGCGACCAGCACCTGGGGCGAATTCGTCAAGTCCCAGGGCGGCACCCGCGCCGCACTGATCGGGCTGTCCATGAACGAGGCCTCCTTGCAGTATCAAAGGCAGCTGACGGCGAGCCTCGCGTCGGCCGGTGTCCAGGTCGTCTACACCTCGAGCACGGCCGGCGCCACCAGCTTCGGCCGGCTCGCGGAGGAAATGAAGAACGCGGGCGTGGACACGATTGCCGGGTCCGTGACGCCGGATGTGGCCGCGCAGCTCCTCCCGGCCGTCCACGCCGCCGGGCTCGCGCCGAAGGTCGTGCTGCTCCCCAGCGGGTATGACTCGCGCCTGCTGCAGGAACTCGGCCCGCAGCTCGCGGGGTCGGTGATCTACCTGGACTTCGCGCCCTTCGAGCTGAACCTGCCGGTCCATCAGCTGCTTCGCTCGTCGATGGCGAAGTACGCGCCGGAGACCCAGCCATCCGCCCAGCAGAGCGTGATATACGGGTGGCTCGCGGCCGACCTCTTCCTGCGTGGTCTCGAGGCGGCTGGAGAATGCCCAAGCAGGGAGTCTTTCATCAGTGCCCTGCGCGGCATTCACGACTACGACGCCGACGGGCTTCTGCCCGTAAAAATCGATCTTGCGAAAAACAAAGGACAGCTGAGCGCCTGCTACGAGTTCGTCCGTGTCAGCCTGGACGGCAGCTCGTTTATCCCGCTCTCCCCCAGCGTTCGTTGTGGCACCCGGCTTCACTGACCCGAGATGCCCCGTTCGCGTACCTCACCCCGGCTGGCTGGCGGAACGTGCCCCGCCAGCCAGCCGGGGAGGCCGAGGCAGGGCAAACAGCGGACGTCTGTAGGAGACGTCGTCGCGGTCGCGGGCGACGGTGCCGTTCGGCCTGCGGTCGACCGGGGGGAGGTCCGCGTCCGTGGTTCCGACGACCCATTCCACCAACGAGACCCGGTGCAGGATGCGCCATTCGCCGTCACGCCGCTCGAACTGGTCGACGTAGCGGCCGCCATGAAGCGTCACAGGCGTACCGGTGACGTTCTGGC
Organism: Pseudofrankia asymbiotica; assembly: GCF_001983105.1. GTDB lineage: Bacteria > Actinomycetota > Actinomycetes > Frankiales > Frankiaceae > Pseudofrankia > Pseudofrankia asymbiotica. The sequence goes on along the minus strand of NZ_MOMC01000015.1, from coordinate 99,192 downwards.
CCACCATCACGAAGTAGGTCTCCGTGTGTGCGACGTCGCCGTCGATCTCGCAGGTGTGGTTGGTGACGTAGTGCTGCTCGGCACGATGGTTGGCCCGGTGCCCCGCGAACGCCCAGGCGATGAACTCGTCGACGGGCCCGTGGAAGATGCCGTGGTCGTCGATGGCGTCCGGGTGGTACGCCGACCGGAGCAGCTCCTCGTCGAGGCGGTCGACGCCTCGGGTGTACCGATGGACGCAGTCGAGGATGTCCTGTCGGTCGATGAGCTCCTGGAGCCGGCGCGGGTCCGGAGCCGCGGGGCGCGCCTGCTCGGCGCGGGCGTTGGGCACGCAGACAACACTAGCTTTTTACACTTGTGTTGTCATGATGTTGCAATTAATTCAGATTGATGTTCCTGCATTTCTGGCCGGCCTTTGGCGCGGACGGCGCCCTCGCCCGGGGCCGCCGAGCGGTCAGCTGGCCCTGGGGCCGGCGACCTTGTCCGCGCYGCGGACCGCCGTGCCGATCGGCTGTCCCAGCAACTCGTCGAGCTGGCTGCGGGCGAGCTCGAGACGACGGGCGTACTCGTCGCGCTCGGCCGCCAGGCGGTCCTCGTCGACGGCCGTCGCCTGCTCGGAGGCCATCCTCGCGGCCGCGGTGCTCGTAAGAAGCTCACGCACCAGCGCCTGAGCCAGGAGCGTGTAGTCGATCTCGATGACGGGCTGACCCGGGGCCGCCACGGTGACAACCGCCTCAGCCTTGCCGGCGGGCGTCACCGCGCCGACGGACGCGGCCGGAGGCTCGCCGATCCCCTCGATCCGATAGGTGCGCTTGCCCCGGATCTCACGCTCGAGCTCCCCGTCGCGGTCCATGGTCGCGATCAGCTGGATGAAGGCGACCGAGCTGCCGGAGTAGCCAACGGCGTCCTTCAGCACCCCCGTGGCGTATCCGGACGGGTCGACCACCGGCCCCGACGTGGCCAGGAACTGGCGGATACGGGTACGGGCGGTGTGGTCCCGGGACATCTGACCTCCAGTGCTACCAGCCTGAGGGCGCTGGTCGCCGATCGACGGCGCTTCGCTGAACCCGACTACAGCAAGATAGCACGTCGATAAGAGAACCGGACGGCGGTGTCCTGTTCTCGGCGGCGCGGCGTCCTGTTCCCGGACGCGGGGCACGAGGCCCTCGGAGTCTCACTGCCTACGGGCGAGCACCGCCAGTCCCACGTCGAGCGTGCGCATACCCGTGACCGAGGCCAACTGGAGCACCTCGAGCACGGCCTCCGGCCGCACRCCGGCGGCCAGCGCCTCCCGCAGGTGCTTGCGCAGCCCGTCCACGTAGTGCTGCGGGCTGACCGCGTCGATCGCGATGGACAGAAGGTGCTTGACCCGCGGATCGAGCACGCCTTCGCGCTCCCACGGCAGGTCGATGAAGCGCACCCGAGCCGCGAAGTACTCGGGATCCATCCGGAGAATGCCGGCGTAGATCGGGTTCAGCGGGCGTGGCCGTGGGCCGCCGGTCTCCAGCGCGTGCTGGAGCTCGCGCTGCCGCGAGGTCTCCTCGGGCAACGGGAGGCCGGCCCGTTCCATCTCCGCCAGCAGGAGAGGGAGGCCGACGGAGACGCTGTGCAGACCGATCGAGCAGGCGATCTCGAGGGTGCACAGCACCTCGTCCCAGGTGGCGCCGTCCTCGAGCGCGGCGTCGATCGCCGCTTCGATCCTGGGCTCGTCCGCCTCGGGAATCACCGACTCCGCCGCGAGCACGACGAGCGCGCGCACAGAAGGAGCCAGGACGCCGTGACGGTGGGGGTGCGCGACCAGCGACTCCGCGGCGGCGGCGAACTCCGGGTCCACGGTCCGGATCAGCTCCGCCGCGCGCAGGTGCCGGGCCAGGTGGTCAGCCCCGGACGCCGCGACGGCGCCCGGGGGCGTCGCGGGACCTCCTGCGGCACTGATCATCGGTGCTCGGCTCCTTAGCTACGGCTGCTACCAGGCTGCGCTGTCATGCTCCACTTGTCAATGGCATCACTTGACGTCTTGACGTGCCATTTTGCTCGTCGTACTGTCCGTGACGGCCGTTACACCTACATCTGGGGGGCGACGTGGCCGACGAGCGCATGATGACGGTGGCCCGACGTGCCGCCGGCCTGTTACCCGAGCCACCCGCGGCTCACGACTCCTACGGCTACCTGGCCTGGGAGGAGCTGGTCCTCTCCACCGCCCAGCGCCTTCAGCGGCTGCTGAGCCACGAGGCCCTGACGACGCCGCCGGCGGCCTCGCTCGCGCTCGCCCCTGAGACGGGCCACCTGGACGCCGAGTCGCTCCTGACGCTGGCGGTGCTGCTCGCCCACGACGGCGAACCGCTCTGCGCCCAGCTCCTGTGCGCCGCCGTGGCCGAACACGGCGCCGGCCTCACCGCCGTCTGGGCCTGAGCTCACGCCACCCGGACCGGGCCCCGCCCCACGGCGGTAACCCACCGGCCCGCCGACCCACCGGCCCACCGACCCACCGGCCCACCGGCCCGGCGGGTACTACGGCATCGTCGGCGGCCCACTTCCACGCTCAGGGCTCGACGAGACCGCTGGCCCTGATAGGCCAGCCACAAACGACCGTGCGGTGCGGTGGCTCCAGGACGAAGACGAGGGCGACGCCGGCTCCCCGAGCATCGTTCGACGACGATGCCGGAGCATCCGGCGGGTCACACCTTCGCGTCGCGCTCCCGGGCGGTGTCACGCCACCGCCGCGACGGCGCCCGCACGTCCACGTCGGGCGCCTCCAGGCCGAACTCGGCGGCCACGAGTGCCGTGTCGCCGCCGGGGATCGGCGCGCTGGCCGGCGCCAGTACGGGGGCGGCACCGAACTTGATCGCGGCGTTCGCCACCTCGATGCCGCTCGCCACGTCATGGTCGGCCAGGCGGATCCGCATACCGCGAGCCAGCGCCTGCGGGTGCGAGAAGGCCTCGCTGACGGAGAGGATCATCGCGCCGGGGAGCTTGAGGGAGAAGTAGAGCGCCTCCCACTCGGCCGCGGTGCGCGTGAGAAAGCTCGGCTCGACGAGGGCGTAGAGGGCGCCCTCGTTCTCGCGGCGCAGCGGCTCGGTGGCGAACCGGGGGTCGTCGATCCACTCGGGGTGGTCGGCGGCCCGGCAGAACCTCGCCCAGAACTGCTGGGTGATGCAGATCGTGAACCACCGGTCGTCGGCGGTGCGGAAGACCCCGAACGGAAGCGAGCCGGTGCCGCCGCGGCGCGGCTCTGGGTGGAACTCCTTGCCCACGGTCACCGCCTGCGGTGCCCGGTAGCAGAGCAGCGCGACCTGCGCGTCGAGAAGGCTGATGTCCAGGTGCTGTCCGTGACCACGCAGCGCCCGCAGCCGGAGAGCTCCCAGGGTGCCGAGCGCGGCGAACATCGCGCCGGTCAGGCCACCGATCGGGTTGCCCCAGCGGATCGGCACCTCCGGTCGGGTGTGGTCGACAGTGATGCTCATGCCGCCGCCGAGCGCCTGGATCGCGTTGTCGAAGGCGGGAAAGGAGCTCCACGGGCCGGTGTGGCCGAAGCCGGTGATCGACGTCTGGATCAGCTGGTCGTTCTTGAGGCGCAGGGACTCGAAGTCGAGCCCGAGCCGTCGCAGCACCCCTGGCCGGTAGTTGTCGAGCATCACGTCGGCCCGGCTGGCCAGCCCGAGCAGGAACGCGCGCCCCTCGTCGGTCGCGAGGTCGGCGATCACGCTGCGCTTGCCGCGGTTCAGGCCGGCCCGGAAGGAAGCCTCCCGGCTCTCGTCCGGGTACGGCTCGACGACCTGGCCGAAGGGCCGTTCGACGCGGATGACATCCGCTCCCAGGTCGGCCAACAGCTGGGCCGCGAAGGCCTTGCTCGGTTCGTCGCCGTTCATCTCCAGAACGGTCGTACCCTCCAGAGCGCGACCGACCTGGCGGGCGACGTCCAGGTCGGTGTTCGGCGCCCAGCGGTCGGCCAGGGGAACGCTCCCCCGGTCGTCGCCGCAGTGGATCACTCCGGCGGTCGCGAGCCGGTCCAGCTCGCCGACCTCGAGCCCGAGCAGGGTCCCGAGCACCATCGCGGTGTCCGCGCCGGTCTGCCGAGGGGCGCGCCAGGTCGAGGGGTCGCTGAACTTGAGGGCGTCCCCCGCGACCGTCGCCGTGCGGCCGAACTCGTCGCTGATGCCGACCGCCATCCCGCGCGCCAGCACCTGGGGGTGCCTGAACACGTCGGCGACCCGGGTGACCTTGCCGCAGACAACACCGGCCGCCATCAGGTGCTCCTGCCACCAGTCCGCGGTGCGGGTCCTGAAGACGCCCTGAAGCAGCTCGACGAGCTCCTCACGGTGCGCGTGCCGGGCCGGGCCGGTGCTGAACCGCTCGTCGGTCAGCAGGTCCGGCCGCTCCATGACCCGAGCGGCCGCCGGCCACATGCGCTGGCTGACGCAGGTGGCGATCCAGCCCTCGCTGCACTCGAAGTTGCCGAAGGGCACGGTGCCCTGGCCACCCTCGAACGGCGACGGCAGCGGCTCCTGGCCGAAGGTCAGGGCCTGCGGGACCCGGTAGCTGTTGAGCGCCAGCATCACGTCGAGCATGGAGACGTCGACGTGCTGCCCCGCGCCGGTCCGGTCGCGGTGGATCACCGCCGCGGCCACGCCGATCGCGCTGACGATGCCGGCGAAGAGGTCGCCGATCGGGATCCCCCAGCGCACCGGTGGCAGGTCCKGGGCGAGCCGGGTGAAGTTCATCGTGCCGGACATTGCCTGCACGATCGGGTCGTACGCCGGCATGGTCGACCACGGCCCGTCCCCGCCGAAGCCCGTCAGCGAGCACGTGATGATCGCCGGGTTGTGCAGTGCCAGCGACGCCCTGTCGATCCCCAGCCGCGCGGTGACCCTGGGCCGGAAGTTGTCGACGACGATGTCCGCCTCCGCTACCAGGCGGTGGAACAGGCCGCGTCCCTCGTCGGCCTTGAGGTTCAGGCTCACCGAGTGCTTGTTGCGGCTCATCCCCCAGTTGAACGCCTCGTCCTCGCTGAGCCGGGTCGGGTCGACCTCGCGTCGCCGTTCCTCGCCCGGCAGGGACTCGACGCGGATCACCTCGGCTCCCAGATCAGCCAGCAGGAGGGAGCCGAAGGGACCGGAGACGACACGGCACAGATCGAGCACCCGCAGGCCGGCAAGGGGCGTGGACGGCGAGACGCTGGGAGGAGTCGCTGCTGCACTCATGATGTGCTCAGCCTAGGTCGCCCAGAACTAAAACACAACTTGTAGCTGACTCGAACATCATTAAGAACTCATCGCTCAGCGGCGGAGTTCTATGCAGGAAACCCCAGTCGGGGGCGGTGGCGCACACCACAGAGGAAACCGACTGTCAGGTTACTATGGTGTTTCAACGATCGATCACGGGCTGTGTCCGGCGGCCGCCGGACACCTCGCGGACGTGGCGGCACCCGTGGCGGCGCGCCGCCGCCCGGGCCGAGGCGCCGCACATCCACCCGGCCGCGCCCCGGCCCGGCCCGGCCCGGCTCTCCCGCCCGGCTCGGCCCGGGCCGGGCCGAGCCGGGCGGGAGAGCGCGGACGCGACGTCCGGTCAGCGGGCGCCCCGAGCGCCACCGGCCACGAGGGCGACGACCTGGGTTCGCGAGGTGAAGTCCAACTTCGTGAGGATCCGCTGCACATGCGTGTCCACGGTGCGCCGCGCGATCACCAGGTCCGCGGCTATCTCCCGGTTGGTCTTCCCGGCCGCCACCAGCTCCGCGATCTGGCGTTCCCGGGAGGTCAGCGGCAGTCCGTGCAGCGCGGAGTCAGGGGCGAGGACTCCGGTTCCCGGGGCGCCCGCGCCGTCGGCCGCGCCCAGGGCCGTGACGACGAGCTCCGCCATCGAGAGCTCCCGGCCGCGCGCGGCCACCGCCGGGTGGTCCGCGCCGAGCCGGGCATGCGCCCGCGCCGCGTACTGCTCGTGCCAGGCGCGCATCCCGGGGAACCCGTGGTACGCGGGTCCGAAGTCCTCGGCGCGGGCCTGCGCGGCCTCCAGCAGGAGCACCCCGTGGCGGTCGTCGCCGGTCTCGACCGCCGCCCAGGCCAGCAGCTCGACCGCCCAGACCACGCCCTGCAGGTTGGCGAGCTCGCGCTTGCGCCGGAGACTGTCCCGGGCAAGCCACGTCGCCTCCTCCGGGCGGCCGGAGAGCAGTGCCTCCAGCGCGCGCACCGCCAGGGCCCATGACAGCAGCAGTTCCTCGTCGTGGGCGGCGCAGAGCGCGCTGGCCTCCGCCAGGACGTCGCGGGCCGGGCCCAGGTCGCCGCGGTAGCAGTAGGCCAGCCCGAGGTTGATCAGCGCGTCCGCGAGGTACGGCGCGCTGCCGTCCAGGCCTCGCTCCCGCGCGATGCCGGCCTCGAGCCGCTCGATCGCGGCGTCCACGCGCCCCTCGAACAGATCGGCGACGCCGGTGGTCCACAGCGCGTGCGCGCCGCTGGCGGCGTCCCCGAGCCCCGCGGCGACGCTCTGGCACTCGGCGAGCAGCTCTCGCGCGGCCGAGATGTCGCCGTCGACGGCGGAGAGGAAGCCATCTGTCCAGAGCGCCCGCGCACGCTCGAGGGTGGGCGCGTCGTCGACGGCCAGCAGCTGGCCCAGCCAGCGACGCCCCTCGCCGGGGAAGCCGGAACCGATCCAGAAGGTGAACAGGTCCGCGACCATGCGTAGGCCGACGCGGGCGGTCTCCCGAGCCGTGAGCGAGAGCTCCAGGRCTGCCCGGATGTTCGCCTGGTCCGCGAGCACCCGGGTGTGCAGGTCACGCTGATGTGGCCCGAACCAGCCCAGGCGCACCTGCTCGGCCAGGTCGGCCAGGTGGTCGAGGTGAGCGCGCCGCACCGTGCCGACCTCACCCGTGCCGACCAGGCCCCCGCCGGCCTCGCCCGCCTCCCGCAGGTGCGTGGCACCGTACTGYCGGATCGTCTCCAGCATCGTGTACCGCGAGCCGTCGAGGACGACCACGGACTTCTCGACCAGCTCGAACAGGGCCGGGGCGACGGCCTCGGCGGCGAGCCCCGGGCCGGCGCACACCGCCCGTACCGCGTCCAGCGTCGCCCCGCCGCGGAAGACCGAGAACCGTGCCCAGAGCGTGCGCGCGGCCGGCGAGCAGAGATCGTGGCTGTAGTCCAGGCTGGCGCGTACGGACGCGTGCCGGCGCGGCGCCGAACGCAGCGCGGGCGGGTCCGGGACGGGCTGGGCGAGCATGGACTCGACCGACTGCCACCGGCTMCCGGCCGCGGCGAGCTCGATCGCYAGGGGAAGCCCGTCCAGCCGCCGGCAGAGCTCGACCACCGTCGCCTCGTCGACGCGGCCGGCGGCGACCTCGGCGTTGAGCGCTCCCGCGCGTTCCAGGAACAGCGCCACCCCGTCGTAGCCAGCCGCCGCGCCGGGCGGGATGGGCCTGCCGGCGGCCGGCAGCGCCAGCGGCGGAACCCGGTAGAGGGCCTCGCCGTCGATGCGCAGCGCCTCGCGGCTGGTGGCGAGCACGCACAGGTGCTGGCACCTGCTCAGCAGGTCGGTCACGAGGAGCGCCGCCGCCTCGGCGAGGTGTTCGCAGTTGTCCAGGACAAGCAGCGCCCGGGCGGTGCCTATGCGGGCGGCCAGCTCGTCGACGTCGCCGGCCGAGCTCAGGCTCGGGTCGACGCGCGTGAGCACCGTGGAGGCGAGCAGGTCCGGCTGGGAGAGCTCGGCCAGCGGCACCATGCAGGCCCCGTCGGGAAAGGCGGCTCGCAGGGTCCGGGCGACGTGCAGCGCCAGCCGGGTCTTGCCCACCCCGCCCGGGCCGGTGAGGGTGACCAGGCGCGACCGCGTGAGCAGCTGTTTCACCTCGGCGGTCTCAGCCCTGCGCCCGACCAGGCTGGTCACCTCGGCGGGTAAGAGATCCTTCCCGCCGAACTCGCCGCGCACCATCGTCTGCGCCCCGTTTCCGCTTCGGCGCTCGTACGTGGCCGGTGGACCACTGCACGACCGCACCAGAACCACTGAGTGATCCCGATCGCGACGTCCGAGCCGCACAGCCGGTGACCGAGGTCACATGCGTAGTCGATGTCAGCAATTCTACGCATGCGCTGTGGCGCCCCACTCCAAACACTGACGGTCACACCGACCCGACGACGTGGGGAGCCGCGGATGACCTGTCGCGCCGAACTGGACATCAGGCACGGACACCGCGCGTGGCGCGTGGAGCGGTCTCGGCCCTGYGCGCGCGCCCCTCGCCACCCGGCCGACACGCGGTTACCGCACCCCAAGCCCACGACCTCCGGTCGCGACGACCCGCATTTGGGGCGGGTGCTCGTCCAGACCGCCGACCTGCTGACCCGGGTCGCCGCGATCGTGCCGACCCCCAGCGCCGCGTTGTGCGCCGACGACGACGCGTGGCTGGCCTTCAACGACCTCCTCGACGACGCGGCCGGCCTGGTCGCGCACGTCCTGGGTCATCCGGCCGCACCGGCACTGCGGGAGCTGCTCGGCTCGCTGGCCGGCACCGACGCGGTGGCCTGGCTCCTTACGGAGCGTGTCCTCGGCGTGCTCGGTCGCGACTGACCGACCCGCGTCAGGCCTGCCCTGGGACCCCGCCCGCCGCTTCCTTTGCCGGACCGCATACCTTGCTTCAATTAGGTTACAGTCCGGCGTGGATCATACGTGTAACACGATTGGGAACCTGATGGCCGATCTCTCTCTCGACGACCTGCGTGCCCGCTACCGCCGCGACTACGACCCGTACGCCGACCGGTCCATCGACGAGCAGCTGGCCGAGCTCGCCAACCGTCGCGCGGACAAGCCGGTCAGCTACTCCGCACGTGGCAACGGCTGCTGGGTGCTGACCGACTACGACGACGTGTCCGATCTCCTGCGCCGCAACAACCGCGGCGTGGTGAGCTTTCCCAACGAGCCCGACGGGCTCAACCTCGCGGGTGYGCGGGCACAGCAGATCCCCATCGAACTCGACGGGCCGGAGCACCGGCAGGTGCGCCAGGTGCTGGACCCGCAGTTCGCGCCGAAGAAGGTCGCCGGGCTCGAGGACCACCTGCGGGAGCAGTGCAACCGGCTCATCGACCAGTTCATCGAKGACGGAAAGGTGGACTTCGTCAGGAAGTTCGCGCTGCCGTTCCCGGGGGCGACCGTCCTGGCGATCATGGGGTGGCCGGGCGAGGACCTCGAGATGATGAACGGCTGGGCCGACGTCCTGCTGCACGGCGTCCCCGGAGGCACGGAGGACGAGAACAACGCGGCACGCGGCCAGGCCCAGCAGGAGTTCGCCGCCTACATGGCGCGGAAGATCCCCGAGTGGCGCGCCGCCGCGCGGACGGACGACGTGATGTCGGTGATGCTCGACGCCCAGATCGGTGGCCAGCGGCTGACCGACGACCAGCTCTTCGACTTCTCCGTGCTGATGATGATGGCCGGGCTCGACRCGGTGCAGAGCGTCCTGGCCCGCTGCGCGCGCTACTTCGCGGGACGGCCCGACCAGTGGGATCGGATGTTCGAGGATCCCGACCGGATCTCCACCGCCGTGGAGGAGCTGCTGCGCTGGGCCACTCCGCCGGTGCCGACGCGCACGGTCACCGACGACGTCCTTGAGATCCGCGGCGTCAGGATCCCCCGGGGAGAGCGCGTGCACGCCCCCCTCGGCTCGGCCAACCGCGACCCGAAGTACTACCCCAACCCCGACGAGGTCATCTTCGACCGCGCGCCGAAGCCACACCTCGCCTTCGGCGTCGGCCCGCACCGCTGCGTCGGCCTGCACCTGGCCCGCCTCGAACTCAGGATCGCCTTCGAGGAGCTGCACCGCCGCATCCCGCGCTTCGAGCTCGACCCCGAGATGCCCGCCCCCCACGAGCACCTCGGGCTCGCCTGGGGCGTGAACGACGTGCACCTGCGCTTCACGCCCGGCCCGAGGGAGCTGTCATGAGCGCCCGGCCGGTGGACGTGCCGACTGAGGAGACCATCGAGGAGACCAAGGCCCGGCTGCGCCGCGACTACGACCCGTACGCCGACCTGCCGATCCAGGCCCAGCTCGACGGGCTCGCGCGGCGGCGCGCGCAGCTGCCGTTGAGCTGGTCCGGCCGCGGCAACGGCTGCTGGGTGGTCACCGGGTACGACGACGTGTCGGACCTGCTGCGCCTGAACAACCGCGGCGTCGTGAGCTTCCCCAACGAGCCCGACGGCGCCAACGCCGTGGGCTCCCGCGCGGCGATGATCCCGATCGAGATCGACGGTGCCGAGCACCGGCAGTACCGCCGCTACCTCGACCCGCAGTTCGCGCCCAAGAAGGTCGGGCTGCTCGAGGACCACCTGCGCGAACAGGCCAACCGGTTCATCGACGGTTTCATCGAGGCCGGGCGGTGCGACTTCGTCGAGGGTTTCGCCCTGCCGTTCCCGGGCGCCACCGTGTTGGCGATCATGGGCTGGCCGCTGGCGGACCTCGAGAGGATGAACCGCTGGACGTCGATCCTCCTGCACGGCGTCCCGGGCGGCACGATGGAGGAGAACGCCCAGGCTCGCGGCAGGGCGCACGTGGAGTTCAGCGCCTACATGCTCGAGAAGATCCCCGAGTGGCGGGCCGCCCCGCGCAGGGATGACGTCACCTCGGTGATGCTCGACGCGGAGTTCGACGGCAGGAAGATGGACGACAACAAGCTGTTCGACTTCTTCGTGCTGATGATGACCGCCGGGCTCGACACGGTGCAGAGCGTGCTCTCACAGACGGCGGTCTACTTCGCCCACCACCCCGAGCAGTGGGACCGCATGTTCGAGACGCCGGAGACGCTCGAGCCGGCGATCGAGGAGCTGCTGCGCTGGGCGACGCCGCCGGTGCCGACCCGCACCGTCGTCGACGACGCGGTCCGCTTCCAGGGTGTCGACATCCCGCGCGGGGACCGGATCCACGCCCCGCTGGCCGCCGCCAACCGCGACCCGAAGTACTACCCCAACCCCGACGAGGTCATCTTCGACCGGACGCCGAAGCCACACCTGGCGTTCGGCGTCGGCCCGCACCGCTGCGTCGGCCTGCACCTGGCCCGCCTCGAACTCAGGATCGCCTTCGAGGAGCTGCACCGCCGCATCCCGCGCTTCGAGCTCGACCCCGATGCGCCCGCGCCGCGTGAGCACCTGGGGCTGGCCTGGGGCGTCGAGGACGTCCACCTGCGCTTCGAGCCCGGTCCGCGCGAACTCGCCTGACCCGGCGCGCACGGCCGACGGACGTGAGCCGGGCCACTGCCCCGGGTGGCCCGGCTCACGCCGGCCAGGCGCTTGTCATGGTGCTAACATTATTAGTAATTGCTTGTAACATCATTATTTGTCACACCACTGCACCATCGGTGCCGCCCGCTCGAACCCAGGAGGAGCTCCGTGCCGGAGTCGCAGCCCGCCGTCACCACGCTCGACGCCCTGGTCGTCGGAGCCGGCGTCTCCGGTATCTACCAGCTCTACACGCTGCGCGAGCGGGGCCTTGACGCCCAGATGGTCGAGGCCGGCAGCGGCGTGGGCGGCGTGTGGTACTGGAACCGCTACCCGGGCGCCCGGTTCGACTCCGAGAGCTACGCCTACGGCTACTTCTTCTCGCGCGAGCTCATCGACGAATGGGACTGGAGCGAGGAGTACGCCGGCCAGCCCGAGACCGAGCGCTACCTCAACTACGCGGTGGACAAGTTCGACCTCCGCCGGCTGATCAACCTCGAACAGCGGGTCACGTCAGCGGAATGGGACGCCGACGACGCACGCTGGACGGTCACGACCCAGAGCGGGCGCGTCTGGCGGCCGCGCCACCTGGTCACGGCGCTGGGGATCCTCTCGGCGCCGGCTTTCCCCAGCGCCCCAGGCCTGGACGACTACCGCGGCGAGCGAGCGCACACCGGGCTGTGGCCGGCCGAGGGCATCGACTTCACCGGCAAGAAGGTGGCCGTCATCGGCACCGGCTCGAGCGGCGTACAGATCATCCCTTTCGTCGCGCGGGACGCCGAGAAGCTGGTGGTCTTCCAGCGCAGCCCCAACTGGTGCACGCCGATCAACAACTTCGCCATCAGCCCCGAGCGCATGGCCGACATCCGCGGCCGCATCGACGAGATCTGGGAGACGACACAGCTCTCACCGTCCGGTTCCATGCACCGGCCGATGTCGGAGTCCTCCCTGGACATGGATCCCGAGGAACGGCGTCGTCACTTCGACCGGCTCTACGACTCCCCCGGTCTGATCATGGCGTTGGCCAACTTCCGCGACGTCGCCCTGGACAAGCGCGCCAACGACAACGCCACCGCCTACATCGCCGAGCGGATCCGGGCCCGCGTGAACGACCCCGAGCTCGCCGAGCGGCTCATTCCCAAGGACCACGGCTTCGGGCAGAAGCGCCCGCCGCTCGAGAACGGCTACTACGAGGTCTTCAACGAGCCGCACGTGTCGCTGGTCTCCACCGGCGACGAGCCCATCATCCGGTTCACCGAGACCGGCATCGAGACCGTCCGCGGCCACTACGACCTGGATGTGATCGTCTTCGCGACCGGCTTCGAGGCGGTGGTCGGCTCCTACAACCGCGTCGACATCCGCGGCCGGGACGGGCTGAGCCTGCGCGACCACTGGGAGGCGGGACCGCGGACCTACCTCGGCCTCACCGTCGCCGGCTTCCCCAACCTCTTCCTGGTCGGCGGGCCGCAGAGCACCACCGGCAACATCCCCCGCGCCACCGACTTCCAGGCCGACTGGGTCGCCACGACCATCGCCCGGATGCGGGAGCGCGGCGAGACCACCGTCGAGCCGACCGCCGCCGCCGAGGACGCGTGGATCGACCACGTGAACGGAGGGATCGTCGGCACCCTGATGGAGACGGCGGAGTCGTGGGCGTTCGGGTCCAACGTGCCCGGCCGCAAGCGCGCCTACCTGCTGTACGCCGGCGGCCTGCCCCAGTACCGCGAGCGGGTCAGGGCCGCCACCGATGACGACTACCGCGGGCTCTCGTTCTCGTCGTGACTCGTCCTGAGCCCTTCCTCCAGCCCTTTTCTCCCCTGCCCCGGCATCGCCACGGCGGCGCCCTGGCGGAGCTCTGGCGGAGCTCCAGGCATCTTTCCCTTCTTCGATCGACATAGCGACGGCACGGCCCGTCTCCGCGGGCCGGCGGGAGGCAGACATGAGTACAAGAGCGGCAATCCTGTGGGCCACGGGCGAGAAATGGAGCGTCGAGGACGTCGAGCTGGCGGACCCGGGCCCCGGTCAGGTACGGGTCCGGATCCACGCCACCGGCCTGTGTCACTCCGACGACCACRCGGTCACCGGCGACATGCCGACCCCGCTCCCCCTCGTCGGCGGTCATGAGGGCGCCGGCGTCGTCGAGGCGATCGGCCCGGGTGTCACCCGGGTCGTGCCGGGTGACCATGTGGTCCTGATCTTCCAGCCACCGTGCGGCCACTGCCGCAACTGCGCGCGCGGCCGGTCCAACCTCTGCCTCAACGCCTCCCTCCAGGAGTACGGCGCCAGCAAGTCGTTCCGGGCCCGCGGGCAGGACATCGCGGCGACCGGTGACCTGGGCACCTTCGCCGATGTCACCGTCGTCTCCGAGCGCTGCATGGTGAAGATGGGGAAGGACATCCCCTTCAACGTCGCCTCGCTGCTCGGCTGCGCCGTCACCACCGGGTGGGGCGCGGCGGTCTACCTCGCCGAGATCGAGCCCGGCGACAACGTGGTGGTCATCGGCAGCGGCGGCGTCGGCATCAACTCGGTCCAGGGGGCCAGGAACGCCGGCGCGAACATGATCATTGCTGTGGACACCGTCGAGCTGAAGCGTCAGAAGGCGCTCGAGTTCGGCGCCACGCACGCGGTCGGCTCGGTCGCGGAGGCCAGCGCGCTGCTCGCCGAGAACACCGGCGGGCGGATGGCCGACGCGGCGATCCTGTCGGTGGGCGTGGGCGACGCCAGCAAGCTGGGCGAGATCATCGACCTCACCGGCCCGGCGGGCACGACGGTGGTCACCTCGGTCTCGCCGTTCGCCTCCACCACCGTCGACATGAACCTCGCGCTGTTCACGCTGGCGCAGAAGACCCTGCGCGGCAACGTGTACGGCGGCGTCCAGGTGCACCGCGACATCCCGCGGCTGCTCGACCTGTACCGGCAGGGCCACCTCAAGCTCGACGAGCTGATCACCCAGACCTACACCCTGGACCAGATCAACGAGGGGTACGCCGACATGCACGCCGGCAAGAACATCCGCGGCGTCATCGAGTTCTGACCACGGCGTCGGCACGCGGCGACCAACACGCCGCCGAGTGTCGACGAACCGCTCGACGAGCGGGGTCCCGCGCACCGGTGCGCGGGACCCCGCTCGTCGGCTTTCCGCTCAGGCGCGCGCGGCCTCCAGCTCCGTGGTGAGCCGCCGCAGGTAGACCCCCATCCGCCTGGGCATGCCCAGCAACAGCACGCCGACGAGCGTGCCGTCGCGGCGGTAGCCGATCGCCGCGTCGCCGGCGAGGTCACCCTCCAGCACCTCCACCTCGGTCCCGAGGCCAGGCTGGCCGAGCGCGCGCAGGCTCACCGCGGCCTGGTCGGACCAGAACGTCGGGACGGTGCGGAACGGCTGCTCCGGCGGCGTGCCGGTGAGGTCCGCGACCAGGGTGGCCGCGGCGTACATGCCGGTGTCGACGGCGACCTGCCAGTGCTCGACGCGCCGAGGGGCCCCGTCGTAGAGCGCGTTGGGGAAGCGCGCCACGTCGCCCACGCCGACCGTGCGCGGCCGGCCGCCGAGCCGCAGGAACCCGTCACAGGCCACGCCGTCCGCGAGGTCCAGGCCGTTGCCCTCGAGCCAGTCGGTCGCCGGCCGCGAGCCGATCGCCTCCACCACCACATCGGCGTCGAGCCTGGTGCCGTCGGAGAGGACGACGCCACTCCCGTCGACCGCGTCGACGCCGAGGCCGAGATGGAAGAAGACTCCGGCGTCGGCGTGCCGGCGGCGCAGCTCCGCTCCGACCATCGGCCCCAGCGGCACCCGCATCGGCACGTCGTCGATGGCCACGACGCAGACCTGGCAGCCCCGGGACAGCGCGGTGGCGGCCACCTCGCAGCCGATGAACCCGGCGCCGATCACGACCACCCGGGCACCGGGTGTCAGTCGTTCGCCCAGCGCGAGCGCGTCGTCGAGGGTGCGCAGCACGGTCCGCGGCCCGCCGACGGAGTCCGGCAGCCGCCGTGGGCGGACGCCGGTCGCGGCGACCAGTCCTTCGTAGGCCAGCTCGGTCCCGTCGTCGAGGGTCACCGTGCCACGGTCGAGGTCCGCGGCCACCGCCCGGCGCCCCAGCCGCCACTCGGTCGGGTGCTCGCAGGCGCGGCGGCGCAGCTCGACGCTCGCGTGGTCGCCGCCCTCGAGGAGCAGCTTCTTCGACAGCGGCGGACGCGTGTACGGCATGTGCGCCTCGTCGCCGACGACAGTGACGAGCCCTTCCCAGCCGTGCCGGCGCAGCCCCTCGGCGGTGCGCAGGCCGGCCAGTCCCGCGCCGACCACGACGATGCCGGCGGCGCCGCCGGTGCCGGCGTGCGGCCGCTCGGCTGGCGGAAAAGTCACCGCTCAGCCCTTCTGGGCCCGCGAGACGAGCTGGCTGACGATGACGTTGCGCTGGATCTCGTTCGTTCCCTCGCCGACGATCATCAGAGGCGCGTCGCGGAAGTAGCGCTCGACGTCGTACTCGGTCGAGTAGCCGTAGCCGCCGTGCACCCGCACCGCGTCCAGCGCGATCTTCATCGCCGCCTCGGACGCGAAGAGCTTGGCCATGCCGGCTTCCATGTCGACCCGCCGGCCGGCGTCGAACTCCCGGGCGGCGTACAGCGTCAGCTGGCGCGCCGCCTCGAGACTGGTGGCCATGTCGGCGAGCAGGTTGCCGACCGACTGGTGCTTCCAGATCGGCTTGCCGAACGACTCACGGGTCTGCGCGTAGGCGAGCGCGTCCTCGTACGCCGCTCGCCCGACACCGAGGGCCCGGGCGGCGACCTGCAGGCGGCCGGTCTCGAGCCCCTTCATCATCTGCCCGAACCCCCGGCCCGGTTCCCCGCCCAGCACACTGCTCAGGGGGGCGCGGTAGTCGTCGAAGGTGACCTCGCAGCTCTCCACGCCCTTGTAGCCGAGCTTGGGCAGGTCACGCGACACGGTCATCCCGTCGCCGGGCTCGACGAGCAGCACCGACATCCCGCGCGAGGCCGGCCGCGCCGCCGGGTCGGTCTTGCACAGCAGGGCGGTCAGCCCGGCCCTGCGGGCGTTGCTGATCCAGGTCTTGGCGCCGCTGACGCGGTACTCCCCGTCGACCTCCCTGGCCGTGGTGCGCAGGGCTTGCAGGTCCGAGCCGCCCTGGGGCTCTGTGAGCGCCATCGTGGCGCGCACCTCGCCGGTGGCCAGCCGGGGCAGCCAGGCGTCCTTCTGGTCCTGGGTACCGAACGTGCTGATCAGCTTCACGACGACGGTGTGGCCGCCCATCGCGCCGGCCAGGCTCATCCAGCCGCGGGCGAGCTCCTCGGTGACGAGGACGTAGCACTGCATGCTGACCGCGACGCCGCCGTACTCCTCGGGGACCGCGAGGCCGTAGATGCCCAGCTCCTTCATCTGTTCGATGAGTGCCTCGGGGTAGACGTTCCCGTG
This sequence comes from Pseudofrankia asymbiotica, assembly GCF_001983105.1. Lineage (GTDB taxonomy): Bacteria > Actinomycetota > Actinomycetes > Frankiales > Frankiaceae > Pseudofrankia > Pseudofrankia asymbiotica. The sequence goes on along the minus strand of NZ_MOMC01000015.1, from coordinate 82,586 downwards.
TTCCAACCGCTGGACCACCGGCTTGACCTGCTTGTCGACGAACTCCGCGACGGTGGTGATGATCGCGTGTTCGTCCTCGTCAAGAGCTCCCAGGTGCCCCATTGCGTCTCCTCTTCGGACGGGTCGGTCAGACGACGCCGGCGTCGTGCAGCCGCGCGATCGCGTCGACGCCGAGGCCGAGCTCGGCGAGCAGCGCGTCGGTGTGCTGGCCCAGGTCCGGTACGTCGCCCATCACCGGCACGGTGCCGGCCAGGCCGATCGGTGGCAACAACGCGCGGAACGGGCCGCCGGGAGCCCGTACCTCGCGCCAGCGGTCGCGTTCGCGCAGCACCGGGTGGTCGAGGAAGTCGGCGACCTGGTTGAGGGGTGCGTTCGCGATGCGCAGCCGGTCGAGCAGCTCGACCGCCTCCGCGCCGGTGCGCCGGGCGAACGCCGCCGCGACGTGCTCGTCGAGCTCGCCGCGATGGGCGACGCGGTCGGTCCCGGTACGGAACCGTGGGTCATCGGCKAGCGCCGCGTTCTCGAGGAACTCGGCGCAGAAGGCCCGCCACTCGACGTCGTTCTGGATCGAGAACAGGACCTCGCCGCCGTCGGCGGCGGCATAGGCGCCGTACGGCGCGATGGTGGCGTGGTGGGTGCCCAGGCGCGGCGGCTGGGCACCGGTGAACTCGGTGTAGTAGGCCGGCTGGCTCATCCACTCGGCCAGCGCGTCGAACAGCGACACCTCGACCGGCCGGGCCACGCCCGTGGTCGCCCGGGAGAGCAGGGCCGCGAGGACACCGGAGAAGGCGTACATCCCGGCCGCGATGTCGGCCACCGAGATCCCGACCCGGGCGCCCGCCTGGGGGCTGCCGGTGATCGAGACCAGGCCGGTCTGGCACTGCATCAGCAGGTCGTATGCCTTGCGTCGCGACCACGAACCGGAGCTGCCGTAGCCGTTGATCGCGCAACCGACCAGCCGCGGGTTGAGCTCGGCCAGTGCGTCGACGCCGAACCCGAGCCGGTCCACGGCGCCGGGACCGAGGTTGTGCACGAAGACGTCGGCCCTGGCGAGGAGGTCGCCGAGCACCTCCCGCCCTTCGGGCGCCTTGACGTCCAGCGTGACGGACTCCTTGCCCCGGTTGAGCCAGACGAAGTAGCTCGACAGCCCGTGCACGGCGCGGTCGTAGCCGCGGGCGAAGTCACCGGCCCCGGGCCGCTCGATCTTGATCACCCGGGCGCCGAGGTCCGCCAGCTGCCGGGTGGCGAACGGCGCGGCCACGGCCTGCTCCAGGCCCACCACCAGGACGCCCTCGAGCGGACGTGCTGTCGTGTCGGGCATGGTCGATACCTTACCTACTATTGTTCTCTTATGATGGTGCAATAGATCACGCGACAACGTGAGCCGCGAGGAGCCCCGCCGAAGGCCCACGAGCGACCGCCGGGAGTCACCTCTCGCCAACCGGCCGGCACGCCGGGGGCCAGGATGATCCAGGATGTCGCCGACCCGCCCCCCTGCCGCCGGCCCTCGCCGTGTCGTGCGCCGTTGTGTCAGCATGACAGGCGAGCACTACTGGAGGAGCGCACATGGACGCCGGGACCGAGCCGCCCGCCACCACCCCCAGCCCCGACGCGGCGCCCAAAGGACTCGTGCATGGCCTGCGGTGGGGGTTGAAGAGGTCCTTCATCGACTACGTGCGCCGGATGCCGGACGGCCGGGGGTCGGTCGGCGACGGGGCGGTACCGGTCGGGTCGGGTGACCTGTTCTACCAGCACGACGCCGCGCGCAGCACCGACGGGAGCTCCGGCGGCCCGCGGGTGTGGGCGTTCCGGGGCGACGTCCGGTTCAGCGGCCACTTCGGGATGCTCTTCGTGCGGGTCGCGAACCCGTGGCTGGAGATCGACGGCAGCACCGCCGTGCTCAGCATCGAGGACCCGGGTGCCCGGGACGACGCGCCACGGGTGCGGCTGGTGACCGCGACGCTGCAGCACCTCGGGGACCGCGACGGCACCGAGCTGTGGGGCAGCGACGACGTCGCGCTCACCGCCGAGGGCGTGGCCATCTTCAACGACGTGTACGCCGAGGGCGAGCCGTTCGAGCCGCTGATGGTGCAGCTCCCGGTCAGCGCGGGCTGATCCCCGGCGGGCTTGTCGGCACGGCCGCGCGCACCCGGGCGTGCCGCTCGTCCAGCAACGGCCCGACCACCGGGTCCGTGAAGATCACCTCGCGGCCGGCCAGGACGCCCTCCAACGCGAGCGCGGCGACCTCGCCGGGCTGGCGGGCGGCCGCGAGCCCGTGGTCGGCGAACGGGTCGTCGGGCGGATCCTCCCGGGTGCGCGCGAACCTGGCCGGCCGGACGTCCTCGCAGGTACCGATGTCGGTGTGCACCGCCGACGGCGCCAGCACCGTCACGCCGACCCGGGTCGAAGCGAGCTCGAGCCGYAGCGTCTCGCTGAGTCCGACGACGGCGTACTTGGCCGCCGAGTAGAGCGCGCTGTTGCGGTTGGGGATGTACCCGTTCATGGAGGCGGTGTTCAGGACGTGGCCCGGGCGCCCCGAGGCGACCATGCCGGGCAGGAACTCCTCGATCCCGTGGATCGTGCCCCACAGGCAGACCCCGAGCACCCACTCCCAGTCCTCGTGCGTCGCGGTGACGGCATGGCGGGGTGTGAACACGCCGGCGTTGTTGCAGAGCAGCTGAACTCCGCCAGGTGACCAGGCCGCGACGGCCCGCCCGAGGTCGGCGACCTCGGCCCGGGAGCTCACGTCGCAGCGGACGCCCAGCGCGCGGGCGCCGCCGGCGGACAGCCGCGCGGCCATCCTCTCGACGTCGCTGCCGCGGATGTCCACCGCGACCACGGCCGCTCCGGCGGCCGCCAGCCGGGTGGCCAGCGCCCGGCCGATCCCGCGCGCGGCTCCGGTGACGACGGCGGTGATGCCCTCGAAACCGCTCAGGCTCACCGTTCCACCCCCATCGCCCGCGAGCGCCGCGGTCTCCTCGGCCAGGTAGCGGCGCGACACCGCGGCCAGGGCCGGGACGTCGTCGGACCCCGGGACCAGGTGACCCCGGTAGTGCCGCCAGCGCACGCGACTCCCTCCTGTCGAGGCACTCCCATGGCCTCACTATTGCGACTAGTGTCAACTGCACGATTGCAAAGCAATAACAGGAAGGTAGCAACCAGACATGGGACGTGTCAGCGGCAAGGTCGCGTTCATCACCGGGGCCGCGCGGGGCCAGGGCCGCGCGCACGCGGTCCGGCTGGCCGAGGAGGGCGCGGACGTCATCGCCGTCGACCTCTGCGCCGACGTGCCCGAKATGGCCTACCCCGGCGGGACCGAGGCCGAGCTCGCCGAGACGGCGCGACTGGTCGAGAAGAGCGGCCGGCGGGTCGTGGCCCGCAGGGCCGACGTGCGCAGCCTCGCCCAGTTGGAGGCGGCCCTCGACGCGGGCATGGCCGAGCTCGGCCGGCTCGACACCCCGATGATCCACAACGAGTTCATGTACCGCCGGGCACGGCCCGACCTGGACAACCCCGGCCGCGACGACCTGGCCGCGGCGTCCCTGTCCCGGATGGCGATGCCGGTGCCGTGGGTGGACCCGGTCGACGTCTCGCACGCCGTGGTGTTCCTGGCCTCCGACGAGTCCCGCTACGTGACCGGGCTGGCGATGACCGTGGACGCCGGCATCAGCATCGCCTGATCCGGTCGCGACGGCAGTCGTCTAATTGTTCTCCAAGCTTGTTATTCTCCTGACGATATTATTGCTCGATAGCGGGAGCGTCGATGACCACTACTGACGGCAGCGGTACCTTCGGCCGCGTCCTCGTGATAGGCGGCAGCGTCGCCGGTACCCTTGCCGCCGCCGCGGTGGCGCCCCACTTCGACGAGGTGCTGCTCCTCGACCGGGACGTGCTGCCCGAGGAGGCGGCGTTCCGCAAGGGCGTACCGCAGGGCGCCCACTTCCACGCGCTCCTCGCCGCCGGCCGCGAGGCCATGGACGAGCTGCTGCCCGGTTTCTCCGAGCACGCCGTCGCGTTGGGCGCGGCCCGGCTCGACTCGGCCTACGACGTGATGCGGCTCGACCGGGTGGGCTGGTCACCGCGGTTCGCGTCGACCCTCGAGTTCCTCATGGCCAGCCGGCCACTGATCGAGAAGGCGCTGCGGGACAGGGCCCAGCTGCTGCCCGAGGTCCGGTACGAGCCCGGGGCCGAGGTCATCGGACTGGTCGCGGCGGACGGCCGGGTCACCGGCGTACGCCTCCTGGACGGGCGGGAGCTCACGGCCGACCTCGTCATCGACGCGAGCGGCCGGTCCTCGCGGGCCGTCGTGTGGCTGGCCGAGCTCGGCTACTTGGCTCCGACGGAGGAGGTCGTCAACGCGCACTGGGGCTACTCCTCGACGTTCCTGAGGGTGCCGGAGAACTGGAGCCCCGGATTCCGCGCCCTCGCCGTCACGCCCTTCGGCGAGGGAGCGCTGTCCCCCGCGGCGGCCTCACGCGCGATGGCGATGTGGGTGGTCGAGGGTGAGCGTCGTTGGATCCTCACCGTCCAGGGCTCGGCCGGCGATCACCCGCCGCGCAAGGAGCAGGACCTGCGCGCGTTCGTCTCCTCCATCGGCGTACCCGAGCTCGACAAGGCGCTGGAGGAGGTCGAGTTCCCCGAGCCGATCTCGATATGGCGTGACACCCGCAGCCGGCTGCGGGACTTCGCCGGCCAGCCCCGGCGGCCGGAGGGTTTCCTCGCCATCGGCGACGCCTGGATGGGGTTCAACCCCGTCTACGGCCAGGGCATGACCGCCGCGGCCCTGGAGGCGCGCGACCTGCGCGACGAGCTGGCCACGCACCTGACCGAGCACCCGGGCGACCTGACCGGGCTGCCCGCGCGCTTCTACGCCAAGGCCGACGAGCTGATCAAGTACTGCTGGAACTCCTCCAACGCCCTGGACCATCGCATCCCGGGCGTCGAGTACACCGTGGACGGCGAACCGCGGCAGGTCGACCCGAGCTCGTCGGACTTCTCCGACCGTCTCGCGGCGTACATGGCGCAGGACCCGGACCGCTACATCCGCTATCGCGAGACCACCCAGCTGCTGCGCTCGCCGGAGTGGCTCGCCAGCGAGGAGGTCGTGTCCGCGATCAAGGCGAACTGGGACGAGCTGGGGCGGGCCGTCGTCCCACGCTGAGCAGCTGCCTCCCGCCCACTGACCGAGGCGGGTCTACCCGCCTCGGTCCGGCAGAGGCGATGGGCATCCATACGCCGGACCGCTCCGAGGGGATGACACTCACCTGGATGTAGTCGATCATAGGGCCGTGCCAGAGCAGATCTCCGATCACCTCGACTCTGTCGGCTCCGGCTGGCATCCGCTCCTGGTCCGCCTGCACGAGCAGCTGCTGACCGTCAGCCCCACCTACAGCGTCCAGCAGGTCAAGGAGAAGTACGGCACCCTGCGCGTCCAGCTCTACACCGGCGTGCTGCGCCATTTGAACATGGGAAATACTGACTGGCCCGACCCTGACGAGTCGGCACGCTACAAGGCGGAGGATGACCCGGCGATGGCGCTCATCCACGCCGCCGAGCAGGAGTCAGCTGGAATCTGTGAGGCCTGCGGCAATCCAGGCGAACCCCGTCAACGTGCCTGGATCAAAACCCTCTGCGCCGACTGCGCCGCCCACCGCTGAGCCCGGATCCACCCCGGAGCCACGGGCAGTCGCCGGCCGCCGCCGGAACCCTCATCCCCACGGGCATGACGGTCACCCTGCACGTCCTGCCGCCGTCCGCCGCCCACGGTGCCGGGCTCAGGCGGACGGCGGAGGGAGGGCCTTCCACGTCGAGAAGAAGATGCGTGGGTCGTCACCGTGACCGCGCCACAGCATGTGCAGGTGGTTGTCCCAGGTGACGAGCGAGGGAGCGTGTGAGCTGCCGCGCGCGGCGATGTTCTGCTGGCCGCTCCACACCCCGGAGAAGAACGACACGTACAGCCCGACGTCGCCGGGGACGCCCTTCCAGCCGAGCGCGATCCGGTCACCGAGGACGGCGGCGGTGGGGCCGTGACTCGATCCGATGGGGCGGAGTTCGAGTGCGTCATCCTCAACCGTCATGTAGACCTGGATCATGACCGGTGGGCTCCAGGCTGTCGCGTCCCTGTCCCGCCAGGAGTACGAGATCCAGTAGTCGCCCTCGACGCCCTTCCAGAACAGGTAAAGCCGGTTCCCAAAGCCCAGGATGTACGGGCCGTCGGACGACAAGGCGCCCGGCACGACATTCTGTGGGTCCCAGTCACCGTGATAGGTCGTGAAAAAGATCCGCTGGTCGYCCCCCACCCCGCGCCAGGCCATCCAGATCTGGCCGTCGAACTCGGTGACCGAGGGGCCTCGACTCGTCCCCGGCCCGTCGACGACTATTTGTGGTCCCCATCCATCGTCGAAGGCGAACCGCGTCGAGTAGTAGATCCGCTGGTCGCCCTCGACGCCCTTCCAGGCCATGAAGTAGATCGACTCGCCGTCGGCGACCGTGCGGCGGGTCAGCGACGGATTGTGGGTCGAACCGACGCCGACGATGAGCCGCGATGGCTGCCACTCGCCGTTGTCGAAGGTCGACCAGTAGAGCGAGCGGTTGTCGCCGTCGCCGCGCCAKGCGGCCACCATGCGCGTGGCCTCGGCCTCCCCGACGAAGGTGGGTGCCCCGGCGACGGTCACGGCGGGGCGGTCGTTGGTGGTCCCCAGCACGAACCGCTGCGGCGTCCAGCCGTAGAGCAGTCGCATCGCCTCGGCCGAGGCCGGGTCGATGGTGACGACGCCCTCGCGGTACTTCGGGTACATGATCTCGGCCGGGTCGGGCGAGTGGCCGAGGCCGAGGGCATGGCCCACCTCGTGCAGCGCCGCCGCGCGAAGCGACTGCGCCGTCCACGCCTCGTGCACGTCGAAGACGACGTCGCCTTCCTCGGGTGGCAGGGCGAACGCCTTCACCCCACCGGGGCCGGTGAGATGCGGATCGTCGTCCTCGTCACCGAAGACGAAGGTCAGGTCGCCGGTGCCGGACGTGCGGCGGAAGGAGAAGAAGTTCAGCGACGCCGTCGCCCAGTCGTCGAGGACGCCCGCGATGACGTTCCAGGCGTCTGACTCTGGAATCGCCGCCCCGGTCAGGTTCCCGCCGTAGGTCAGGTCACCGCGCGACCATCGCGCCAGCGACGAGCCGAGGCTCAGCGGCCGAAGCATTCCACCCGCGTCGAGCTGGTCGGGCACGGCGCAGAAGCGATCGGAGAGGTCGGCTCGCACGGTCGAGACGAGCTCGTCGAGCGTCGCGCCCGCCGGAACGGACAGGCTCCAGGCGCGGGCGTAGGCCGTCAGGGCGGTCGACGGTTCGCGTCGCCGCCGAAGCCGAGATCTCGCAGTGTCGTGGCGGTCGTCTTCCTGGCGTCCAGCCGCTCGAGGATCGCCGTGCCCTCGGCCTGGGCGGCCGCGGCGTCGGCGGGCCGGCCGGCGTAGGACAGCCGCGGCGCGAGACGCTGGGACAGCACGGCCGCCAGCCGCCGCGAGGGCTCGTCGGCGGCTGGGTCGGCGGCGGCCAGACTCCGGTAGTAGGCGACCACCCGCTCGGTCGGCGGAATCGACTCGGCCGCCGGTACGAAACCCGCCACCTCGAGAATCCGGTCGTAGAGCGGCCGTGGCGGCATACCGCCGGGATCGTCGATCAGACCAGAGGTGATGGAAATAGCCTCGCGGGCGGTCGCCGCCGCGTCGTCCGGCCGGCCGGCGTAGAAATACAGCGGCGCCAGCCGGTCGGACAATGACCACGCCAGCTGGTCACGGAGAATTCGATTGTCCGGGTCGAGCGCGAGTTCCGCCCGAGACCGCGCGACGAGCGCCTCGGCGTCGTCCAGGTTCGATGTGGCTGCCGCCGGGTCAGTTGCCGTGCCGAGTTCACTCATGGAAACCTGGCACGCCTTCCAGGAGAACAGCTCCGAAACTGAACGTTCGGCTGGACGAGAAATCCGCGGCTGGGCGGCCACGATTTAGGTCAGCTTCGCCCAGTACCTGGCGCCTGTCAACGGAACAATTGGCCACGGCGGGTATCGCCAGAAAGGTACCACCAAGCGGGCCGTCCGCTGAACGGCCAGCGCACGCCCTTGTCCCCCCGGCCCACGACCCACCCGGCCACCTGCCGGCTCGTCGCCGCGGCCGTTCGGTGGTCTCTGGCGCGCGGACGCTCCGAGCTTCACCGATGAGTTCCGCCGGCCCGCCTGGTCTACCCGGACGTACTCGTCGCACCACCGACCTGGAGGCCCCACCGTGACCACCCCCGCGCACCCCGGCCGCACGCTGTTCGTGAACATCCCCGTAGCGAACCTGCAGCGCAGCAAGGCGTTCTTCGCGAAGCTCGGGTTCAGCTTCAACCCGAACTTCACCGACGAGACCGCCGCCTGCATGCTGATCGGCGAACAGGCCAGCGTCATGCTGCTCAGCCACGAGAAGTTCGCCCAGTTCGCGAAGCTGCCGATGGCCGATCCCGCCACGCACACGCTGGCGCTCTACTGCTTCAGCGTGTCGTCCCGCGAGGAGGTCGACGCGGTCGCGCAGGCCGCGCTGGCCGCGGGCGGCGTCGAGGCGGATGGACTGGAGGACTACGGCTTCATGTGCTCCCGCAGCTTCTACGACCTCGATGGCCACGGCTGGCAGGTCATGTGGATGGATCCGGCGGCCCAGAAGGGCCCCGAGGAGTTCGCGACCTCGACGCAGGACGCCGAGGCCCCAGCCTGACCTGACACCGGCGCAGGCCGGCGCCGCCCGCCCCGCTCCGAAACGGCGCGGCAGCGGACCCTGAACTGACGTGCGACGTCCTGGTGCGGGCCAGGGCGATCGAGAACCAGATCCACCTGGTCGCCTGCGACGTCGCGGGCAGCCAGGCCGGCCACGAGATGGCGGGGGCGAGCGTGGTCGTCGACCCCTGGGGCGTGGTCCTCGCCGAGGCGGGCCGCGCGCCCGGCTCCGTCACCGTCACGCTGACCCGCGTCGCCGACAGCGGCACGCCAGCACGGCTCTCCTGCTCGGCCGAGAGTCCCGCTGACGTGCCCGCCTTCCATCTTGACGAGATCACCGTGCACGACGCCGTGCGTACCGAACAGGTTGCCGGCCCGCCGCCGGCCCGTCACCCGCTTCCGCGGTAGCGGGCGCTCACGCGACGGAACTCAGGATCTTCTCGGTGAAGGCGGACGACGCCTCCTGACAGCACGCCAGAGATGATCACGTCGGTGGTAAAGAACGGCGGCGAGGACCGCCAGCACTCCGATCTCGACGACCACGCTGATCGCGGCATCCGGTGAGGGCACGAACCCGTGCTCCTCGAAGCCGGCGACACCACTCGTCCGGGACAGTACGAAGCCGAGCAGCGCGCCGCCGGACAGGCCCGCGGCCAGGATCGACAGCAGGAACGACCCGGGCAACGCGACGCTGACCACGAGCAGGAACGCGACCGCGAACGAACCCGCGGCCTGGACGAGAAAGCCGGGGCCGATGGTGTGGACATAGCGGTAGCCGTGGTCGGCGTACAGGTCGTAGTGGATGTAGCCGCTCCAGGCAAGCAGAGCGGCGACGACGACCTTCACCGCCCCCGAGCCGACGCGCCCCGGCCTTGCCCGGGCGGGCCCCGCCGACCTGCGCCCACGCGGCGTCGGGAGGATCTCCGAGGTGTTCATACGAGCACGCTGTCCTTGATCGCCAGGGTGGTCTGACCCTGGACGTGGTTGACCTCGCGGATGCCGAGCGCGGCCTGAAGCCGGCCGGCCGGCAGCGTCTGCGGCGTCGGCGCCGGGCCGACTCCGGGTCGGGGCAGGGGGTAGGCGGTCGTCGTGGCGCTGTGGAAGGTCACGGTGCCCTCGGTTTTGGTGAACAGCTGGTGGACGTGACCGTTGAGGCAGGTCACCGAGGAGAATCTCCGCAGGTAGCTCAGGGCCTGCGTGGCATCATCGGTGCCCCAGCCCCACGCGGGGTACATGGCAAACAGGGGGATATGGCTGAAAACGATGATCGGCGTGTCGCTGGACAGGCCGGCGACGTCCTTGCGCACGAAGTCGAGCTGGGCCGGGCCGAGGTGGCCGAGCGTCTCCAGGCTCAGCGTGTTGACCAGCGCGATGACGTGGACGTTCTTGATGTCGAAGCTGTACCAGCCATCACCCGCGGAGCCGGCRCCAAAGGTCGACAGGTAGCCCCGGCCGTGGTCATGGATCGCGTCGTGCTCCCCCGGCACCGTGTGCACGCCGCCGGCGCGCACACCACCGAGCATCTGCTTGACCTGGTCGAACTGGGCGGCGGTGGACAGGTGGGTGAGATCGCCGGTGTGCATGACGAAGTCCGGCCGGTAGGGCAACGCGTTGACCTGGTCGATCGCCCGGGAGAACGAGCCGACGACGTCGGGGTTCGCCGATCCGGTGAATCCCAGATGGCTGTCGCTGACCTGGACGAACCGCAGCGTGGCGGCGTCGTCGGTCGCCGCGGCGCTCGGCTGGGTGCCGCCGGCAATCGAGCTGATCACCTCGCCGCCGACGACGCTGAGGGCCACCGCCGCGCCGAACCACGCGCTGTGGCGGGCCAGCTGGCGCCGGGTCATGCCACCCGGCCGGGCCACCTGGGGGTCCCGCTCCACGCCGGCGCTCACGGGGTCACGACCACGGTGCCGACCATGAACGGGTGGATGGTGCACAGGTAGGCGTACTGGCCGGCCTTCGTGAACGTGTACTGGTAGGTCGCCCCCTTGTCGAGGGTCGGCGAGTCCAGGCCCCCACCGTCCTTCGAGGTGACCGTGTGCGGGTCGGAGTCCTGGTTCGTCCAGGTGACCGTCGTGCCGACCTTCACCGTGATGGTCGCCGGGGAGAAGGCGAAGTTCTGGATGGCCACGCTGGTCGCCGACACCGGGCTGCCGGCCGGCGCGGTACCCGTCGCCATCCCGGACATACTCGGCATGGACATCGGCGTCGTGCCACCGCCCGCCCCGGCCTCGGACGCCGCCGCCGGCGTGGACGCCGCCGCGGGGGGCGGCGGCGCCCCGTCCGAGGCACCGCCGCAGGCCGCGAGAACGGGGAGCGCCACCGCCAGAGCGCCGGCCACGAACAGCCGCCGCCCTGGTAGACGCAAACTGGGAGAACACCACATCGTGGACTGCCCTTTTCCGACCCGCCATCGCGGGCCTGTGCCGTGGGCCCACCATTCCGCTTCGTGGGCCGCCACTGTCGTCGCGATTACTGATAGCCGGGGTGGTTACACGGCCCGGCTGTTCTTCCGGTGACATGACCGGTGAGCGAAAGCAATGCGGCGCTGGGCGCCGGTCCTTTGCTGGACGTGCGTGGGCGGGCGCGCCGACAAGCGGCCGACCCGGGCGCAGGAAAACCTCCGCCCTCCACACCCGAGTCCCCTTGCCGACCGTTCCCGGCTGAAGTACTCGCGCGGAAATGGCCGACCGGCCGACAGCCCTGAGCCCAGCCGGCGGCCTCAGGGCTGTCTCATCCCGGAAATCAGGTCGGGATCGCGCAAACATCTGTGGAAGCGGTGGTCAGGCGGCGGGCGGCGAACCATCACGACCCGCCACYGGCGACGGTCACGTCGGTGTCGGTGGGACGTGAACCTGCACGACGCCGTCGACCTCGCGTACGGCGAGACCGGGCAGGGTACGCGGCGGCGTCCGCAGCTGTGAGTGCATGACCTCACCGGTCAGCGCGAAGGTCGTCCGGTGGCAGGGACAGTTCAGTCGTCGCTGCGCCGGGTCCAGGGCCAGGTGACAGCCCTGGTGTGTGCACACGCCCGACGTCCCGTGGACCTGGCCGTCCACCCGCCGCACGAACCCGACCACGGTGCCGGCGTCGAAGGCGCGCACCCCACCTTCCGGCAGGTCCTGGGTGGTGGCGACGGTCCGCCAGATCCCGGCGTCGGGAACCAGGACGCCGCCGGATCCGGCCGAAGGATCCGCTCCCGCCACCGGTGGGTCGGCCCCGTCACCACCGTCCGGCCAGCCCTCGACGACGGCCCGGTCCACTCCGATCCCGATCGCCGCCGATCCGGCCGCGATCGAGGTGACCTGGACGAACCGCCGCCGCGTCCCGCGCCGCCGTCCCCCGGCCCGCGCACCGGCGGCCCCACCGGCGGGCACTCGCCCGGAGACGTCCCGCTCACCGGACCCCGTGCCGGCCAGGGCCGGCCCGGCCGCGTCGGTCCCCGCCGCCAGCCCGAGGCTGGCCGCGGCGTCGGCGCGGCGGGTCTCGAGCAGACGCCGGTGCAGCTGCTCGACGAACTCCTCGCTCGGTTCGTCACCGCCGGGCCGGGCGGCTCGCAGCGTGATCGCCGCCCGCAGCAGGGCGGCGTCCTCCGGGGTGGCGTCGAACGGCCGGGGCCGACGGTGGCCAAGCAGATCCTCGACGAACCGGCGCAGTCCCTGGCTGTTCACGCGGTCACCTCGCCGGCGAGCCGGGCAGCCTGGCGCAGCGCGCGGTGCTGGAGGACCTTCGCGTTCCCGACCGTGATGCCGAGCTCGTCGGCGGCCTCCCGCAACGTGCAGGCCTCCAGGAAGCGAAGCCGCAGGATATCGGCGTACCGCTCGGGCAGGGCGACGAGGATCGCCTCCGCCCGGGACACGCTGTCCGCCACCGGGCCGGCCCGGCCGGCAGCCTGCGCCGGCATGCCGGCGGCGGCGAGCATCGTCTGCGCGGTCGCCTCGTCGAGCGTGGTGACGGCGACGCCCAGGGTGCGACGCCAGTGCGCGGCGAGCACCGTGCGCGCGGTCGCGACCAGGTACGCCCGCACCTCACCGACGGTGGCCGACACGCGAAGGGGGCGCAGCGCCGCCATGAAGACCTCGGCCGTCAGGTCCTCCGCGTCCGGCCGATTCCCCACCTTCGCGAACATGATCTTGTACACCCGCCCCACGTTGTCGCGATAGATCTCCTCCCAGCCGGGATAGACGTCGTCGGGCACCACTCGCAGCCGCGGCGGATCGGGGCGCCCGGAGACCTCGGCGCCGGCTCGACCACCGCCAGGACCGATGCCCGCGTCTCCATGGGCGTCATCGCCATGCCCGGCACCCGAGGCGGGGCCGCCGGTACCGCCGGCCACCTCCTCGCCGATCGAGGTCCGGCGTCGGACCCACACCCGACCGCCCGCCACCAGTCGCCACCGCCCCACAGTCCGCCATCGTCGCCGGTCTACCGCCTCACCCCAACAGATAGGCCGGGGGGTTACAGGGGATCCGTTCCGTCGCTCGCCCACAGGCAACTGAGCCGAGTTTCGTGCGCCTCGCTCGTGGCCGGGACGCACCTCGCGGTAACCAGGTCCGGCGCGGGCCACCGCGACGGCCGAACGCGACAGCCCTCGCGGACCACCTCCGACCAGTCTCATGCGCTACGGTCACGCCGACCGGGGCGAACGCGCCGTCCGGCCTGGCGCAGTACGCGGGCATTGTGGTGCCGTCTTCGACGGTCCAGCACCTCCATCCCCGACCTCAGCCCGACGCCCCGGATCGTCGCGTGATTCCTTCAGTCCCGGTCGGTGTCTTTGATGACCATGTCGGTGAAGGCCAGCGCGTCGGTCCGTCGGGTGAACGGGTTGCGGTAGAGGGACCGCCGGTGATCGTCACGCCGGATGCGCAGGCATTCATCGATGATGCGATGCCAACGCGGCTCGAAGGTGACCCGGGCGTATTCTCCCGCCGCCGTCTTCGAGATGATATTTCCGGTGGTGAGGGTGTGGTGGAGGCGGCTGACGCCGAGCACGCACCAGGCCGAACCCCATGAGTTGAGGCAGGCCAGGCCGGCGGGTGTGGGTAGGCGGGAGCCGCGTTGCCACCATTGCCGCCAGTAGCTGTCGAGGTTGCCGCGCGTCCAGTGGGCGAGTTCCGCGGGGTCGGTCGCGATTTCGATCTCGGCCGGCTTGGGGCCGCGGATCGCGGCGCCGTGGCGGGTCAGGCTGTGCCAGGTGACCGGATGGCGGCCGTGGTCGCAGCGCGGATGGAGTCGTCGGCCGCAGGCGTGCGGTCCTGGCGACGCCTGTCCGGGATCGCGGGCGAGGTCGAGCCACGTGGTGTAGATCCCGTCGAACACCGGGCGGCGGGGCAGTTGTCCGTGGACGCGGCCCAGCGCTGTGACCTGGTTGTCCGTCGGGGGCGCGGCGGTGACGGCGACGAAATCGATGTCGCTTGCCCCGGGGCGGAAATCGTCCAGGGCGGCGGACCCGATCACGTAGAGGCCCTCGACGAGATCGGGATCCGCCGCATCGACCGCCAGCAGGTAGGCGTCCGCGGCGTCACGTACCGCGGCAGGCAGCGTCATGACCGTGATTGTCTGACCGCGCCGAGGTGCCTTCGAGGCCGGGGCTATCGGTTCTCGAACACTTCGTCGAACAGGTCGGTCATGGCCCGCCAGGACCGTTCGTCGGCCTGCTGGTTGTATTTGATAGCTGGAAGTTGGGAGCCGTCGGCGGCGGGATTGGTGAAGCTGTGCGCGGCGCCGCCGTAGAGATTCATCCGCCAGTCGACCCCGCCTTCCCGCATTTCCTGCTCGAACGCGAGGCGTTGTTCGGGCGGGATGATCGGGTCTTCGGTCCCGATGCAGACCAGGATCCGGCCGGTGATGTTCGACGCGTCCTGCGGCCGGGCGGTCGAGAGCCCGGAGTGGAAGCCGACGACGGCCTTGAGGTCCGCTCCGCCTCGTGCCAGCTCAAGGGCGAGCGTGCCCCCGAAGCAGAAGCCGATCGCCGCGACCCGGTCAGGGTCGGCCAGCTCGTGGCTGAGCAGGACGTCCAGACCGGCCTGGCCGAGGGCCCGTACCCGTGCGGGATCACCGGACAGCTTGCCGAAACGCTCGCCGGCTTCCTCGGGGGCCAGTTTGCGCCCGCCGCCGTGGTAGTCCAGCGCGAAGGCCACATATCCCAGCTCGGCCAGCCGCCGAGCCTTGTTCCGGGAGTGGTCGCTGAGCCCATCCCCCTCGTGGCAGACCAGCACCGCCGGTCGTGGGCCGGCCCGGCGGTCGTCCACCGACAGCTCGCCGATCAGACGCAGATCCTCGTACGTGTACTCGATGTCAGCCGTGTGCATCGATCCTCCTGGAGGTCCATGTCTGGGTACTGTTGTATCCGGCGAACCTGGTGATCTTGACGGAAGGTCTTCCGGGGTCAGCCGAGCGGGATTCGGTGGCGGCTTGCCGACGAGCGCCGTCGCGGCGGGCGATACGGTCTTGCGCATGTCCGACGCCGTCACCCACCGAACGATCAGCCCCGACCGCATGGCCCCGCCGGCGGCCCGCTATGCCCACGCGGTCCTGGTCGAGAACGCCAGCCGGTGGCTGCACACCTCCGGAGCCGTGCCGGTGGCACCGGACGGTTCGGTACCGGACGGGGTGCCGGCCCAGGCGAGCCAGGTGTGGAGCAACATCGCCGCGATACTGACCGAGGCCGACATGACGGCCGGGGACATCGTCAGCATCACCACCTACSTGGTCGCGACCGCGATGACGCCGGGGCTGGCGCAGGCCATGGCGGCACGCGACGAGTTCCTCGGCGGCCGCCGGGTCGCCAGCACGCTGGTGACCGTCCCGGCACTGGCCCAGCCGGCCTGGCTGCTCGAGATCGCGGTCGTCGCCGCCGCGTGAGCGGTCACACGCGGCGACGCTAGAGACCGGCGCCATCCGGTCCGCTGGCAGGCCGACCTTCGGGAGCCGACCCCGACCGTCGGGACCGTCGCTGTGCCACCGGCCTCGCCAGGCGGATCGGCCGGGTCAGAAGGCCGTGGCGAGCCAGACCGCCACGCCCGCCAGGATGATCAGCACGGCGTTGAGGCCCGTCTGGCTCACCTCGCCGCGCGAGACGTGCAGGCCCGTGGCCAGCACCTGCAAAACCACGAAACCGACCGCGGCGACCAGCGCGAGCACGGGCGCGACGCCCGCTGCTGGTGGCAGCACGAGACCTGACCGTCAAAGCCGTCGACTCGGGGGTGTCCCACCTCCGCGCAGGCGCCTGACGGCGGCCTAACGGGTTTCGAGGCCGCCGCGGACGAGGCGCATGAGCCGGGCGGCGTCTCGCGGGTTCGCGGCCGCCAGGGCGGTGGCGTTGGTGAGGGCCATCAGATCTGTGACCGTGAGGTCGTGGCGCACGGCGCCGGCTTCCTGCGCCGGCGTGAGAAGAGCCGCGGTCGCCGAGTTCATCACGGCGTGCCAGCGTTCCGCCAGGTCGCCGTGTCGCTCGTGGGACTCGTGCGCGATGGCGGCGAGGGCGAGGGGCCGCCTGGTCGCGACGTGGACGACGAACACGTCCAGCCACGTGAACAGCGCCTCCGCCGGACTGGACGTCTTCAGCAGGGCCGCGCCCCGCTCGCACAGGGCGTCGACCTCCTCGGAGTAGACGGCGACGAGCAGGTCACCCCTGGTCGGGAAGTTGCGATACAGGGTGGCGTTGCCGACGCCGGCACGGCGGGCGATCTCGTCAAGGGGCACGTCGGTGCCGCGCTCGTCGAACAGCGCCCGCGCGGCGCTCACCAGCAGCTCGACATTGCGCGCCGCGTCCGCGCGCAGCCGCCGCCCGCTCACACGCGTCCCTGACGCCCGCGGGGGCACGTCTGGCGTCACGGCCGCTCCTTGCCTACTGGGGATGTCCCCATTATCGTCCACCCACAAGTGGGGAGTTCCCCGTTTATCTGTCGGGTGAGAGCGAGGGCCAGCCATGACCTTGACCGCCGAGGACCGGACCGCCATCGCGGACGTGATCCACCAGTACGGGCATCTCATCGACGCCGGAGAACTGGACCGCCTCGGAGAGCTGTTCACCCCCGACGTCACCTACGACCTCGCCGACCTCGGGCACGGCACGCTGACCGGAGTCGACGCCATCCGATCAGCGGCACTCGCCGTGGGCGACTCCAACCCTGTCGGGCACCACATCACCAACCTCGTGCTCACCCCACAGGCCGACGGCCAGGTACACGCCAGGTCGAAGGGCATCGGAATCATGGCCGACGGCAGCTGCGGCAGCGTCGTCCACGACGACACGATCGTCCACGACGGCTCCACCTGGCGCATACACCACCGGAAGATCACCGCCCGGCGCGCACCGCTCGGCGGTCTGTTGGCCAGCTGACAGACTCCCGACCGCGCCACCGCACCGACCTGCCAACGGACACGGACTTCGACGCACGAGATACTGGATTGCTCCCCARCAACGCCTGGGTGAACTGCTCGGCCGGTGGCCGCCGCCAGCGGTTGCGGTCGGCAGATGTGACGGGCGGTGTGGGGAGGCTACGCGGTTTCGGCGCGAAGGATGGCCGCCCTCAGGCGAGATTGACACAGTCGGTTGCGGGACCACTGGTCGACGGCCGGAGATCGGCCCGGTCAGGAGTGTGGGGATGACASACATCGAGCTGAACCAGGTTGCCGTGGAGGCCACGCGCCTGCAGAACGGATACGCCTGGGCGATTGACACGCGCGACTGGGAACAGTTCAAGAAAATTTTCACGCCGGATGTCGTCGCGGTATATCCGACGGGCACGTACGAGGGAATCGGGAGCTGGCTCGATTTCTTCGTCCCGTTCCACGACACGTGCGCCTGGACGCTGCACATGATGACCAACCATCTGGTGGGGTCCGACGACGGCGGGATATGGGCCACCTGCTACGGGTGGGTGCGGTGGACCCACCATGCCAGGCCGGACCGCATGCACCACGCCGCCGTCGTCTACCGCGACCGGCTCGTGCTCCACGACGGCGGCTGGCGGATCGCGCGCCGCCGGCTGGATCAGGTGCTGAGCCACGTGGGCACATCGGTTCCCGCCGGCATGACCCTGCCGACCTCCGTCCACGACCTCGCGGACCTCTCCTGACGCCCCGGCGGGCACCGTAGCGGGAACAACCACCTTCAGCGACATCGCGACGGCGGGCGGCCACCGGGTGTCAGTGCGGCTGGATGAGCCCCGGCTGGCAGGCCATGACCACGAGCTGGGCACGGTCGCGGGCGCCAGGCTTGGTCATCGCCCCATGTCTGCCGCGGTATGCGCCCGTGCGGGGTTCCGGTTCGTCAGAAGGCGGTGTTCGCGAGCCAGGTCGTCCAGTGGTCGCGCTCGCCGGCGACGACCAGTTGGCGATCATCGCCGCGACGTAGCAGCGCGAGAAACAGGTCCACGGCGCCACCCCGCACGGAAACGTCGCTACTCCCTCGGCTGTGCTCCCAGCCGATCCCGTTCATGCCGCCGCGGATCGTCCACCCCCCGGCGGTACCGAGGCCCTCGTCGATGGCGCGCAGGTGCATGGTGGCGCCATCGGCCAGGATCGCGGTGCCAGGCCGCGAGGTGAGCAGGCCGAGCCACTCCGAGATTCCGTCGGCGGCGAGCGCGGGTTCGATCGGATGCTCGGCGCCTAGCGCGAGGGCGGCGTCGACGCGGTGAACCACCGTTTCGTGCAGCAGCCGCCGGACCCACCAGCGCGCCGGCCGCAAACCGACGCCCGTCCACACCRCCACCTCGGGGTCGATGGCCACGGCGTCGAGCAGTATCCGCGGACTGTCCTGGAACCAGGCGAGCGCGCCGTCGCGGTCCGCCGGTGGCTTGCCGCCCTCGACCGTGCGCGGGTCCGCAGCCTCAGCGGCCCGGTTTCGCACCATCGTCGCTCCCCAGCGCGCACCACGTCCGACATGGCGCACCAGCTGCGCCAGGGTCCATCCCGGGCTGGTCGGCACCGACACCGACCAGTCGGCGCCGCCAAGCAGTTCGGCGAAAACGCGGTTCTGCTCCAGCAGGCAGGCAGCATGATCCACGCCCAAACCGTAGCCGTACGGACACAGCCGTCCAGAGGAAAACGGCCCGCGGCCACGGACGGGACGCGCTAGGCCCGGCAGACCGACGGAGCGAGGCCGCGAAGCACTGGTGAGCGCCGTCGATCGGCACGAGGGCTGGGTAGCCGGCGGAGATCCAGCCCTCGACGAGAAGTGCTCCGCGAACAGCGCTCGACGAGCCAGGACCAGGCACGCGGCCGATCCACGGGTGCYGACGCAGGGCCCCGGCCGGTCGAAGATCCTCGTCGCGGCGGAGGTGGACTGGCGCGAGAAGATCGGCATCGTCGCGGACTCGCCGACGACGACGCCAGCGCCGCCAGCGATCGGGACGCTCGACTCGTCCAAGGAGATCACGTCGACGGGCTACGTCCGCCCTTGACCCAGAATCAATCTCATCAGTATGATTAACTCGTCATCACGGAGGGCAGCACGGCTGCCAGCCGCCACGGGGCGCCAACGAGTCGAAGAGTCGACTCGCTTTTGTCGCTCCATGTGTCTTGGTATGACCCGTGGCGCGGTAGCGCGGCTGACACCGTGGGCGGGCGTTCAGGGCCTACCGACCCTCTCGTCATGCCGTCACTGTTGTGGTCGCGCCGACGTTGCGCCCTTGGCGCCACCCACGGGGTAAGGGCGATGGCCTCACCAGCGGGGTTCGGCTGAACGGCGACGGAGCGACGTCCGGCATGACCGGCTGACCCTGCCCAGAAGACTCACCTGTTCCAGGGACATCAGTAGTTGTCGAGACCGAAGGTCCAACCGCAGGTCCAACCGCAGGTCCAACCGCAGGTCCAACCGCAGGTCCAACCGCAGGTCCAACCGCAGGTCCAACCGCAGCGAGGAGGACCATGTCACTGACAGATGTGCGGCGTCCGGCCGACCGCCTCGMCGAGTTGGTCGAGGCGGACGACGAACTGCGGGCGTTGAGTCCAGATCCGGTGGTCACCGCCGCGGTCCGTCATCCGGGCCTGTCCTACCAGCAGATCATCGCGACGGTGCTCGACGGCTACGCCGGACGTGCCGCACTGGGCCAGCGACAGTATGAGATCGTCCAGGACGAGGCGGGACAGGCGCGTAGGGTCGACCAGCCCGGTTTCAGTTCGATCACCTACGGCGAGCTTCACCGCCGGGTCAGGTGCCTCGCCGCGGCCTGGGAGCATGACCCGCGATACCGCGTGGGACCCGGCGATCTCGTGTGCGTCCTCGGTTTCGCCAGCACGGACTACGTCACGGTGGACCTGGCGGTGGCCTATCAACTCGCCGTGTGCGTGCCCCTGCAGGTCACGCTCGCCGCCACTGATCTACGGGAAACCATCGCCAATACGGCACCGATCGCGGTGGCTGCCGAGATAGCCGATCTTCAGCTGGCGGCGACTCTCGCCAGTTCGCAGGAGTCCATACGCACGATCATCGCGCTCGGTCACGATGCCCGGGTCGACGAGGATCATGAGCGTCTCGTGGCCGCCCGGGACGAGCTCGAGAGGAACGGCTCGTGCGCGCGGCTGGTGACGCTCGACGAACTGGTCGCCGCCGGCGCGGAACTGCCGCCCTGGACACCACGGCCGACGGCCACCCTTGGCGCGGACAGGATGGCCCTGCTCATCCACTCCTCGGGCAGCACCGGCACGCCCAAGGGCGTCATCATCACCGAGCGCACAGCCGCGGTGCAGTGGGATCCGGGTCAGCGACCTGGGCCCGTCATCCGGGTCGCCCTGGCTCCGCTGAACCATATGGCGGGCCGCCACATGATCTACTCGGCGTTCGCCCGCGGTGGCCGGGTGAACATCACCGCCAGGAGCGACCTGTCCACCGTCTTCGAGGACATCCGCCTTACCCGTCCGACCGAGGTGTCGGCCTTCCCGCGGATCCTCGATCTAATCCACCAGCATTTCCTCGGAGAGGTCGTCCGACGTACGGCCGGCGGCGTCGATGCCACCACCGCGCGCGCCGAGGCGATGCGGGCCGTGCGCACCCGGTTCCTCGGCGACCGGGTGCGCTCGATCGGCGGCGCGGGCGCGCCCGTGACGCCCCTGGTCCGGCACTTCATCGAGGAGTGCTTCCAGGTACGGCTGGGCGGCGGTTACGGTTCGACCGAGGCGGGCACCATCGCCGTCATGGGACGCGTCCTACGTCCTCCGGTCACCGACTACCGCCTGCGGGACGTTCCCGAGCTCGGCTACTTCCTGACGGACAAGCCCTACCCGCGCGGTGAGCTCTGCCTCAAGAGCGAGCGCGCGACGCCCGGCTACTTCAGGCGCCCCGAGGCGACCGCCGCGCTGTTCGACGCCGACGGGTACCTGTGTACCGGTGACATCGTCGAGGAACGCGGACCGGACCAGATCGAGTGGATCGGTCGGCGCAACGACGTACTGAAACTCTCGCAGAGCGAGTTCGTGGCCGTCGGCGCGCTCGCGACGACGTTCGAGAACGGCAGCGAACTCATAGACCAGATCTTCGTCTACGGCAACTCCGCGCGCTCCTACGTGCTCGCCGTCGTCGTTCCCAACCCGGACATGGTGCGCGACCGGCTCGGCGACCATCCCGCCGAGACGTCGGTGCGGGACCTGATCCGTTCGGCGTTGCGCGACGTCGCCGCCCAGGCGGACCTCCGATCGTTCGAGGTACCGCGCGACTTCATCGTCGAGCGTGAGCCGTTCACGCACGAGAACGGGCTGCTCTCCAGTGTCCACAAACGGATGCGCCCCGCGCTCGCGGCCAGGTACCGTGATCGGCTCGAGCAGCTCTACGCCGACCTCGAACGCAGGCAGACCGCGGACATCGCCGCGCTGAAGGAACTCGACAGCGCTACCAGCGTCCTGGAAAAGGTGATCAGGGCACTGGAGGTCGCGCTGGGCGTGGCGGACATCGACCCGGCCGCGCCGCTCGGCTTCATCGGCCTCGGCGGAGACTCGCTCGGTGCCGCGGCGTTCTCGACGATGCTCGAGGACATCTTCGGCGTCGAGGTACCGGTCAACGCCATCCTCAGCCCCACCGGCAACCCCCAGACGTGGACACGGCTGATCGAGTCCGCTCTCGATCAGCCCAGCAGGCACCTGGCGACCTTCGAACGCGTGCATGGAAAAGGCACGCGGCTCCTGCGCGCCGCGGATCTGGACGTCTCCGCGTTTCTCGACGCCGATGTCCTCAGGCAGGCGCCGAGCGAACCGCCGCCGGTGGCATCGACCTGCGTCCTCCTGACGGGCGCCACCGGTTTCCTCGGCCGTTTCATGTGTCTCGAATGGCTGGAGCGCATCGAGGCGACCGGCGGGAAGCTTGTCTGCCTCGTGCGCGCGACCGATGAAGCCGCCGCCCAGCGTCGCCTGGCGGCCGCCTTCGGCACGGATCCGGACCTGCGTGAGCGGTTCGCCTCTCTGAGCGAAGGCCGGTTGGAGGTGGTCGTCGGTGACGTGGCGGAACCTGGCCTCGGGCTGCGCCCCGCCGACTTCGACCGGCTCGCGCGCCAGGTCGACCGCATCGTCCACCCGGGCGCGTTGGTCAACCATGTCCTGCCCTACGAAGCCCTGTTCGGCCCGAACGTCGCCGGCACCGCCGAGCTCGTTCGACTGGCGTTGACCCACAGGCAGAAGCGGTTCGACTTCGTCTCCTCGGCCGCGACCACCTATCTGCTCGACCGCGGCGCCTCGCTGGACGAGGACTCTCCGCTCCTTCGCGACATCGATCTCGACCGCTACCGGATGGGCTACGGCGCCAGCAAGTGGGCCGCGGAGCAGGTGCTGCTCTCCGCCCATCACACGGCCGGCCTGCCGGTGAACGTCTTCCGCGGCGACATGATGCTCGCGCACCGAACCTACCGCGGCCAGATCAACGCGCCCGATGTCTTCACTCGCCTGCTCACCAGCGTCGTGCTCACCGGCCTTGCTCCCGCCTCCTTCTACCCGTCCGACGACACGGGCGCGCCGGCCCGGGCTCACTATGACGGCCTCCCCGTGGACTTCGTCGCCGCGGCCATCGTCGGCATCAGCGCTCAGCCGCGCGACGGTTTCCGTAACTACCACGTCCTGAATCACCACTCGGATGATGGGATCTCACTCGACACGTTCGTCGACTGGATCGCGGAAGCGGGCTATCCGATCGAGCGGGTGCCGGACTACGCCACCTGGATAGAACGCTTCGAGACCAAGATCAAGGCACTGCCGGAGGCGAAGCGGCAGCACTCGTCCCTCACGGTGCTCGGGACGATGAGCGACCCCAGGCAGGTCGAGCCGGTGGTCAGCACAACACGGTTCCAGGCCGCCGTCCAAGAACTACCGGTCGGCCCGGAGGTTCCCCACCTGACCCGGGAGTTCCTTCACAAATGCCTGGACGACATGGCCGCTTTGGGCCTTGTTGGCGCACCGCCAGCCTCGGCTGGCTTCGCGCCGACACCATCCTGACCATCGTCGACCGGATGTCCGGGCGCACGGCATATGCCGAGTGACCACGCCGCGCCAAGCCAAGCGTGAACAGGATGTGGGACGCGGAGATCGAAGGTATCCCTTCCATACACCGGCACGTGACGCTCGATCGTCGTACAGCGGGGCGGGACCGCGTGAGCAGTCACTCGTGTCACCAGATCGCCCACGTCCGGCGACCGCGTTCCGGCTCAGCCAGGCCGCAGGGCCCGCAGGAACAACCGGACGGCGTCCTGCGTGCGACGTCGCTGCTCTTCGGGACTGTGCAGGACGCCGAAGGAGGCCATTCGCGCCGGGGTTACGGCCACCATGCCGAGAAAATGTTCGGCGRCCAGGTCGGCGTCGTCCACCAGGATCGTCCCGGCGGCGGCATGCTCTCGCAACAGATCGGAGACAGCGTTCTTCCGTGGCCACATGCAGTACGTATCGCGAGCAATCTCGGGGAACCGGCCCGCCTGCGCGATCGCCAGACGCGTGAGCGCGACCATGCGGGGATCGAGTACCCGCCGCACGGCTGACTCCGCGACCGCCAGCAGCGCCGCCTCAAGATCTGCGGGAAGATCGGCTTCTGCCGGTTCGGGGCTTGGCCAGTCGGCCCGCTTCATCGCCCAGCCGAGCACGGTGATGAAGAGCTGTTCCTTGCCGCGGAACCTGGAGTAGAGCGACTGCTTCGTCGTGCCGGCGAGCGCCGCGATCTCGTCGACGGAGGCGGCCTCGTACCCCCGCTCCAGAAACAGCCCCAGAGCCGCTTCCTTGAGTGCCTCATCGAGCCGCGCAGCCTCCGCGCTCGTCGGCCGTCCGCTACGACGGGCAGATGTCGATGACGATGCCATCACACGGCCAGTCTGACAGGTTCCGCGAGCTGCGCGGGAGCTGCGCGACTCGCCCTACATCTGTGCCGGGACTGGCACGATCCCGCCGACGAGTGCGACATGGGTGTCGCCTGGAGCTACCGGGTCGCCGTAGGGCACGCGCGATGCCGGCCGTCGTCGTCGAGCAGTGAAGTCAGCAGCGACAGGGCGATAGGAATCACGGAGCTGGAGCGCGGAATACGAAGCCGTGCGAGCAGAAATCCCATACCTCATCCGCGCTCAGTGGCTGGCCGGATTCGTCGTCCTGACCCAGGGCGGCGGACTGGGCCAGGTACATGACAACCTGGATGACCAGCGCCGCCGTGCCGCGAGGTCCGGCGTCGAGGCGGAGCTGTCCGGCGGCCAGTGCCCCTGACAGCAACTTGGCGAAGACCGCGAGCAGCGGCTCATGGGCGGACCACACCCGGTCGCGGTGCAGCACCCGTGTCTGCTGTACGAGGTCGATCAACAGCGGGTGCCGATCAGGCAGGCTCGACGCAGCGCACGCGAACAGCGTCTGGACGGCAATCCTGAGCGCCTCCATCGGATCGGACTCACCGTCGACGGCCGCGCGGATCCTCTCGGCCGRCTCACGCAGCGCCTCCTCAAGCAGGATGAGCAGCAGATCGTCCTTGCCGGCAAAGCGCAGGTAGAAGGTCCGCAACGACAGGTGGGAGCGGTCGAGGACCTCCTGCACGGTGAGGTCACTGGCACCCTTCTGCTGGATGATCTCCAGGGCCGCGTCCAGTGCGCGGCGCGCCGCCGGGGACTCGCGCCGACGCGCGGGAGTCGCAGAGACCGTCAGGCGCTCCAGGACATGCACCTTTCCGGAACGCCAGCCGTCTACCATGCCCACAGCCCGTCTTACCTCCTGTGTGTCAGACGACCAGGAAGTCGGCCCCGGCGCCGCGGAACCGGCCGGTACCGATCCCGCCTCCGGCCGCCTCGGGTGGGGCCGAACTTCCCCGGCCGACTCCACGAGGCCGATGCTAATCACCTGTTCAGCACATTGTCCAGGGTGTACGGGAAGGTCGTGCTGAACTACCGTTTAGCTGGGCACGCTGACGGCAGGGCGACGGCACCTTCATCGGCGCCGTTGACGAGCGGGCCGGCGTCGGGGCCGCCTCGGTGCGTGGCGGTCGGGCTGACGCTCCGCAGCATCCTGACGCCGGCCGCGCGTCAGGCCGCCGTCGCGTCGGGTGTGGTCCGGGTGCCCTCGGGCGCCGGCCGCCGCGCCGCTCGGACAGGGGGCGGCCTGGAACCGAGGAGCAGAATCGAGCCATGACGACCTCGCGCCGTACCGGCACCGAGAGCTCGACGACCCGCGCGTTCCTGCTCGACGTCACCGAACGCATCATGCGCGAGGAGGGCTACGCCGCCGTGAGCTCGCGCAGGGTGGCAAAGCGGGCCGGCGTCACACCCGCCTTGATCCACTACTACTTCCCGACGCTCGACGACCTCTTTGTTGCCTTGTTCCGGCGCGGCGCCGAGCGCAACCTCGAACGACAGGAACACGTTCTTGGCTCACCCCGGCCGTTGCTGGCCATCTGGGAACTGATGAGCGACCCCGCCCGTACCGCGCTGCTGACCGAGTTCCGGGCGCTGGCCAACCACCGCAAGAGTATCGGCGAGGAGATCGTGGCCTATTTGAAACGATCCCGGGCGCAGCAGACCGACCTGCTTCAACGCTGCATGGAGCAGTCTGAGGCCGATCTGGCCGAGATATCCCCGCGGTCGTTGATTTTTCTGATGGGCGCAGTCAGYCAGTCCTTGGTCGCGGAGGAGACGCTTGGCGTCACCGACGGTCACGCCGAGATACGCGAACTCGTCGAACGCATGCTGCGACGCTTCGACAACGTCGCGCCCACCGAAAATGAATCCGGTGTGGAGACGGAACCCGGTACCGAGAAGAAATCTGGCATAGAGACAGAAACCATGGCCGGGAAGGTGGCGGAGAACGTCTCCCGCTCGTAGCCCTCGTGTCGGCGCCCACGGAGGCCGACCGACATCGAGATCTCGGGCACCGACGCTCGACCAGAATACGCAGCACGCAGCGGGCGAGCACGCCAACATTTTCACAGCGAGAGACCAGCCGCTCGTCCGTCAGCCCGCCGCGGGCACGGCTCACACAGAGATATGGACGAACTCGCGGTCTTCGCAAACGCCCGCCTGATCACCGAGTGACAGACAGACCTCGCCCAGCGCCCCGGCTGCGACTCTCCGGGATGCTCGGCATGCTCGCCGAGCACCAAGTCCGCTGTGCGATCGTCGGAGGAGTCGACGCCCGTCTCCAGGGCACTCCCTACGTGACCGGCGACCTGGACATCGTGTGCGTGGTGCGGGACTATCCGTTGTATACGGCGCAGCGTCCGGGGCCGGTGTGCTTGGCCTTGTACATCGCGGTGTCGGCGGCGTTGAGGAGGTCCTCGGCGTCTGCGAGGTCTGGTCCTGACAGGGCGATCCCGACGCTGCCGTCGATCTGGACCGTCCGGCGCAGCGGCACGGGCTCGGCCAGGGCGGTGAGCAAGCGGTTGGCGATGCCGCGAAGGCTGTCCAGGTTGGTGTCCTCGCACAGCACGGCGAACTCGTCGCCGGCGAGCCGGCCGACGACGTCGCCGGGTCGGACCGCCCGACGCAGCCGGTCGGCGACCGTGCGCAGCAGGGCGTCCCCGGCCTGGTGGCCGAGTGTGTCGTTGACGATCTTGAATTCGTCGAGGTCGAGAAACAGGACACCGATGGCTCGGTGGTCGGCGCGGGCGCGGTGTAGAGCGCGTTCCAGCCGGTCCAGCAGCGCTGCCCGATTGGCCAGGCCGGTGAGTGAGTCGTGCCAGGCACGGTAGCGGGCGTCGTCCTCGGCGCGGATCCGCATCACCGCCGCGCCGACGAACGCGGCGGCCGCGTGGATGAACGCGAGGCTGTCCGGGTCGAAGCCACCAGCGGGGCGACGGACGGTCAGGGTGGCGACCGGCGTCTCGGCCCGGCCGATCGCCATCCGTACGACGGGGAACATGTCGTCGGAGGCAGGCTGTTCCAGCCCATCGGACGCGCGTGGGAGGGCTTCGTCGACCGTGCCGGCGCGTGGCTTCGGCTCCCGGGGCTCGTAGAGGCGCCGCAGGATGACGTGGTCGGCGGGAAGCTGGTCACAAAGGACCCGCGCGGCGCGTTCGTACAGCTTGTCCTCGTCAGCGCTCTCCAGGGCGTGCTGGGCGAGGTCCGCMAGGGCGGTCTGGCGCGCGGTCCGGACCTGCAGGGCGGCAGCCGTCCGTTCACGTTCTGTGACGTCGTTCACGATGCCCGCGACGGCCGGCCTCGACGCGGCGGTACCTGTTCCGGYGGCTCCCGGCACGGGAGCGAGGTGGACGTCATACCACCGGCCGTGCGCGTGGACCACGTCGTGCGTGTGCTCACCGTGCAGCGCTCGATGAAACAGTGCCGGGACCGGCGGCTGGTCGGCGAAGGTCTCGTAGACGCTGGAGATCTCCGCCCGCCGCGACGCGGTCGCCGGTGGTGGCCTGGCCGTGCCGCCACTGATCAGTATTCGGCCTTCATGGTCGAGAAGGAAGATCGAAACCGGGGTGTGGTCGACCACGAGCCGCAGCTGCAGGTTGGTCGACGCGAACTGCGTGATGTCCAGGAGCTGGGCGACGAAGCAGTGGGAGCCGTCCACGGACACGATCGGCCCGGACGCCAGCACATGCGCGATGGTCCCATCGGGACGCACGTAGCGGACGATCCTGGGCGTGCCCTCCAGACTGTCCGCGGGATCTTTGCGGGCAGCCTCGGCGAGTTCCTCGAGCTGCGTGGGATCCACCAACTGATGCCAGAGCCGACCGACGATCGAGCTCCGGTCCCGGCCGAGCATCTGGCAGGCCGCGGCGTTGACCTCACGCACAAGTCCGTCGGCCACACCGGTGACGATCAGGCCYGTCGCGACGACGCCGAACAGCTCCGCGGTACCGGCGGAACCATTTCCCCTGGTCATGGGCACCGCCCCCGGTCAATGGTACGACGGCGAGCTGCCCGTGGCTGCGCCAAAGATCCCCGGTGTAGTCCTTGCCCACCACCGGCGGGGCGACGATTCGGTTACTCAGTGCGTCCACGCGATCGGCCTTGAGGGAGAACCTCGCCCTGCCGGCTCGGCGCGCCGCCCCGACGCGGATAGCTCAGCTGGTCTCGCGGTGGACGAGAACGGGCCGTGGTGCGGTCAGGCCGGTTGGTAGCGGCCGACGATCGACGAGGTGCAGCACGAAGTCGGCGAATCCGCGCCCCAGAGCAGCTGTCTCGATCCGGATGGTTGACAGGGCGGGTACGAACATCGTCGCGATGGGGGAATCGTCGTGGCCGACCACGGCGAGATCGTCGACCTGCTTCTCGTCCAGCGCGGTCCCGACGGCCTCTCGCGACGGCCGCGCGTCGCGACCCGTCGTTTGGCTGGRCAGACGACGGGTATTCGTGCCCAGATCATCCTATTTGCGCTGGTGACAGGCACGAGGGAGCGACGATCGAGTGCGCTGCGAGCGAGGTGGCTGATGTCCTCGAATGGCGGGATCCGCAAGGCGCTACGGGCGAACGATCCGACGGCCATCGGTCCCTATCGGCTGAGCGCCCGGCTCGGCAGCGGCGGCATGGGCACGGTATACCTGGGTTCGGACCCCTCGGGCAGGCAGGCCGCGGTCAAGATGCTCCGCGACGACCACGGAGGCGGCCAGGCGTTGCGGCGGCGGTTCGCCCGGGAGGTGGTCGCCGTCGCAGCGATCGACAGTCCGCGGGTAGCCAGGCTGCTTGACGCCGACCCGCTCGACGAGCAGCCGTGGCTGGCGACCGAGTACGTGCCAGGGCCGACGCTGACAGCCTCGGTCCTGGCGGACGGGTCGATGTCCGGCGACCGGCTGCGCACCCTGGCGGTCGGCGTGGCCGAGGCGTTGTGTGCGGTGCACGAGATAGGAGTGGTGCACCGGGACCTGAAGCCCAGCAACATCATGCTGGCCGACGACGGCCCGAAGATCATCGACTTCGGCATCGTGGCCGGCCTGCCGGAAACGGTGACCGCGTCCGGCATAGTGCTGGGAAGCCTCGGCTACATCGCTCCCGAACTCCTGGTCGACGGGGGCCGGCCAAGCTCCAAGGCCGACATCTTCTCCTGGGCGCTCACGTTGGTCTTCGCCTCGACCGGGCGAGCGCCCTTCGGCAACGGCCCCGTCGAGGCGCTGCTCTACCGGACCGTCAACACCATCCCGGACCTGCGCGCCATCCCCGGCGGCCTGCGTGGCCTGGCCGTCGCGGCCCTGGACAAAAACCCGCAGCGTCGCCCCACCGCGAAGGAGCTCCTGACACAGCTCCAGGGATCCCCGGCAGCCCTCGCCCCACGCGCGCGAGCCCTCGGCGCGCCTCCGGCCGACGCGCCGACGACGGACTTCATCGCCCGGTCCGCCACGGCCCTGGCCGCTCCCGCCGCTCTCGACGCCGCCATGGACGATGCTCGCGACGACCAGGCCGTCGATTCCCTCCCCACTGACGCCTTCGATCCCACGGACCTGCCCGGGACGAGGGCCAGCCGTCGGCATGCGTCCCAACATGCACCGGTAACCGCGCTACGGAAGCCGAGGCGGCGCGTCCTGCTCCCGGCCGCCGGGATGGCCGCCGCCCTCGCCGTCACGGCGTCCGCGCTGGTCGCCGCGGCGCCCGAGAACCCCTCCGGGGTATCCAACGCACAGCGGCCGACGCTGCCGGCCTCCGGGCCCCCGGCCTCAACCGAGCCCACAACGCTCGCCCCGGCGACGACCGCCCCACCCGGCGCCGCGGGAACAGGCCCGGCAGCCCAGCCGATCGCCGAACCGGCGGCACCCCGGCAGCCGCCAGCCACACTCGACTCACCATCGAGCGAGCCCAGCCCGGACGACAAGCCACGGACCTCCGCCGTCGGCGAGTCCAAAAGCACCGGCCCCACAGCCCCGAAGACGAAACCGCACCGTCCTTCACAAGCCCCTGCGCAGCGAGCCAAGCCGCCGCGCTCCTGAAGGGGGACGGGGCGGCGCCCTGGTGAGCCGAGTCCCGGTGAGCGGAGTCCCGGTGAGCGGAGTGCCAGTGAGCGGAGTGCCAGTGAGCGGAGTGCCGGTGAGCGGAGTGCCGGGCGCAGGGTCGTTATGTTCCGTTGGCGGGCTGGGTGTATGCGTGGCCGTCGATCGTGGTGGTCAAGGTCCCGGTCGCCTGGAAGATGTTGGTCAGGATGTCGATGGTCAGGTGGAATCCGTCGGGGCTGGTCTTCTTCGTGCCGTTGGTGGCCCCGGTCTGGGTGAGGTCGGAGAACCAGTCGACGGAGATCGTGGTGATGGCCGGGCGGGTCGAGGTGACGCGTTCGGTGCCGTCGAGGAAGGTCTCGCCGTCGTCGGAGAAGTGGGTGTAGGTGACCGCGACCGAGCTGACGTTGGCGCGGTCGGGCGTCTCGGTGATCTCGACCTTCGCGGAGCCCTGCTTCTTCCCGGGCAGGGTGTAGGTGCCCGCCGGGGGGTGCGGCCGGTCCGGGACGGGGCTGCCGGGTTCGTACGGCGTCCCCCACGGGACGGTGTCGGAGGCGAGTGGAGCGATGGCGGGAAGGTTCAGTGGGGTGCGGCTGGTGAGGTGGGCGATCATCAGGCGGTCGGTGCGGCCGCCGGGTTCGGTCGAGGTCTCACAGGGCAGCGGGTTGGTTCCGCCGCAGGCCGGTGGGACGGCGAGCGCCTGCCAGTACACGATGCTGGTGCCGTCGGGTGACCACCTGGGATCGGACCTGGCGTTCCAGTTCGGGTCGTTCACGCTGCCCGGGCCGCCGTCTCCGGCCGCGTTGATCCGCTGTCCCTGGTAGCTGCCGCGGTCGCCGTACCGGTCGATGAGGTAGGGCTGGAAGAACCGCCGCTGCCCGTTGTTCCGCGTCGACGAGGTGGCGCTCGTGGTGATCAGGTCGGTGATCGGAGGAATGCCGCGCATGCCGGCCAGGAACATCTGCCGGTCGGTGCCGCGAGTGTCCTCGGCGACCGTCCAGTTGTTGTCGGGCGAGATGTCGATCGGGTCGGTGTACTCGGGGTTCGAGGTGAGCCGGCGGATCTTGCCGGTGGTCAGGTCGGCGGCGAAGACGTCGATGTTCGACGACTCGGCCGGGTAGCCGATGTAGGCGACCTCCTTGCCGTCACCGCTGAAACCGCGCAGCTCGCCGACCGAGAGGGCGGCGGGGTTGTAGACCAGTTCGTCGGGGTGGTCGGGCGACACCGAGACCGGCTGTACGTCGGTCGGGTCGAACAGCCTGGAGACGTCGGTGAGGTCGTAGCGCGGTGAGAGTGGGACGCCGGTCGTGGGAGCCGGGTTGAACGCGAGCGCGCCGAAGTAGGCGTACTGGCCGTAGGTGCCGTTGGCGATGTTGACGCTGTTGAAGCCGAGATGGACGTCGTCCGGGTGGATGCGCAGTTCGCGGATGAGGCCGCCCTTGCCGGACCCGTCCGCTGTGTTGTTGAAACGGATCGGGTAGATGTGGGTCTGGTCCGGTGTGCACCCCGTGTCGGTGAGGAGATGCGACCCGCAGTCGATGATGTTGGTTCCGGCCAGCACGCGCTTGCCGTCACCGAAGGGCTGCGGATAGTCGAGCTGAGGATTGCGGCTGGCCGCGTTCGCCGCCGGGAGGCCACAGGTGATGCATTTCCATGGATCGCCGCCGGGGAACGTCTTGCCGTCCGTCTTGACCATGATGAGTTGGCTGCCGGTGTAGATGCTCGCCGGGTCCGGAGCGGCCGGGGCGCCGGCAAAGCTGATCAACGCGACGACGGTGTGACCGTCCGGGAGGAAGCCGCCTGCCTGCAGACCCACGTTCTGGCCGGTGCATCCGGTGCCGCGCGGGTTGAGCGTGACGGTGCACGATCCCGGTGCGTCGCTCGGGGTGACCGGAGGGAGCGGGAGCTCGCTCACCGAGATCGGCTCCGGTTTCGGCGGCGCCGGCGTCCCTGACGTCGTCCCGGCCGTCGGCGTCCCAGCCGCGGTATCGGTGGTGGACCCGGAGTCCGAGCACGCTGTCACGGTGGCCAAAATCATCACGGCCAGCCCCGTTGATAAGCGCCTCACCTGTCCAAATCTGGTTCGAGGTTCTACCTGTCGAGACCCGGCGGCCGGTTTCCGCATGGAAAATCCTTTCCATCGCCGCGCGGCGATGATCGTGTGACTGGAGGAGGAGTTGTTTCTGCCGCGACCCGGTCGAGTCGCCGCGGCCTCCGCGGAGAATTACGCGGCGGATGGACCCGATGTATCTCGGGATTCTCGGCTGTTGTCGTCCTGAGAACCCTGGCGATCCGGTGACTCCGCGTCAATCGTTCCGGTGCGGTAGGTCGGACTACTGCATTCGCAGTAGTCCGCTGACAGCGGCACGGTTGGGGTGGCCTCTTGGCCCGCCTTACAGCATGGTTGCAACTGTCGGCAGAAGGGGGCCAGATGTTCGCCACAGGGCAGCGATACCTGCGCGCCCGCCCCACCGCCGCGACCGTCGCGGCGGCGTCGCTGTGCGCGGTCGCCGCCGTGCCCGGGGGGATGCTGCAGGGCACACCTGGTCACCGGCATCCCCTGTGGTGGCCCGCCACGCTGGTGACGTGCGTCGCCGCTGTCGCGATGGTCATGTCCCGAAACCGCCCCCGCATCACCGTCGTGTTCACCGCCGGGTGCGCGTCAGCCGTCGCCGTAGCCGGCTACCTGCTCACTCCCCTGCTGTCAGGGCCGCTGATGGCCTCGCTCTACCGGCTGTCCATCCAGACGCGGTCGAAGACCGCGTGGGTCTTCGGTGGCGTGACTGCCGCGGTCTTGGCGAGCGTGTCGATTCCCGCCGGGCCGCATGTGTACCCACCAGAGCTCGAAGCGCTCAGCTGCGTCGTCTGGGCCTTGGTCCCGGTGGCGCTCGGTCGCTGGTTCGCGCTGCGGCTCGCCTACCTGGACGTGGAGCGGGCCCGTGCCGAGCACGCCGAGCGCACCCGGGAGCAGCTCGCTCGCCACCGCGTCACCGAGGAACGGACCCGGATCGCCCGCGAGCTGCACGACGTCGTCGCGCACCACCTCGCGCTGGCCAACGCCCAGGCCGGCACGGCCGCGCACCTGATGGGAACCCATCCTGACCGGGCGCAGGAAATCCTCGCCGAACTCACCCGCACCACCTCGTCGGCGCTACGGGACCTCAAGGCGACGGTCGGACTGCTACGGGAGCCGGACGAGCCGGACGCCCCGCTCGAACCCGCACCCGGGCTCGAGCGGCTGCCGGAGCTGACCGCGTCATTCGCGGCCGCCGGCCTCGTGGTCACCATCATCACCGACGGCACCCGGCGACACCTGTCGCCGACCATCGATCTCACGGCTTTCCGGATCGTGCAGGAAGCGCTCACCAACGTGGCCAAACACGCCGCCGTGCCCTCGGCTCGGGTGCGGCTGGCCTACGCCGCGGACCGCCTGGCCATCCGCGTCACCGACAGGGGAAGCAGGCAGCACAGAGAAGGGCCACATCAGCCGGATCGGCGAAAGGGGTCCCCCTTGCCCGAACCTGTCGCAGAGCCCGCCAAGAAGGCCGTAGACACCGGCTTCGGTCTCGTCGGCCTGCACGAACGCGCGCTGTCGGTCGGCGGCCACCTGCTCGCGGGCCGCCGTCCCGACGGGGGCTTCGAGGTCGCGGCGGAGCTGCCGTTGCACCCGGCGGCCGGCACGGGGCACCCGGACCGATGACCATCCGAGTCCTGCTCGCCGACGACCAGGCCCTGCTGCGGGCGACCTTCCACCTGCTCATCGACTCCTGCGACGACATGGAGGTCGTCGCCGAGGCCGCCGACGGGGCCGAGGCGGTGGAGCTCACCCGCCTCCACCATCCCGACGTCGTCGTCATGGACATCCGGATGCCCGGCACGGACGGCCTGGCCGCCACCGCCACGATCTGCGGCGACCCGCTGCTGGCCCCGACCCGCGTGCTGATCCTCACCACGTTCGAGATCGACGAATACGTCGCCCGGGCGTTGCGGGCCGGCGCCAGCGGCTTCCTCGGCAAGGACATCGGCGCCGCCGACCTGCTCACCGGCATCCGAACCGTGGCCTCGGGCGAGGCACTGCTCTCCCCGCTGGCGACCCGAGCACTCGTCGCGCGCTTCCTCGCGACACCCGAGCCCGGTAGCCAGCTCGCGTCGCCCGAACGCCTCACCACCCTCACCGCCCGCGAACGCGAGGTGACGACTCTGGTCGCGCAGGGCCGGGCCAACGACGAGATCGCCCGGCTCCTGCTCATCAGCCCGCTGACAGCCCGCACCCACATCCACCACGCCATGGCCAAACTGGGCGCCCGCGACCGCGCCCAACTCGTCGTCATCGCCTACCAGAGCGGCCTGGCAACGGTGGCGCCCACGTCGCCAGCTCCCGCTGAGGGCCTGTTGCGTTGTGTGGAGCCGGAGCATGCACAGCCGCCGCCGACCTGGTGATCGGACCGCCGCGGCGAGGTCGGTGAACGCGGTCGACGGCCGCGGCCGTGGGTCGGCGTCGGTGGCCAGCTCGTAGCGGACGCGGCGGACGTTCTGAACCAAGGTCGCGACGACGACCGCGCGCGCTTCCATAAAATTCAGCGCTTCGGCGGAGCCTGTGGCCAGCGGGAGATCGCGGGCCGGGCACCTGGCTGATCACTAGGGTTGATCTGTTCCGACGATATGAGCCAACGCGCGCAGGCCAGCAACGATGTCGGCGCCGGCGGGGGCCTGGTCGGGGTCGGTGAGCCATTGCGTCATCAGGCCGGAGAGCAGGGCCATCTGGACGGCGCCCAGCGTGCGCGCCACGCTGTCGCCAACCGCGTCCTCCTCGACTCCACCGAGAACGGCCGCCAGGCCCCGCCGCCCCTGGGCCTGGCCCCCGGCGAGGTAGCGGCGCAGCTCCTCGGAGTGCTCGGCCTGGGTCAGCGCCTCGATCGAGGCAAGCCATAGGGCGCGGTGCGTGGAGAAGGACTCGATGATCCGGTCCCACATCGCCTCGTAGCGCTCCGCGGGTGTGGCTCCCTCCGTGCCGAAGCCAGCCAGGGTGCGGCCGACGCGGGTACCCCATTCGTCGATGGCGTCGATGAGCGCAGCGTTGAGCAGCGCCTCGCGGGAGCCGAAGTGGTAGCCGATGGCGGCCATGCTGACGCCACCCGAGGCGGCGGCGATGTCACGGACAGTGGTGCGCGCCCAGCCCTTCTCCTCCAGACAGAGGCGGGCTCCGRCCAGCAGATCTTCGCGGTTCCCCATGATCGAAGGCTACTCAAGGATCATGCGCCCATACAAGGCAAGCGACTTAGTCTTACGCACTAGACGATCGTCTCGCGCATATGCCCAATTTTTCGCTACGCTCCTTCCATCGCCACCGACAAGGGAGATCGACCATGAACGCCACCGCCGCGGACACCGCCGCGACCCGCGCCGGACTCGCCATCGACGGCCGCCGGCTGTCCTACCTCGACGTCGGCGGGACCGGCCGCCCGATCGTGGCGCTGCACGGACACCTGTCCGAGGGCGCATCCTTCGCCCACCTCGCCCAGGCGCTGGGCCCCGCCTGGCGGTTGATAGCCCCGGACCAGCGCGGCCACGGGGAGTCCGACCGCGCCGCCGACTACTCGCGGGAGGGCTACCTCGCCGACATCGAGGCCCTCCTGGACTACCTGGGGCTGGACCGCGTCGTGCTGCTCGGCCACTCCCTCGGCGCCATCAACGCCTACCAGTTCGCCGCCCGCCACCCCGAGCGCGTCACCGCGCTGGTCAACGTCGAGGGCGCCGCGTCCCTCGGCCTGGAGGGGCCCAACCCCTTCGCCTTCCTGCTCAACCAGCCCTACCAGGCACCCACCCGTGAGGCACTGCTCGCGGGCCTGGGCCCGGCCGCGCCCTACTTCGCCGACCGGCTACGGCAGAACGCGGACGGCACCTGGCGGCTGCCTTTCCACCCCCAGGACATGTACGACTCCGAAGACCTCGTCCACGGCGACCACTGGGCGGACTGGACGGCCACCGACTGCCCGGCACTGCTGATCCACGGCACCCGGGGCATCATCCCGGCCGAGCAGATCCGAGCGATGGTCGAGCGCCGCCCAGGCACCGCGCCGTTCGAGCTGGAGGCCGATCACCTCATCCCGACCAGCGCCCCCGACGCGTTCGCCGCCGCGGTCAAGGCATTCCTCGCCACGATCTAGGCAGCCCGGCTCCCCTCGTCGTCTCCTCGGCCYCCCCCCGAGGAGACGACGTCCATCGAAAGCGCGCGGGACCAGACGAACCGGAGTCGACCCG
Source organism: Pseudofrankia asymbiotica (assembly GCF_001983105.1). Classification (GTDB taxonomy): domain Bacteria; phylum Actinomycetota; class Actinomycetes; order Frankiales; family Frankiaceae; genus Pseudofrankia; species Pseudofrankia asymbiotica. The sequence continues at coordinate 46,281 of NZ_MOMC01000015.1, read as the reverse complement.
AGCACCATCAGGCGCCGGGGCCCAAAAAATGAGCCAACCCACCGGCGGCCCGACCTCCATCTCCCATGAAGCACCGCTCCAGAAGAGTGGTCATCCGAGGTTTTGGCTCCCGGGATGCCGGGCGGTCGTCGGCTCAGGCTGCGATGTCTTCTCAGGGCTCGGCGGCGGTGTCTGATCGCCGGGCGGTGGGAGCGGACGGTCAGTGTCCCGCCGGTGTGAACACGACCGGGAGGTCCGTGAGGCTGCGCAGCCACAGGGACGGGCGCCAGACGAGCCGCTCGATCGGCGTCGCGAGCTCGACGTCGGGTAGCCGGTCTAGCAGCACCTGCACGGCGGTCTCCGCGATCGCCTCGCCGACCTCCTGGCCCGCCAGCGGACACCGATGCTCACCACAGCCATACGCCATATGCGCCTGGTTACCATGAACGCTCTCGACACCCAGACGGATCGCCGGGTCGGTGTTCGCCGCCGCGATACTCAACAGCAACAGATCCCCAGCCCCGAGAAGATACCGCCCCAGCACCCGCGGCCCGACGGTCCACCGACCCGTGAGCGTCGCCCCCGGCGGGTCCTCCCACAGCACCTCGGCCATCGCGTCCCCGACACTGCGACGCCCACCAAGAATCGTCGTCGCGAACCGGGAATCACCCAGCACCAGACGCAACGTGTTGCCGATCCACGCCGACGTCGCCTGATGCACGATCGCGAAGATCGTCTGCAGCTCCTCCAACAGCTCAGCGTCACCCAGCCCGACCGGATGCGCGACCAGCCGCGACAACACATCGAACCGCTGACGCTCACGCCTCGCCGTGACCTGCGCCTGCAACCCAGCCCGCAGCCGCGCGTTCGCCGCCACCGCGTCCTGGCCGCCGTTGACCATGATGGCGAGGTCAGCCACGATCGCCGCGCTGTCCCCCGCCGGAACACCCAACAGGGYCGTCGCCACCCGCAGCGGAAGCAGCTCCGCGAACTGGGCGATCAGATCGGCCCGGCCATGGGCGGCGAAACCATCGACCAGCTCGTCGGCGACCCGCTCACACGCCCCCCGCAGCTCGAACGGATCCACCGCACCCAGCCCGTCGRCCAGCACCCCCGCACGGCGGTCGTRCTCATACCCGGTCAGGAACCACGCGGTGTCACGTGCCGTGATCATCGGGATCAGCGGCCAGTCCCCCGGGATCAGATCCCAACTGTTCCAGGCACCCGAGTCCCGGGTGTAGTGCGCCGGATTCTCAAGGACCTGGCCGAACTCCCGATAGTCGAGCACAAGCCAGACCGGAACATCACCCTCCACCAGCACCGGCGCCACCGGACCATGCACAGCCCGCAACCGCGCATAGACCGCGGCCGGATCACGATGAAACTCCTCCCCGTACAACCGGAACACGCCCCCGGCATGGACCGGGTACCGAGCCGCCCACTCCGAGYCGACCGTCCCACCCGACACGTCGATCATGCTCAAACCCGGCTCCTCACCCCGTCCGCCGCGAACAGACCTACCGTGCTACCAGCAAACCAACGGGCCACCACTCCCCTCACCAGGCACACACAGACAGGCAGGGACGCGGCCATAAGCGCCCAAATAGTGTCGATGGCGGGCCAGTTCAGCGGCAGGTCCGTGACCAATCGGACTCGACGCGTCAGGTCCTGCTCCGCTCGAGGATGACCCGAGGCGGGCGGGCACAAATAGGTGCGCGTCTCAACGGACCCGACATCGTCGGTGCATCAGATCAGCATTGCGTCGTCAAAGATCGTGTAGCGGGCCCCGCCGCCGCGCTTCGCGACGTACATGGCGCTGTCCGCCTCATGCAGCAGCTGGTCCGCGACGCCGGGATCCTCGCCCGACACGGCAACGYCCACGCTCGCGGTCACGGCGATCGTCCGCCCACCTACGACTCTGGTGAGATCGACCGCGGTGACCACCGAGTCGGCGAGCRACCGGACAGAGGCGGCCGCGACAACCCTGGGCCGCAGAATCGCGAACTCGTCCCCGGCGACGCGGGCCACCGTGTCACCGGAACACGCGATCCCCCTGAGCCTCGCTCCCACCTCGCGAAGTACGTCATCGCCAGCCTGATGACCGAGTGCGTCGTTGATCGACTTGAAACCGTCCAGATCGACGAATATCAGGGCCGTCCGGTCCCGACGCCGGCCCGCGTCCATCAGGGCCCGACGAAGCCGCTCCACCAGCACCGTCCGGTTCGGCAGGCCAGTGAGCTCGTCGTGTCGAGCCCGATAGCGTGCCTCGGCCGCGGCGGCCCGCAGTGCGTCGTCCGCGGCCGCCCTGGCCACGCCCGCCGAGATGTGGCTGGCCACCAGCTCGACGAAGTCACGGTAATCACGGTCGGGAACGCAACAGCCGCCGACGCCGGCTACCAGGAGTCCGACCGGCTGGCTTTCCGAGTCACAGGCCAGTGGCACGATGACCGCGGAACCCGGCGGCGACGTCGACGTGTCGAGCCTGATCGGAAATGGCTCCGGTAGGTGTTCGATGACCTCCGTCAGACCGGAGGACAGCGCGACCGCGAGGTGGCGAGGCGTCCGGGGATCGAGCACGCCCAGGAGGTCGAGGGCCTTCTTCTCATCGGTCAGACCCCACGCTGCCATCGGGTGGAGTGGCGAACGCACCGCGGCATCGCGGAGAAGTATGATCCCGAAGGGAATATCGCTACGGAAGTGCTCGAGCGAGGCGGCCGCGGCGCGGCAGACCGCCCGTCGGCCCCGCTTGTTCGAAACAGAGAAGCCGATCTCGCGGAGGCAGGCAAGACGCCTCGTCGCGAGAATCTTCGACGTCGTTTCCAGGAACGTTCCGAGGACCCCGGCCACGGCACCACCGGCCGAGGCCTCGCGTATCGGGCTGTAGGAGATGGTCACATAGCATTCCTCCGGGTATCCATGGCGATCGACGAGCAAGGGCCAGTTTTCAGACCATGTCGCGCCCTCACCGGACATCACGCGATCAAATATTGACCGAAATGTCTCCCACATCTCAGGCCAAGCCTCGGCGAACGGAAGACCAAGGATGCGCGGATGTTTGCGTCCCAGCAGGGGCACCACAGCGTCGTTATACAGGTAGATGTACTCCCGGCCCCACTGGATCACCATGGGGAACCGCGACCCGAGACAGATACCGACGGTTGTCCACAGGCTGGGACTCCACTCACGGACCGGGCCAAKCGGGGTGCGACCCCAGTCCTTCGCCGCCATGAGCGGCCCCATCACGCCGTCCACGGCGAAGAGTCCGTCGACGAACGTCCCGCTCGCCTCGACGCTCCCTCCCTCGCCGCCGGGCAGGCAGGAGTCCACAGCGGCGATCCGACGCCGCCGCCCCCAGCCGTCTAGGCTCCGAGATCCCACCGCCCTCGTCCGCTCTGGATCGCCGCGGCCGACCCACACCTTGTGGAAACTGGCGTTACCGTCGGTCAGAGACGGTCATTCCCACCACCAAAAGCACAGAACCATGTCCGTCGGTACGTACATCGTCAGGGAACGCGACATTCGCCTCGGATGTCCGGTGGACTGGGCACGATCGATCGGTTTCCGGGCTGCCAGCCTCGACGGCGACTCCGATCATGACGCCTGCGAACGTTCGGCTGGCGCCCTCACCACCGTCGCGGCTGGCGCTGTCGCACCGGCCGATGTCCTGGTCCATCTCGCTGGTCGAGGCATGATCGAGTGATGTCTCGCTGCCATCCTCCTCCGCCTGCCCATGAACTCGCCCATCGCGGGACTCTTCGGACGTCCACGCCGGGCCGGCCGCGGTCTCGTTGTCGGCCATCGCGTCGATGTCGGTCTGGGAGGCGCAATGCATGATCATGCACTGTGTGGCCTGTCTCTTTACTCGGTGACTGTCGGCCGGGGCGTCAAAGCCACCGCACCACGCTTCGACAGTCGCGCCAGATGTGACCGACATCATCGGTCGGAGACTACGCCCAGGCGGGATCACGGCCGGTCAGGCCGAGGATGCGGTCCAAGATGGGTGCGCCGGCCGGCACCGCGACCTCCGGTCCGTACAGGCCCATCTCCCGCCCCTGCTCCACGCCGGCGAACACCGTGTCATGCAGATACGCCAGCAGGTCGGCGGGCAGTTCCAGCCGCTGCCCGGTCGCGACCGCCAGGTCCCAGCCGTGCACGGCCAGCTCGCCGACGATCATGTCGCCCATGACGGGCGCGGGCAGCATGTGCGGCGTGCCCATGCTCGTCTCGCCCTCCCAGGCGCTCGGCGGCGCCCACGACGACGTGATGTCGTCCAGCAGGGCGAGCAGGCGGCCGCGCCAGTCACCGGCCGCCAGGTCCACATCGGACTCGGCGGCCGCCGGCTGCGGAACGGACTCCTTGCGGCCGGCGCCGGCGAGCGACGGGCCCCAGAACAGGAGGTGGTTGACCAGTGCCCGCACGTCGTACTCCGTGCACGGAGTCTTGTTGGCGAGCTGGTCGTCGGTGATGGTGCGGGCGATTGCGGCCATGGCCTCGGCCGCGTTGGACAGGTTTGACATGACGGCGACGCTAGGCGGCATGGGCCGGAGGGGTATTGAACAAAGGCGACATACACTCTGCCGCGTGGGGCGGGACGTTCGTGAGCTGCGGAGCGCATGGACCAGGTATCAGCGCCACGCGTTCCACAGCCCGTCGCCGGCGGTCGCGCCATGGGTGGAGCATTACTGGGAAGCTCGCTGGGACTACACCGAGCCCTACCAGCAGAAGATCGTGCCGTACCCGAGGGTGCACCTGTCGTTCGGTGGCGGCCGCGCGGACGTCAACGGCGTGTGCAGCGGCTACCGGATCAAGATCCTCGATGGCCGCGATCACGTCTTCGGCGTCGCGTTCCGGTCGGGCTGCTTCCGCCCGTTCCTCGGCGCCTCTGTCTCGACGATCACCGACCGCGTCGTCCCGGCGACCGAGGTGTTCGGCCCGGACCTGCCCACGACGCTCGACGTGCCGACCGTGAATGYGTTCCTGCTGAAACACCTGCCGGACGACGACCCCCGGGCGCGCCAGGCGGTGGCCGCGGTCGAGCTGATCGCCGAGGACAAGGCCGTGACCAGGGTCGAACGCCTCGCCGACGAGCTCGGGCTGAGCACGCGGGGGCTGCAACGGCTGTTCGCGGAGTACGTCGGCATCGGGCCCAAGTGGGTGATCCGCCGCTACCGCCTGCACGAGGTGACCGCACGCATGGCCGCCGGCGGGGCGATCGACTGGGCCGCGCTGGCGGCGGACCTCGGCTACGCCGACCAGGGCCACTTCATCCGCGACTTCAAGAGCATGTTCGGCGAGCCACCGACCTGGTACGCGCAGCGGTACTAGTCCGCCTCCCCGGATTTGAGTGGGTCGCGTCCCGGCGCGGCTGCGGCGGCAAGGTGGCCGAGATCGCTGTCCTTCGTCATCAGCTGGCGATGCTGCGCCGTCAGATCGCCCGGCCGTGATAGAGCCCGTCCGATCGGATGCTGCTGGCCGCCCTGGCTGGGCTGCTGCCGCGTCCGCGCTGGTCGGCGTTCCTCGTCAACACGGCTCGACCCCACCGCGGCCTCGACCTCGACGTCCCCGACCCGCCGGCCCCGACCCGCCGGCCCCGACCCGCCGGCCCCGACCGGCGATACGAGCGGACCGATCAGACGCATAGACCGCCTCGGCGGGCAGGCCACGATCCGGCCGCCGGCGGTACGGGAGGACGCTTCAGGCCCGATGCCACCAGGCGTGCGCGAAGGCGTCAGGGAGGTTGGCCCGGTATTCGAACACCATCGCGGGCTGGCCGTTGACCGTCGAGGCCGCCGGGGCGTGGCCGCCCATGGGTTTCTCGCCGAGGATGTGATCGCGGGCGTCGCCCCAGGCCTGGGCAGACGGCACGCCCCCGGAGCCCCAGTCGCCGGCCCAGGCAGGCACCGCGCGCCCGCCGATCGCCGCGTCGGCCGCCGGGCGCGCGGCCGGCCGCATCGCGGCGAGGATCCGCGCCGGCGCCGTCTTGGGCAGGACCTCCCACATGGTCTTGGCCGCCAGGAGGTTCAGCGCCCCGGGGTGCTTGGTCCAGACCTGGGCCAGCCTCAGGACCGCGGACATCACGAGCGCGTAGCCGACCTTCTCGCGCTCGTCCAGCGTGCCCAGGCCGGGGTCACCGGTGAACCTCTCCACGTACCACGGCAGGGTCAGGTACTGGTGGACCCGGAACTGGGCGCGGTCGGCCGCCGTAACCCCGGTGCCGATCTCCACCGCGGGGATGYCGACCGTGGCATGCTTCGACGTGCCCTGGACGGACCCGCCGCCGTCGATCCGGTGCACGACCTGTCCTGGGTTGAAGATAGTGATCTGATAGGCGCCGACCTCCTGGGTCACCAACGCGCGCCCCACCGACTGCTCGACCGTCGAGATCACGGCCCGCAGGGCACGCACGCGCCTGTCCCAGCCGTCGTCGTCGGCCCGTTCGGTCGGCGTCGTCCGGAGCTCGATCGTGAAGACGCCCGGGCTCACCTGGAGGTCCTTTGTGATCTGGACGAGCACCTCCTGGGCGCCGAGCCGGGTCACGGTCCCGAACAGGTTCCAGTCGCTCGCCGCCATGCTGACGAACGCCGGCAGCTCCTCCTCCGTGCCAAGCGACACGCCGGTGAACGCGGTGCGATAGTCACGCCGCGCGAAGTCCTGCTCCGCAACCGCAGAGCGGGCCATCACGTTCTGATAGATGTCGCCAAACATCGCCGAAGCCTTTGTCTTCAACTCGGTGATCATGGCAAGCGTCTCCGCGTTCGCCTGCGCCGCCTGTGCCGCCTGTGCCATCTCCTCGAGTTCCTTCAGGTTGGCGAGAAGATTGGCAATCTCTTTCTTCTGGGTCGGGGTCGCATAGTCGTCGAAGCTGAACGGCACTCGCTGCGCCGCCGTGAGTTCGGCCATCGCCCGCCTCCTCCACCTGGTGCGCCATTGGATCATCGTGGCGCACGCCAGTGACAATGCGCCGAGATGGCGGGTAAGGGCGCCCGCCGCCCAGCGCATAATGCCCGCCCACCCGGTGGCTCCGGAGCCGAACGAAGAAAATCGGGATATCCACCCGCGACTTCGGTATGTCACTACCGCCGCATGCCGCTCGACGCCCGTGGGAGTGCCCGATATCCGGTCGCGTGCCAAAACTCCGTTTCGGGCACGCGACCAGCGGTTTTGCTGTCGGATCAGGCGGCACGACGGTACTCGTTGATCACACTGCCGAGGGCCTTGCGGTGGTGGATCGGACCGTCGAGGGGTGCCACGGTGGCCGGGCCGTGGTTCGGTGGGCGCTGCTCTCGGCCCTGGTGGGGCCGGTGGTGGTTGAAGTGGCGGATGTACTCGTCGAGCACAGCCGCGGTGTGGCGTTCGCCGTGGAGGAGGATCTTGTCGGTGCACTCCTGGCAGACCGTGCGGATGAACCGTTCGGCGTAGCAGTTCGCTCGCGGGGCCCGCGGCGGGGTCCGCACTACCTGGATGCCTTCGGAGACGACGACGTCGTCGAACGCTTGCGTGTATCTCGTGGCTCGGTCGCGGATCAGAAACCGGAACGCGCCGATCCGGCTGTCGGATCCATGAGCAGCTGGCGCGCCTGCTGGGTCACCCAGACACCGGTCGGATGTGCGGTCACGCCGAGGATGTGGACGCGGCGCGTCTGGATCTTGATAACGATCGCGAATCGGTAGGCCTGTGTTTTCGCACTCAATGTGGGCGTCGCCCTTGACGAAACGCCGTGGTCATCCTGGAATGAGGCGTCGTCGCGCCCGCTTTGTGTACGGCCGGGAACCGCGGCCTGGTTGTGGGCCGGTCCCGGCGGCGGCGGGTGGCGGGCTGCCGGCTCGACGGCGGCCATGCCAGGCGCGATCGACGCGGCGGATCCGGTGCCGGATCGGCGTCCCGGTGGGACATGGCCGCACGACACAGTCGACTGTCGGCTGCCGGCGTCGTGGCACCCCTCACATCGGTACTCACGCAGGTGGTGGCGACCGGCTACTAATTGCGYGAGGAACGGCCTATTCCCCCCTTCGCCGTCATGTCTTTCACATGCGGAAACTACTTCCGGGGCCGAACTTTCTTACTAAAGTACGGTTATACCGCGCTACACCTTCATGGGGTGCGGGTCGCTGTGGGGCCGTCGGCCAGGCCGTGTCCACGCGCACACGGATGAGATCATCATGATCGATGCCGTGCTCCACGCGACGGTGTGCGCTGTGCGGGGTCCTGATGATCCGACGCCGTCCCCGGTGAGCCGGCATGCTTCCGGTCCGGGACGGCCCGCGGCACGTGGGGGGGTTGTGTTGAGCCTCAATGAGGCCCGGCTCGACGTACCGACCGCCGTCGCTCCGGCCCGCCCGGCCGAGCGGCTGCGCGAACGCTGGCTCGACCGTTTCCTCGGTTCGGACCCCGGTCTCAACCGCTTCCGGATGGCGCTGCACAGCATCATCACGATCGGCCTGATCATGGTCGCCGAGTGGCTGTTCGTGCGCACGACCCACGCTCTCCAGATCCAGACCCACGGCGCCGTGCTGTCCGCGGAGAAGGCCGCCGTCGTCGCGACCGCCAACCATCAGTACCTGGTCATCGCGATAATCATGGGGGCGATGATCGGCATGATCTCGACCTTCGGTGTGATGGACGTGACGGCGCGTGGGCAGCTGGTGTCCATGCTGCTCCTGCCCGTCCCCCTGATCCCGATGCTCGTGGTCGGCATCTCCCTGTCCGACCACCGCGTGATCTCGCTGGTGGTGATCGCCGCGAGTCTCGCGGTCGGTACCTACTGCCGGCGCTTCGGTCCCCGGGGCTTCCTCGTTGGCATCCTGCTCTTCCTCGGCGACTTCCTGGGCTTCTTCATGGGGAACGCGATCAAGCTGAAGGACATGGGCTGGGCGAGBGCCGAGATCGGCGTGGGCCTGGTGGTCGCGCTGATCGTGCGGTTCACCCTGTTCTACCCGCGTCCCGCCAAGGACCTGCGGCGCAGCCAGCGCTCCTACGCCGCCCGCGCCCGCAAGGTGGCGAAGCTCGCGCTGGAGCTGTTCGACGATCCCGAGCACGACGAGCGGCGGGCCCAGCGCCTGCAGCGGCAGCTGGTCCGGCTCAACGAGTCCGCCCTGATGATCGACGCGCAGTTGGGCGACCCGGCCGCGACGGCCGACGGCTCCTCCGGCAGGCTGCTGCACGAGCTGCTGTTCGACGTCGAGCTGGCCCTGACCAACATGGCCCGCTTCGCCCAGGCGATGACCCGGCTGGACCTTCCCGCCGACCAGCGGGCCGAGGTCCGCGCCGCCCTGAACGGCATTGTGACCCGGGACCGCGGGGCGGCCAACGCCCACGCCCAGGCCCTCATCGAGCGGCTGCGGACCGTCGAGGCCGACCCTCTGGCTGACGCCCAGGATCGCCGGGCGGTCGTCGTGGTGCACCGCTTCGCCGGATCGGTGATCGCGCTGACCGTGGCGATGACCCAGTGGCTCGCCCTCGGCTCGGCCCCGGCACGCGACGACGAGGCGCCCGTGTTCCGGCCGTCGGTGACGCTGTTCGGCGGCTGGCTGCCGGGATCCGCGGTCAGCAGCGCCATGGCCTCGCTGGAGAGCGGCGCCCATCCGGTCGACCGCGTCCGGCTCAAGCCGCACGTCCGCGTGGCGATCCAGATGGGGGTGGCGGTCTCCGCCGCGATCGTGCTGGGCGACCTGCTGTCCGGACCCCGGTTCTACTGGGCGGTGATCGCCGCGTTCATCACCTTCATGGGTGCGAACACCTCCGGCGAGCAGGTCCGCAAGGCGCTGGCCCGCGTCACCGGCACCCTGGTCGGCGTTCTGATCGGCTCGCTGCTGGCCAACGCCGTCGGTCATGACGCGGCGCTCTCGATCGCCGTCATCCTGGCCTCGCTGTTCTTCGGCCTGTACATGATGCGGATCAACTACGCCTTCATGGTGATCGGTATCACCGTGATGGTCTCCCAGCTGTACGTCCAGCTCGACGAGTTCTCCAACTCGCTGCTGCGGCTGCGACTGGAGGAGACGGCACTGGGCGCCGGGGTCGCCATCGTCACGGTGCTGGTGGTGCTTCCGCTGCGGACCAAGCACGTCCTGCAGGTCGCGCTGCGCGGTTATGTGCAGGCGGTCCGCGTCCTTGTCGAGCACGCCACCGGCCGCCTCGTCGGCGACCCCGCGTGCGACGACACGGCGCTGCGGGCCGACGCCCGCACCGTCGACGCCGCCTACCAGACCCTCGTCGCGACCGCCCAGCCGCTGCGCCGCACCCTGTTCAGCGATCTGGACGAGCGGGTCGGGGAGATGATGCGCCTCGTCACCGCCTCGCGTGGCTACAGCCGCAACCTGGTGYACGACGTCGAGAAGATCGGCCTGCTCGACCTCGACAGCCGGCGCGAGATCAAGGGCGCGGCCGCGACCCTGCACGGGTCGCTCGACGTCATCGTGGCGGCCCTGCTCGGGGACGGCCGCGACGGAACCTACACCCGGTCGTCCGCCCTGTTCGACCGGGCCGAGCGCCGCAGCGAACGGCAGGCGGGCACCATCCACGACGGCCAGYTCGCCCTGCGCGACCTCACGCTCATCGACGGCGCCATGGCCCGGCTCGCCGAGACGATGTCGCTGCGGATCGCCGACTACGACACCGCCGCCCGCACCGCCTGACAGCAACGCCGCCTGACAGCCGTGCCGCGTCGATCGCGGGCAGGGTTCTCTCCAACTGCCCGGACCCTGTGGCATGACCTTTGTGTCACCGGACTGCGTAGCGGGACGATCACGGCGCGCGGCGCCCGTCAGCCGACCCGCCACAGGTTGTCCGGCGGGGCGGGCGAGAGCGCGCAGTCCGCGTCGGTGAACGGCGCCGCGCCGCCAACGAAGTGGTCGAGGGCATCGCCGGCGAGCACCTTCTGAGGTAGCAGCGCCCTGGCCGCCGCCTGGGCGACCGGGACGACCGGCAGCTCGCCCCGCGTCGCGGCCAGCACGACGTTGCCGAATCGGCGTTCCTTGAACACCGCCGGATCGGCGCGCAGCAACGCCTTCGGCAGGACGGTCCTCGCCGCCGCTGTCACCCGCCGGACGTAACGCCCTCCGCCCCGCCCGCCGTCAGGCAGATTCGCCAGCACGACCCCGGCCGGGCGCAGCACACGCGCCACCTCGGCGAAGAACTCCGCGGTCGTCAGCGTCGCCGGCACCCGCCCGTCGGCGAAGGCGTCGACGACGACCACGTCGGCCGTGCCGTCCCGTAGCGTGCGGACCGCCGCCCGTCCCTCGTGCGGGATGAGGCGGATCCGGTGCCCTGGCGGAAGCGGCAGCCGCGCCCGCGTGAGCGCTGTCACCTCCGCGTCCGGTTCGAGCACGAGCTGGGGCGAGCCCGGCCGGACGTGCGCGACATACCGCGCGAAGGTGCAGGCCCCGCCGCCGATGTGCGTCACCGACAGCGGGCCGGCTGGCAGCGCGTCGACCACGTCGGCGAAGCCCTGGATGTACTCGAAGTCCAGGTAGGCCGGGTCGCGCAGATCGACGTAGGACTGCCGGACCTGGTCCATCAGCATCAGCCAGCCGCCGGGACGGTCATCGTCGGCCAGCAGTTCGAGCCGCGGTCCGCCCTCGCCACCCATCCGCCCACCGTAAATGTGCCTTACCGGCTGGGTGGTGCGCGGGGGCCGGCCCGGCCGCCTGGGCGCCGGTCTCACCGGGCTGCCGCGCGGGAACCGTATTCTCAGGTGTGACCGAGTCCGAAGACCAGCAGACGTTCCAAGACCTCGGGCTTGGCACCGCGGTCCTGCGAGCCCTCACCGAACTCGGCTACGAGGTGCCGTCGCCGATCCAGGTCGGCACGATCCCCGCCCTGCTCGCGGGCCGCGACCTCGTCGGCCTCGCCCAGACCGGGACCGGCAAGACCGCCGCGTTCGCTCTCCCGATCCTGTCCAGGATCGACGTGCGCAGCACCTCCACCCAGGCGCTTGTGCTCGCCCCGACCCGGGAACTGGTCCTGCAGGTCGCCGAGGCGTTCGGCCGGTATGCCCAGCACCTCACCGGCCTGCATGTGCTGCCCGTCTACGGAGGGCAGGCCTACGCTCCCCAGCTCGCCGGGATCCGCCGCGGCGCGCAGGTCATCGTCGGCACTCCCGGGCGGGTTATCGACCACCTGGAACGCGGGACGCTCAATCTGGGCGGCCTGCGCACGCTGGTCCTCGATGAGGCCGACGAGATGCTCCGGATGGGCTTCCAGGAGGAGGTCGACCGGATCCTCGCCGACACCCCCGACGCCAAGCAGGTCGCGCTGTTCTCAGCGACGATGCCCGCGCCGATCCGCCGCATCTCCCGGCAGTACCTGCGCGACCCGGTCGAGATCACCGTCAGGGCGCGGACCGTCACGGCCGCGAATACCCGGCAGCGGTTCCTGACCGTCGCCGGGCCGCGCAAGATGGACGCGCTCACCCGGTTCCTCGAAGTCGAGCCGTTCGAAGCGATGATCATTTTCGTGCGGACGAAGTCGGCGACCGAGGACGTCGCCGAGCGGCTGCGCAGCCGCGGATTCGCCACCGAGGCGATCAACGGCGACCTCAGCCAGCCGCAGCGAGAGAAGCTCATCGCCCAGCTCCGCGACGGCACTCTCGACCTGCTCGTCGCCACGGACGTCGCCGCCCGCGGCCTCGACGTCGAACGGGTCACCCACGTCGTCAACTACGACATCCCCACCGACCCGGAGTCGTACGTCCACCGCATCGGCCGTACCGGCCGCGCCGGGCGCAGCGGTGAGGCGCTGCTGCTCGTCACCCCCAGGGAGAAGGGCCTGCTCGCCGCGATCGAGAAGGCGACCCGCCAGCCGCTCGCCGAGATGGAACTGCCCACCGCGGCGGATGTGAACGCCCAGCGGGTCGCGAAGTTCCACGACGCGATCACCGCCGCGCTCGACGCGCCAGCCCACGCCGTGTTCAGGGACCTGGTCCTTGGCTACACCCACGAGCACGACGTTCCGCTCGCCGACATCGCCGCGGCGCTGGCCGTGATGACCCGCCATGAACAGGGAGAGTTCCTCCTCCCGCCGGACACCGCCCCGCCTGCCCGCGAGAGGCCCGCCCGCGGCGCGGGCGGGCCGCGGCCGGTCTATGCCACCTACCGGATCGGGGTCGGGCATCGCCAGCGGGTCACCCCGGGCCAGATCGTCGGGGCGCTCGCCAACGAGGGCGGCCTGGACCGGGCGGACTTCGGCCGGATCGACATCCGCGCCGACTACAGCCTCGTCGAACTTCCCACCGACCTGACCAAGGACACCCAGCAGGCGTTGACCCGCACCCGCATCGCCGGCCAGCCCCTCAACCTGCGCGCCGAACGGCCGAGCCGGGAATCCGGTGCGCGACTCGGCGTCGGCCGCCGAGGAAAACCCGCCCCCTCCGCCCGCAGGACACGCCACCCCGCCTGACATCACGCCTGACGTCACGCCGTAGACGCCGTCAGAACATCAGGGCGTTCCACATGATCGGACGGTCGGGCCGCCGCGCGCCACCCCGACGCGACCGAGCTTGGCGGACACCGACACGACACGGAGAGACGCGTTCCGGCGGGCAGGCTGACGCCGTCTCTGGACCGAACGGTCTGGGGACGGTGATGTGAGAGGGTCGGCTGCCGGTCAGACAGCCGCCGTCATGCTGCGCCGTGAGCGACATGGCGGCGAGGCCCCGGCCGGTGGCGCGTCGGGTGCCAGGTAGACCGGCGCCGGTCTACGCTCAGGCGCGGTGACACTGGAGTTCGAGCATCGCGGCGCGGACAGCGCCTTCGTCGACCGCGTCTGGCGCGGCAGAAGCGGCGGCGCCGAGGAGACGATGGTCTCCGCGGCGCGCACCTGCTGGCATCTGATCGTCTCACGCAAGGACGGGAAGCTTCTCGCGGGACTGCGCGGACCGGAGCTGCGGGCGACGACCGCGCCGGTGCCGCCCGGTACCGAGTACCTCGGAGTCCGCTTCGCCCTTGGAACCGTGCTGCGGCCGAACCCGGCGGCCCTGATCGTCGACGGATACGAGCCATTACCTGTGACGGGCTCGGGAAGAATCATCATCGGCGGCGAGGACTGGGAAACGCCGACGTACGAGAACGTCGAGCAGTTCGTCGCGCGGCTGCGGGACGCGGGCCTGCTGACTCGCCCCCGGCTTGGGGACGAGCACCGCGAGGCCCGCGAGGAGGCGCCGACCGCTCGGACGCTTCAACGTCGCTACCGCGCCCTCACCGGGCTCTCGCGAACCGCGGTACGGCAGATCGACCGTGCGAACGCCGCCGCCACGATGCTTCACGCGGGCCGTGACTGGCGGGCCGTCGCCGGCGATCTCGGCTACTTCGACCAGGCGCACCTCGGGCACGCCCTGCGCCGGTACATCGGGCGCACCGCGAGCGAGCTGCGGGTGGGCGAGACGCCCGAGCCGATGTCGTTCCTGTACAAGACCGCGTCCAGCCCCGGCAGCTAGCGTCCCGGTGCCGGCACCGGCAAGCCCCGTGCGCACCACCTGGAGGACGACTCGTGCTGCTCAGCGTCAACATCTTCGTCAGTCTCGACGGYGTCATGCAGGGCCCTGGAGCGCCCGACGAGGACCGGACCGGCGGGTTCGACCGCGGCGGCTGGCTCGTCCCCCACGCGTCTGCGCACACCAGCGAAGTCGTCGAGGACTGGTTCCACCAGGCCGGTGCGTTCCTCTTCGGGCGCACGAGCTTCGAGATGCTCCGCGACCACTGGTCCAGGGTCACCGACCCCGACGACCGGATCGCGACCAAGCTGAACACCCTGCCGAAGTACGTCGTCAGCTCGACTCTGAGCGACGACGAGGCCGGCTGGGCGCTGGCCACGGTCGTGCGCGGCGACGTGGTCGACGAGATCCGGCGCCTCAAAGCGCTCCCAGGCGGCGAACTCCAGGTGCACGGCAGCTGGAGGCTCGTCCAGACGCTGCACGAGGCCGGGCTGGTCGACGTCTACCGCCTGCTCCAGTATCCGGTTGTCATCGGAACAGGGAAGCGGCTTTTCCCCAATGGATCGACCCCGGCAACGTTCACGGTCAAGGAACAGACCTCGCGTGTACTACCCGGCGGTGTCGTCGCCCTGACGATCAGCCCCGCGGCCTTCGGGGCGATCTCGGCCGGCGTCTACACCGTCGACAACGGCCGCTCGGTACCGGTCATCGGCTGAAGCACGCCCGACGTCGGGAAGTGCCCAGCGCCGCTCAGCGCGCGGGCGAGAGCACTGTGGAACGGGTGCGGAAGCGCGAGCAGGAGCCGTCAAGTACCGACACCAGGCGTCAGGGATGGACCGTGAAGACCCCTGCGGCTGTTGACACCGCAGCATCCTCCGGTCCGCCCCGACACCGAACGACAGTAACTGTCCGTGACTCTTAAATCGGTGGTGTTTTGATAGCGGAGGCAGGTCATGGCCGTACGGCGCCGGTATCCCTCGGACCTGTCGGAGCGGGAGCAGGACTGCTCGTTCCGATGGTTCGCGTCGTCAGCCGAGTCATCATCGGTGTCAGTTCGACAATGGCTCGTAGTGGCTGATCAGGTGGTCGATCGCGGGGGCCAAGCTCAAGCCCGGGTGAGGGTGGCGTATCCGGCGTTGAACGCGCCGACCTCGTCGCTCGGCTTGTTCGTGGAGGTGCAGTCTGGTTCTGTCGTGCGGCGGCTGGGTCGGGGATCCGCGGTTCGGTGTCGACTTCGAGCAGGCCGCGGACCTTGCCACCGGCGAAGCAGTTGGGGACGTTGAGGTTGGACACCGTGGTCTGGCGGGGCTTGGTGTCGGAGAGCAGGCTGGCACGGTTCTTGGTGATCCAGTCCTGGACCAGTGTGACGGCGGGGGTGTAGTCGTAGGTGTCGCCGAGGCCGAGGCTGACGGCGAGGGCGGGGATGCCGCGTTGGGCGGCGGCGCGGGCGGCGCCGACGGTGCCGGACTCGTCGACGTCGGGGCCGAGGGACTGGCCCTCGTGGATGCCGGCGATGACGAGGTCGGGGTGCATGCCCAGGTCGTCGAGGGCGACGTTGACCGCGTCGGCGGGCACCTCACGCGGGACACGATGTCGTGATCCCGCAATTCGTCGGTAGGCTGCCCTTCATCGAGCAGCTTGATGAGCTCGCCCGCGAAACCGGTGCCGAATTTCACGAAATCACCCTTCTCGACAGCAAAGAGAATGTCCTGCGCCGGTTCCAGGAACGCAGCAGCAGAGCCGCCGACCCGGCGCATGTTGAAGCCCAGATCCTGCTGGACCGTAGCGGAGGCATGGTCGAGTTGTCCCAGAGGTATGATCGGGTGGCACGTGTTGACGGCATGGTGCGTCGTCATGTCCTCGACTTCGTCGCCGTGCGTGCGCCCCGGGTGCACGGAAGTTACGCGGCGCTCGGGCGGACAGCCCGACCGTGGGGGTAGCCCGGCCGGGGCCGCTCGAGACATCGCCCGCCCGGTGGTCTCACTCGCCGGCCGCAGCCTCCCGCCTGGCCTCGCGGAAGGCAGCGGCCTTGATCCTGTTCTGGCACGCCGTCGAGCAGAACCGCTTGCTGCCGTTGCGTGAGGTATCCACGTAGACCCGGTCGCAGTGCGCTGCGGTGCACACCCCGAGCCGGTCGACGTGCTCGCCGCCGACCACGATCGCTAGCGCGGTGGCGTAGCCGGCTGCCCAGTTGTCGGCCAGGGACCGCTCGTCCGCGGCGTGAAAGTGGATGTGCCATGCCTGCCCGTCGTGCCGTTGCAGCGACGGGTGCGCGCCAGTGGCCTTGAGCATGCCGTTGACCTGGCGCGCGGCGGCGTCGATGTTTCTGGCGGCGATCGCGGTGAAGACCGCGCGCAGACCGACCGCGACACCGGCGAACTCGTCCGCTTCCGCCTCGGTGGTCACGGCCTGGCTACGGCCCTCGAACAGGGTGTTGAGCTGGGCGATTCGCTCGGTTCCCGCGGGCGGCAGGTACGCCCTGCCGCGTCTCTCTCCCTCGGTCAACAAGTTCACCAGGGCGACCGCGATCCCGACGACCGCATCCGTGTGACTGCTGAAGTTCACTTGACCAGTTACCGCCCTCGTCCTACCGTCGTCACTGTCGAACCAACAATAGCCAGTCACCTGGGGCTTGTATGTCAGAACTGACCGAGCTCGACCCAACCACCGCCCGCGACTGGGTTGCCCGCTGGGACCGCCAGCAGGAGACCTACCTCGCCGACCGGGAAGACCGGTTCACCGCGGTGATCGACGCGGTGGACGCATCGGCCGGCCGGCCGGACCCGCTGGTGCTCGACCTCGGCGCCGGGCCGGGCTCCCTGTCGGTGCGCCTGCTGCGGCGGCTCCCGCAGGCCACGGTGATCGCGATCGACGCCGACCCGGTCACGCTGGCCCTCGGCCGTTCCGCCTACGGCGACGTCGCCGGGCTGCGCTTCGAGGACCTCGACCTGCGGACGCCCGGATGGGTTGCCGGCCTCGGCCTCGAGGCCGGCAGGAAAGTAGACGCAGTCGTGTCCAGCACCGCCCTGCACTGGCTGGGCTCGGCCGAGCTCCGTGACCTGTATGCCGCGCTGGCCGCGCTCCTGCGCCCAGGCGGGCTGCTCCTCGACGCCGACCACCTGCGGCTGGACGAGGCAGACAGCCCGGTCCTGTCGTCGCTGGAGCAATCCCTGGAGGAGCGTGAGGCGCTCCGGCGCCTCCCCGACGGCCCCAGCGGCCAGGCAGAGGACTGGGACCAGTGGTGGCAGGCGGTGTCGGCGCATCCCGCGCTGGCGCCCGCTGACACGGAGCGCGTGCGGCGCGAGCTGGTCCATCCCGTACGAGACGGCAGGAAGCTCGCCGTGCACACGGCCGCGCTGCACGCGGCAGGCTTCGCCGAGGTCGGAGTCATCTGGCAGCGCGGCGCAAGCCGCCTGCTAGCGGCCGTCCGCTAACTCAGGCGGCGCTCCAGGACGACGCAACGCCACCCTGCACCGGCTTTCCCACGATCCGTCGCGGAGACCCTCCAGGCGCGTACCCGGCTGCGGGCCGGACGGATCGCGGTCGCGGGCGCGCTGCTCGCCGCCATCGGCACGATCATGCTGACCCACCTGGTCACCGACGAGCCGCGGTTCGTGGCCGCGTTCCTGCCGACCTGGGTGGTCCTCGGCCTGGGTTACGGCCTGGCGGTGCCGACCGCGATCACCCGGGCCACGGTCGGCCTGCCACCGAAGGACTCCGCGACCGGCAGCGCGATCGTGACGATGGCCACCCAGCTCGGCTCGGTCATCGGGATCAGCGTCCTGGTCGCGATCCTGGGCCGCGCCTCCGGCGCGGCGAGCCACGCGGTCTTCCAACACGCCTGGTACGTGTCGGCCGGAGCACTCGTGGCGGCGGCCCTCGCCTCGTTCGGCCTGGACTCGCCAGCCACAGCGCCGTCCCGACCCGACCTCCCACCGGCCCGAGCGAGTGCCGCCGACGCCAACGATCCGGAGGCGGCCCGGCTGTGAGGACACCGCCGGCTCAGGCCGGCTCGGTGTCCACGGCCGCCAACGCGGCGGGCGTGGACACCGAGCCGGTGGCGACACGGCCGGGCGGCGTCGATCAGCAGCGGCGTGAACTGACGAACCCGGCGGTAGATCGTGACGTGATCGACGTCGAGGCCGCGTTCGGCCAGCAGCTCCTCGACGTCCCGGTAGGACAGGGCGAACCGTGGATACCAGCGCACTCCAAGAACGATCACCTCGGGCGGGAATCGGAACCCGGCGAACTCCGACACCGGGGCCGCGGACGAGGGGGGCAGCGAGACACCACTCGATCATGCCTCGACCACCGAGGTCGACCAGGGCATCGACCTATGCCTCAGCGCCTCCTCGATCCGCCCGCGAGCCCCGGGGCTGGCGGCTTGAGCGGACGATATGTCGGTGGGCGACGGTAGCGTTCTGCGCCGTGGACGCCGGCAAAAGGATCCAGGAACTCGCCGACCAGGTCGTGGCGCTGCGTGACGGCTACTACCGGGGCTCGCCGTTGGTCGCGGACACCGAGTACGACGTGATCGAGGAGGAGCTGCGGGGGCTGATCGACGCGAACCCGGAGTTGACGCCTGACCCGAATCMGCTGGAGCAGGTGGGCGGGCCGACGGTCCTGCACGCGCCGATCCGGCACTCGCGCCCGATGCTGTCGCTGGAGAAGGCGACCCGGCTCGAGCAGGTCGCGGCGTTCTTCGATCGCTTTCCCGGGCAGCAGGTTGTGATCATGCCGAAGCTGGACGGGCTGTCGCTGGCACTGGTCTATCAGGACGGACGGTTGACGCGGGCGATCACCCGGGGAGACGGTACGACGGGCGATGACGTGACCGTTCTGGTGCGGGCGCTGRTCGACGGGGTGGCGGAGCGGATCACTGCCCGGGGCCGGGTCGAGGTACGCGGCGAGGCGGTGATGCGGCGCTCCACGTTCGCCGCCTACAACACCGCGCACCCGGACCGGCCACTGATCAACCCACGCACTGCCGCCGCCGGCACCCTACGGGCGAAGGATCCCGCCACAGTCGCCGAACGACGCTTGCAGTTCTTCGCCTTCGATCTGGACACCTCAGCCGACCCCGGTGGCGCGGGGACCGATCTGGAGGACGGACTGCGGACGCTCGGGTTCACCGTCGCCGACATGCGCCACTGCGCGGACGCGGACGCGGCGCGGGCGGTGATCGGGGCGATCGAGGAGCGACGCAACGGCCTGGACTACGACCTGGACGGCGCCGTGCTGCGGCTGGCCAACCGGGATGCCTACGCGGCCGCCGGGACCCGATCGAACTCGCCCCGTGGCGCGTTGGCGTTCAAGTTCGCCGCGGAGGAGAAGACGACGGTTCTGTCTGATGTGGTCTGGGACGTCGGCAAGACGGGCAAGATCGCCCCGATCGCGCATCTGCAGCCGGTGTTCGTGGGCGGAACGACAGTCAGCCGCGCGACGCTGGCCAACCAGGAGGTGATCCACGCACGCGGCATCAGGATCGGGGACACGGTGCTGGTGCGCCGGGCCGGCGATGTGATCCCGTTCGTCGCGGGTGTGCTCGACGCGTCCAGACGCACAGGTGCCGAGCGGGAAATCGTGGCGCCCACCGCGTGCCCGTCGTGTGGACACCCGGTGACCGAGCAGGGAAACAGCCGCGAGCTGTTCTGCACCAATATCGCCTGCCCTGCCCAGACGGTGCGGCGGCTGATCCACTGGTCGTCGCGGGCGGCAGCGGACATCGAGGCCGTCGGTCCGGTGTGGATCGAGCGGCTTGCCGAGGTCGGGATCCTCGAGCATCCGGCGGACTTCTACGGCCTGACCAAGGAGACGTTGCTGGAGTTCGACCGCATCGGTGAGGTTTCGGCCGCACGCATGATCGAATCGATCGACGCCAGCCGCCAGGTGGGGCTGCGCCGGGCGTTGATAGGGCTCGCGATCCCCATGGCCTCCGAGGGCACCGCCGCGCGGCTGTGCCGCGCGGGATTCGGTTCGCTCGAGCAGATCGCCGACGCCGGCGAGGAACGACTCATGGCCGTGGAGGACATCGGGCCAAAGGTCGCCGCCTCGCTGACCGTRCACCTGACTCGGCTTCGGCCGCAGCTCGAACGGCTACGGCAGCGTGGTGTCTCCCTGGACGTGCGCACCGAGGACCTCCCGCCGGCCGTCACGTCCGACGCGCCGCTGGCCGGCAAAACGGTCGTCGTCACTGGCGCGATCAGCGACCCACGCTCCGGAGAGAAGGTCCCCCGGCCGACCTTCCAACGGTTGTGCGAGAAGGCCGGCGCGAACATCGCGTCCTCAGTCTCGGCGAACACCGACCTGCTCATCACCGGCGCCGACGTCGGCGTCAGCAAACTCACCAAAGCCGAGAAGCTCGGGGTCGAGGTCATCGACCAGGGCGAGATCTGGCGACAGCTGATCGCGGTCGGCATCGCCTAAACCGCACCGCCTCGGTGTTCTTCGACCTTGTGGGGTGCCAAAAGTCGGCCAGAGCCTCCGACCTGGGACGACGTGGCCACCCGGCCGTCGGCATGATGGTCAACTATGGTCGTACGCCTGCTCTACCTGATCTTCACCCAGGTCTGCGGCAGGCTGACACTGCTCGGCCGTTCGTCCGCGTCCAAGGACATCGAGCTACTCGTACTCCGACTCGACGGCCTGATCAACGACTACGAATCAGCCGCGCAAAACCCCAGGTCAAGGCCGGTGTCCCTGTTCTGACACCCCACACCCAAAGCCAGCGCCGCTGGCGGCACGAACCACGGCGTACGAAGGGTGGCAGCGTTGAGCCGACCACGTGAGCACGACGCGAGCGCCGGCCACCGGGGCCGGGTCCCCGCGACGGGTTCGGCGGCCATAGCGCGAGCCTACCGAGACCGCCCGGCGCCGACCCGGGGACGACGCCGCACGCCCCGAAAGCACCGCCGGTGGGCGACAACTCGGTCCTGACCATGGCAGACCCACAATCGACCGCCCGCCGCTGGCGGCGCGCCCGAACCCGCAGCACTCGTCGTCCAGAAGGTCGAACACGTTTCTCGGCGATCCTTGTCTGGTCGATTTTCGATCTTTGTTTTCTTGTTCTTGAACAGATGGYCCCGGCCGTGCAACAGACCCGCCGGTCTGTGCCACACCTCGGTCCGTTTCGACGCAACAACGTCGCCACGAGGTCCTCCTCCCGGGAGCCTGATTCAGCACAACTGCAGGAATCGTTCCAGGATGGCGACTCCGGCGCGGATCGCGTCGACCGGCACACGCTCGTCCACGCCATGGAAGGCCGCGGGGAAATCGAAACCGTCGGGCAGTTGCAGTGGAGCGAATCCGAAACAGTTGATGCCGAGCTGGCTGAAGTGCTTGGCGTCGCTGCCCGCGGGCAGGAGGTAGGGAACGGTGATCGCGCCGGGATCGGTGGCGATGACTGCCTGCGTGATCGCGTCGCTGACCGGCCCGCTGAATTCGGTCTCCACCGCGATGGCGCGGTAGACGATCTGGTGGTCGACGCCCGGCCCGATCAGCTCGCGCATGCGCGCCGCGCAGGCTTCTTCGGAGCCGGGCAGGAAACGGCAGTCAAACCGCGCCGTGGCATGCGGCGGTATGACGTTCGTCTTTCCGCCCGCGGCCAACTCGGTCGGCGAGGCGACGTCGCGCAGTGACGAGGCGATCATGCGGGCGGCGGGGCCGAGGTGGCGCAGCAACGCTTCTGGGTCGACCGGATCGAACGGTTCGCCGACGCAGTCGGCGACGGTCTGCAGCAGGGCGCGCGTGGTCGGGGTGAGGCGGTACGGGAACTCGTGCCGGCCGATGCGAGCGACAACCTCGGCCAGGGTCACCACGCTGTTACCGTCATTGATCATCGATGCGTGCCCGGCGGGACCGCGCGCGGTGACCTCGAACCAGAGGACGCCCTTCTGCGCGGTCTCGATGAAATACAGCCGCTGCCCGGTGGGCAGCCGCGCCGAGTACCCGCCGACCTCTCCGATGGCCTCGGTGCAGTCGTCCAGTAGGTCGCGACGATGCTCGACCAGCCACCGCGCGCCCAGTTGGCCGCCGTTCTCCTCGTCGGCGACGAAGGCGAGCACGACGTCACGGGCCGGCCGCTGCCCGCTGCCTGACCAGGCCCGGATCACCGCGAGCACCTGGGCCACGAAGTACTTCATGTCGACCGCGCCGCGACCCCACAGGCATCCGTCCGCCAGCTCGGCGCCGAACGGGTGCCTGCTCCAGATGGCCGGTTCCGCCGGGACGACGTCGGTGTGGGCGTGGATGAGGAGCGGCGGCCGTGTTCGGTCCAGTCCGGGCCAACGCGCCATGACCGTGGTGCGTCGGGGGCGGGGTTCGATGATCTCGACAGGCAGGCCCGCGTCGGCCAGAACGGTCGCGCAGTATTCCGCGGCGGTGCGCTCGCCCGGGCCATCGTCGGTGCCGTAGTTGGAGGTGTCGATCCGCAGCAGGTCAGCGCAGATGGCCACGGCGGCGTCGGCCGCGGAACGGGGGGCGCGCTCGCCCGCGGCGACCGCGGCGATCCCGGCGGCCGCGGCCGCCGGGGTCGCGCCGTCAGGCATGCTGCGGCCCACCGGGCTGGTCCAGTTCCAGAGCCGGTGTCAGTTCGCGCGCGGTGGGTGCTGGCGCTGGCCGCTGTTGGGGCAGAGCGGCGGCCTGGTCCACCGGCAGTCCCGTGGTGCGTGGCCCGAGCGCGAGGACGTCGAGGGCCAGGATGACCAGGGCGGCGGCGACCACGGTGAACACGGCTCCCGACCCGGCGTGGTCGAGGATGGGGATGAGGACGAATGGCAGCGCGGCGGTGACGAGCCGGCTCAGCGCGTATGCCGCGCCGACCGCCGTGGCACGCACCGCGGTCGGGTACAGCTCGGCCGTGAAGACGTGGTAACCGTTGGAGTAGACGTTGCTGATCAACGTAAACAGCGTTCCCCACAGGACCACGGTGGTGCCGGAACCGGCGAACCCGAACAGCAGCCCGGCGACGGCCATTCCACTGGCCGAGACCGCCACGATGGCGCGACGCTCGAAGCGTTCGATCACCGGCAGCGACAGCAGCGAGCCGAGCGGATAGCCAACATAGGTGAGGGCAAGGAAGCTCAGCGAGGTAAGCACCGTGTAGCCCTTCGCGACCAGCACCAGGGTCGCGATCGTGCCGAATCCGTAGTAGCCGATCGCCGACATCACGTTCATGATCCAAGCCATCACGGTGCGCCGCAGGAACGGCCCGGTGAACAACACACGGAACGGCGGGCGCCGCGGTGCTGTCTCGGGAGGCGTCGTCGGGGCCGGGACGGGGGCCGGTTCGGAAAGGGCGTGCCCACGCCGGACGGCGTCGGTCTCCCACGCGGTGACGATGCGGTCGGCCTCCTCATGCCGCCCGACCGACTCCAGCCAGCGCGGCGACTCGGGCAGCACCCGCCGCAGCGCCCACACCAGCACGGCGCCGAGAGCGCCGAGGAAGAACATCCAGCGCCATCCGTCGACGCCGACCGGACTGCGCCCCACGAGCCCGCGGCCGAGAAACCCGGCGGCCGGGACGCCAAGGAAGCCGATCGTGTACGCGGCGGCGATGAGCCGGCCGCGCACCCGCGGTGGCAGCAGATCGGACAGGTAGGAGTCGCCGAGCGTGAGCTCGGCCCCCAGCCCCATCCCGGCCAGGAACCGCGCGCCGACGAGGACCTCGACGTTCGGCGCCAGTCCGCCGACCAGCGAGAACACCGAGTAGATGAGCAGGTTCAGCAAGAACGAGTTGCGGCGGCCGATGCGGTCGGCCAGCCGGCCGAGTACCAGCGCGCCGGCAAACTGGCCCACGAAGGCACTGGCCAGCAGAAGCTTGAGCGAATCCCCTCCGAATCCGAAGCTCTGCTTCAGCACGACCGACAACGTGCCGGCCAGAAACACCTCGTAGGTGTCGAAGAAGAACCCGAGCCCGACGCAGATGACCGCGACGAGGTGGATCCTGCCAACCGGCAGGCGATCGAGCCGAGCCGCCAGGGACGGTTCGCCGACGCCGACAGAAGATGTCACGGCCTTTTCTCCAGGTCGCTATAGCCGCGTTTCCGCGGCAGGGAAATGGGCTCTGCCAACCCGGCGGCGTCGGCGACGCTGGCGTGTCAGTCAACGCGGAAAAGGCGCTATTCGCGGATAGCCGAGGAGGCTCGAGCGGAACGGTGTCGTCCGCTCCGTGGGCCGCCGCGACGAACAGCGCCGGTTTCGGCTCCAGACGGCGCCTAGGACGACACGGTGGCGTCGGCTGCCGCCGCCCGAGCCCGGTCCAGCTCGGCGTCGAGCAGCCCGGGTGGGTCCTCGGGAACCATCTGTCGCATGGGATGGACGACGACGGACTCGAACACTCCGGCCTGGTGGTAGGGCTCGCCCGCGAGGAACCGCGAGGCCTCGGACGTCGTCGCCACTCGCAGGGCGAACACCGCACCGATGGCGAGCCCGTCCTCGGCGGTCAGCGGGCCACCGAAGACCAGCCTCGACCGGGCGGCCATCATGTACTCGAGGTGCGCGGGCCGGATCGCGCGGCGGAGTTCCTGGGTGCCGGGCCGGTCGCGRCACAGAACTAGTACGATCATGGCTGCTGCCTTCCGTGATGACCGTCGCTACCACCGGGGCTCGGGATGTGCGCGGGGCCGCCCCGAACGGGGGTCGGGCGCCGCAGGGTCGAAGCCGCGAGGGCGGCCGCGACGGTATAGGCGGCCGCGACGGCGATGAGCGCTCGGCCGATACCCGCCCGCTCACTTCCGGCGCCCGCGACTACTCCGCCGAGCAGCGCGATGCCGAGGGTTCCGCCGATCTGGCGGGCGGTGTTGTTCAGCCCGGACCCTAGGCCGGCCCGCGCTCCCGGGACGGCCGTGACCGCGGTCGAAACCACCGCCGGCAGCGCCAGCCCGATGCCCACGCCCGCGAGCACCAGACCGGCGCCGGCAGCGGCTCCCGACGCCCGCTCGGCTGCGACGAGCGCGACACCCGCACCGGCGGCCAAGCCGCCAAGCGTCCCCGGGACACGCTGGCCGAACCGGTCGGCGATCCGCCCGGCGAGCATGCTGACGGCGGCGTAGGCAGCGAACAGCGGAGCGATGCGGACGCCCGTAGCGGTGGCTGACCGGCCGTCCACATGCTCGAAATCGAGGCTGAGCAGGTAAAGCAGACCGAGAGTCGCGAAGTTGACCAGCAGCGAGGCGAGGTTGGCGCCCCGGAAGGTTCGCGAACGGAACACCGACAGTGGCACGAGTGGCGTCGCGCACCGGCGCTCCACCGCGACGAATCCCGCCGCGAGCAGGACCGAGGCGCCGAGCGCCAGCCATCCGATGACCGACCCAGGCTCCGCGGCTGTCTCGGACAGCCCCCAGGCCAGGGCGCCCAGCATGAGAACGGCGAGGATCTGGCCGCCGCGGTCGAGTTGGCGGTCGTGGCCGCCGCGGCGCGACTCGCGCAGCACCCTGTGCCCGGCCGCGATGCTCACGAACGAGATCGGCACGTTGATCCAGAAGATCCACCGCCACCCCAGTCCGTCCACGACCAGACCACCGACGAGTGGGCCGACGACCAGGGCGATGCCGGCCACGGCCGACCACACGCCGATCGCGCGGGTGCGGTCGGTCCCGTCGAAGGCATCGGTGAGGATGGCGAGCGAAGAGACGAGGATGGCAGCGCCGGCG
Organism: Pseudofrankia asymbiotica; assembly: GCF_001983105.1. GTDB lineage: Bacteria > Actinomycetota > Actinomycetes > Frankiales > Frankiaceae > Pseudofrankia > Pseudofrankia asymbiotica. The sequence goes on along the minus strand of NZ_MOMC01000015.1, from coordinate 20,223 downwards.
ACGCCCTGCAAGGTGCGGAACAGGATCAGCCAGCCGACTCCGGGCGCGACCGCGCAACCGGTCGACGCGGCCGCGAAGCCGGCCAGCCCGGCCAGGAAGACCCGCCTGCGCCCGAACAGGTCGCCGACGTCGCCAAAACCGATCATGAACGCGGCGAACGTCACGAAATACCCGTCGACCACCCAGGTCACCGCGCGGGTGGACGCGTGCAGCCGGCGACCGATCGCGCCGACCGCCACGTTGACGACGGTCAGATCCAGCTGGGTGACGAACAGCCCGACGCAGGTGATGAGCAGCACCGACCAGTCCCGGCGGCTCCAGCGTCCAGCCACGGGCTGGTCGGCGCCGGCGTTCCCGCCCGCGGCGGTCGCCGCCGCTGTGCTGGGCGTCCGCAGGCTCACCGGCTAACCCACCATGGCCGGCGCGGCACCGTTCGGGCCGGCGCGATCTCCCCGGTGTCGCGTCCATCCCGTCCGTCCCAGCGGCGAGCGCGGCACGGACGGTGCGACCGGGTGGCAAGCCATCTGATCACCGTCGCTCCTAGTCATGTTCGGTGGACGGACGGACGTCGACCGACGGGGCCGGTCCTCGGCACAACAGAAGCAACGCCACCGCGACCTCGCTGCCGGCTGGGCCGAGCGCGTCCAGGAATCTGCGGGTGACCTCGTACTCGCGGCTCATCTCGATCCGCCCTCCGCCGGCGGTCATCCGCAGCTTCTGTATCCGCCAGGCCACCCGACGCCGCAGCACGATCACGTCGCGGATCACGTCGTCGAGCTCGTCGATGATCTCGCGACCCTCAGTTACCGAGTCGATCATGGAGATGTCCGGGGCCTCGGGGCCGAGCAGGTCGAGGCCGGTCAGCCGGGACCGGATCGGTGTCGGGTGCGGTCGCGCGTCGAGCTCGCCGGCGGTCACCGCGGCACGTCCCGAGAGCAGGTTCGGCCGGTCGTCAAGCGCATGGCGGGTCTCCTTCGTCGTCGTTCGTGACTGCCGGTCTCGGCCGGGCCGGCCTGGCAGTGCCCGCGGACCAGCGCGGCTGATGATCAGCAGCACGCCCCAGGCGCAGCGGTCCCAATGGGCCCGGGGCGCGTCCACCTTGGTCACCCGGCCTTCCTGGGCCGGCTGGGCGTGGGGCGACTGGGGTTGGGCTCGTCGAAGGTGCCGAGCACGCGGACCCGGACGGCGCGCTCGGCCAGCTCGCGCAGCACGGCCCGCGGCGGCGGGTCGTCGGGATGGCCGCGCCACTCGATGAGGAAGTAGGAGCGGCCCAGCCCGTCGCGGGTCGGCCGGGATTCGATCCGGAGCAGGTCGATGCCGGCGCGGGCGAACGGTTCGAGGACGGTCATCAGCGATCCGGGCCGGTCGCGCTGCTGGAAGCAGGCGATGACCGTCCGCTCGCGTCCGGTGCGGGCCGGCTCGTCGCGGCCGAGGACGACGAACCGGGTCTCCGCTGTGGCGGTCTCCCCTATGTCGTCGGCCAGAACGCTGAGCCGCGGGGCGGCGAGGCCCGCCTTTGGCGTGACCGCGGCGGTTCGGCCGGTCGGGTCGCCCAGGGCGAACTCGAGCGCGGCCGTCGTGGACGGGGCCGGGACCAGGCTGGACCGCGGGGCGTGCTCAGCCAGCCAGGCACGGCACTGGTCGAGCGCGTGCGGATGTGAGCGGACCGTGCGCAGCGCCTCCGGCCTGGCACCGGGCCGGCCGACGAGCTGGAACCGGACCGGGATGACGACGTCGCGGTGCAGGCGGACCTGGCTTCGTTCGGACGGGTCCACGGCCTTTCCGGTGCCCAGGCCGGCGAGCAGGTCGGCCGTCGGCCCGACCAGGCCGGCGACCGAGTTCTCCCAGGCCAGCACACCATAGGTGACCGACCCGTCGCTGAGCCGTGCCATGAGCTCGTCGGGGTCGGCGCAGGGGACGTGCCGCAGCGCGGCCAGGGCCGGATCGGCCAGCACGGTGCGGTGGGTGAAGGTACCCGCCGGTCCGAGGTAGCCGACGGACGCGGCTGGGGCGGGTTCGAGTGTGGTGGTCACGGCCGACTCCTGGAGGTCTCCACGCGGGACGGGTCGACGCCGTCGGTGCCGCCGGGAGCGGCCCCGGCTGGTGGGTGAAGCCTTCGAGCGACTAGCGGGCCGCCAGCGCGTCCGACAGCAGGTCGGGCCCGACGACCTTCCCTGGATTGAGCACGTTGCCCGGGTCGAACAGGCCCTTGACGCGGGCCATCCACAGGGCCGCGTCGCCGTGCTCGGCGGCCAGGTACTGGCGCTTGCTCACGCCGATGCCGTGCTCGCCGGTGCAGGTGCCGCCGACGCGCAGCGCGTGGCGGACCAACTCGTCCGAGAACAGCGCGGCCGGGGCGTCCTGGCCCTCGGCGACCGCGACGACGGTGTGGATGTTGCCGTCGCCGACGTGGCCGGTGGTGACCACGTCCAGCCCGAGATCGGCGCGCAGTTCGCTGATCACCTGCGCGTGCTCGACGATCGCCGACAGCGGCACAGCCGTGTCAGTGATCAGGTATCGCCGGCCGGGGAAGGCCCGGCGGATCGACCAGAACAAGCGGTGGCGTGCTTCCCAGATGGCCTCCCGCTCCGCCTGCGCGGTCGCCGTGCCCACCGTGCTCGCGCCGGCCTCGAGCAGGGCTCGGTGGGCGATGTCCAGCTCGGTGGCGAGGCCGGCCGCGGTGGAGCTGTGCAACTCGACGAACAGGGCAGGGGCGTCCGGGACCAGGCCGGGCACGTCCTGGGCGAGCAGGCCGGCGGTGATCTCGTCGAGCAGCTCGAGGCGGGCGATGGGCAGCCCGGTCCCGACCGCCGCGAAGGCGCCGGCGACCGCGGCGGCGACGTCGGGGAAGAACGCCCGCAGCACCGCGATCTCCTCGGGTACGGGGTGCAGCGCGACGGTGAGCTCGGTGATGACGCCCAAGGTGCCCGCCGAGCCGATGAACAGGTCGCGCAGGTCGTAGCCGCTGCTCGACTTGCGGACCGGCCGGCCCAGCCGCAGCACGTCACCGCTGGCCAGCACGACCTCCAGGGCCAGGGTGTTGGCCCGCATGCCACCGTAACGGATCGTGGTCGTGCCGCTGGCGTTGGTCGCCGCCATCCCGCCGAGGCTCGCGTCCGCGCCCGGGTCGACCGGAAACGTCAGCCCGAACTCCCTCGCCCGGGTGTTGAGCCCGTTCCTGGTCAGGCCCGGCTGCACGACCGCGCGGAAGTCCTCCGGGCACAGTGCGACGAGCCGGTTCATCCGGGAGACGTCCAGGCTCACCTCGCCGCCGAGCGGCACCACATGGCCCTCGGCGCTCGTGCCGGCGCCGAACGGGATGAGGGCCGCGTTGTGGCGGCCGGCCCACCGCATGGTGGTGACGACGTCGTCACGGGTCTCGGCGAACACCACCGCTCGCGGCGGGACGCTGTCCAGATGGTTCTCGTCGCGGCCGTGGGTGTCGAGGTCGGCCGGCCGGGTCGACACCACGCCCGCGAGCCCGGCGGCCAGCTCGGCGAGGGCGTCCGCGTCCGGGACCGTCCTGGCCGGCCGGCTGATGGTGGTCACCGCGCGGCCGACAGAGTCTCGGTGGCGGCCCGCGCGACGTCCGCGGAGGCGGCGCGTGCCGGCGCGACCGGGACCAGCTCGAACAGGACGCCGCCGGGCGGGGCGGTGGTGTGGTGGGCCGCGCGCGGCGTCCAGCCGGCCTCGGCGAACGCTTCGCCCCACTCGGCCTCGGTCGGCAGGTAGGTGTGCATGAGCGCGTGCGCGGCCTCGAAGCCGAGCCGGAAGATGGGCGTGTCCGGCCCGGGCGTGTCCTCGGACCGGACGACATCGCAGAGCAGCATCGTCCGAAGGTTCGGGAAGGCGATCCGCAGGTTGGTCAGCACCCGCACGCACGACTCGCGCGGCCAGAAGTCGTGGCCCATGAACACGCAGGTGACGACGTCGACGTCGGACAGGTCGTCGGCGGGGGTGAGCCGGTGGACGTCGCCCTGGCGCACGCTGAGCCGGTCGGCCAGGCCCTCGGCCGCGATGACCTGCCCCGCCAGTTCGACCGAGGCCGGGGCGAGGTCGATGCCCACCCCGGTCACCCCKGGATTCCGCTTCATGATCCGGACCAGGCGCCCACCCGAGCCGCAGCCCAGGTCGGCGACCCGGGTGAACTCGAGGCCGGCCAGGACGCGGTCGAACAGAGGCTCGACCTCGCCGTTGCCCATGAGCCGGGAGCTGAGGGCCACCGCGCGCATGTCGCGGTGGTAGGTGACCTCGTCCCGGTCGGGCGCCAGGTCGGCCGCGTAGGTGAACACCTCGCCGTTGCCGCGCACCAGCCAGTAGAAGTAGCCGCGCAGCTCGTACGCGTCGGCGAAGCGCGGACCGGGCCGGACCAGCAGGGCTGGGTCCGAGGTGTGCAGCTCGACGATGCCGGCCCAGGCCAGCGCGTTGAGCAGGGCGCGCGCGACCCAGGGCGACACCGGCTCGCCGCCACGGCGCAGGTCGTCCGCCCGACAGGTGCCGCCGTCGGCGAGCGTGTCGAACAGGCCGAGCTCGACGGCGGCTGAGATCGCGCTGGCGGCCACGTAGGAGGAGAAGAGGTCGGCCACCGGGCCGATGGTCGCGGGCGGCGGCGCGGCGGGGGCCGCCGAGGGAGCGGGCTGTGGCGAAAGGGAGGCGCACATAGCAATTCCTTCGCTGGGAGCCGGTGGGGGAATGGGGATTACCAGCGGTGGGCCGTCGCTAATACGAGCACGACCACAGAGCGTTCACCGCGGCCCGCTATTGCGGCCCGCGGTTCGGCGTTGGCCGAACGAGAATCAGACCAACGAACTGAGAATGTCTTTTCATTTATGGTGCGGACGACCACCGTCGGGTGTCAAGCGAAGAAATGTTAACGTTCCATATCGGCATGTTACACTTAGTGCATATTTCTGCCTCGTTTCGGCGAGGCTGGGCGATGGAAAGGGTGGTTCACACGCCTACGGCGAGCGGTTCGATCCGCGGCGAGGAACCGGGCAGCCGCCGGATCAGGCGGGATTACCTGGCGAGCCGGCGGGATCTTCTGGATGCGGCCGAGCGATTGCTCGCGAAACAGGGCGGCCGGTTCAGTCTCGTGGATCTCGCGGCCGAGGCCGGTGTGTCGACCGCCACTGCCTATCGGCATTTCCCGGACGTGGACGCGGCCCTTGACGCCTATTACACGCAGCTCGTGGAGACCCTGGTCGGCCACATGGAGGCGGTGCCGGCCGCGCCGGATGTGCTGCGCCGTTTCGTCGCCGTGTGCGAGCTGTGGGTCCGCGAGGCCGTGAGCTGGGGGCCGGCTGTCGTACACGTACGGTCCTCCCGCGGTTTCCTGCAGCGGCTGCGCGCGGACGACCCGGTGATCGGCCGGCTCTTCGGGGCGCTCGCGCCGCTGCTGACCGCGCTGACCGAGGCCGGTTTCATTCCGCCCGGGCCCGCCGAGTACGGGGTGCTCATCTGGGTCACCGTGTTCGACGAACGGGTGGTCGTCGACCTGCACGACAGCCTGGGTTGGCCGTCCGCGCGCATCGCGGCCGAGCTGACCGGCAGCGTGCTGCGCGCCCTCGGCCGGCCCGCCGGGGCGGCCGAGTAGCACTCGGCTACCCGGCCGCCCCGGCACTCAGCCGAGCACGGCCGTCGCCTCGATCTCCACCAGCAGGCCGGGCCGCACCAGCCCGCAGACCACGGTCGTCCGGGCCGGTGGGTCGACCGGGAAGGCCTCGCGGAACGCGACGTCGAGCTCCGGCGCGGCGGCGGCCTCGGTCAGGTAGCACACGCAGCGCACCACGTCGGCGAGGCGGCCGCCCGCCAGGCCCAGGACCTCGGCGATCTGGCCGAAGATGTCGCGCGCCTGGCTCACCGTCGTGCTGCCGCGAGGCCGGCCGGTCGCCGGGTCCAGGGCGACGCAGCCCGAGAGCACGACCAGGTCACCGACCCGCACCGCGGCGCTGATCGGGGCCAGGCCGGCCAGCCCGGGCGGCAGCGGCACGGTCGTCCTGGTCGAGCGTGGCCGATCGACGGATCCGGTCCTCGCGCCGATCACCATCGCGACACCGCCGACGGTCTGATCATCGTGTCGGTCAGCTCGTCGACGCCGCTCGCTCCGAGAAGCTTGATGGTCGTCGAGATCTCCTCGCGTAGCAGTTCGTGCAGCCGGCCGACGCCTTCCTCGCCGCCGGCCGCGAGCGCCATCGCCGCGGCTCGGCCGAGGACGACGACGTCGGCGCCGAGCGCCAGTGCCTTGACGACGTCGCTCCCGCGGCGGATCCCCGAGTCCAGCGCGATGGGCACCCGACCGCCGACCGCCGCGACGACCTCCGGCAGCTGGTCGAGGGCCGCGGGCACCGTGTCGAGCTGACGCCCGCCGTGGTTGCTGACCAGTACCGCGGCGGCTCCGGCCCGCACGGCCGCCTCGGCGTCGGCGCCGGTGAGGATGCCCTTGGCCATCCAGGGCAGCGGCGAGTCCGCCATCCGCGCGGCCAGCTCGTCCCAGGTCCAGATCGGCTCCCGGCGGACGAACAGCTGGCCGAGGGTGTCGGCCAGGTCGGCCGGACCGGCGTGCGGGTAGTTGCCGCTGACCACGTCGACGTCCACGTCGAACCGGTTGCGCATGTTGCGCTCACGCCAACCGGCCGTTGGGCAGTCCAGGGTCAGGCAGAGCGCGCTGAAGCCCGCGGCGGCGGCGCGGCGCAGCATCGCGGCGAAGTTCGCCAGGTTGCCCATCGGGTGCAGCTGGGCCATCCGCGCGGCGCCCGGCGCCGCCGTCGCCACCTCCTCCCAGGAGTACGACCCGGCCTCCGGCACGATCGAGGCCACGCCGGCCTTGGCGTTCGCCCGGGCGACGGCGAGCTGGCCGTCCCGGTGCATCAGCCGGTCGGCGCCGAACGGGCTGGTGAGCACTGGCATCGACAGCTCGATGCCGAGGAAGGTGCAGGCCAGGTCCGGCTCGCCGGCCCCGGTCATCAGCCGTGGCAGCACCGACCACCGCTCGAAGGACGACAGGTTCGCCCGTAGCGTCTGCTCGCCGCCCGAACCACCGTCGAGGAAGTCCCACACCTGCGGGGGCAGCGCGCGACGGGCCTCCTCGTAGATCTCCCCGACCGTGGCGAACCGGTCGGCCGAGGTGAAGGAGACGAACGGGCTCGGGTCGGTCCCGGTCGGGGCCGTCGCGTCCGGCGGCCGGGTGGGCCGCGCCGGCGGGACCTCGGCCTGGGTCGAGGCGTCAGTGGCTGTCACGTGTCACTCCACTCCACTCCACTCCTGTCTGATCGGCGGCCGTGCCGGGCGATCAGGACGTCGCCGAGCGGACGGCCTGCGTCCCGGCCGCCGCTTCGGTAAGGCTCGATGTCTGTCGGTCGGCCCGGTCACCCCGCGAGCAGCTGCCGGTCCGACGGTGCGTCCCCGAGCCCGGACACGATGTCGACCAGGTCAGACGGCGTCAGCGCCGTCTTCGCGGGCCCGGCCACGTCGTAGATGACCCGGCCGCGCGACATCACCAGCAGCCGGTCGCCGACCTCGATCGCGTGGCGCATGCTGTGCGTGATCATCATCGAGGCGCAGCCCAGTCGTTCGTGCATCTGGAGGGTGAGGTCGAGGACCCGCGCCCGGGTCCTGGGGTCCAGCGCCGCGAGGTGCTCATCGAGCAGCAGGAGCTTGGGTTTCCGCAGGCCGGCCATCAACATCGTCACGCTCTGCCGCTGCCCCGCGGACAGCAGCGTCACCGGGTCGGCGAGGCGGTGTTCCAGGCCCAGGCCGAGCACGGCGAGGTCCTCGCGCATGCCGGCGCGCCGGCCTGGGGTGACCGCGGGCGACAGCCGCCGCCGGCGGCCGCGGGCGGCGGCGAGAGCGAGGTTGTCGGCCAGGGAGAGATCGGGCGCGGTGCCCGCGAGCGGGTCGTCGAAGACGCGGGCCACCGCGCCGGCGCGGGCGTGGACCGCCAGCCGCGTCACGTCCCGGCCGCCGAGCAGCACCCGCCCCCGGGTCGGCCGGTAGACCCCGGCCACCACGTTGACCAGGCTGCTCTTGCCGGCGCCGTTGCTGCCGACGACGGTGACGAACTGACCAGCCGGGATCTCCAGGTCGACGTGGTCGAGCGCGACGACCTCCGTCGGGGTGCCCGCGCCGTGCACCAGGCGCACACCGTCCAGCCGCAGCATCAGCCCGCCTCCTTCATCGTCGCCGAGGCCGCGGCCCGCCCGGCGGCGGCGGGCTGGCGGGCAGGGGGGACAGTCGGACCGTCGTCGGCCACCGACCGGCCACTCGCCACGGCGGCGGTCCTCGGGCCGTCCAGCGCCACCGCCCGGCTGCCGAAACGGCCGCCCGCGCCGACCCGGCCCAGCGCTCGGCCGATCTCGGGCAGGTAACGGTTGAGCGCGACCGCCGCGACCAGGGTGAGCGCGGTGATGCCGGACAGGTCGGTCGCCTGCAACCCGGCCCGCAGCGCGCCGACCAGGATCAACCGGTACAGCAACGTGCCGGCGACCACGGCGGCGATCACCCGGCCGACCCGGGACGCCCCGCCCGGCCGGGCGATCAGCTCACCGAGCATCACCGCGCCGACACCCGCCAGCAGCGTGCCCGTGCCGGTCGACGAATCGGAGAAGCCCTGGGACTGCACGGTCAGCGCGCCCGACAATCCGGCGCTGGAGTTGGCCAGTGCCAGGCACAGCGCCAGCGAACGCCGGTCGTCGACGCCCTGAGCCCGGGCCATCCGGGGATTGACCCCGGTGGCCCGCAACGCCAGGCCGACCTCGGTGAGCAGCAGGTAACCGACGACGGCGAGGAACACGGCGGCGAACGCGGCGAGGATCGCGATCGTCAACCAGTCCTGAACCTCCGGAGCCAGGCCGATCAGCCCACCGAACAGGGTCCGACCGCTGTCCAGGCTGATCGACGGCCGTCCCAGCACGCGCAGGTTCAGCGTCGTCATGCCGATGCTCATGACCAGCCCGGCCAGAATGACCGGGATGCGAAACGCCAGGTGCAGCCCGGTCGTGACGAGCCCCGCGACGGCGGCCCCGGCCACGGCCACGAGCATCGCCAGCGGCACGCCCAGTCCGTGATTGAGCAGCACGGCGGTGATCGCGCCGCCCAAAGTGAAGCTGCCGTCGACGGTGAGGTCGAAGTCCTGCCGGATGCGGACGACGAGGTAGATGCCCATGACGACCGGCAGCAGCGGCAGACCGGCGATCAGGGTGTCGGTGACGAGGAATCGCATGGCTAACCCATCGCCGCGGACGGCACGGTGACCCCGAGCGCGCCGAGCGTCGAACGGTTGACGTCCCACTCGAGCCCACCCGGCCGGCCGAACGGGGTAGCCGCCGGCTGGGCACCGTCGAGGACCTTCACGGCGACGTCGGCGCCCTGCGAACCCAGGTCCGCGTAACTCGGCCCCAGCGTGGCCAGCACCCCGCTTGTGGTCGCGTCTCCCGACGTCAGGTACAGCGGGATCTTGTTCGACAGGGCGACCGCGCCGACCGCCGCGACTCCCGACGCCACTGCCGCGTCAGGCCCCACGAGGATCGTGTCGGTCCGGCCGACCAGGGAGCGGGCGGCGCTCTGCACGTCACCGGCGCTCGCCACGGTCGCCTCGACCAGTGCGAGACCGGGCCGCGCCTTGATCGCCGTCCGCAGCTGCGCGACCCAGACCTGGCTGTTCTCGTTCGACGGATCGTRGATCGTCCCGATCCGCTTGGGCGCCGGGGTGACCTTGGCCAGCTCGCCGAGGAGCTCGGCGGGGTCGACGAAGTCGATCGTGCCCGTGACATTGCGTCCGGGGTGGTCCAGGCTGTCGGCCACCTTGCCGCCAACCGGATCCCCCATCGCCAGCGCGATGATCGGATGCGTCTTGTCCTGCTGCGCCATGGCGATGACGGCCGGAGTGCCGATCACCGCGATCAGCGAGGAACTGGACCGGGAAAGGTTGCGGGCGATGCTCTGGATCAGGGACGGATCGCCGTTCGCGTTGCTGACGCTGTAGCTGACCGTCCGTCCGGCCAGCTTGGCCGTGAGCTCCTTCTTGAACGCCGTCTCCAGGGTGGTGACGACGTCGGCTTGCGCGACCTCGAAGATGTTGACCTTGACCGTGCCCGAACCGGCGCTCGACGAGGTCGTCGATCCGGACGAGCTCCCGCAACCCGCGATCACACCGATCATGCCGATCGCGCCCAGTAGCGCGCCGGCCATCCGGCGGCGACGCGTTGCCCCCAGCTTCATCCGAGCTCCCAATCTGAGAAGTTCTTCTCAGGTCAGGTTGGGAACCTCGTGTTTCTTACCGATAAAGGTCCCCGATCGTTCTGGTAACGACTCTGCGGGCTGGTGTACTCACTGTGAGCATTGATCCCGGTCTCGGAGACTCTGTGTGATAAAAGTGGCGTTCCTGGCATACGCGGCGTCGATCGCGACCGTCCGCCGAGGGCGCGGGGACGCGGTTCGCCCGGTCCGGATGCCGTCCTGGTCACGGAGGCGTGGGGACTGTCCGCGACATCGGCTTCGCGTTGCAGGGCTTCGGCGGCATCCGGGCCGCGGTCCCGACTGACGAGGACCAGCCCCACGCTGGCGCCGATGCGATGTCCGTGGTCCGCCAGGGTGCACGGCGCACGGATGGCCGCCACGAGCCCGTGCGCGAGGGACTCGGCTTCCGAGTAGCCTCGGGCGTTATCGAGTGTCAGGCTGGCCGCGTGCACGTCGGGCGGGCCGGGCCTGATCTCACGGACCGTGACCCGCTCACCTCCTGCGTTCATGTTCACAAAGAAGATCAGCGCCAGATCCCGATCCCACCTACGACGGCAGTCGCGGTACCTGCGGCGCGGTAGGAGGTGAGGATGTGGCCGTGAACTCCTCGCCGCGGGCTCGCGGTTTTGACCCCGAACCCGGTCCGGCGAGCACCGCGAGTCCGCCCGCGGGGGCTGCCGGCTCGCCTGGCGGGGCCTCGTCGCCGGGCGTGCTGGGGTCTGCCCCTGATCACCGCTACCTCCTCGACAACGCGCAGGCCGAGGCGGGCGAGCGGTTCGTCGCGCTGGCCGAGCTGTTCGACGGCGTGACGCGCGGGCACTTCGACCGCCTGGGGGTGGGGCCGGGATGGCGCTGCTGGGAGGTGGGGGCCGGAGGTCGCAGCATCCCCGAGGCGCTCGCCGCGGCCGTCGGACCGACCGGATACGTACTGGCGACGGACATCAATCCGGTGTGGCTGGACCCGCATGGGATCTACGAGGTACGCCGGCACGACATCGGCGCGGATCCGCCGCCGGGGACGTTTGACCTGGTGCACGCCCGGCTCGTCCTCGTCCATGTGCCCGACCGCGCTCGAGCGCTGGCAACGATGGTGGCGGCGCTGCGGCCCGGCGGCTGGCTTGTGGTGGAGGATGCGGACACCGAGCTGCAGCCGTTGGTGTGCCTCGACGAAAGCGGTCCGGCGCAGCGGCGAGCCAACCGGCTGCGGCGCGCCTTCCGGGAGTTGATGACACGCCGCGGCGCCGATCTGCGCTACGGCCGTACGCTGCCTCGGACGTTGCGCGAGGCCGGCTTGGTCGACGTCGCGGCGGCGGGCAGTTTCCCGGTCGGCGGGGCGGTCTGCGACCGCTTGGAGATCGCGACGATGCGGCAGGTCCGCGCCGAGCTGGTCGCCGCCCGGCTGACGGATGAAGCCGAGATCGACGCGCACGTCGCGGCCGTCGGCGCTGGCGAGCTCGATCTCACCCTCGCACCGATTATCTCGGCGTGGGGACGTCGCCCCGACTAAGGGGATCTTGGCGTGGGTTGAGGTATCCCGGAACGAGCGGTCGGGGTTCCGGTCCGCCATCGAGACCCACATGGCTGATCAATAYGGCGTCGACAATAGCCGATCAAGACATTTGTCGACATTGAATTTCGACGCGGATTGCCGACCCTCGACGAGGGGTTTCTGTGGTGGTCGCCAGCTGGTGTCGACAGACGACCGTTTACCGACAAGATCGGACGGTACGCCCGGCTACAGAGCACTGGTAGGGCAGGTGTTCCGGTACGGCTCGCCCGACAGGTAACGGGACGCGGTCGCCGGACGTTGCTGTCTCCAGTGCCTTTCGGCAGTTAGCAGCAAGATCACATTGGGTGTGAAATGGATGYGGAAGCGCAAGCACGAGCCGTCACGCACCGACACCAGACGTCAGAGGTGGACCGCAACAACCCCTGCGGCTGTTGACGCCGCAGCGCCAACCGGTCCACCCTGACCGAACGACAGTAACTCTCCGTGACTCTTCATTCGTGGGGTCGTGAATGTGCTCGGCTGGGAAGTCGTCGGGGTAGGCCGCGGTGAGGACTGTGGCCGGGATGCAGTCGTGGTTGTGGGACCAGGTGCTTGCCGCGTGGAGTACTGGTTCAGTTCCTTCGTCGGTGACGAAAGTGAAGTCGACCCGTTGCGGAACAGTGCGCAACACATGCTGTCCCCCACACGATTCGAGCCGTTGCCACTGGCAGTCCGCCGCGGCCAGTGCGCCGGCTACCTGGGCGAGCGTCGGCCGCGGTGGCAGGGTGATGCTCTGCGYGGGCTGGGCGGATACCGACAGTGCCACGGTCTCTCGCCAGATCTGGACCGTCAGGGCGGTGATGATCCGGCAGCGGCACGCGACGAACTCGACATCGCCGTAGGAGTACAGGTGCGGCCACCGGTGGCGTCTGTGGACCCGCCCGATGTCCCACGGCATGCCGTAGGCGGCAGCGACCTCTCGCAGCCGGGCGCCGGGATAGAGGGGTCCGATCCGGCCCGTTGAGCCGAACGCTGCCAGGACAGGAGGCGCCTCCACGTCCTCGACCTCCCAAGCCGGCATCGTGGTTTGAAGATCTCTAGCGGATACGGAAGACCGGGCCGCGTGGGGTGAAGGGCAGGTGTGCGCCGGTGGGGATGAGGTAGGCGTGGGAACGGCGGATCCGTAGCACGTCGCACCCGCCGTCGGTGATGACCAGGACGGGTGCGTCGGCGGGGAAGTCGAGGGCTCGGTCGAGGGCGTCGAGGCCGGGCTGGAGGCGGGTGCCGCCGCGGCCGCGGACCTTGACGCGCCCGGCGATGTCGTCGGGGGCGAGGTAGCCGGCGTCGTAGGGGGCGGCGTCGCAGAACATGACGCGGGCGGCGGGGACGTCGCGGGCCGCAGCGTAGGAGGCGATGGCGCCGAGTGCCTTGCCGAGCAGCTCGGCGTTCATCGATCCGGACGTGTCGAGCACGACGCCGAAGGTGCGGCGCACGACGAGTTCGTCCGCGTGGCGGTGTCCGGGGCGAGGGATGTCGGGGGTGCTGGCCTGGCGGCGTGACGGGCGGGCGTAGGAGCGGGTCGCCTCGAGGGCGGGGAAGTGTTCGTCGAACCAGCGGGCCAGCGCCACGTCCCAGCCGATCGGCGGGTGCGCGAGCGCGCGGATCTCCGCGACCAGCCCGGCCGGCACCGTTCCGCGGGCGGCGGCTTGGTGGGCGGCGAGGCCGGAGGTCAGACTGCGGCGAAGTAGCTCGTCGAGGTCGATTGCCCTGTCCGCCGGCGTGGGCCGGCCGGGTGCCGGGCCGACCAGGTCACCGCCCACGTCCTGGCCGATACCGTGCTCGCCGCTGCCGGCCGTGGCCGGCCGGATCGGCCCACCCCGGCCGGCCGCGCGTCTGCCGGCTGTGGCCGCGGTGGTGGTGATGCCGCTGGAGGTGCGGCGGGCGTGGCCGCGCAGGGTGGCGAGCTTGCGGTAGCGGCGGGCTTCGAGGGCGATCCGGTCGTAGACCGCCTCCGCGCTGTGCCCGGCGAACTTCGGGTCATAAAGGCTGCCGTCGGGTAGTTCACCGACGGCCATCTGGACCAGCCAGCCGTTGATGACGAAGTCACAGGCAAGATTCCACAGGTAGGGGTCACGGCCGCCGAGCCGGGCCGGGTGCGCGAGCGCGGCATGCAGCGCCTCGTGGGCGAGGACGAAGCGCCATTCGGCGCCGGTCAGCCGGGCGAGCGGGTTGACGTAGACCTCGCCGGCCTCAACCGAGACCGCGGCGATGGCGATGTCCCAACCGGAGGCCAGCTCGGCGTCGGCGACCAGAGTGAGGGCGGAGAACACCGCACCCAGCAGCGGGTAGGACGAGACGAACCAGCGGCGCGCAGCCTCCCACGGGTGCAGCGCGCCGGCGTCGGCGTCGAGGCTGGTCCGCAGCCCGCCGGCGACGTCGATCGCCGCGCCGACCGCCGCGGTCAGTCCGGCAGCGAACCGGTGGGCGAAATCAGGCTGGGTGTACCAGGCCGGCCCGGGTGGCGCCCGGCGCAGGTCGGGCTGCCCTCCGGCGACGCCCTCACCGCGCCACCGCTCAGGAACACCGGCACGGCGCCACTCCCGGGCGAGGGCAGCCTCGTCGGCCGACGGGTAGTCACCAGGCGCGGGGGCGCCCTCGACGCCGGCCGGGCGCCGGCCCAGACGCAGCGTGGCCAGGAACCGGTTGACCGCGACGTCGCAGGCGGCCAGATGCGCCACATCCAGCGAGCCACCCCCGGTCGTCGAGCTGCCCCCGGTCGTCGCCGGGTCGGCATGGCCGAGGCCCAGATGCAGCAGCAGGTGCGCGAACACCCACGCCCACTCGTCCGGGTCGGCGAGCCGGCTTGGATGAGCGTCGATCTGCCCGTTCGACCAGACCACCGCCCAACCGTCCGCCGGCACCACCCCGGCATCCGCGCGGCTGGGCGAGGAGACCGCCAGCGGCCTGAACAGCGGATGCCGCGTGACGCGGCGCCACCCCTCCTCGAGGGCGGCCGCGGCCAGCCGGTCCCGGCCCGTCACCGCCCCCGCCGCGGCGCGGCGGCCCGCGCCACGGGCCATCACAAGGCCCGGGCCGCGACCAGTCGCGGCAGGTCACGAACCGTCTCGGTAAGAAACCAGCCAGGCAGCACCGGATTGCCGTCGGCGTCCCCAGCGAGCACCAGCTGGGCGATTTCGGCGGAGATCTCGGCAAGCTCCACAAGCAGCGCCTTCGCCCGCACCGCGAGACGCACCGCGCTCGGCGGGGCGCCGACCCGGCTGGCGGGCAGCTCCTTGATAAGCCGGGCGCGCAGACTCATCGCCAGGAAATGCAGCAGATCGCCGTCGCCGGGGCCAGACGGCCAGCGCAGCTCGCCGGCAAGGATCGCCTCCAGGTCGTAGGCATGCTCCCGGATCCGGACAAACGCCTGGAAGCCTGCCGCGTGCTCGGCCGACACACAGCCATGGGCGAGCATGCCGACCTGTTCGTAGCTGATCTGCGACCCCCAGGCGTGCAGCACATCGGACAGGGCGTGCCACGAGCGCGGGGTGGAGAACGGCTGCTCGGTCTTCGGCGGCGCGACCCACAGATGATCCGGCCGGTTACGCACATAATCGACCACGTGCGGATGGATGCCGGCGCCGGCCGCCCAGCGCAGCCAGTCCGACGCGGAGGCCCGCAGGTGGACGTGCACGAACCGGTTCGCCAGCGCCGAACTCATCGGGCGCACGATCGCCTGGTCGGTCGCCCGGTTCCCCGCCGCGATCACCACCGACCCGGCAGGCAGCTCGTAGCCCCCGAGACGCCGGTTGAGGACCAGAGAGTAGAACGCCTTCTGCACCTCGGTGCTCGACCCGTTGAGCTCGTCGAGGAACAGCACATAGGCACTGTCGCGGGCGATCATCTCCGGCGGGGCGAACCGCGACCGGTCCGTACCATCCGCCCGGGTCACGATCCGCGGCACACCGATCAGATCCTCCGGCGCCAGCTGCGTACCCAGCAGCGTCACACAGTCCATCCCGACCGCGGCGGCGAACTCCTCCACCAGACTCGACTTCCCAATCCCGGGCGCACCCCAGACATGCACCGGCCGCACCGTCGCCACCCGTAACAACACCTCCGGCAACTRCACGGGCGTAATCGTCACAGCAGGCAGCAAACACGACCTCCACAATGGGATCCGACACGGGACGAGCCAGACGCAGACGCGAAAGCGCCAGACCGAGTACGCCGGCGACTTGACGACACCGACTGAACACGACAATACCGGCACCTGCAGAACCGATCTCCTGATTTTCCGGCCCCGTGCGCGSCCCACCTCACTATCACCGTGCCGAACGCCGGTCGCCCCTGGTCAGCCCGGCCCTGGCGCGTGGACGGTCTCGTCCGAGAACGGGCACCAGGATCCCGGCCGCCGAGCAGACAGCCCAAGCCGTGGCAGCCAGCGGTCCAGACCCACGAATCCACCAGCCCAGCGCACGCCAGCGCCACGGCGACGAGACCGGCCAGCGGAGCCACACGCCACTCGCACCGCCGACCACAGCACCAAGATCACCGGGACTGTAGTGCTAGGGCAGGGAAAGGCGTCGAAGGACAGGAACGTCCCACTCGTCGGGTCGTACCAGCGCGCCTGGGCAGCGATCAGGTGGGTGTCGTAGTCAATCCCAACTGCCTTGACATCGATCTGCAGCTCCGAGTTGGTCGCGGTGGTGGGCTGGCTGAACGGCGCCAGACCGGTGGACCGCCACGGCGTCGAATCACTCGATCAAACTCGACTCGTCGACCGGCCCCCGATCCCGACCCAGCCGATGCAACTGCGCCGCCCGCGGGGCGCTCCTTGAACCTGGAGGCGCGGCCCCATATCCCGCGCGGCGCTCCCGGCCTACGACTCCGGCGACAGGACCAACTTCAAGCTTCCAAACCATTTATACGATCTCGAGTGATACAGATGCAATCGCGGCAACTACGCTGATTTGCAGCCCCCCCCCCCGCCCGAAACCAGACCAATGACGGCAATGACGGCAATGACGAGGATCGGACCAGATCAAGAGATAGCCCTTCAGGCCAAGGAGAATCGCTCGGCTCCACCAGCGTCGCCGTCACCTGGTCTAGTGGCGCCCAGAACCCGGATGCCGCTCAAGCGAGCAGAAGTAGACGTCACGAAATGAAATCTTCATATCTGGCTTCTCGGGCCCCCAGAGAAACCCCATCTCCAGGGCATCGGTTTCGTCAATGCGCTCTAGCGAAAATCGATCCAGGAAGTACCCCTCGCAGCGAGGGGCTACTTCGATAAATTTCCGATGAGGATTCATCTGATCACCACATCCCTATCGGAGTCCTGGTCGACGCCCTGATCGGCAGGCGGGCATGGCGCGGTATCTGGCCTCGGCCTGCTGACGCGCCAGCCGGGACCTTGGGCGATATACCGCCGCGGCCACCTGCCCGCGACGGCATATCGGGGCGGTCGTGCCCGCCGGTCGGACGCGGCGGCTCACGGCGCTCTGACGGCGATGGTGGTGATGATCCCGTCGGGGCTGATCCGCCGGACGCGATGGGTCGTGATCTCGACGATGTAAAGCGCTCCGCTCGCGTCGACGACCACCGCGTTGGGCCACGACAAGGGCGCGGCCACCGCCGGGCCACCGTCACCCCCGGAGCCCGGCTGGCCGGTGCCCGCGACGGTCGTGATGATCCCGTCCGGCCCGATCCGGCGGACGGTTCCTCTGGTGGGGCTGAGGACGTACATCGTCCCGTCAGGCCCCATCTCGAGGACGGGCTGGAGCAGGCCCGCCTGCGACGCCGGGCCGCCCTCACCCATCCGGCCATCGGCGGTCTCGTCGCACCGGCCACCGGCGACGATGGTGAATCCGCCGCCCGCGTCGAGGCGGTCGACCGTGCAGTTGATGAGATCGGTGAAGTAGACGGCGCCGTCAGGACCGACCTCGACGGTGCTCAGGCCGCCGCCGGGCACGTGGATCACCGTGGAGATGACGCCGTCGGGCGTCACCTTGCGGATGCGCTCGTTCTCGTAGTCCGCGAGGTAGATCGTGCCATCGGCGAGCACCGCGAGGTCCTCGACCGAGCCGATCTGCGCCTCGGTGGCGGGGCCGCCGTCACCGGAAAATCCCTTGGCACCGGTCCCGGCCACTGTGGCGACGCCGCTGGAGACGATTTGATTGATGCGGTACTCGTGGCTGTCGGGGTAGTAGAGCTCGGGGTAGTCAGGGTTACCGGTGTAGGCGAAGTCGACCTGCCCGATGACCGGACGGCCGCCGTAGCGCGGATAGCCGACGTCGAGGTTGACGACTTCGCCGTCCCGACCGATCTCGTAGATCGTGGCCCCGGTGGCATCGTTACTGGACACATACAGCGTCCCGTCCCTGCTCACCGCCAGGTTCTCGGGCGCGAAGTCCAGGATCTCGACGGCCTCACCGGCATAGGAGGGCCCGGAGACGGGCGGTCGGAGGCCGGTAGGCGACGGGAAGACGGGCAGCGCGGTGGGGGCGGTTCCAGCCGCGTCGGCGGGCGGGCCGGCCGACGAGTCCTCCGAGTCGCCGACGATGAACGCCGTCGTCCCGGCGGCCACGAGGACCACGACGGTGGCGAGGACCGCCGGGATCAGCCAGGTCCGGCGGCGCCTCCGTCCGACCCCGCCCCCAACGGGCCTGTAGCCGGCCGGCGCCGGGCCGCCCCACGGCCCGGCGCCGGCCACAGGCACCGGCGCGGGGCTGGGGCCCGTCGGGCCGCTCGGAACAGCCCACGGCATAGCGCCCGTCGGGCCGCTCGGAACAGCCCACGGCATAGCGCCCGTCGGGCCGCTCGGAACAGCCCACGGCATAGCGCCCGTCGGGCCGCTCGGAACAGCCCACGGCATAGCGCCCGTCGGGCCGCTCGGGACGGACCAGGATACGGCGGCGGCCGGGGAACCGTAGGGCGCGCCGCTGGGAGGGGGCCAGAAAGCGGCTTCCGGAGAGACGGCGGGGCCGCCGGCGGGAGCCGCCGGGGCGACCAGGCCGGAAAGGGCCGCGGCGAGGCCCGCGGAGGGGCTGACGTTGGCGGAGGCGAGGCCCGCAGAGCGGGCGACGTCGTCCTCTGGTGGCGCGGCGACGGCGATCCCCGAGGGAGCGGAGCCGGTCCGATGGTCGTGCTCGCCCGCCAGCCCGGGTTCAGGGACTGGCGGCGCGGCGTCCAGATGATCGGCTGGGAGGCCCGTTCCCGGGCCGGAAGGCACGGTGCCGTCTGGCGCCGAACCAACGGTCACAGCCGTCTGCGCTCCCCCCGCCGGAACCAGCCAACCAGCCCAATATAGGGCATGTCGGATTGAGTACGGCGATGCTAGCGGACGGATTCGGTGGGATCCATCCGTGCTGTTCCTGTCGAGGATCCGGTCGCGKCCGGCCTAGGAACAAGGACTGTCGCTGTTGGGTTGGTGGGTGCCGAGGCATGATCGGTATGTGGAGCTGTGGGAGGAACTGGTCGAGGCCGAGTCCCGTTACATCACCGTACGGATGCGGATGTTCGCGGCAGGCGCTTCGGAGCAGCTCYGTGATGCGCTGGCGGACGCCCGGGGGCGACGGACCGCGCTGCGGGCACTGGTGGAGGCGCCGGTCGAGCTGACAATGGCGCTGGTGGAGCAGGTGTTCCAGACCGGGACCGAGACGCCCGTCAACCTGGATCTCGTCCTCGCGGTCCGCGCCGGGTCGACCCGGGCTGGCTGACAGTGGCGTTATGGCCCGCGCTGTCCCACCAGTTCAAGAGCGCGGCGCAGCCTGACTGGGCGAGCTATCGGTATGGAGCGCAGCTGCTCGCCGATCTCGACCAGCCGACGCTGCTGGGCCTGCTGCTGACCTGGGCCGCCGACGTTGACGATCCCGACGTCCGCGAGGTCATCAACGACTTCGCTCCCCTCGTCGAGCACCCATCCAGCGGTCGACCGGTGGACCTGCCCACGTTCCCGGCACAGGCCGGCGACGAAGACGAAGCGGGCTGGGAACACGACAGCCCATACCTGCGCAGAACGACCCCTGACTGGATGTTTACGTAGTCTTGGTGACGATAAGTCACCTTTGATGCCGACGACTTTTGTGCCTTTCGCCCTGTAGGGGCATGTCTGTGCGTCCCGAAACTGCGATCACAGCATCCATCGAGCGTGGATATGCGGCTCGGTGCCCGTCTGGTTCGGCGATGGCCCGGAAACTCCCTCCCGGCCGGGAGACCGGTGTCCGCTCCTGCGGTTGAGGGCCCACCGGGCAGGTAGGAGCATCTGACATGAGCAGCCCCCGCAAGCCCTACCCCAGTGACCTGTCCGACGCCCGCTGGGAGCTGATCGCCCGTAGCTGTTCAGCTGGCGTCGTAGCTGATTGTGCTGGTCATCAGACGGGTTGTGCCGCTGGTGGTAGCCAGGGGCCGGTGGTGAAGAGCCGGGTGAGGGCGTCGAGGGTGTCGAGGCCCCATTTGCTGGCGGTGGACAGGTAGGACTGGACGATCGCGAAGTCGGCGAG